>NZ_SUND01000009.1 GCF_005280205.1 Bacillus yapensis | reverse complement strand
TGAAAGATAATGGCTAACGACTTTAAATCGTTAGTCATTTTTAAATCTTTCGTTAAGTACATGTCTACAATGAAAGAACACATAATAATTTTAATTTTTTTACAAAAAGGTATTGATAACCAGCTGTATCAGTGTAATGTTCTTCAATTGTAAGGTCAGATTCATGATGTAATAATCCATCTATTACATGTACGGCATCCCTTGCATTTGTATTAATAACTTTTGCATAAAAGGATGAAAACTGATCACTTGTAAAACGATAAATGGTCGTACCTTTCCCAGTTCCGTAATGAGGATTTGAATCTGCATGTAACGATGATACACCAACAGGAACACGCATACCATCGGAAGATGATGTTGTCCCATCTCCCCAATATGTAGATAAAGATAGACGGTGCTGATAATTTACAAGTGTAGCTTGAGCGCGAATCATAGCATCTTCATGTAATCTCCATTGCATAACATTGGCCATCTGACGATATGAAATATCAGGAGTTGCTTCTGCCATTTTAGTTAATCCAATATTTGTCCCCATCGCCATTAATGAAGCCATCACAATAGACCTTTCCTCACCTTTGGGCGGTTGATTTGAAGAAGCGTGAACAAATGACTCTTCAAATCCAGTCCATTCAGCTACCTCCATTAATAAATCAGTAAGTTTAACTCTTGGAAGCATATTATAAAGCGATAAGCTGAAACTTCTAGCTTCTTCAGGAGTATCAGCTTGAAGTCTCTCAACATGTATCTTTTGTTTTTCAATGTTGATACTTTCAACTTTATCAATATTTTTGGAAATCCATTGAAGTTTCGTATTTAAAGTTTCACATCTTTCCTGTATATACTGTTCAAAACTTACATTAACAGCTATATTAGTCCCTTTAATCTTTGCTTTTCCCCAATCATCTTTTGACACTAAATATTCTTCAAAATCCTTATGTAATCGACTACCTTCAACCCAAACATCACCGGAACGGATATAGTTTTTGAGTTCTGTTAAGGCAGCCATTTCATAATATTGACGGTTAATGTTACCTTCATCATCAAAAACATGTTTTTGCCAACGTTTAGGAACAAAACTCAAAGGTGAGCCATAAGGGATCTTCCTTTTTCCAGAATCATTTAATTCGTGTATGGTATCTAATGCTTTCAATAAAGGCTCTGCTGATTTAGTAGATTTGAACACTAAGGAATCCAACAGGCTTGGAGTATATTTCCTTAAATAGTTATATCGAGTTTTTATTAAATCAAGGTAATCATAATCCATTGGTCTTGATAATAATTTAGCTTCCTCAATCGATTCTACAATTTTCTCCCACGGCATTACTTGCTCTAATGCCACATAGGGATCGATCCCTTCCTCTTTGGCTTTAATTAAAGCCGTTCCTATATCTGCGTAATGCACAACTTTTTCATTTACTGACTTTCCATTTTGTTTTTGCATCTCTTCTTGCGTTTTTCTGCCTTTTGCTTGTAACACCATCATTTGTCTATCATGAATTTCAATGGCATGGTCAGTTAAGTCTTGGGAGAGAGTGATTAAGTGAGCGACCAATAATGCATATCTTTTATCTTCGTTAAATCTTCTAAAAGAATGGGGTTCATATCTAGCCCCAATTCGTGCCAATTGTAAAAGTCTATTGGGGTGTATTAATGCCGTATTGGCTGCAATATTCATTTCTTTAATGTACTTTAATCTTTTTATGACCTTTAAAAAAGAATCTGGTGACGACTGTCCGGGAATTTCCCGAAGCCAAGCTAATTGGGTTTTATTATTATTTACCGTTAAATCGATTAACTTTTCTAGTTCACGCTTATGTCTTTCGGAAAGATTACTTGTTAGTATGGCATATATTCTTTTCTCTGCACGCGTTCTTGCTAACCAAACCATCCTTTCGATTGTTGGGATGGCAGGAAGGATTATTTTTTCCTTTCTTAATAAACCAATTGCTGTGCGTACTAGATACATCGAATTCCCATTTTCCAATGCGGATTTTAAAAGAACATTAGAAATCGTACGATAATCACTGTTATTAAAGTTTCTATATCCATAAACTTGACGTATTTCTTCTAAATGCTCACGTCTAGTTGTATCACGTTGAGCATATGAAGAGTAAACCTCTGGATCTAAATTAATTTGATTAGCAACATATTTAATAAGGTTTTCGGGTATTTCTAACATATTAATTAAAGAACAACCGGGGTTTCTAAGAATGCATAATTGGAGTGCGAACCCTAAGCGATTATGATCTCTTCTATGACGATTTATAACATCAATATCATAGTCAGATAGACTGTAATAAGAAGTAAATTCAAATTCTGATAAATTATTAAGGTTTAAAATTTCCTTGCGCTGTTCTGGTGTCAGTAGTTCTTTTACACTCAAGTTAAATCAATCCTTATTAATAATTTTGGTATGCGCCTAATTTACTTTGTCTAAGTATCTATACAGTGAGGTTTTGCTGATTCCTGTTGCTTCTGTAATTTGGTTGATTGTATAATCCTTGCTTTTATACATTTTAATCGCCATTTCAACTTTGTCCTTTTTCTTCGATGGTCTGCCACCTTTCCTTCCTCTGGATCTTGCTGCTTGAAGCCCTGATTTTGTCCTTTCGCTAATAATATCTCGTTCTAACTCTGCAATATTTGCCATTGTACGAAAGAAAAACTTCCCCATTGCAGTTGAAGTATCAATACTGTCATTAATAGAGACAAAATCTACGCCCAGATCATTGAATAATTCACTAAGTTCAATTAGATGTTTTGTAGAACGTGAAATACGATCCAGTTTATATACAACAATTTTGTCGCCACTGCGTAAGACTTTAAGAAGTTCTTCAAGTTGGGGTCTATCTTTTCTAGTTCCGGTCAATTTTTCTTTATAAATTTTTTCTACCCCAAACTTTGTAAGTGCATCAACTTGCATATCCAAGTTTTGTTCCTCCGTACTTACACGTGCATAACCAAATATCATCATTCATCACCTGCAAAAGTAGTTTATAACCCTATATTAGCACCTAAAACGGTATCATATACTAAAAATGTTACTTTGATTTTGGGAATGAGTTTTGGTTCTATAGATTAATAGAAATAGGTTGTTTTTTTAAAAATATTTATAAGTACCATAAACGGTCGTTTATGGTTCATCAACTCCTTACAATAATTGAATTAAGACATTATGTTATTTTAGATATTGAAATTAAATTATAATAATTGTATATTATGTATATAATGTATATCAAGTACATATACAGTTGAAAAAAGAGGGTTCCTATGAAAATAATTATTAAAAATGGTTCCGAGCAACCGTTATATCAACAAATAAAGGATCAAATTAAAGGTGGAATTCTTCGTCAGGAATTAAAAGAAGGTGAAAAACTTCCGTCCATTCGTTCATTAGCAAATGATTTACATGTTAGTGTTCTTACAACAAAAAGAGTATATGACGAATTAGAAAAGGAAGGATTTATTGTAACAACCGTTGGAAAAGGTTCATTTGTAGCATCCGACAACTTAGAGATGCTGTCGGAATCTAAAAGGCACATGATTGAAAAAAAGCTTTCAGAGGCGTGGCAGATGGCTAAAACTCTAGGAATAAATAAACAAGAACTTTATTTAATGATGGATATCATTTTTGAAGAGGATGATGAGTGATGACAGCTGTTTTAGATGTGAAAAACTTAAAGAAAGAGTTAGATACTTTCAGCTTAGATAAAGTGGACTTTTTATTAAAAGAAGGTTGTATAACTGGTTTTATCGGAATTAATGGTTCCGGAAAAACAACAACTATAAAAACCATACTTGGACTCTATCCGAAGAACGAAGGTAGTATTAAGTTTTTTGGTAAAGAAATAGAAAAAAATGAGTACATAGTAAAGAATCGTATCGGGGTAGTTTTAGATGAAGGCTATTTTTATGAAGAAATGACATTGAAAGAAATGAAAAGTATTATTGCTCCTGCATATACGAACTGGGATGAATCTGTTTTTTTAAAGTATATCAATCGATTTAATTTGAAATTAAACCAAAAAATTGCAACCTTATCAAAAGGTATGCGAATGAAATTTGCCATTACTTTAGCTCTTTCTCATCATGCTGATCTATTGATAATGGATGAGCCAACAAGTGGTCTTGACCCATTAATTCGTAATGAGTTAATGGAGATACTTTTAGATTTCATGGAAGAGGATGGAAAGAGTGTATTCTTTTCTACTCATATAACTTCTGATTTAGATAAAATAGCTGACATGCTTATATTGATTGATAAAGGCAGAATCATATTCAACGAAAGTAAAGATGAACTACTGGATAGGCATGCTTTGGTAAAAGGAGATAATAGTTTAATCAATGAACATACAAGAAGGTTATTTTTAAGTTTGCGTCAAACAGCAGTTGGCTTCGAAGGAATTACCGACAAATTAGACGTAGTACGTGAACAAATGAACGATTGTCTAATAGAGAGGCCTTCCATTGAAAATATAATGTTAGCCTATGTAAAGGAGGGATAAAAATGTTATTTCATCTTGTCAAAAAGGATTTCATTCTAGCCAAAAAATACCTATTGTTTATGCTTATTTTTGCAGTTATTGGCCCCATATTTATTTATTCAAAGTTAGGATTTGATAACGGTAGCTTTACAAGTTTTCTTATTACCGTTTTATTTACGGAATATATTTTGTTTAATATGGTTTCGATGCAAGAGGATAAATATAGGGGATCAGCACTTCTTTGTACAACCCCACATACTCGTAATGGTGTCATTAAAGCAAAATATCTATTTATTCTTGTGATTTTTATTGGGTGTTTCCTTTTATTTAACCTTGCAGTAGCAATTGGTTTTTCTACAGGGCTAGCAAGATTAAATATTTATAGTATAGGAATAGCTCTTTTGATCATTTCTGTTTTTTTCGGAATATTAATACCTATTCAAACTAAATTTGGCTATGAAAAAACAAAGTATATCTTTTTTATTTTATTTTTAACTCCATTTATACTACCCACTATTATTGAGTGGTACCAATCGATGAATTTTAATATCAATTTTCAATTACCACTACCTCAAACAGTAATGGTTTGGGTGCCTTTTGTAATATCTATTTTTATTATCTTAATTTCAATGATTATATCAATCCAAATCTTTTCAAAGAAAAACTTATAGCTTCTTCTTTTGAGGTGAATATAAATGAAAACAATAATAATATTTGTAATACTGTTTGCAGTTTTAGTATTTGTAATTAAAAAAATTAGGAGCAAATAGAAATCCATATAAAAAAAGTCGAATCCATCAAGGATATCGGCTTTTTTAGATTGAAATTTGCTTAGCGTACAAAATTTCCGAAATGTTGGCTGTACCCCTATAATCTATTACAACACATTTGTCCCAAGCATTTTCGAATGGTTGGTCGTTTTGGTTTGTACAGCAGAAGGTCATATAAAAAGGCAAATCAAGTGTTGAGTCTTTATGCTTTTATGAGAACCAAACAACTGTCGTTGTTATTAGAAAGAAAAAAGAAGAAAAAAACTTATAGACAAAGAATGATTGAAGCTTTTGATAAAGATCCTTTTATCTGTCCTCATTGCCATCGTGAGATGGACCTAGTGGAGATCTGGCATGCAGATTATGGATTCTTGTATCATTATATGGAGGATTTAGAATCTGTTAAAACGGTAAGGAGGATTAATCTTGGTCAAAAACAAAGAGCAGGATGATATGAGTAAGGATTTTCTTAAATGGCTAGAAGAAGATCCATTTGGATTAAATGAGGATATGAAAATAATTATTTTTAAATGCATGGATTGTGGAAAAGAAGATGAGGTTCCAGAATATGTGGTTGAAGAGTTCCATTTTGATTTAAAGGAAAATGAAGAAGTAGAAGTAGTCTGTCCTTTTTGTAACGGAACAATGAGACGAGCGAGAAATATCCCAAGTGAATAATCTTCACTTGGGACGTGATTTAAGTCGCGTTAGCGATTTTGTTCTTCCGACCGACTTTAGTTGTTGAATCGATAGAGGTTAATGTTTTATAGAAAAAAACTTATTAAGAAACATGCACTAGAAAAAATATAAATCATATATAGGTGATATCCCGTTTGATGCTTAAGGAGGATATGATGATACCTATGTTACCTAGTGAAAAATATTTCGGTAATTTTGAACTGGTTTATCCATTTTATGGGGCTATGCCTACAGGTGTTACTGTTTCAGAAACCGGTCGTATTTTCATTTGCTTCCCGAAATGGGGAGACGATGTTAAATTTACGGTGGCGGAAATTGTTGAGGATAAATTGCAGCCTTATCCTAATTTACAAACCAATTTGGTTAACCCCGAGAATTTTACAAGGACTTTTATCAGTGTCCAAAGTGTAGTTGCTGATGGAAGGGGAACACTTTGGGTATTAGATACAGCTGCACCCAATTTTTCTGAACCTATTAAAGGGGGGGCAAAATTAGTCGCTGTTGATCTAGAAACGAATACAATAAGAAAAGTATATACCTTTACAGAAGATGTTGTCCTGCCTACAACTTATTTGAATGATGTCCGTTTTGATTTTCGTGTTGGAAAAGCAGGGTATGCTTATATAACGGATTCTTCTTCAACAGGACCAGGAGCTATAATCGTCGTAGATTTAGCAGATGGAAACGCCTTCAGACGGTTAAATGGGGCAAATTCAACTTCACCCGATCCCTATTTTATACCGAAAGTAGAAGGAAAAGTATTAATGAATCGAAATAAAGATGGCAGTACTTCTCCATTTAGACTGGCTTCTGACGGTATTGCGATTTCGCCTGATGGAAGGGTATTATTTTTTTGTCCACTAACCAGTCGTCATCTGTTCTCGATCACAACAGAAGCCCTGAGAGACAGAAGCATACCGGACATGGAATTACCTTATCATGTGGAGTATTGGGGAGAAAAAGGTGCATCTGATGGAATGATCACTGATGCAAAGGGAACTGTTTATGCTGGAGATTATGAACACAACTGTATCCGCAAGATATTGCCAAATGGCACAATGGAAACGATCATACATGACCCGAGAATGTTGTGGCCGGATACTTTTTCAATTGGTCCGGATCAATATTTGTATGTCATTGTGAACCAATTACATCGACAGCCTAGATTTCATTATGGAAAAGACTTACGACAGAAACCTTATAGTTTACTTCGTATCAAAATTGATGAATTTCCTGCTCCGACCTTTTGATAATAAATAAACTTAAAATTAGGAACAGTTTATTTGGTAAATGTTAAACTGTTCCTGGAAATTTTTATAATGTTGGTAAGTTCAATTCTGTATTTATATTTCGGACTTACGATATATCTGGTTGAACATTTTTTTTGTACATGAAAAAAGGACCGCAGCAGCCATCATCCCCAGCTACACAAATTAATGAATTCCTCCCATTTATGAATTTTACCGATTATAAAAAACCTTAAAGAATGTTTCCTCCTATTTTTGGAACAATACAATTGATTGTATTAACGAATAAGGAGGTTAAGTAGAAATGGATAATCAAAAATTAGCCGATCATGAATCATTGGATTTGCATGAAGTTATTAATTTCAAAACCCTTTGCTTAGCGAAATCAAAACTAATGCAAGGATTGGTATTTGATCAAGATTTGAGAGCGTTAATGCAAAAAGATGTTGAACAATCCATCGAAGCGCTTGGGGAATTACAGGCAATTTATCAACGTGCACCTTTTGAAGCTCCTGTTCCTCAAAACCGTCCAACGCCAATAGTCAATTGAAAAGGAGGCAAATTCATTGAACCATGACTATTTAGACCCTATAAACTCACTGCACGTACCAGAGCTGGCAGATACCACATTTGCGATGGATTTACTTCTTCGTGCCAAAGAAGGCGTGCGCAATATTGCTGTCGCATTAACGGAGTCCGCATCACCTGATGTTAGAACGGTCTTACGAAACCAGTTAATGCAAGGGATTGCCATGTACCAAGAAATTACAGAACTAATGATTAATAAAAAATGGTTCCATCCATACGAACTAAGTGAACAGTATAAACTAGATCAACTTTCAGCCAACAATACCTTGATGATTGGCAAAATGAATCTATTTCCTGTTGAGACCAATAGAAAAGGTATGTTTGACCGGACACCTGATGAACACTAACACTGGAGGCTGTGACCAATGAAGGCAGTAACATATCAAGGTATTAAAAATGTTGTAGTGAAAGAAGTTCCAGATCCAAAGATTGAAAAACCAGATGACATGATTATCAAAGTAACGAGTACAGCTATATGCGGGTCTGATTTACATTTAATTCACGGCATGATTCCTAACCTGCAAGAAAACTATGTTATTGGTCATGAACCAATGGGAATCGTCGAATAAGTTGGTCCAGGCGTGACCAAACTAAAAAAGGGAGATCGTGTCATTATTCCTTTTAATATAGCATGCGGTGAATGCCATTACTGTAAAAATCATTTGGAAAGCCAATGTGATAATTCAAATGATAATGGTGATATGGGTGCCTATTTTGGATATTCTGGTACGACGGGGGGCTATCCAGGTGGGCAAGCTGAATATTTAAGAGTGCCATTTGCCAACTTTACTCATTTCAAAATTCCAGAGACTTGTGAAGAACCAGATGAAAAGTTAGCAGTTATTGCCGATGCGATGACTACTGGTTTTTGGAGTGTTGACAATGCAGGCGTAAAGGATGGAGATACCGTTATTGTTCCTTTAGCAAAAGGTTTTATAGCTAATTAGGGGTACAGTCAGGAAAATGCGGTTACAACTTTAAGATTTTTGATACAAGTCTTGTGAGACGCTGTGAAAGTTATTTTTATTGGAATGAATCTGTGTATCAATAGCCTTTACTCTATTGAGATTGTGAAGGTTTCTACTTAAACTAAACCAGCTAATAGTTTGTCAATATTTTTCAATAAAAATTTAAAATATCCCATGCTATACTAAAAATGCGCATACCAAATAACCTTCCGTTAGACTAATTTTGGAAGGTTTTGTGTTATTTAGTTAGATATAGGTTTTAAGCTATATCTTGGAAAGTCGTTTTATTCTTTAAAAGGGCAAATATCCAATGTAAGAGCTTATTTACACAAGCAATGACAGCTACTTTAAAGGGTTTTCCTTCTTCACGTTTCTTATCATAGAACTCTCGTAATTTCTTATTACGAGGAATGATCTCATCGCTTGTTTTGCTCTTGCGACAGTCACGAATCGCACAACGAACAGCCATATATAAGGCGTGACGAAGCCTACTGGATCCTCTTTTGGTGATTCGGTTTTTGGTGGCTGTAAACTTACCAGATTCGAATACACTAGGATCAACTCCAGCGAAAGCTACGAGCTTTTTAGGATCAGTAAATCGATCTATCTCCCCAATTTCTGAAATGATCGTTGCAGCGATCTTTTCACCGATACCTGGGATAGATTTGATGATGTTATATTCTTCAACTTCTTTTGCGAGGGCATCTATCTCTGACTCTAACTTGGATAGGTGCTCTTTGTATTGAAGAATGATGTTTATATACATACCTAGACTCAAAATATGACTCTGATACAAAGTCTTTTCAAACGGATTTCGGTCTGCGGCAGCTTTGAGTTGAATAGCTTTTTCATTAGCCCATCTGTATGAACGGCTTTTACATAATTGAGCGATTTTGTCAGCTATGGTTTCAATACTTGCCTCTAATATATCTTCAGATGAGGAAAACTCTGAAAGAGTTAACAGTGATACTACTGAATATAAGTCGCCAAAAACCCCTCTATATTCAGGAAAGACCTGATCCAGAATAGCTTGAAATTGTAGCTTTGTTTGAATTAATACCCCAGTTATATTCTCGTGCTGTCTGGTAAGATTTCGAAGGTTTAAAAGTTGAACTCCACGCTTTTTATATGGCTCAAGATCCTCTTTATAAAATAGCTCGCAGAGATGGTAAGCATCGACCGCATCTGTCTTTACTTTCCGAAGACTTGAACTTTTAACTTTATAAGAAATCAGTGGATTAATGATGATCAATAAATATCCACGTTCCTCCAAGTATTGAACAACAGAGGAATGATAATGTCCTGTTGCTTCTAGAACGATAGGTGGTTTCTTACCTGTTTCTCTCTTTACGACCTCCAGAAACTCTACAAGTAAATTAAGACCTTCAATAGTATGAGAAACTTTAAAACTCTTACGATATGGTTTGCCTTTATCTAAAAATGCCTGAACTTGACTTTCCCCTTTTGAAACATCCAGACCTATGACTGGATTCATTTCTAATTCCTCCTCCTAAACTAGTCATTTGCCAGTATCCCTAATTCCTCCATGCAGTGTCACAGCTTCGCTTGTTATACGAGATCTAAGTCCCAACCAGCCTCAATCATGTTTCTACAAGTAGGGGGCGAACCGTTTAGCTGACGGGGTCGAAGCCCCACGGGCAGTTACGTTCTACCCTGGCTACTGATATAATAAGACCATAAAAAAATAGGTCAACCAGAAATATCTGGTGACCTTATAATACGAACGAAGCAGTTTAGTTACTATTGCTGTATAATCAATATTTAGATACGCTATTTAAATTGGAAAAGGAGGAAACTTATGAAAAAGTATATTTGTAATGAGTGTGGAGGAGAATTCTCCAAAAATCAACTCGATTCAGAATTACTGATAGATGGTGAGTCTTTTTGTAAAGACTGTGCTAGCAGCTTAATGGAAGCTGGAAGAGACTCTGTAGATCCAGATCATAATTTTGATTCGTACGAAGACTGGGATGAAAATGGACGTTAACTAACATAACAGAAGTATTAAGAGTAGACCCCAATATAGTTGGTTAAAACTTTTTATTATTTCTTTGCTTACTATATGGGTGCTTTAGTTCAACAGTCGATTCCTTGAAATCGGCTTTTTTTATGGGTAAAAGTTTCCTTATCGTTGTAAATCCGCATTTTCCTGACGCTACCCCTTTATGCAAAAAATAAAATTTTCTGAACGGCTTGAAGGGCATTCAGATGCGACCAAAGCATTTCGACGAATGAAACAGCAGATATTTTCTGGTATGCTTCAAAAGCTCGGTTTTGAGATTACAGAGACAAACGACTTGTTCCTTGGTGTATATGATACAAAAACGAAGACTTTTTTAAACACGACACCAGAAAAGTTTATATCAGATTTTTTGATGATCTCACTTTTGATGATCTCACTATTGAAGGGACATTTCATGGGGAATAAGGGTTATCAACTGGAGATACTTCCATCATATTCTCTTGAGCCAAATTTGTTATCCACAACAATTGGGCCATCCGGGGATTCACTTCCAGAAAAAATTAAAAACAGGAGGGGAAACCGTTCTATCCCACTAAGTCTTCGATTCAAGGTGCTTGAGAGAGACCGTTGTTGTAAACTTTGTGGACGTACACCAAATGATGGAGTAAAGATTCATGTTGACCATGTAATCCCTTTTTCATTGGGGGGTGCTACTATCCTTGAAAACCTGCAAGCACTTTGCGAAGAATGTAATATCGGTAAAAGTAATAAATCCTCCAAAAAATATTAAAATTTCTAATGCGGCAAAAAATCTAACAAACCCGTGTACAATTTGCATCATTTCAAATTTATTGGGAGCTTGGATCCAAGCTCCCATAATCCTATTTTTGATATTTGACAAACAGTAGTTTTTCTGAAGTAGGATCTAGTTTTTAAGCATATGATAATAAACGTTCTAACGGACCGAAATTTCAGCTTTTCCGCTGTTGATATAAAAATGTATTAGATATTAGGAAAGGAAGCTATTATGCGCATTTCTGAAAGTCTATGATATCTAATAGAATAGTACAGTTCTTTTCACTATCAAAATACTAAATAGATTTATTAAATTCATCAATCCTCTAATTACCTAAGTTGTTATGTCATATCTTATTAGGTCTAACCTTTTCTATATTTAATATTAAAGTCTTTATAATTCTTTATAAAAATCATTAAGGTCTTTTTGTAGTTGATTTTTTAGTTTCTTGTTTTCATCTTCAAGTTTTTCTATTTTTTTTCGCAATGTCGCAATAATTACATCTTTTGATTCGTTACTCATATTGCGTTTTACTTGTCTTGGTGAAGGGAGACCTTCTTGCTGAGATCTAAGTGTTTCTATTCTTGCTCTAAGATCTTTATCCTTATAAAGAAAGCTTTTTGAAACATGAGCTTCTTCTGAAACGGAATTAAAGTTAATTTTCATCTGTTTTTTTATCATTTTTTTTAAAGCTTCTTCTGCTTTTTGTTTAGTTATTTTTGACTTTTGCTTGGAATTGTCAATTAATTTGTCTATTTTAGGGTTATTATTTGCCATATTTGATAACACCATCTTTTATAAATAATGGAATCTTCTGTATTAATAGCTATCTGTTAACCAAAGTTCTTTCTTCAGAGGTAAGCTCTCTTTTTTCTTTAGGAATTCCATAGAATCCTCCATTTTGTTCAATGCCATCAAGGATTTTCTGATAGTTTTCTTTTTTCTTTTGTGCGAACTCTAAGGAACGCTCTTTCCCTTGTTTAATATACAATTTAATATCCTTTTCTAAAAGTTCGATTTGGGATTTATAGTAATCTCTAAAAGTTCCATCAACATGAAAACTACGGCATTTGTTCGCAATACATGGGGGTTCTAATGTGCGTTCTAAGAAATCGCATTTTGTTTTAGGGCTTTTTATACATACACCATGATCCATACGTATCGAATCATAATTATGACGAATCCATTCAAGTTCAAGTCCATTTTCGTGTGCCTGAGTCTCTAGGTCAGCTGGTACAACTTCGCCTGTTGGATTTAATCTAATTGCGGCATTTTTTTTTGCTTTAAAATATTCATCTCTCAAGGTGGAGTCGTGTATTTTTGCATAAACCAATGTCATTTCAGGTGAGGCATGTGCCATTAATCTTTGGACATGGAGAATATTCATTCCATTGTTTATTAATGTTACTCCATATCGATGTCTAAAGGCATGATTTCTAAAATGGTAAATATCCCTATCGATGTCCTTTATTTCTGCTTTTTTTGCTAAATCATTTAAATTTTTATTAAAAACTGCAGTGGTAATCGGCAAACCTTTCCTTTGGCCTTTAAGACGAGGAAATAAATAGTTCTTTGGATTATTATCTTCTGTGCTATTTTCTTTAATCAGCTCTCTTTGAGCAATGATAACTTCGGCAATTTCTTGTGAGATTGGAACCTTATGATCCTTATATTTTACCTTACTTTGGTCTCCAACAAGCCACCACTTATCATCGTTATCTCTTTCTAAGCAGTTAATATTTAATGATAAAATATCACTTCCTCTAAAGCCGGATGCTTCCATAACAAGTAGAATTGGAATATATTCTGCTTTCAATTTATCAATATTTGCTACTACTTGATCCCATATATGATCAGGAATATATTTTATTTCCCGATCAGACAATCTACTTCTAGTGGGTATATCTTCTGAAAATATTAACCTATCAACTAGTTTTTCAGGTGCCTCAGTCCATTCAAAATTTTGTATATCTTTTAGGAATTTTCTCAATATATTTAAATTAGTCCCAATATTTGTTTCACTTGGAGGTTGCTGGACCCTACTGCTTTTATTCATTACTGTGGATTTGTTGCGTAAATAGTCAATATATTCAATGATAATTGATCTTGATAATTGCTTTAAATCCTTAAAGTCAGGATATTTTTTATCCAAGAAGGTAAGAAATTTTAGTAACTCTTTTTTATATCGAATACCAATATGAAAATTCAAATCTTGCCTAGTTACAACTCTAAATTTTAAATATTTTTTTATTAAATCTTTAAATTGAGTTGGTATATTAGTAAAGTCAACTTTATTTGTTGTATTAGCAGCCTCATTATATTCAATATTTAGTTCCCTAACATCCCAAATGTCTTTGTCTGTTTCTTCCCTTGTATCGTAAAATTCATTATAAAAGTCTGTGAGTAGGTTTAATGCCATATAATTTCTATTACTTCTTATTCTGTCCTTAGTTTTCTGGTTTATTTTCAGACCTTTTTCGGTTAAATAAGTACTATATTCTGACATAACCTTTTCTTTTATCAATTTCGAAAAAGAGGATATGTCTGGATAAAATTCGTTTATGAAATTACTGATATGATTTATAGAAGTATAATATCCTTCAAAAAGTGTTAACGGAGACATTTTTTCATCAAGTAATCTATGTGCAAAATAATATTTTGTCTCATCGCCCATAAGGCTATTATTAAAATTGAAAGTTATTTTGTGATGAGTCGCATAATCAGGAGGATCATACTGAACAGGAATTTCCACGTCTAACCAAATATCTTTTTTGAAATAAGGATTTTGCTCAAAAAAATGTTCAATAGATTGGTCTTGATTTGAAATAATAAGTTTGAGTTGCTTTTCTGTCCTTTTATCCAAATTTATCATCTTCTTTTCTTTTTTTATTCTCTTGTGCTTTTTCATATTCTCTTCGAATAGTTTCATCTGATGGATGAATATAAAGAGATATTGTAGTTTGAACTTGTTCATGACCAAGAAGTTTTTGAATTATTGCAATGTCTACTCCTTCATCGTGTAACTCAGTAGCAAATGTATGCCTAAGAGTATGCGGGGTAAATTTAATTCCCGTTTCCTCTACTAGTCGATCAACCATAGCCTTAGCAGATCCATATGTTAAGGGTTCGCCTCTGTTTTTACCTTGTAAAGTTACAAATACAAAATTGGTATCAAAACCGTTACCATCATGGATTTCAAAAAGATAATCTTGAAACAAATTCATGGTTTCTGATGAGGCATATACTGTCCTACCTTCTCCAGCTCTTGTCTTCGATTTTCTAACTTTAATACTTTTATCTGAAATATTAAAATCCTCAATCCATAAAGATAATGCTTCATCAATTCTTAATCCAGTATCGTATAATAAATTTATTAGGAATAAATCTCTTAAATTTTTGCAAGAATCAATTATTTTGTTTAGATCATTGTTCTTTAAAATTTTTATTCTTTTTTTATGTTCTTTAAGTTTAAGTAAATTTTTCTTTTCATTGTCTCCTTGTGTCAAGTGGTATAAAAAAGGTTTAAATCCCTTATTTTTCACTGGGATCTCTTTCTCTACCTTATCCGAAATTCTATTTTCAGTTTTCTCTAATCTATATAAATAATCATAGAAGCCCAAAACTGGTGTCATAATCAAATTAATTGTTTTAGCTGTTCTTTTTTTCTTTTTTGATTTTTGGTGAAATAAAATGTTAGTTGACCTTGGATTTTGTAACCAACCAATAAAATCTGCTAGTAAATTGATATCTACTTCAAGATAGTCAACTTTTTTTTGCTCTAAAAATTCAAAGTAAAGTTTTAAATGATAACAATAAGTTTTAAGGGTGTTAACAGCTTTATTATTTTTTAAAAATTTTAGGTATTTAACAACTGGAATTACCGGCTTTCCATTACTATCTATTAGGATATAGTTTACTATTTCCTCGTTTTCTCTTATTTCGTAAATATCCATGTTAATCAGCCCCTAATGAAATTTACTACAACAACATAGCAGGGATTAAAAAATTGAAATTGTTGTCGTTGTTGTAGAGGTCTACAAAAAAGTTTTTAAAGGTGGTCTTTATTAATTATAACAAACATACATTCGTAGACAACTATAAATTCGTAAAATTTTAAATAGATATAAAATTAATTCAACGTTCAATATCACCCCGATTTAATATGGTAAAATACGTTAAGAACTATTATTATTATAGTGTATTTAAACGGATCACTATGCGATTATTCCAACTGAGCAGGTTCCTTCGATCGCCCGCTTGAGCCCGGATGAGCAAAAGATGTACGATTTAATTGCACGAAGCCTGATTGCTGCTCACTATGGTAAATCCATAACCGAATATACAACTGTGAAAACGTTGGTGGATGATAGAGCTACTTTCCAATCAAAGGGAAAGGTACAGGTCGAAGAAGGCTGGAGGAAGGTTATTCCACAAATCGAAAAGGATAAGGATCCAAGTCTTCCGGTCTTGCAAACTGGAGAAACTGGTAAAGTAGCAAAGGTAGAAGTGAAGGAAAGTAAGACACAGCCTCCTAAACGTTTTACAGAAGGCCAATTAATTACGATCATGAAAACAGCTGGTAAGCATATTGAAGATAAAGAGCTTGAAAAGGTTCTGATGAAAACAGAAGGACTAGGAACCGAGGCGACGCGCGCTGGAATTATTACGATGCTTAAGGATAGAAAATATATCGATATACGTAAAAATCTTGTCTATGCCACAGCAAAAGCGAAAATACTAATTCAGGCGATTGGTGATGAGATATTAGCCTCTCCAGAGATGACTGCCAAATGGGAGCAGCGTCTGAAGGAAATTTCTGAAGGACAAGCAGCCCCAAAGCAATTCATGGAAAACACGAACAAAATGATTACACATCTTATTTCGACAACAACAGAAGCTTCTGCAAAATGGGAGTTTACTGAAGACATGAAAGACAGCTTTGTTCCAGGAAAACAAGCAGGACAAAAGAGGCAACAGACGAGCTTGGGCTCTTGTAAAAAATGCTCAGGTACAGTTGTCGATAAAGGAAGCTTTTATGGTTGTTCGAGTTATCAAACGACCAAGTGTGATTTTACAATTTCGAAAAAGATTCTAGGAAAATCGATCACACAAAAGCAGGTCAAGATTTTATTATCAGAAGGTACTACGGAGGTTATTCAAGGATTTAAAGGGAAAGAGAAAGAGTTTGATGCGAAACTCACTTGGAACGAAACGGAGAAAAAAGTAAAGTTTATTTTTTAGCAAATCCTTTCCCTCAGGAAAATAAACAATAATATTACTTTTTGATAAAGGATGAACGGGTTATCCGTTTTTCCTTTATTCTTGTATCCCTTTTCATTGTATTGTAAACTTTGATTATGAGTAAAAAAACTTTTGTGTTAGTGCAAAATTATTGGAGGGTGCTGGATGCCAACACCAAGTATGGAAGATTACATCGAAAAAATCTATACGTTAATTGAGGAGAAGGGCTATGCCCGAGTTTCAGATATAGCCGAAGCGTTATCAGTTCACCCCTCATCGGTTACAAAGATGGTTCAAAAGCTTGATAAAGACGACTATTTAGTATACGAAAAATATAGAGGATTTAGTTTAACAGCCGAGGGTAAAAAGATTGGGCAGCGTCTCGTTTATCGACATGCTCTGTTAGAAGTCTTATTAACAACGATCGGAGTCAAAAAAGAAAATATTTATAATGATGTTGAAGGAATTGAACATCATTTGAGTTGGAATGCGATTGACCGAATTAGTGACCTCATCCAATTTTTTGATGAAGATTCAAGTCGAATTGAAGCATTAAGAGACATCCAACGGAAAAATGAAGAACATTTTGAGGATGGAGAAAACCGACTCGAATTATTGAAGAAGATTCGTAGAAAAACAGAAGAGCTACTTTAACTAAAAAAAAAAGCACCCATGTGCTTTTTTTTTAAAGTCTAATTTAGTAAAAAGAAGGAAGTTCATCAAATTCTTCATGATTAAATAATGGTTGGCCTTCATCGGACTCAATCAGATTTACGCCACTTATTTGCTCGTTTTGTGCCTCTAGTAGAGCTTTACGATAGGAAATAAACCTTCCCTGAGAAGTCCGGAAACTAATGATGTCCCCACTGTGATTGCGATGTACTGAAATAATTTCATCTTTATCCATTTATCAATCTCCTTAATACAAGATAATGTTTAGTATTTCATGATATTCTCAAACTTAAACAAAGGATAAAACCTTTGGATAAAGAAATATAATAGTGGGGCTTTTATAAGAAGACGATTTTTGTAAATGTTGGTTATGAATATTAATGGTTCCACTAAAAGAACATAAAATTGTAAGGTGAGTGATGTTTTTGACAAGCTTTGAGTGGTCTAAAGAAGCAGAGAAACTGTGGAATAAAAGGGCAAACTTTTGGAATTCAAAAAGTCAAGAAATGTGGGAATCTGGTAGTAGAAAGGATATTCTCCCGTTCTTCCAACAGTATGTGGAAAAACCGGCAGTTGTTTGTGATTTAGGCTGTGGGGATGGTTATGGCTCCTATAAATTAAGGCAGGCTGACTACAATGTTACAGGTGTTGATGTTTCAGAAGAAATGATTCAAAAAGCCAATTCATTATTTAGTAGCCCGACTTCAAAGTTTTTGAAAGGAGATATCAGAGAATTAGCTTTTGAAGAAAATCAATTTGATGCAGTTTTAGCGATCAATTCTCTTGAATGGACCGAAAGTCCTCTGAAAGTCATTCTAGAAATGAAAAGAATTGTAAAAGCGAACGGAAAAGCGTGTGTCGCTATCTTGGGTCCTACGGCTGGTCCACGGGAAAATAGCTTCCGACGTTTATATGGAGAAGACGTTATTTGTAATACGATGATGCCATGGGAATTCGTCCATCTGGCAGAAGAAAATGGTTGGAAAAAGTTAGATGAGTTTTGGGTATACAAGAAGGATTCTGAGACGCTTCCTAAGGGCTCGATATCCGTACAAATGAAAGAAGCATTATCTTTTATAAGTGTCTTTATGTTAGAAAATATTAAATAGGGAGGATGATTGCTGTGAGTCGTTATTCGTTGGAGGAGTTTGTGAAGCAAACAGTGCAACAAGAAAAGGGGGAAGGCCTTTTTGAATTAGAAACCCCAAGATTGCTTGAAATCAATTTGAATGGACAGATATGGGCGAAATCAGGAGCGATGGTATCGTATCGCGGAAATATAAAGTATGAAAGAGAAGGGATTTTAGAGCATGGACTCGGAAAAATGTTTAAGAAGGCACTAACAGGAGAGGGAACTTCTCTTATGAAAGCAACGGGGAACGGCAAGCTCTATGTCGCTGATCAAGGGAAGAAAATTAGTATCTTGAATCTCCAAGGAGAATCGATTTTTGTGAATGGCAATGATTTACTTGCATTTGAACCATCCATTAATTGGGATATTAAATTGATGCGAAAGATCGCGGGAATGATGTCTGGCGGACTGTTTAATGTTCGTCTTGAAGGTCATGGGATGATTGCCATTACTTCTCACTATGAACCTTTAACATTGCTGGTAACTCCGGATAATCCCGTTTTCACAGATCCAAATGCAACAGTTGCATGGTCTGGCACATTATCTCCTGAATTTGTCACAGACATCTCTTTTAAAACCTTTTTAGGTAGAGGAAGTGGAGAGTCCATCCAAATGAAGTTTTCTGGAAACGGCTTTGTCGTTGTTCAACCATATGAAGAGGTATATTACTCGCAGCAACAGTCGTAATTTTTTACATAGAAAAGCAGATTTCTTCCAATAAGAAGAGATCTGCTTTTTTTCACTCCCACTCGTAAGGAGTTTCTTGGTATACATAATAATTGAGCCAGTTAGAGAATAATAGATGGGCGTGGGAACGCCAACGGTTAAGCGGTTGTCTGTTTGGATCGTTCTTAGGGAAATAATGCTCTGGAAGGTGAATATCCAATCCACGATGACGGTCCCGACTGTATTCCTCACTTAAAGTAGAAGCATCGTATTCTAAGTGCCCCGTAATCATAATTTGCTTCCCATTGTTGGCACTCATGATAAATGCTCCTGCTTCCTCTGAGTAGGAGAGAAGCTTGATTTCTTTATGTTCATTTATTTTTCTTTGATCGACATCTGTATATCGAGAATGAGGAGCGTAGAATTCATCATCGAATCCTCTTAGTAACTTTTCCGAACGGTCTTGAACAATATGAGAAAATACGCCAGAACATTTTCGCGGCAGTTCAAATTTTCCAATGCCGAAATGATGATAAAGTGCTGCCTGGGCTCCCCAGCAGATATGTAAAGTAGAAGTAACATTATCAGTTGACCAGTTCATAATTTCCGTTAGCTCTTCCCAGTAGTCGACTTCTTCAAAAGCAAGCATTTCAACAGGTGCACCAGTTACGATCATACCATCAAATTTTCGGTGTTTGATGTTGGAAAATGTCGTATAGAATTGATCTAGATGGAGTTGACTGGTTGTTTTTGATTGATGAGTAGCCATTTGTAAAAATGAAATATTCACCTGCAACGGTGTATTTCCTAATAATCGCAGCACTTGAGCTTCAGTTCGTTCTTTTTCCGGCATCAAATTTAAGATGATGATATTTAATGGGCGAATATCCTGCGTATTCGCTCGTGTTTCATCCATAATAAATATATTCTCTTCTTCTAATATTTCTCGAGCAGGAAGGAGTTTTGGAATTTTAATAGGCAAATGGTTCATCCTCTCGTTTGAATTTTCAATATTTTTAATTATATAGTAACGTGAAAAGAGGTATCAATCTTTTTATAAATTTAATTATTAATTTTCGATTCCCAAATGATACAATAGATTTGCTAAAGTCGGCTCTTTATACAGAGCAAAGTTGGATAAGTATGGGGGTTATGAGAATGAACGCGAACGTAAAGCATAAATCTGATATTGAAATTGCCCAAAATGCGAAAATGTTGCCGATTATTAAAATCGCGGAGCAAGTAGGTTTAACCGAAGATGACATCGAGCTTTATGGCAAGTATAAGGCGAAGCTATCGTCTGAAACGATTAACAAGCTTCAAACAAAGCAGAGTGGAAAAATCATTCTCGTAACAGCGATTAATCCAACCCCTGCTGGAGAAGGAAAATCAACTGTAACGGTCGGTCTTGGAGATGCGTTACATAAACTACATAAAAAAGTGATGATTGCCCTTCGGGAGCCTTCATTAGGACCTACGATGGGAATTAAAGGTGGAGCAACTGGTGGTGGATATGCCCAGGTTCTTCCGATGGAAGACATCAATCTTCATTTCACTGGAGATTTTCATGCCATCACAACCGCGAACAATGCCTTGGCCGCATTAATTGATAACCATTTACAGCAAGGTAATGAATTAAGAATTGATCAACGTAGAATTGTTTGGAAAAGAGCTGTTGATTTAAATGATCGCGCTCTTAGAAAGGTCATCGTTGGATTAGGTGGCCCCTTACAAGGTGTCCCTCGTGAGGATGGCTTTGATATTACTGTTGCATCAGAAATAATGGCAGTACTATGTTTAGCAACAGATCTCCGTGATTTAAAGCGTAGACTTGGCAATATGGTTATTGCCTATAATATCGAGAAAGAGCCGGTAACAGTAGGAGATTTAGGTGTAGAAGGAGCACTTGCTCTTTTATTAAAGGAAGCCATTAAGCCAAATCTTGTTCAAACGATTGAGCATACTCCTGCACTTGTTCACGGCGGACCGTTTGCCAATATTGCTCACGGCTGTAACAGTGTGATTGCCACAACCACAGCATCTAAATTAGCTGACTATGTAGTTACAGAAGCTGGATTTGGCGCTGATTTAGGAGCAGAAAAGTTTCTGAACATAAAAGCAAGAGCCGCAGGATTTAAGCCGGAAGCCGTTGTTATTGTGGCAACCATTCGAGCATTAAAAATGCATGGTGGAATTTCAAAGAATGAGTTAGGGAAAGAGAATGTTAATGCCTTAGTGAATGGCTTTGAGAATTTACGTAAGCACGCCGAAACAATCAATAGCTTTGGGCTTCCTTTTGTCGTGGCGATTAATAAATTTGTTTCTGATACAGAACAGGAAATCAAAACACTACTCGAACTATGTGAAAAACATCAATTCCCAGTTGAATTAACAGAAGTATGGGAAAAGGGTGGAGAAGGTGGTCTAGCACTTGCGAAAAGTGTGCTCCAAGTGCTCGAGAAGAATGAAGCAAATTTTTCTCCATTGTATCCTTTGTCCGATTCAATTGAGGAAAAAATTACAACGATTGTCCAAACAGTGTACGGTGGTAAGAACGTTGAATTTTCTACAAAGGCTAAAAAGCAAATAGCTGATTTTGAAGCTTTTGGATGGGGGAATTTACCTATTTGTATTGCAAAAACGCAATATTCTTTAACAGATGATCCAGGGAAGCTAGGAAGACCTACTGATTTTACTGTAACGGTTAGGGAGCTAAAGCCTTCCATAGGCGCAGGATTTATCGTCGCTTTAACAGGAGACGTGATGACTATGCCTGGTTTACCGAAAGCACCTGCTGCCTTAAAAATGGATGTTGATGAGAATGGCAAAGCAATCGGTTTATTCTAGTTTTTAGTGGTGCGGTGAGGGGAACCTTGCCGCCAATTTTTTTGCGAGGTGTAATGATTTATGTTTGACCCAACTGCTTTTGAAAATATGAAAGTTGTTATTGAAGGTGCTCTTTATGACCGGGATTTAGATGGAGAAATAGCCATTATCGACCGAAACGATCTCATGAATTTAGCGAAACTCTCAAGAATCTATGAGGTTACCTTTACAGAAACGGCAAATTCATCTGTACAGTGCACCCTTATCTTACAGGCAAACCTGGAGAACCTTGCTGCTGAACTACTGCCATCCAATCAAGAAAGTCAGCAAGCGGGGGCACATCTTACAATTCTTTTTAAAATGAGACATGAAAATCGTCAGGAACTCCATGAGAAAATTGAAGATGAGCTAGCTCGGATATGGGGAAACGATCGTTCGATCAATCAAAACGTGAGCTTTAACCCGATGGGAAAAATGGGCGAGATTATGAAAGAAATTAAGCTCGAATTCAATCGGCTGATTGTAGAAGACCAAATAGATGATCTCTTCATGATGGTTGATTACATACTTGCTTCGATAAAAAAATTAAAGCAAATTTGATGGAATTAAGCTGGTGCTCTCTTTAAAGAAAAGGTAAAATAAATTTAGTATCTATTTTTAATAGTAGGTACTAAATTTAGATAAGGGGCGAAAGTATGAAGAAAATTGCCTGGGTAACGGATAGTACAGCTAGCTTGGATGAGGAATTAGTGAATCATCCAGATTTATATACTGTTCCAATGTCCATTATATTGGATGAAGAGGAATACAAGGACAAAATTGATTTGACCCCTGAAGAATTATTTCAACGATTAAAGTCATTAAAGAACCCACCTAAAACCTCACAGCCTTCAGTCGGAGAGTTTAAAAATTTGTATGAGAAGCTACAAGGGGAATATGAAGAGGTTATCTCGATCTTAGTATCATCAGATCTTAGTGGTACTGTTTCGTCAAGCGAACAGGCATCACAGCTAGTAGATATACCGGTTACAACGATTGACTCGAGAATTTTATCCTACCCGTTGACCGTACAGATAAAAAAGGGGATGGAGTGGTTAGCAGAAGGAAAAAGTGTAAGCGTTATCGAGGAGAAGATCGAAAAAATAAGAGAAACCTATGAAACCTATGTGCTTGTAAGAAGCCTTGAACAGCTTCATCGTAGTGGAAGAATGTCTGGAATGAAGTTTTTTCTAGGAAGTATGCTTAATGTTAAACCGATTATTTCGGTGGCAAATGGTGTTCTATCGATTAAAGATAAAGCAAGAAGCGAAAAAAAAGCGAAAGAAAAGATCTATAGTTATTTACAGTCTTCTTACGAAAAATTCAAATTTGAAGAGGTTTATATACTATATGGGTTGCATATTACGGAGGCGTTAAAGTGGAAAGATGAGCTCGAAAGCGAGTTTCCAAGCATTCGTTTTAGCTGCCATCCGCTAGGTGCCACGATTGGAGTTCATGCTGGAGAGGATACAATCGGAATTAGCTGGTATAATGATTTAGACTAAAGCGCTCATAAGCGCTTTTTGTTTTATGTTAAAATAATAAGCGACAAACTTACTATGAATGGATTGGTTTCTAATGAAAATATTATCAATCGAAAATCTTTCGAAGACATATGGTGAAAAACAACTATTTCAAGATATATCATTTACAATTTCCGAAAAGGAACGTGTGGGCTTAATTGGGGTCAATGGTACAGGTAAATCATCTTTATTAAAAATTGTCGCTGGTGTCGATCTACCTGACTCCGGAGAGATCGTTATGCCAAAGGATTATAAAATTGCCTACTCCTCGCAAACGCCATCTCTAAATGATGAATTAACCGTATTGGATCAGGTGTTTGAAGGGGATGCACCTGTCCTCCGTGTTGTCAAAGAGTATGAGAAAGCATTAATGGAATTTGAGATGAACCCTACCCAACAAAGTAGTCAAGAGCGCTTATTTGAATTACAAAGTAGAATGGATGCTGTTGAGGGCTGGGATGTTGGAACGAATGCAAAAACGATTTTGACTAAGCTAGGCATTACAGATTTTAATAAAAAGATAGCTGAGCTTTCTGGTGGGCAAAAGAAACGTGTATCCCTTGCTCAAGTTTTGATTCGAGAAGCGGATTTACTCATTTTAGATGAGCCGACCAACCATCTTGATTATGAATCTGTAAAATGGTTAGAAGAATATTTGGGCCGCTATAAAGGCGCACTCTTACTTGTAACACATGATCGCTACTTTTTAGACCGTGTTACGAATCGAATGTTCGAACTTGAAGGCGGCAATCTTTACAGCTATAAGGGAAACTATGCTGCCTTTTTAGAAGCAAAAGCGATTCGTGAAGAAAATGAAGCAGCAACTCTTGATAAGCAAAGAAATTTATTCCGACGAGAGCTTGAGTGGATAAGAAGAGGAGCAAAAGCACGGACCACAAAACAAAAGGCTAGAATTGATCGTTTTGATAGCTTGGAGCAACAAGTGTCATCAGCAAAACAATCGGAAAAGCTAGACATTTCTTTATCAGGTAGCCGCTTAGGGAAACAAGTGTTTGAATTGAAAGATGCCTACAAATCCTATGATACAAAGCCTATTCTTAAGGATTTTAACCTACTTGTAAAACCAGGCGATCGCATTGGTATTGTCGGTAGCAATGGAACAGGAAAATCAACCTTGCTTAATACGTTAGCAGGAAGATTGCCGCTGGATTCTGGTGAATTTATCATGGGACAAACGGTCAAAGTCGCTTATTACACCCAAGAAAATGATGATATGGATGAAAATAAGCGAATGATTGAGTACTTAAAAGAAACGGCTCAGGTGGTTTCTACCTCTGATGGCAAAACGATATCAGCTTCGCAAATGCTAGAGAGATTCTTATTCCCAACATATACTCACGGTACGCCAATTCGTAAGCTGTCTGGTGGGGAAAAGCGTAGATTATATTTATTAAAGATTCTTATGACTGAACCAAATGTGTTACTTTTAGATGAACCGACAAATGATCTCGATACGCAAACATTAACAGTACTTGAGGATTATTTAGAAGAGTTCCCAGGAGTTGTCATAACAGTTTCCCATGACCGCTACTTCTTAGATAAAGTTGCTGACCAGCTTCTTATTTTAAAAGGTGACGGCGAGATTGATTCTTTTTATGGAAACTATACTGAGATGTTAGAAAGTCGTTCTGAGAAATCTGAGGAAAAGCAATCTACTCAACCCGTTAAAGTGGTAGAACAGGAAAAGCCTAAAAAGAAAAGAATGAGTTATAAAGAGAAAATGGAATGGGAATCCATTGATGAGGACATTGCCAAGGTAGAGGACCGACTCAAAGCAATCTCTGAAGAAATGGCGAAGACAGGGAGCGATTTCGAAAAAGCGCAGAATTTAATGAATGAGGAAAATACATTGAATGAAAAGCTTGAGTATTTAATCGATCGGTGGAGCTATTTGTCAGAGTTAGCGGAAAATGAATGAATTTAAGGTAATAGTTAAATTGAACTGAAGTTTGAGCACAATTCATGAGTGTGATTTGAAATTATGTTACTATTGAAGCAATATTTTATATGACAGCTTAAAGTAAAAAGGGTGAAAATATGAAGATTAAATCAATTGAACCGACACCAAGTCCAAATTCTATGAAGATTAATTTAGATGAAGAACTTCCGATGGGTAAAAGTAGTAATTATAAGAAAGAGACAATGGAGGATGCTCCCAAGGTTGTCCAAGATATTTTGAATATTGATGGTATCAAAGGCGTCTATCACGTTGCTGATTTTTTAGCGGTTGAAAGAAATGCCAAATACGATTGGAAAGACCTGCTACCTCAAGTTCGCAAGGCTTTTGGTGAAGACGGGGAAGCGGGAGCTCTACAAAATTCTGTTGATGAGCATTATGGAGAAATCAAAGTTCAGGTTCAAATGTTTAAAGGGATTCCTCTTCAAGTAAAATTAACAGATGGTACGGAAGAAAGACGTTACGGTATGTCAGAAATGTACACGAGTCTAGTTTCTGAGTTGCAGGATGAACAGAACTACATCCTGCAAAGAAAATGGAAAGACTTTGGAGTACGTTATGGGGAATTTGACGAGATTGGCAAGGAAGTGGTTGAGGAATTAACCGCTGCGTATCCACAAGAACGCCTTAAAGAGCTAATTGCTCAAGCGAAGAGTACGGATCCAGTTGTCCAAGCACAACCTCGCAAAAAGATAAAAGTTTCTCTAGAAGATTTCGATGAGCCGGATTGGCAAAAACGTTATCAGCTTTTAGAACAGATGGAAGATCCAACCTTGAGTGATCTACCATTATTAGATAAGGCATTAACGGATGAAAAGGCATCAATTCGAAGACTCGCAACCGTTTATTTAGGGATGATTGAGGACAAAGGTGTTCTTCCGTATCTGTATAAGGCATTACAGGACAAATCAGTTACAGTGCGAAGAACAGCTGGTGACTGCTTATCCGATTTAGGTTTTGAAGAAGCAACAGAAGAAATGATGAAAGCTCTTCAAGATAAAAGTAAGCTAGTACGTTGGAGAGCTGCGATGTTCTTATATGAAGTAGCGGATGAGAAGGCACTTCCTGCCTTGAAAGCAGCAGAAGATGACCCAGAATTTGAGGTTAGCTTGCAAATCAAGCTTGCGATTGAAAGAATTGAACTTGGAGAAGAAGCTAAGGGTTCTGTTTGGAAGCAGATGACGGAAATGAGAAATAAAGAAAGCTGACATATTTATGTCAGCTTTACTTTTTTGTTGCAAACTGTAAAGGTTCATCATCTACAGTAATTTGTTTAAAAAGATATCCTTGAGCTTGTAAGCTTTCAATAATGATTGGTAATGCCTTTGTGGTAACTTCCTTATCGTGAAACAGAAGGACTGGTGATTTCTGTCGACCTTTAAATTTCTCAACTTGTTTTAGCACAGATTGAACAATTTTGTCGCTATTGTTTATGCTCCAGTCGTTACTATCCACATTCCAATCCCACAAAACATATTGAGCTTTATCCAGCTCTGTTTTTTGTGCTGCTGTTAAATGTGGAAAACTTCCGAATGGAACACGAACGACTTGAACATGCTCTCCAGTTACATCTTCAACTGTTTTCCCGCATGTAGTCATCTCATCTCGAGGAGAGGTGAGTGTTTTATAAAATTCTGAAACCTTGTGCGTTACGCCATGGCATCCGATCGTGTGTCCAGCCGTTGCAACTGCTTTTGAAATTTCAGGGTGCTTTTGTACATAGTTATTTAACATAAAAAATGTTGATTTGATTTGATATTGGTCCAATATTTGAAGGATGGCAGGCGTGTATTCTGTTGGCCCATCATCAAAAGTAATATAGATTAGTTTTGATGGGTCCGTTATTAGAAATTGTTCATCTATTTCTTTCACTACGATATCAGTAGATTTTGCGATATGATTTTTAATATTGCTATTGCTTGTCCCAATTGTTTTGGCTTCCGCTGTAGATTCAAAGGCAAAATAGTCTGCTAGAATAGTAGAGGAAGAAAAAATAATCAAGGATAAACTTACTAGTGTGATGAATAAGATCAGTCTGCTTCTTGTTTGCATGTGAGACAAACGTCCTCTCCTACTATATATATGTATCTATTATAATAGGACAATAGTTGACAATTTTATAGGGTAATTCGACATATTTTGAATAAAAAAATATTCTTAATTTTCTTACAACTTAAGTTAAAAAGGGAAAAATGTGCAGGCAAATTGCATCTTATTTCATAAATATAGTATGCTAATATTGCAGGTAAAGTAAGGGAGGCAAACGATAATGTCAATGGCATATGAAGAATATATGAAGCAAATGGTTAAGCCGATGCGTCAAGAACTCGTTCAAGCAGGTTTTAAAGAGCTAGTAACTCCTGAAGAAGTGGAATCATTCATGGAGAGTGCAACAGGGACTACTTTAGTAGTAGTAAATTCAGTTTGTGGCTGTGCAGCTGGTCTAGCACGTCCTGCTGTGTCTCAAGCACTACTTAGAACAGAAAAAAGTCCTGACCAATTGGTAACCGTTTTTGCAGGTCAAGAAAAAGAAGCAACTGCTAAGATGCGTGAATACTTCGAAGGATTTGAGCCTTCTTCTCCATCTATGGCCCTGTTAAAAGGGAAAGAGGTTGTTCATTTTATCCCACGTGATGATATTGAGAGCTATCCAATGGAAGCGATCATGGAAAACTTACTTGCGGCTTTTGAAAATCATTGCGAATAATGCACTACGAGGATGTCGATTAGGCATCCTTTTCCTATTCAAATGAAGAATAAAATTTAGGGTGGTTCGATGTTTGTAACAACTGCAGGACGTACAAATGAAGAAATGGTAAAGATTGCAAAAGAAGTAGCGCTAGAATTAAAGACTCAATATATTACGAGAAATAAAAAGTCTGTAAAGGCTTTGCAGGAAATTTATAAAGAAGATTGTATTGTCGTGGGGAAGGAACGACTAGAGTTGTTTCCCTTTGGTGAAAACGATCCATTCTTCTTTCATCCTAATTCGAGCATGTTTCGTATTAAACGTTTGATGGAAAACGGCCATGATCCTTTTATTGAGGCTTGTGATTTGGATCGAGGGAAGCATTTATTAGACTGCACACTAGGGCTTGCCTCCGATAGCATAGTAGCAAGCTATATCGTCAGAAATGAAGGACGCGTGGTTGGGATTGAAGGAAATCCTTATTTGGCCTACTTGGTTGAAAAAGGGTTAAAAAGTTGGGATTCAGGAATCGACGAAATGAATAGAGCGTTAAGGCATATTGAAGTGGTGCAGATGCTATCCTTGGATTATTTAAGGACATTACCAGATAAAAGCTTTGATTGTGTTTATTTTGATCCGATGTTTGAAGAGCGGATTTTGGAATCGGACGGAATAAAAGGTCTAAGTCAAATTGCAGTTTATCAAGATATTTCAAATGAAATGATGACTCACGCGAAAAGGGTTGCGAGGGAAAGAGTCGTATTAAAAGATCATTTTCGCAGTCAAAGATTTGAAAAATACAATTTTGAGGTGCTGAGAAGAAAAACGGCTAAGTTTCACTTTGGAGTACTGCAGATACAGTGAATCCGTCTCTAGATGGTCCACTGTATCTGAATATTAGTCTGCAATTGACAAATACACAAAATAGATAAGCATAAGTAAGCTACCAATTACAATAACCATTGACCAGTCCACGTTATCGCACTCCTTCCATTTTTTATATCATTTCCGATTTGGATTAATCTTAATCTGTAAGGCTCTCTCTTAAATTTTCAACCTCCTTCCATGAAAAATTTCACACAGCTGTTTAGGCTCATCGTTTAGCAGCAATTTTACGTGGCTTGAGCATTTTTTTAGGAAAGCTAGTCTAAAAGATTTTGAAACCTTTTGCTCTTTTTGTCGTAATAAACGTGTATAATATTCTTATAGTTTTATTGGGAGATTTTCCATTTTCACCTTTTGCTTTTGATACTTCATCTGATGCGGAAAATACTTGAATTATGTATAGTTTTTCAAAGGATTTTCATAGGACAAGAAAGAATTATTAGAAAAGATTTGAAATTAATAGTGAAGGAGGAGAGAGTTATGCCCAAATGGTTACGTAAATCGTTGGTTGTCTTGGTCACTGTATTAACCTTTGGAATTGTTACTCCTTCCCAACTCCATGATTTTGTAAATGACAAGGATCCAAAAAGGGATGCAGTTGAATCGAAAACACAAGATTCAGCGACCGAAGTACAACAAATTGAATTTTTCGATGGCTACACCAATGAAAAGGACCCAATAAGTAATCTTCTAAAGGATGCAGAGCACCTCTCGTATACGAAATTTGGAACTCGAATTGGTCCAGTTATTGAGGATGAATTTAGAGAGATTATCCTCCCAAACATTGAGAAAGTAATTGAAACCGTTGCGAGTCAATATGAGGAAGATAGCTTGCGACAGCTATATATTTCAGAAGCTCCTTCAGGAGGAGATTCTGAAAGAATTTTTCATATTGCTAATAGAGAAAATAACGAGGATGTTATAAGGTTTCATGTTCGAAGGGACCATCCTCCTCAGGATGGATATTGGTTTAACTTTCATTACCATATAGATGCTGACGATTTTCAAGAGCATCATGAGATCGGTTCTATTTATTGGGCAAAAAATACGCCCCCAAAATGGATGAGCTAGCGTCTTAATTGAAATTCACAGCATTTTGTGGAAAAATATACTGTATGCTAAGTGAGTCTTACTCCAATACATACAGTAATATTTTTTGAAATTTTTTTTATAGCTTGTGAAACTTTTGAACAGGTTAATCGTAAAAGTAGACACTGGTGTTAATGTCACAAGGTAAAATGGCAAATTTAAAAGGCGAACGAAGGTTACAATAAGTAAATGAAACTGAATACCCGCAAAGAAGTTCATCTAAGTAGGTAGAAGAATGTTCGTTTTTTACAGGTAAGCCATTATGAAATTTAAAAATTAAATGGAGGTTGTAATCATGGCAATTAGTTTATCAAAAGGACAAAAAGTAGATTTAACAAAAACGAATCCTGGACTTACAAAGGTTGTAGTTGGTTTAGGATGGGATACGAATAAATATGATGGTGGAAATGATTTTGACTTAGACACTTCTGTATTTTTACTTGGAGAGAATGGCAAAGTTACATCAGAAAGTGATTTTGTATTCTACAACAACACTACAGGTGGAAATGGTTCAGTAGTACATACAGGTGATAATCGTACTGGTGCTGGAGACGGGGATGATGAACAAATTAACGTTTCTTTAACTACAGTACCAGCTCAAGTTCAGCGTGTAACATTTACAATTACAATTCATGATGCTGAAGCAAGAAGTCAAAACTTCGGTCAAGTATCAAATGCATATGTAAGGGTATTGAACGGGGATACTAACGAAGAATTAATTCGTTATGACTTAGGTGAGGATTTCTCTATTGAAACGGCTCTTGTTGTTGGGGAATTATACCGTCACAATGGTGAGTGGAAGTTTAGTGCGATTGGCAGTGGCTATCAAGGTGGTTTAGGAGCATTAGCAACGGATTTTGGATTGCAGGTTGGATAATCAAACAATAGACTCGGTTAAGACCGAGTCTTTCTAACGACAGAATTTATATATATAACTCAGGAGGAACAGCTTGATATGTCAGTATTACAAGGAATTTTAGATACGTATGCCCAATTTTTTGATTGGCAAATGTGGGTCGACCATGTTTTTACAAACCCTGTTGCGTGGGGATTAATCGGAACGCTAGTCATTATGGAAGGTTTGCTATCTGCTGATAATGCCCTCGTTTTAGCCGTAATGGTTAAGCATCTACCAGAGGAACAGCGTAAGAAAGCTTTATTTTACGGACTACTAGGAGCCTATGTATTTCGCTTTATTGCTATTGGTGTAGGTGTCTACTTAATCGAATTTTGGTGGGTAAAGATTTTAGGTGCAGGTTACTTAGCTTGGTTAGCCATTAAATATTTTATCGATAAGAGAAAAGAAAGTAACCAGTCGCAAGAGGAAGAGGAAGTCGAAGGAATCAATAAAAGTGGTTTACTTATTCGACTATTCGGTAATTTTTGGGGTACAGTAGCTGCTGTTGAATTAATGGATATCGCATTCTCGATTGATAGTGTACTTGCAGCGTTCGGGATTAGTAATGAAATCTGGGTTTTATTATTAGGTGGAATGCTTGGAGTACTTATGATGCGTGGAGTTGCAGGAGTATTCTTAAAGCTTATCGACCGCGTGCCTGAAATTGAAACGACAGCATATGTTTTGATTTTGATCATTGCTGTGAAGATGCTTTTAGGTGTTTTCCATATTCACATCGATCATATGTATTTCTTCATCGTGTTATTGATTGCATTTGCTATCACATTTATTGTTCACTTCCGAAACAAGAAAAAAGCTTCCGAAGTGCAGAATTAATCGTACAACCAAGATTGACTCATATTGAAGGGAAAGGGAACAGACAATTGTCCGCTCCCTTTCTTTATACAAAAAAATGGTAAAATTTGAAAGAGGAGCAGGTGCAATGCGATTATTTTCTAGCTTATATGATCGTGAAATCGAACAATATTTTTACAAAAGTCCTACATCATTTAATAAGTACTCTCCTCGTGAAATCCTTGCTTATGGTCTGGGTGGGACACTTTATATGCCTGCAACGAGAAAAAATATCCATGAGGATATTCTTACAAAAAAACATGCTGGCTTAACGTCTCTAGTTATCTGTCTGGAGGATGCCATCGGAGATAATGAAGTAGAGAAAGCTGAGCAAATGTTAGTAGATGAGTTAACTTCATTATATGAAGGATTAGAAAAGGGATATATCGATATAGACGAACTCCCACTAATTTTTATTCGAATAAGAAATTTGGAGCAACTATGTCGTTTAATCGATTTCCTCGGTGAACGCCTAAAACTCATTACAGGAATTGTCATTCCTAAATTTCGTCGTTCAAATGGAGAACCCATTTTACAAAAGCTTGCTAGTTTGCAATTTTCTAATACACCACTTTATGCAATGCCGATCTTAGAGTCGAAAGAAATCATATATCAAGAGACACGAGATAAAGAACTGTTTGGCATTAAGAGTTTGCTAGATCAATACAAAGATATTGTATTGAATGTGCGCATCGGAGCAACTGATTTCTCAGGTATATTTGGTATACGACGTAATTCGGATACAACCGTATACGACATTGCTGTCATTCGGGATTGTATTGCGGATATCATTAATATGTTTGTTCGTTTTGATAGTCCCTACGTGGTTTCTGGCCCAGTATGGGAGTATTTTTCCTCAGCGGAAAGAGTGCTAAAACCTCAAATTCGAGAATCTCCATTTATTGAGAAATATGGTACTGAAGGGGCTAAGATCAGACAAGAAATTATCGGTACCCATATGGATGGTTTTATCCGAGAAATATTAATGGATATCGCCAATGGTATTGTTGGAAAAACGATTATCCACCCTACTCATATTCAGGCGGTTCAAGCCTTAAATGCTGTTTCGTATGAAGAATATATGGATGCATTTCATATCCTTTCAGAAGGAAACGGGGAAATAGGGGTACTGAAAAGCTCTTTCGCTAATAAAATGAATGAACTGAAGCCTCATTTGTATTGGGCGAATAAAATTATGTTGAAATCAGAAACTTACGGGGTGCTTCACAATGATTACACGTACATCGACTTACTCAAAAAACAATATAGCTACGTATAAAATACTAGATGATCTTAAAGTTGAAGTAAGCGTTCAACAAAATGTTTATGGTATTCCTCTAGAAGATTTATTTTTAATGGCTGCAAGGATTAATAAAAAACGCGCCTTCTTATTTGTAAGTAAGGTTCTTGGAAAACATATTCCGATTCAACCAGCAAAAGGAATCCTTGTCGGTGCGCTACTTGCTGCTAGGTATTTGGAGGAACGTAGTGGTGAGCAACAGGAAATTACGTCTGACCTTCTTTCGCAATTTATGATGGACAAGCCGGGGTCAGCTGAGATTTCCTCATTTATTGATGATAGTAACCCAATAGTTATTGGGTTTGCAGAAACAGCGACAGCACTTGGACATGCTTTTTTCGAAGCGTTTAAGGAAGCAGATTATTTTCATACGACGAGAGAATGGTTGGATGAGGTAGAGCCAGCGATTACCTTTGAAGAGGAGCACTCTCATGCAACATCACATCGTGCTTATATTAAAAAGGAATTATTAAACAATAGCAGAGAAATCATTTTAGTAGATGACGAGTTGACGACTGGGAAGACTGCGCTAAATATTATCCGTTCCATTCATGCAAGTTTTCCTAGGACAACCTATACGGTTGTGTCCATATTAGATTGGCGCTCGGATGAGCATATTGCTCTATTCAAATCCTTGGAAGCTGAATTGGGAATTGAAATTCATTCTGTTAGTTTGGTTAAGGGTACAGTTTCTGTAGAAGGACAAGCAAATTTGCTTGAGAATGAACAAGACAGTCCTTATACAATAGGTGATATCGTGCAAAATGTGAGTTATCACGAAATCCCAAATCCTTCTGCAACAATTTATAAGGATGAAAGGAACCATTCCTATACTTCGTATACAGGAAGGTTTGGATTAACAGCTGATGAAAACAGAGAAGCTACTGTATGGTTAGAGGAAACAGGAAATCAACTGGCTGGATTACGGACAGGAAGAACGCTTGTCCTTGGTACAGGAGAATATATGTATCTGCCAATGAAAATCGCTTCTTATATGGGAGATGGGGTTTTCTATCAATCTACGACAAGAAGTCCGATTTACCCACTGTTCAAGGAAAAATATGGAGCTACAAATCGTTATTCCTTTCCTGATCCGATGAATCATTCGATCCAAAACTATGTATACAATATTTCTCCTGGCGAATATGATGATCTTTTTTTATTTTTTGAGAGAAAAATAGAGTCGGAGCAACTTGATGCATTACTCGAAGAATTGAAAAGGGCACAGGTACCAAATATTAACGTCATTTATTTAGATGAGGGATGTGAGTGATAAAATGGAGCCAGTTGTCGCAACTTATTCAAAAATAGGCTCTTATCCTGAGGAAGATGTGAAATTCTTATTAAAGGATCTCAGTTCTCTGTCACTTGAAGGGGAGACGGAGTCAAGAGAGAAGCGAATCCAATCCGGCGAGCATTATAGTGAATCCTTACCGATCGAGTATTATCCACCAGAGGAGTACTTAGAGCTATTTCATCGTGCCTTGCAAGATTATAAGACGAAGGTTGCCCTCCATGTAGGAGTTGTGGCTGAACAGATTTTCAAGGAAAAAGGCGAGAATACTGTTCTAGTGTCATTAGCGAGAGCAGGGACACCAATCGGGATCTTAATAAAAAATTATCTTAAGTGGAAATATGGTATAACACTTCCTCATTATAGTATTTCGATTATTAGAGGAAAAGGCTTAGATACAAATGCTGTGCAATATATATTGCACTCACATCCGAACGGCCGTATTCAGTTTGTGGATGGATGGACCGGTAAAGGAGCAATCTCGCTGACCCTTTCAGAATCCTGTGAGCAGTTGAAAAATATGCACGGAATCGAACTCGATGACACGTTAGCGGTTGTTGCCGATCCTGGTCATTGCACAACTTTGTTTGGGACGCGCGATGATTTCTTAATTCCAAGTGCTTGCTTAAATTCGACTGTTTCTGGTTTAGTTAGCAGAACGGTTTTAAATCAAGCATTTATTGGACCAAATGATTTTCATGGTGCGAAATATTATAAAGAATTAGAAGAAGTCGACTTATCTCATCACTATATTGAGGCTATTTCAAAAGAGTTTTCTAAGATTGAGAATGAGGTGTCTGAACAGCTTCAAGAACGGGTTCAAGAGGATATACACGTAACTTTTTCTGGTTATCAAACGATGAAGAGAATTATGGCGGAGTTCAATCTCTCGGATGTGAACTTGGTCAAACCAGGCGTGGGAGAAACAACAAGAGTACTACTACGTAGGGTTCCGTGGAAGATTCTCGTAAAAGATATGGAGAGTCCGTATGTCCAACATATATTAATGCTTTGTAGAGAAAGAAATGTAGAAATAGAATTGTATCCTCACATGGATTACGCATGCTGTGGATTGATCAAAAATGTGAGGTAAGCTTCATGATATTTGTATCAGATCTCGATCGAACGCTAATTTATTCAAAGCGCGCATTAGCTGAATATCCGCTCGAAGAGGAGCTTGAGCTCATTTCAGTCGAAAAGAATTTAGATAAAGACTTATCATTTATGACGAATAAATCTTTAGAATATCTCCGCGAACTCTCTTCTAAGCTATTATTTGTTCCAGTGACGACAAGATCTATTCATCAGTTTCAACGAGTATCCTTCAATGGTATTTCCCATAAATATGCAGTAACATCGAACGGTGCCAATATTTTTTATAATGGTCAGCTGCTTTTGGAATGGAATAGAAACGTCACAGAAGAGGTGAAGGAATCCTCCATCCCCTTAATCGAGGTAATTGCCTTATTGAATGAGCGGTTTAATATTAAAGATAACTTGCGGATAATGGACGATCTCTTTGTCTACTATTTTTGTGAAGAAAAGGTCACTCGACCATTTTTACAGGAGCTTACGGACTTCCTTGCAGAAATAGGTTGGAGAGTTTCTTATCAAGGGAGAAAACTATATGTTGTACCAGCGGCAGTTTCGAAGGGTAAAGCGGTAAAATTCATTCAAGAGAGAGAAGATGGAGAACCATTAATTGGTGCTGGCGATTCTCTCCTTGATGATGAATTTCTGAAGCTTTGTCATTCTTCTTTTATACTTGGACATGGGGAGCTCGCTGCCATACATCCACGGACGAAACAATATCATGTGATTCAGCAATTAGGGGTAAAGGGTGGGGAGGAGCTCCTAAAATCCATCTTAGATATGGTTGATGGGAAATAGCTCTTCGCTCAATCCTTTTTCCATTTTGTGAGGGCGTTGTAGATACCGATACAAAAAGCGCTGAATCCAGTGAAAATAATAAATGAAAAGATCAGAGAATGGTGTAAGGGAAACAACATATACGAAAAAATAAGTGATAAGAGCATTAAATCCAAATATATAAATATCGTTGAATACATAATATCTTCAACCATAGAAAGCTCTTTCTCAAGATCCTGTGATCCTCGTAAGCGATATAGACTACGCATTTCATTCACCTTCCTGCTCAAAAGACGCAAATATTTCGAAGCTTTTACACCATATGCGTGGACGAGAAAAAAGGTGAAATAGGGATAAGACTAGAAGGCTTTCTTCATTTTCGGTCGAAAATTGAAACCTTTTCTGCTATTCTCACGTAAAAGAAATTATCATTCTTAGAAAAACATTCTATACCTATGATATGATGGTAATAAGTTTACATATTTGGAAAGCTTATCGCTTGGCTTAAGCCTTACTATAGTAAAAAAGAGAAAAGCCTCGTAAAAGGGAAGGGATTTTCATGAACCCATCTTATCATCAGTTGAAGACTCATATTTTACCCGTATCATCAGAAACGTGGTTCAGCATGCTAAACAAGCCTGTAAAGGAAAGACCACAATTTCAAGTTGAAGACGGGACCATACATATTGGGCAGGTAATCGCTCGCTTTCTTGGAATGCCGATAGATGAGGATGAATACTATAATCAATTATTCGACTTTATTTATGGAGAAAAGAAAGTACTAAGTCTACTGAGTGAAGATACACTTGATAAAAGGATCGATAATCATCAATTTCAAGCGATTCAAAGGGTTTTGAATCTAAATCAAGAACAAAATCTATCCATTAATCGTTTTGTCGCCTTTTTAGACGGTGAACAGCTCCTCATAAAGTCCGAGATTCCGGCCGTTCATCGTAAGCTCCGTGAAGCGATGATTGATACACTCAAGCTGTTTTCTGAAAAGGAACCATCAGGATTGAAAAATCATGATTTAAGACGAGTGCTCGTCGACATCGTGAAGTGGTCATATAATCATCTTCAACCAGAGCTTGAGAAGGATGAGCTTGATACAGCCATGCCGAAATACCTTTGGTACGGAAATTTCAAGAAGAGCCACTATTATTTCATTTATTACTTAATGAAATTAGGCTGTGACCTGATTGTATTTAGTCCGAATGGGGAAGATCTTTTCACAGAGTTTGATCCAAATGAAGAATTATCCTTTGTACATAAATATCCTGAAAAAAAACCAGCAGAGCCTTTCCCAGTGGAAAAGAGGAGTCGCAAAGCAACGGTTGCCTATAGAGCTTCAAGAGAAATCGAAACGATTTTGAATCATGAGGGATCGGGACTTTATAAGCCATGGCAATTGCGAGACTATACTCCGTCATCGATAACGTTAAAAACAACCTATGATGAATTATTTCTAATCACTAAAGAAATCGCTATGATTCGACCTGATTTCGAGGTGAAAAATGGGAACGTCAAGATACCGACCGTGTTCGCTAAGGTGCAAGGTGTAAGTAAAAATCGAAAAGAATATTGGGACCGCCTTCACTCCATTTCGGAAAGTGAAGATAGCCTTCTTATTAAACAGTTTCCTTTTTCAAGCTCTGTACATAACGATTTTCGCTTTCACTTTCGAGATGCTTTAGGAAATGATGGTCTCCTTGTACCAGAAAAAATGCTGCACAGTAATTATTGGCACTATAATCATCTTCCCAATGGCTTGCAAATGGGAATTGCTACTGCCATTAGGAATATTTGTGCAAGACCTGCTTTAAAGCCTATTTATAATGAATCGCTAGATGATCTTAAAATCTATTTGTTTACAATGGGGATGCATATTCCACAAACGATCATAAAGCTCTTACAGAGATTTGATTACTCACAAGTTGTTCCAAAGCTGATTTTATACAACAATGAGCTAAATGGTACGATGACACGAACAGATGCAGCTTTGTTACTTTTATTAAACCAATTTGGGATTGATATTATTCTTTATAATCCTCCAGGTCATAATGATATCGAGAACTTTGTTGAAGACCATTTATATGACACGCATTGGTTGGAAGATCTCATGTTTGATTTGGATTATCGTGAACCATCGATTGTGAAAAAGTTTTTCAAAAATTTAAGAGGTGATTGAGACTATGAATCAAAATACGCAGGTGGACTTGCTCACAAAGACAGCTGATGACAAATTATCGGAAACGAAAGTTTCAGAGATTAAGCTTGCTCTTCGAAATGAGCCTGAAGTTCAACAGCTTGCACGTTCGATTGACGAAAAGGACCAAATTCAAGTATTAGAATTCGGGAAAGAACCTGCAGTACAAATTTCAAGATTTTCCGATCAAATTTTAGGCAATATGCGTGCTACCAAAGTTGAGGATTCAGGCGAGTTATTAAAACAACTCGGACGAATCATGGATAAGTTTGATAAAAAAGACTTTGAGAAAACCTCTGGCGGCGTTTTTGGAAAGCTATTCAAAAAAGGTGAAAAAGTCATTGAGAAGCTTTTTGGAAAATATCAAACAATGGGTGGCGAGATTGATAAGGTATACGTAGAAATCTCGAAGTATCAAAGTGAAATGGTTGATTCTACTCATATGCTTGAGCAAATGTATGAGCAAAACTATCAATATTATCTTACTTTAGAGAAATATGTTGTGGCAGGTGGGATGAAGGTTGAGGAGTTGAAAAACCAGCTTCCACTTCTAGAATCACGTGCGGCAACAGGCGACCAGATGGCTAGTATGCAGCTTGATACATTGAGAAATGCAGTCGAGTTACTTGAACAAAGAGTCTATGATTTGGAAATGGCAAAAATGGTAGCTTTACAAACAGCACCACAAATTAGACTACTTCAAAGAGGGAACACAAAGTTAATTGGAAAAATCAATTCTGCTTTTGTGACAACCATCCCAATTTTCAAGAATGGCCTAATTCAAGCGGTAGCTGCCAAAAGACAAAAGCTTGTGGCTGATTCAATGAGCGAACTTGATCGCCGCACGAATGAAATGCTTCTGCGCAATGCGCAAAACATTTCTCAGCAAAGTGTGGATATTGCAAGACTAGCTGGTGGTCCAAGCATCAAGATTGAAACAATCGAAGAATCTTGGAATGTCATTATGAAGGGCATGCAGGAAACAAAATCGATTGAAGAAGAAAATAAGCGTATAAGAGCTGAAGGTACAAGAAAGCTCGAACAGCTACAAGAAAACTTTAAGCAAATGAAGTTGCAAGGGTAAAAAATAGGATTAACAATAATTTGATGAGGTGAGAGACATGGCAATTAGTTTACAAAAAGGTCAACGCGTAGATTTAACAAAAGGGAATCCAGGACTTTCAAAAATTATGGTAGGACTAGGATGGGATCCAGTAGAGAACCGCGGAGGTGGAGGCCTTCTTGGTTCCCTATTTGGTGGAGGCGGAGGTTCGAATGTGGACTGTGACGCTTCTGTTATTATGCTTGGTGCTGGAGATAAGCTTAAGAATAATCGAGACGTTATTTATTTTGGAAACTTAAAAAGCAGTGACGGTAGTGTACAACACTCTGGTGATAACCTTACTGGACAAGGGGAAGGCGATGACGAACAAGTTCATATTGAATTGAGCCGAATTCCTTCTGATATTCAAAAGCTTGTCTTTGTTGTAAATATTTATGATGCCGTTAAGAGAAGACAGCATTTTGGGATGATTCGTAATGCCTTCATTCGTGTCGTGAACCCTACGAATGGCCAGGAATTAATTCATTATAATTTGACTGATGATTATAATGGCAGAACAAGCTTAATTGTCGGTGAAATTTATCGTCATGGGGCTGACTGGAAGTTTGGAGCAGTTGGTACTGGTACAAATGCAGCGGGCTTAAGTGAGGTTGTTAGAACTTACTCTTAAGAGACAATTCTAATCAAATCTATTAAGAGGTGAAGATATGAGTAGTATTAACTTATCAAAAGGTCAGCGTATTGACTTAACGAAAACGAACCCAGGTCTTACTCGAGTTATCGTTGGTTTAGGGTGGGATACGAACCGCTATGATGGCGGGCAAGATTTTGATTTAGATGCTTGTGCCTTCTTAACAGATGGAAATGGAAAAGCTACCCAGGATTTAGATTTTATCTTTTATAATAATTTGGCCCATCCTTCTGGTGCTGTTGAACATACTGGTGATAACCGCACCGGTGAAGGTGATGGGGACGATGAACAAATTAGAATTGATTTCAGTAAAGTTCCCGCCAATATAGAGCGTATAGCGATTACCGTTACGATTCATGATGCGGATAGACGTAATCAAAATTTCGGTCAGGTTTCAAACGCCTTTGCACGCATTGTGAACGAAGATACGAATCAAGAAATTTTACGCTTTGATCTTGGTGAGGACTTCTCTGTTGAAACAGCCGTCGTAATTTGCGAGCTTTATAAACATAATGGAGATTGGAAATTTAATGCCGTCGGTAGTGGTTTTTCAGGCGGACTTGCAGCATTGTGCCGTAACTTTGGTCTACAGGTTTAAAAAAATCGAAAGATAAGAAGGCTGCCGGTCTCGGCAGTCTTCTTTAATTCCCCGCATAAATCAAATGTGAAGTACATCGACAGTCAGATGCTCCAAATCTAGTTACTGGATAGATTCCTCCCTCTTTTTTCCTTATTTTCTCAGCGAGCTGACACTCTCCAATACTATTTTCATATGTTATAATCTTAGTAATATTAATAGTACGGACGCAAATAATCGAGAGTGTCTTTGTCTAGATTGATGACTCCAAGTCTCCCAATTTCTATATTGTATTCACAAGGCACTTTTACATAGATGGCATAAAGTGTGTGTGATGAATCAATGAACTCATCCATGACTATACCTCCTAAAGAACTGAAAGGGGAGAATGAGATGCGCAAAAAGGCTCTTATTCTAACAATTTGTCTACTCTCTCTTACTCTATTAGGAAGCTCAAATGCCTCTGAAGATGGAATTCTTTTACGAGACTATCCAAAGGCTTCCTTATTAAAAGAGAGCTTATATTTAAATGAAAAAGACACGATTAATGAGATTGTGATTTTACCAGAGGAAAAATTTGATGAGGAAAAGGCTGCTCAAATGGTCTCAAATATCCAAAAGCTGCCTCGTTCTCTTTTAACTAAAATACAGCAGAATGATATTTATTTGAAGCTATTTGTTGGCAAGTTGATTGATAATCCAACAGCAGCCCATTTAAAAGGCATTATTCCAAGAGGCTACAAGAGTGATAAGAAATGGGATGAAGTGCCTGGGATTGGCGGAGGTAACTTTGTTCTAGTTAAGGTCGGTCATAGTGAAAAGGGGATGGGACATGGTTCTGTTAATCTTGAACTCCATGAACTAGCACACTCCATTGATCGAATCGTTTTTGATAAGCTAAGATTTGATCCTCTCTTTCTTAAAATATGGTCAACAGAAAAATATGCATTATTTCAGAACAAGACTTATCTCGTCACATTGCCCGAAGAATACTTTGCTGAAGCCTTTGCTATGTATTACATTGACGACGAAAATCGACAGCTTTTGAAAAAACGAGCACCAAAAACATATGAATATATAAAAAATCTTAAGTAAATGGTAAAATGGTATACGTGTATAAATTGATAGATGTAAGGGTGTGGATTGGATGAAACAATATTTAGATCTTTGTAAGCATGTATTGGAAAATGGTGTAAAAAAAGAGGATCGTACAGGTACAGGTACAATTAGTACATTCGGATACCAAATGAGATTCGATTTAGCTGAAGGCTTCCCTGTTGTGACAACGAAAAAACTTCACCTTCGTTCAATCATACATGAACTGCTTTGGTTTTTAACTGGGGACACGAATATTAAATACCTTCAAGACAACGGTGTTCGTATTTGGAACGAATGGGCTGATGAAGAAGGAAACTTAGGTCCTGTCTATGGACATCAATGGAGATCTTGGACAAGCGCAGATGGAAGTACGATTGATCAAATTAGTAATCTCATTGAACAGATCAAAACGAATCCTGATTCTCGAAGACTACTTGTTAATGCATGGAATGTTGGAGATGTAGAAAAAATGGCTCTTCCTCCATGTCATTGTCTATTTCAATTTCATGTAGCTGATGGCAAACTATCCTGCCAGCTGTATCAGCGTTCTGCAGATATTTTCTTAGGAGTTCCATTCAATATTGCATCCTATGCCTTATTAACTTTAATGGTTGCCCAAGTGTGTGATTTGGAGCCTGGTGAGTTTGTTCACACATTAGGTGATGCACATATTTATAACAATCATATTGAACAGGTAGAATTGCAATTAACTAGAGAACCATATCCACTACCAAGAATGAAAATTAATCCGGATGTAAAAGATATTTTTAATTTCACATATGAAGATTTCGAGCTAGTAGATTATGTAGCACATCCTCATATTAAAGGAGTTGTCAGTGTATGATCTCCTTCATTTTAGCAATGGATGAGAATCGTGTCATTGGCAAGGACAATCAGCTTCCTTGGCATCTGCCAGAGGATTTAAAGTATTTCAGACGTGTGACGATGGGAAATCCAATTGTCATGGGTAGAAAAACCTTTGATTCGATTGGTAAACCACTGCCAGGAAGAGAAAATATTATTATTACGAGAAATCAAGACTACACTTGTGATGGTTGTACCGTCTTTTATCATATTGATGATTTCCTTTCTACTTGTGAGGAACATCCTGAAAAAGAATACTTCGTTATAGGCGGAGCGGAAATTTTCAATGTCCTTCTTCCGAATGTGGACCATTTATACATTACACAAATTCATCATCAATTTGACGGAGATACATTCTTCACTACACTTGATATGAACGCATGGGAGTTAGTTTCTCGTGAACAGGGAATAAAAGATGAAAAGAATCCGTATGATTATGAATTTCTAAAATATGATCGAAAATAATGTTTTGATCCTCTCTTGTCGACCAAGAGGGGATTTTTTGTATATTTCCGCTCTTTTATTATTAATTAATAGAAAAATAAAAATTTTATAATATCTCCCTTAAATATTTCAAAAGAACGTGATATAATTATCAAATTAAAATTATTGGAATTTTTCTAAATTTAGACGGTCGAAAAGTGAGGGAATGATATGGAACAGGAAGTACTAAAAAGAAAATGGGTGCAAGTGGAGGATATCATTATTGCATACCAACAGCTTAAGGATATCGTTGCCCATACACCGTTACAAAAGAATGAGCGGTTATCGGAAAAATATGAATGCAATGTCTATCTAAAGCGGGAGGATTTACAGCATGTGCGCTCTTTTAAGCTTAGAGGGGCATTTTATAAAGTTAAATCATTAAGTGAAGAACAGTTGAAAAATGGGGTTGTCTGCGCGAGTGCCGGGAATCATGCTCAAGGAGTGGCTTATGCGTGCAGGTATCTTGGTGTTCATGGAAAAATTTTCATGCCAACAACTACTCCGAAGCAAAAGGTTAGTCAAGTAGAGTTATTCGGGAGAGAGTACGTGGATATCGTATTAGTGGGTGATACTTTTGACGATGCTTACCATGAATCGGTTATTTGTGCAGAGAAGGAGGAGCGCGCCTTTATTCATCCATTTGATGATGAAATGGTGATTGCTGGCCAAGGGACTGTCGCCGTAGAAATTTTGAATGATTGCGAAGAAACGATTGATTACGTTTTCGGTAGCGTCGGTGGCGGTGGCTTAATGTCTGGCCTGAGTACGTATATTAAGAGTATTTCTCCTACGACAAGAATGATTGGTGTAGAACCATTAGGAGCTCCATCAATGAAAGCGTCTATTCATGAACAGAAGGTAGTTACCCTTGATAAAATTGATAAATTTGTTGATGGTGCAGCGGTAATGAGCGTTGGAAATAAGACCTTTGATATTTGCCAAGAGCTTCTCGACGATTGTCTGCTTGTACCAGAAGGTAAGGTATGTACAAGTATTCTAGAACTATATAATGAACACGCGATTGTAGCGGAACCTGCAGGGGCGATGCCTATTGCGGCTCTTGATCTATACCGTGAGGAAATCAAAGGGAAGAAAGTTGTCTGTATCGTCAGCGGAGGAAATAATGATATTGGAAGAATGCAAGAAATAAAGGAACGTTCTCTTCTATACGAAGGTCTTCTTTATTATTTTATCGTGAACTTTCCGCAAAGAGCAGGAGCTTTAAGAGAATTTCTTGATGAAGTGCTTGGACCGACGGATGATATTACTACATTTGAATACACGAAGAAGAATAATAAGGAAAATGGTCCAGCGCTAGTCGGTATCGAGCTGCAAAGAAAAGAGCATTATGACGACCTCATTAACCGTTTAAATAAAAAGGGATTTGCGTATAAAGAAGTGAATAAAGATCGGGACCTCTTTAATCTACTTATCTAAGTATGGATGTAAATGAATTTTGTCACAGGCGAGGTATTTTTGATGAAAATGTGAAATTCTTATGAACATTCGTGTATAATTCACATTAGGTGAACTAAAAATACTATAATCATATTAGAAAGTATATGTTAGAAAAAGGGGATGTTCTCAAATGTTATCAAACATCGGAGTACCTGGTTTAATATTAATTTTAGTTTTAGCATTAATTATATTTGGACCAAAAAAATTACCTGAAATCGGTAGAGCGTTTGGTCAAACATTACGTGAATTTAAGAAATCAACTCGTGAATTAACAAGTGATGTTGTGGAAGAGTTTGAAGAAGAAAAGAAAGAAATTCAAAAACTAACGAATATCACAAAATAAGTGTGAGATTTTTATATCTTGCACTTTTTTTCTGCGAGTTTTGAGGTAAATATGTTATACTTTCCTCTAGCGACCAGTGTTTTCGTAAGGGTTTGTTTCCTAAAAGGAAAACGAGGCATTGCGAAAGCAGGCATTAATTAAAATTTACGAAATTAAGTTGGCAGGGGATTTGAATGGAAGATAAAGAGTTAAACTTAGTTGACCACTTAGATGAATTAAGAAAGCGACTTATTCTTTCGGTTGCAGCTTTTTTAATCTTTTTTATCGTAGGATTTATCTATGTAACCGATATCTATAATTGGTTTGTAAGGGATTTAGATGTGAAGCTTGTGGTGCTTGGCCCTAGTGATATCATCTGGATTTATTTTATGATCGCAACGATCATCGCCATCGCTGGAACGATTCCCATTTTAGCGTTACAAATTTGGTTATTTGTGAAGCCGGCGTTAAGACCAGTCGAGAGAAGAATTTCCCTCTCTTACATCCCAGCGCTATTTATTCTTTTTATTGTAGGTTTAGCGTTTGGCTATTTTGTTATTTTTCCTACAATCATGAATTTCTTAGTGGAATTAAGTGCAGATATGGTCGTAACGAACTTTACAGCTGATAAATATTTCAGATTTATTATGAATACGACATTACCATTTGGATTCTTATTCGAGCTACCTGTAGTATCTATGTTTCTAACTTCACTTGGGGTCATTAACCCTTACGTCTTACAGAAGATGCGAAAGTATGCTTATTTTGTGTTGGTGGTCATTGCAGTTGTTATTTCACCACCAGATATCATGTCAGATACTCTAGTAACAATTCCATTACTTTTCCTATATGAAATCAGCATCAACTTGTCAAAATTTGTGTACAAACGAAAGTTGAAAAAGGAGCAAGAGTGGGAAGCAGAAGCTGTAGAATAATATGAAATGCTGAAAAACCGGGTGAATCCACCCGGTTATTTTTGTATTTTGTGAAAAAGTCCTCTATTAATTTGTTTTCTTGCTGTTTTCCTCTTTACACCGACTTTAAAAAGAATGATAATGTTCTTAATAAAGGTATGTTTCATGCGTTATTCTTTAGCTTGATAAGGGAGCAATGATAATGGTAGGTGAGCGGATTAAACTGTTAAGAACCAAAAAAGGGTACTCGATATCGGAATTAGCTAAAATTGCTGGTGTTTCTAAATCATATTTGAGCTATATAGAACGAAATGTTCAAAGAAATCCCTCGTTACAATTTTTATCAAAAATTGCGGAAACGTTGGAAACAAGTATGGAGTATTTATTGGAAGAAGAAGAACAATTAGACGAAGAGTGGGTTTCACTGATAAAGAAGGCGAAAGATGAAGGAGTGAGTAAGGAGGATTTTCAAAAATATCTAGACTTCGTGAAATTTAAAAAATGGGAAGAGGATCAACGTGATCCAAGTAGCCGCCTATGAGAATTGGTCCTTCTTTGTTCGTTTACTTAGCTGTTCTAAATTTTTTTGATGGCTGTGTGACATTTATTGGAATTCAATTTGGAGTGATAGAAGAGCTTAACCCATTAATGGCTGCTCTAATCTCGAAAAATCCATGGTCATTTTTCCTTTTAAAGAGCTATTTATCTGTTTTTCTGCTCCTAGTATTCTATTTCATCAGGGGGCAGGCAATCTCGAACTTCCTAAAAAGTCTCATTTTATGCTCTGTGATTTTGTATACTTCTGTTTCAATACTGCATGTATCTTGGATATTTTTAAAATAAGGATCCGATATCTAGTGCTAGATACCGGACCAATGAAAATTGACAGCTAGTTTTGAAGTAGTAGCTCTGATATATACTTTGTTGTAATCATTCCTTGCCCTACTGAGAGGGATATACTGCAATAAGCTGCGGGAGTACATACATCACCAATTGCAAATATGGATGGGTTACTTGTTTGACCAAGTTTATTAACAACTATGTTTTCTTGCTTGTCTAGTTTAACGATATTTTTGACAAGTGAACTATTCGGTACGTTTCCTATTCGGATAAGAATTCCCTCTACTTCGATACTGCGTGTCATCCCATTATGATTAACTTCGATACTTTCAACCCTTGAATCCCCTTGAATCGATCTCACGGTTGTATTTGTGAGTATTTCGATGTTTTTATGATCTAATACCCCGTCTTTGTATGTATTTCTAGCTCGAAAATGAGCGGAGTGATGAATTAAAACAACCTTGGCACCGGCATTCGCTAAAAGCATAGCTCCTTCAAATGCTCGATCTCCGCCCCCGACAATGGCGACCTGCTTATTTGTGAATTTGTCTTTATGACGGGTTGCAGAATAAACTTCTCCTCTTTCCATCATTTCCAGTTCACCGGGTACATTTAATGTTCGATGCTTTGCTCCAGATGCAATGATCAAATATTGATAGCTTGCTTCAATCCTATGCCCGTCTTTTAAATACTGTATTGTCTTGGCAGTAGAATCGATTTCACTTACTACGCTATTACAACTAATATTACATTTTAGGGTATCTATTTGTTCGATTAAGTTTTTTTGTAACTCTTTTCCGTTTTCGATGATTTTCCCCGGATAATCAATGATTTGATTAAATATTTGTTCTAGTTGTCCTCCAGGAGTGTGATTGGACTCCAACAGAAGATGATCTAATTTAAGTCGATTACACCAGATGGCCGCAGAAATTCCAGCTACTCCACCGCCAATTATGATAACATCATATTTTTCCATCTTTAATAGTGCCTCATTTCCTCTTCGATTTGTATCATAATACACGAGTAAAATTGATATAAAATGAAGAGCCTCCGCTATTAGCCTTAACAATACTTATAATGGCTCAATTCAAGTGTTTATTTATTTTTATTAGCCTCGCAATGTACTCAACAAAGCTGATTATATATGATTATATCTTCATTATTCCACTTAAAAAGTCGCAACTCAAGCAATAATGTTACTAGAAATAGATTAGATTTCCTTGATGATATAAGTGAACGATTGGATTCATGCGAAGTTTATTATAGTCGAAATGTGGAAAAGCGTATTTTATCTGCGAATGTCAGACGGATAGAAAATAATTAAAACATAGAACAATGTGTTCAAGAAAAAGTCATTATTCACAGATAATAATTAACATTACGAACAAATTATCGTGTATAATAGTGCGATAGGCAACCTAGGATAGGGAAGTGATAGATTGAATAAAATCAAAATTGTAACAGACTCAACAGTGGATCTAGATAATGAATTAATTAATAATTACGGGATTGAGGTTGTTCCTTTGTCCTTGTATATAGATGGACAAGTTTATACCGATGGACTAGATATTACACCGGAAGAATTCGTCCAAAAAATGAAAGAATCAGAGGAACTACCAAAGAGCTCTCAGCCACCTACAGGGGTCTTTTTAGAACTGTATAATCGTTTGAGTGATGAGGGGTATGATGTCATTTCCATTCATATGACAGGTGGAATGAGTGGCACGGTCCAATCAGCAGAAACTGCGGCAAGTATGGCAAAAGGGAAAGTGACAGTAGTAGATTCACGCTTTATTTCTAGAGGCTTATCCTTCCAAGTGATCGAGGCAGCAAAATTAGCACAAAGTGGTCATTCTCATGATGAGATTATCGATGTTATTCAAAAAGTTCGTGATAATACAAGATTATATGTCTATGTTGATACGCTAGAAAATCTTATTAAGGGTGGAAGAATTGGAAAAGGGAAAGGCTTTATTGGCTCTCTCCTAAATATTAAACCGATTGCATCCCTCGAGGATGGTGTTTATACACCTGTTACCAAGGTAAGAAGTCATTTAAAGGCTGCTAAATACTTAGCTACGGAATTTGCTAAGGATGTTGAAGGAAAGACGATTAAGGCTGTTGCTATCGCTCATGCTGAAGGGTTGGAGCTTGCAGAAAAGGTTAAAAAGACCGTTTTTGAACTAACTGGATATAACGAAATCGATATTGTGTATACGACTCCGATCGTAAGTACACATACTGGGCCTGGGGCAATTGGGTTCATGTATTATTTCGAGTAAGGATAGAGAAAAACCTGAACAATAGCTGTTCAGGTTTTTTTATTGGCAATACAAACTTTGTGATTGGTTACATAAATGACTAAAATGTTGAAATTTGAAGTTGTAAAGAAGGATTCTCCCTAATTGTGTCGAAAAGAAAAATAACAATAACTATTGAGGGGATGAGTATGCTTAAATTCTTCAGAAGTATTTCACTAAATACGAAAGTTATGATCTTAACCTTATGTATCTCCTCTTGCATCGTTTTATTTACCGGTGGAATTGCTTTATCACTTCAAATGAAGGAAATGAAAGAGCAGTTGATTGATCATCTAGTGGGTCTAACTTCCTTATGGAGTTCGATCATTCAAAATGAAAACGTGGAAAAAGTGATCGCAACAAAGGATACTCAAGACACACATTATCAAAATTTATCAGAACAGTTGTCTTTAATAAATGAAAAAAACTCGAACGTACAACACGGCTATATTTTAACGTTAGACATAAATGAAGGTGGAGTGACGCCTCTTGTCACATCTGAATCCTGTGAAGAGCTTGGGATGCGTGTTTTTACAAGCTTTAATGCTCCAGAAGTTTTCAAGGAAGTTGCCGAAAAAGCTGTTGAGACCAAGGAGATTACGAACACTAGTGTATATAAGGCTGAAGGGACAAGTTGGATCTCGGCATTTTCACCACTCCTTAATCAAGATGGTGAGGTCATCGCTCTCTTAGTTATCAGTACGCAAGCAACTAGCATCGATTCCTTTCAAAAAGAGATCGTCTATTCACTATGTCTCATATTTTTGATCATAACCATAGTCGTTTACTTCATTTTCAAAAAAATATTAAACAAGCTATTGGAACCAGTGAACGAAATTATCAGTGGGATTAATGAAGTCAGTAACGGAAATTTTCAAGTTAAGCTTCAGGTCGTTGATGAAACAGATCTGGGAAAATTGATGAATCGATTTAACTACATGACCGAACAGCTTTCTCTTCTATTTGAGCGATTAACGATAACCTCTAGGCATTTGGGAGAAGGTGGTCACAATTTACGTCAAAGCACGAAATTCGAGGATGCTATTGATGAAATGGAAAATATCATTCAAAAAACGAAAATACTTAAGGAACTGCAGAGAGCTGAAAAAATGAACGCTATCGGTCAATTAGCTGCATCGGTTGCTCATGAGATCCGTAATCCGATGACAGTAGTGAAGGGATTTTTGCAAATTTTTAAAACAAAAAAAGAGCTATCAGATGAAGAACAGGCATTTGTTAAGCTGATGATTGATGAAATGAATCGAGCCGAAACGATTATTAATGATTATCTCTCTTTGGCTAAGCCAGATATGGAGAGCATGGAAAGAGTTGATGCAGTATCCCTTGCGAATAAGGCGATGGATCTAATGAATTCTTTCGCAATGATGTCAAAAAATATCCAATTGGAAACAAAAATTGAGGAGCAGATTTGTGTTAACGGGAATAGAAGTGAGCTCAATCAGGTTCTTATTAATATTTTGAAGAATGGCATTGAAGCGATGAAGGACGGAGGAGTTTTAAGTTTAAGAGTCTACCGAGAGGGTTCGTTCGGCGTCTTTGAAATAAAAGATAGTGGTATCGGGATGTCTAAAGGGGAACTTGAAAGACTAGGTACTGCTTTCTATTCGCTGAAGGAAAAGGGTACTGGAATGGGTCTAATGGTTTGCTATCAAATAATTGAGCGAATGAAGGGGAAAATTGACGTTGTCAGTGAGAAAGGCAATGGTACGACATTTACAATTAGTATCCCATTAGATGAGTCTCAGGAGTAAGAGGTATCTGGAATTTTCATATTGTACTGACTTTTTCCTTTCTTCTTTACACCTTGTCTGCTAAAATGAACCTTGAATCAAGCGGGAATTGCAGGTGGAAAAATGAAAATTCGTTACAGTTTATTAACTATTTTAGTACTCGTTTTAATGACAGCTTGTGGCAGCAAAGGAATTGAAGACCCTCTAAACTATGAACTTGAGGATTTTACTTTTACTGATCAAAATGGTCAGGAGTTTGGGAAAGAGGATTTAAAAGGGAAGGTATGGATTGCCGATTTTATCTTTACGAATTGTGATACGGTTTGTCCGCCAATGACTTTTAATATGACAAAGCTTCAGAAGATGGCTAAAGAGGAAGGCATAGAAAACGTTGAATTTGTCTCGTTTTCTGTCGACCCGGAAATTGATACACCGGAAATTTTGAAGGACTATGCCGGGAAATTTGAATTAGATCAAAGTAATTTTCACTTTTTAACTGGCTATAAACAGTCATTTATTGAAACATTTGCGTTAGACAATTTCAAAACGTTAGTAAAAAAACCTGATAATCAGGATCAGGTTATCCATCAGTCTTATTTTTTCTTGGTTGATAAGGAAGGTACAATCATGCAGTCTTATTCTGGGGCAAGTGATACTCCTTACGCAGATATTATTAATGATATAAAAACTTTGCAATGAATGGACCCTAATATTGGGTCCATTTTTTGTTTTTAAGTCTCGATGACTTTGTGTATATATCCATCCTTGTTATAATTAAAGAAAGCTTAAAAAAGGAAGGTGAAAAATATGAAGAGAATATTCACCTCTTTTTTTCTTTGTTTATTCCTTTTAGTTGCTTGCAGTCAGACTAGTTCCTCAGAAACTTATTTATCGAATCGGGAAACAGGCGTGGACAAAAAAGAACCATTTCCAGCGGATTTTTTTCCGAAGTCTTATACAATCGTATCTGTAGGTGATTCTCTTACACAAGGCGTTGGAGATAGTACGAAAAGAGGGGGCTACCTTCCGTATTTAGAAGAGCGACTAGAACAAGAAAAGGGTATTATGGACACCACCATTTATAACTATGGTGTGAGCGGAAATCGTACATCTCAAGTTCTGAATCGCATAAAGAGCCAAGAAGTTAAGGGTTCGATTCAAAAGGCTGATATTGTATTGATTACAACGGGTGGTAATGATGTGATGAAAGTAGTGAAAGAGAATTTCCCAGAACTCAATCTAAGGGATTTTGATCGGGAACTCATTAGCTATGAAAAGAATTTAACTTCCGTTTTCGATACAATAAGAAAAGAGAATCCTGATGTAACTATTGGATTGATTGGCTTGTACAATCCATTTTATACTCTTTTTGCAGATGTGAAAGAAATGGAACTCGTTACGGATAAGTGGAATCAAGTGAGTCAAAAGGTCTTGGCGAGGTACGATAATACTTTATTTGTGGGGATTGCAGAAATCTTTAAGGAAAGCGAAGAAAATTTACTTTATACGGATTACTTTCATCCGAATGATAAAGGCTACCAATTGATGGCTGATAAGGCATTTACTGTCCTTCAAAATGAAGCTCTTGAAAATTTATATGTGGCTGCGCAAAAGGAGAACGAACTAGATGACTAAAAAATGGAAAACTTTATTTTTTCTCCTTTTAGGTATTAATCTTCTAATCCTGTTGTTATTTTTTATACTAGTTAATATTCCGATTAAAAAAGAAGACACCCAGACTGGAGACAAAGTAAATCAAGAAGAAGTTCAATTTCAAATCAATGCAACCAAGTCTGATTTAAACCGAATTATCAATCATTATATTGAACAAGAAGGACTAAAAAGCCCAATTGCCTATGAAGTCTTTTTAAATGATGAGGTTGAGCTTTATGGGACGATGAAAATATTTACAGAGAATATTGAAATGAAGTTGACCTTTGAACCTGAGGCTCTTTCAAATGGGGACCTAATATTAAGGCAAAAATCGATTCAAATTGGGAAAATTCAGCTTCCTGTTGCTTATGTAATGAAATTTATAAGTGAGCAATATGATTTTCCAGAATGGGTCAACATTCAGCCGAATGATGAGCTCATTTACGTCGCCCTTCAAAAAATGAAGCTAAAAAGCGATATTAAAGTAAAGGTTAATAAATTTGACTTAAAAAATGATGATATCCGTTTTTCTCTGCTAGTACCAACGAAATGAAAAAAATTGGGTGGTGTAAGTAATGGAGAATAAAGAATACGAACGAGCTACGTTTGCCGGTGGTTGCTTTTGGTGTATGGTGAAACCATTTGATGAACAGCCAGGCATTATAAAAGTTATGTCCGGCTATACTGGGGGACATAAAGAAAATCCAACCTATGAAGAGGTTTGCAGTGAAACGACTGGTCATTATGAAGCGGTGCAAATTACGTTTGATCCAAATGTTTTTCCATATGAAAAACTGCTTGAGCTCTACTGGCAACAAATAGATCCGACTGATCCAGGAGGTCAATTCTATGACCGAGGTGAATCCTACCAAACAGCGATCTTTTATCATACAGAAGAGCAAAAGGCTCTAGCAGAGGAATCGAAGCAACAGTTGCAAGAGAGCGGACCTTTTAATAAACCGATTGCAACGAAAATTCTCCCTGCTAAACCTTTTTACGAAGCGGAAGAATATCATCAACACTTTTATAAGAAAAATCCAACTCGTTACAATGCATATAGCCAAGGTTCTGGTAGGGCAGCATTTATAAAAAATCACTGGGGTGAGAAAAATGAATAAAGAGGATCTGAAGAAAAAACTGACACCAATTCAATATGAAGTAACGCAAAATAATGGAACAGAACGTCCATTTCAAAATGAATACTGGAACGAATTCTCAGATGGGATTTATGTAGATATTGTTTCAGGTAAACCGCTATTTAGCTCAAAAGATAAATTTGATGCAGGATGTGGTTGGCCGAGCTTTACGAAGCCGATCGAAGAAGAAGAGGTTATCGAGAAAGAGGACAGAAGCCATTTTATGGTTCGGACAGAGGTTCGAAGCAAGTCGGCTGATTCTCATCTTGGTCATGTTTTTGATGATGGCCCTGGTCCAACTGGTTTACGTTATTGTATCAATTCTGCAGCAACCCGTTTTATTCCGAAGGAGAAGCTAGAGGAAGAAGGGTACGGGGAGTATTTGAAATTGTTTGAGGAAAAATAATCTGAAAAACGCTGCCTAAAGGGAGTTACTACACCTTTCTAGGCAGCGTTTTTATATTTATGGGCATATACACATACAGGTCAAGTACCTATCGCATATATTGGCAGTGTTAGTAACCTAATATATGTTTGAGGGAGGAAGCTATTATGGAACAAATTAAGGGCGGATACGGTGGCCAACATTATGGCTGTGATACTTGCTATGAACAACCAATGTATGGATATGCTTACCCAAGTTATGTAGGGGGAGCTAATTATGGTGGCGGTTTTGCTTTAATCGTTGTGTTGTTCATCCTATTAATCATTATCGGCGCTAGCTATTGTAAATAAGGTAGTAAAAAGAAATTATCCTTTTAAAAAGGGTAATTTCTTTTTATATTGGACTATTCTCTTGTGACCGAGCACTACTCTAATTAATTGTCGATTGGAATTTCTTTTCAAACCGCGGGAACTTCCTTTAGAATTAAAGAGAATGACTATAATGATACATAAACGGGGAGGAGTTAAAAATGAAATCATTCATTGATGAAAAAAATTATTTTATAGAAATGTACAAGGACCCGTTTAATAAAAGAATTCGCATAGATGATCTACGAGGGAATTTACATGAGGCAATCAATAAGGTAGAGGAGCTTGCTGTTGCCTCACAAGTGGAAAAGCTCATTATCAAGGGAAGAAGAGAGCAATATGCAACTTTGCTTGAAAAAGGATACCAATGTGAAGCGATGATCGACCACTATTTCTTAGGCTCAGACGGGTATTTCTTTTGTAAGTATTTCCAAACTGAACGGAGAAATAGCAAATATATTTTAAAAGAAAACGAGATTGTCAAAACTGTTCAAGCCCTTCCACAAAACAACGAGACGATTTCTCCACCTAAAGAGTACAAGTTAATGCTAGTCTCAGAGGAAGAAGCGATGTTGCTTGCTCATTTATATAAACAGGTATTCGAAATATATCCAACCCCTTTGCATGATCCGGAGTATATAAAAAAGACTATGGAAGATGGCACGATATATTATGCTTTTGCATGCGGAGATGAGATCGTGAGTGCAGCATCCGCTGAGATAAATTTTGCCTATAAAAATGCTGAGCTAACAGACTGCGCCACGCTTCCAGAGCATAGGAAATTTGGATTGATGAAAATTCTATTAGAGAAGCTCGAGAAACAATTAAAAATAAAGGGAATCTTTTGTTCCTACTCGATTGCTCGTAGTCTTTCATTTGGAATGAACGCAGCATTGCATCAGCTAGGCTATCGCTATCGAGGTAGATTAATCAACAATTGCTATATCTTTGATAAGATTGAAGATATGAATGTTTGGGTGAAGAATTTAGCTGAATAATACAAAGTGCCGAATTCTCGCAGATGAGTGCCGATTTTTCGGCACAATGGTTGGAGGTGATAGGCTTGACGAAAGAAATTGCTATCTCGAACGAAGTCTTGAAAGCAATTTTATCAAGAATAGATGAAGGTATACATGTCGTTGATACGGAAGGAATAACGATCTTTTACAATGAGGTTGCTGCGAGACATGATGGTATGAATATTCGGGATGTGATTGGAAAACCATTACTCCATGCATTTCCTTCTTTAAACAAAAGCACGAGTACACTCCTATTAGTAATGGAAACTGAAAAAGCCATATATAATCAGGCTCAGAGCTACACAAACGCTTATGGCAAAAAGATTGAGACGATGAATACGACTCTCCCGATCTTTGTAGAGGACAAGTTAGTTGGGGCCATGGAAATTGCCAAAGACTACAGTTCGATGAAAAGATTATCAGAGCAACTAGTTGACCTACAAAAAAAGCTTCTATCCAAAAAGAAATCCTCAAACACCAAAAGTACAGTTACCTACACCTTAAATGACCTACTCACGAAGAATCCATATTTTATTCAAATAAAAAAAGAAGCTGAAAAATTAGCACTCTCTCGCTCTCCTATTCTTGTTTTTGGGGAAAGTGGAACAGGGAAGGAACTCTTTGTACAAGGGATTCACCACGCATCCACTCGACGAGCTGAGCCATTTATTGCTCAAAATTGTGCTGCTATTCCAGAAAATCTCCTTGAAAGCATTCTATTTGGTACATCGAAGGGAAGCTATACGGGGGCAGTTGATAGACCGGGACTATTTGAACTCGCAGATGGTGGAACACTTTTCTTGGATGAGCTTCATGCGATGCCGATTGATCTTCAGGCGAAGCTTTTAAGAGTATTAGAGGACGGAATCGTTCGGAGAGTGGGAGCTACAAAGGATATTCAGGTGGATGTTAGAGTGATTACGGCTATGAACGTTCATCCTAAGAAAGCATTAGAGAACAAACAAATTCGGGCAGACTTATTTTATCGTTTAAATGTACTCACGTTTGAATTGGTTCCATTACGTGAACGAAAGGAAGATATTACTTTCTTAACTGAGCATTTTATTATGCGGTTTAATGAACCAGATAAAAACGAGGTAGAAATAACTGAAGAGGTACAGGAACTCTTTTTCCACTATTCATGGCCAGGAAATGTAAGAGAATTGAAGCATACGATCGAGTACATGATGAATGTTTATGATGGGACGAAACTTACGATAGAGGATTTGCCGATGATGTTAAAGGAATATGTCAATAAACAGAAAAGTCCGAGTAAGGAAGCTCGTAAGTCTATATCTTTTCGCGACAAGGTAGAACAGCTTGAAATGAAATTGATTGAAGAAGCTCTCACTTCTACGGGTGGAAATATTCAACAAGCAGCTCAGGTGCTACAAATTCCCCGGCAAACGTTACAATACAAATTGCAAAAATATAAAATCTTGGATGCCGAATAATCGGCATTTTTTTTATAAATTCCTCAGCTAAAGGTGGCTGTTGAATTTATAACATTGAAAAATAGGCGGAAAATTTCCGGCTAAAACAAGAAGTTCAACTATTTCTCTATGAATAAGAGGAATTTTTCCGGTTAAGCTATACATTTTTCATAATTTTAATACTCATTAGGTCATTAAGTGGAAAATCTCCGCCTATTCCACCTAATAAGCATTATTTTTTCGAAATAGACGGAATTTCTCCGGTTAAGTGGCTACACCTGTCGAAAATCAAAAAATCAACAACCATCAATAACAGACCCTATAGAATAAAAGGCAAGAACCCGTTCTTTCCTTCTCCCATCTACATTGGCACGATTATTGCATAAATTACTACAAATGAGAGTGTAGGGGGATTTGTAGATGAAACAAACCTTATATAAACCGAAGCGCCATTGGAAGGACATTGAGTTATGGAAGGATGTAACGGAGGAGCAATGGAATGATTGGCTCTGGCAGTTAACAAATACAATTCGTACATTAGAGGATTTGAAAAAAGTGATCAATTTAACACCTGATGAAGAAGAAGGAGTGCGCATATCTACTAAAACGATTCCCTTAAACATTACGCCATATTATGCTTCTTTGATGAATCCAGATGATCCGCGTTGCCCTGTTCGGATGCAGTCTGTACCAATTTCGAAGGAGATTCACAAAACAAAGTATGATTTAGAAGACCCGCTACATGAGGACGAAGACTCTCCAGTACCAGGACTTACACATCGCTATCCAGATAGGGTCCTTTTTCTCGTCACAAATCAATGCTCCATGTACTGCCGTTATTGTACAAGGAGAAGATTTTCCGGGCAGATTGGGATGGGTGTTCCAAAAAAACAGCTTGATGAAGCGATAGGATATATTCGAAACACACCTGAAGTCAGAGATGTTCTTATTTCAGGCGGGGATGGCCTATTAATTAACGACACTATTTTAGAATATATATTGAAAAATTTACGAGAAATTGACCATGTGGAGATTATCCGCATTGGAACGCGTGCACCGGTTGTTTTTCCACAACGAATAACGGAGAATCTCTGCAATATTTTGAAAAAATATCATCCGATTTGGCTCAATACACATTTTAATACTTCGATTGAGATTACAGAGGATTCGAAAAGAGCTTGCGAGATGCTTGCAAACAGTGGTGTACCCGTTGGGAATCAGTCTGTTATCCTTGCAGGCATTAATGACAGTGTACCAATCATGAAAAAGCTTATGCATGATTTAGTGAAGATTCGTGTTCGCCCATATTATATTTACCAATGTGACCTTTCAGAGGGAATTGGACATTTCCGCGCTCCAGTTTCGAAGGGCCTTGAAATTATTGAAGGTCTTAGAGGACACACTTCAGGCTACGCGGTGCCAACTTTCGTTTGTGATGCACCTGGTGGTGGCGGGAAGATTGCGTTACAGCCGAACTATTTAATTTCTCAAAGTGCTGATAAAGTCGTGTTAAGAAACTTTGAAGGGGTCATTACCACTTATCCGGAGCCAGAAAATTATATTCCTGGAACGGCAGAGGGCTACTTCCAAGAGGTTTATCCAGATATGGAGGAGAAGCGGTCTAACATTGGTATTTCCGCTTTAATGAACGATACGAAGTTTAATTTAGTTCCAGAAGGGATCGAACGCTTGAATCGCCGTGATCAGTATAATAGTGATCCGAATCATCATTCTCTAAAGGACAAACGAGATAAACGGGATTTACTAAAGGAGAAAAAGTTCAAAGCCCAACAGGAAAAATATGAAAAGTCTTCTTCAGAAACGAAGGAGGCGTAAGGATGAGTAAAAACTGCGCATGGTGTAATAGTGGTGAAATTCGTATAGAAGAGCAATCAGTCTATTGGGAGTTGCCAGATGGTACAAAGGCGATAGAAATATCCGGGGCTCCAACTGTAGTTTGCTTAGAATGTGGGATGGTTTATCAAGAAGACTCCATCGTGAAAGAAATTGAGGACCAACTCTTTCTAATTAATACAAAAGAATTAGAAAAAGTCATTTCTTATCGTGAATTGATGGAAAAACCGAGACTTCTAAAAAGGAATTACTTTGATTTTTCTTAGCATGGTTAAGTTATGTATGTATGTATGTATGTATGTATGTATGGCAATCAAAACAAGTACTAGAGAAGGTTTATTCAAGATTTTAGTTTAAGGAAATTGAGGATCAGTTGTTTATAGTGGATACCAAAAAGAGTGGTATCTGGATAAGTTTTGAGGAGTTATAGGAATTACCTAGATTTTTGAAGAAGAATGTTTATAATTTTTTTCATACGTTGCACTTACAAACGGCACTCAGTGATGGGTGCTATTTTTAATTTTTTTGGGAGGAATTTCATAGAATTTTGTCGAATATTTGCAGTAACAAAAATTTACATAACAACGTTTAATTGAACAGATTACAGCATATTATTTATGACAAATTTTGAAAATAAGCAATGTAATGGTAAAAATGGGGGGCGAAAAAATGGTTTCAAATAGAGAAATTATAGATGAAAAAGACGAAAAAATTGCACAGCTAGAAAGACTATTAATAGAATTAAAGGAAGGACAACAGCAAAGTGCTGCAACTATTGCAGTGGATCATAACTCAAGAACTTTTTCTCCACCGAAAGGAATTTTTAAGTTATTCTTAAAAACTAGTAGATTGAAGATTATTTTACCAGTCTTTGCTATTTTAATCATTGCTTCAGTAGTGATTTGGCTATTTGTGGGGAATACCTTCAAACAAAAGTCTGTCACGTTTGTTGAACACGTTCAAGAGCTAGCCACATTGGCAACAGCTGAAGCTCATATTAAGGCGGTTATAAAAGAAGAGGATAATAAGATCTTCGGGAAAGACATCTCTAAAAATTTACCAGGAACAAAGCGGGAACTACTATTAATTGTGCCTGGGACGGTTATTGCTGGTGTAGATTTGAAAGGAATTACTTCTGAGGACATGGTTATAAATGAAGACACAAAAGAAATAGATATTACCCTTCCCCATGCAAAGTTCATCCAGGAACCATCCTTACAGATGGAAAAAATAATAACCTATGAAAACGGTGGGATTTTCCGTACTGATACTAAAATGAATGAGGGGTTTGAGAAGACCGCTGAGGCACAAGACCAAATTCGTCAAGATGCCATTTCTGTTGGTTTATTAGAAACTGCAGAGAACAATGCAGAAAAAGTCTTAAAGGAATTTTTCAAGAATATTGATTATACAATAAATGTCACGTTTAACTAATGAGAAAAAAATATAAGTTGATGGAAAAACCGAGACTTCTAAAAAGGAATTACTTTGATTTTTGATCGTGTTAATTGGTGGGTCTTGCTAGTAGACGTGTAGATGGTAGATAAGTTATAGTAGTAGTCAAAATATGAGCAAAGGGAGAAATGTTTGAATGCTCAAATCCTTCTACCATTTTCTAATGAAATATAGACATCCAAAACCACAAAATTCCATCAACCATTTCGCTAATGCTGCCTATGAAGATCATAGCTTCCCAAAGAATAGTGAAGATTATGATGAACTGAGTAATTACTTAGAATTAAATGGACAATATTTACCGAGCATGGTTGTGTTTGATGAAGCATGGGAAATTTATATCGTGACAGAACGAAAATGACGCCTTTTGGCGTTTTTTTGTTTTCGTTCCTTGACAAATATATTAATTAAGGATAAATTATAAATCGTAATCATTTCGATTTATAATTTTGAGGAGGTGATGTTAATGCGTGTAAAGGTGACTCTACAATGCACTGAAACAGGTGATCGGAATTATATCACTACAAAGAATAAACGCAATAATCCGGAAAGGCTTGAGCTAAGGAAATACTCTCCTCGGCTAAAACGGTATACGATACATCGCGAGACAAAATAATATTAGCTTCTATTTTTTTATCGAATAAATCGTAATGATTTTGATTTATGAACGAAAAGGAGATTTAAATATGACGGACAAACGAATTCCAGTAACAGTATTAAGTGGTTATTTAGGGGCAGGTAAAACAACATTGCTGAATCATATCCTTCAAAATCGCGAAGGGTTAAGAGTGGCAGTTATTGTTAATGACATGAGCGAAATTAATGTGGATGCTGAGTTAGTGAAACAAGGAGGAGGCTTAAATCGAACTGAGGAAAAGCTTGTAGAACTCTCAAATGGGTGTATTTGTTGCACATTGAGAGAAGACCTATTGAAAGAAGTAGAACGACTTGTGGAGTTAGGGAATATCGATTACATAGTCATCGAATCTACAGGGATTAGTGAACCAGTGCCTGTTGCTCAAACTTTTTCCTATATTGATGAAGAGCTAGGAATTGATCTTACGAAGCATTGTAGATTGGACACAATGGTGACAGTTGTAGATGCAAATAGATTTTGGCATGACTTAGCCTCAGGAGATCTTCTTCTGGAAAGGAACCAGGCTGCAGGAGAAGGAGATGAGCGAACAGTTGCTGATTTATTAATCGACCAGATTGAGTTTTGTGATGTGTTAATTCTCAATAAATGTGATTTGTTGAAGGAAGAGGAATTAAAACAGCTTGAGGTTTTGTTAAGAAAACTTCAACCAGCGGCTAAATTTTACCGTTCAACAAAGGGGAAAATTGAACCTTCAGCAGTTCTTAATACTGGCTTGTTTGATTTCGAAACAGCAAGTGAATCGGCTGGCTGGCTCCAAGAATTAGAAGCTCCTGAGCATACACCAGAAACGGAAGAGTATGGGATCAGTTCCTTTGTATATAGAAGTCAAATCCCTTTTCACTCTGAAAGATTTAATCGTTGGGTAGATGAAATGCCTGAAGATGTTGTTCGAGCAAAAGGAATTGTATGGTGTGCAACAAGGAATGATCTAGCTTTATTATTTTCCCAGGCGGGTCCATCAGTACAATTAGAGCCAGTTTCCTATTGGGTAGCCGCTTTGCCAGCAGCTCAACAAGCTCAGTATTTAGAAGAAGAACCTACTTTAAAAGAGGATTGGGATGAAACATTCGGTGATCGTAAGAGCGAAATCGTCCTAATCGGAATTGAGATGGATAAGGAACTTGTAAAATCATCTTTGGACCGCTGTTTGCTAACTGAGGAAGAGATGCTGCAAAATTGGAAGGACATGCGTGATCCTTTCAATTGGAACATTACTTCCGCAGTATAATAGAATTTTTAGAGCCTACATGACTTATGTAGGCTCTGTTTTTTTGTATTTCATGTGATTTAAAAGAAAGTTACATACTGGAGATTCAAATATGCAAGATTCTTAACAGTAGCAAGATGTGTTGCCAAAGAATGGGAGCTACATATAACGTACGGATTTTCTTAATCGAGCATATAATATCGTATAAATTTCACGACTCATCATTAGGAGCTGGAGGCTATGAAAGAAAGGAAAAAACCCAAATTTAAAATAGGTGATACAGTCGTGATCACAATTTATGGTACGGTTGGAAAGGTAACAGATTTTAACTTTCTATTATTATTGGTCATGTGTTATGATTTTATTATGACACATTAGGGGGATAAGAAATGGCATTGGCTGCGATTTATTTACGATTATCAAGGAATGAGGAACAATTAGATATTGAGGAAATTTTAACACATCATCGAAATGCTCTTGTCAAACTTGCAAAGCAACATAACTTGACTTATGACGTTTATCAAGAAATTTCTAGTGGTATCAATACTCAAAGAGCTCAATTAACTCAATTGCTAAATAAATTAGATGAATACGATTATCTTTTGGTTATGGATATTGATCGGATTTCCCGTGACAATGCCTATGCAGAACAAATTAAAACCATGCTAATAGCAAATGACATAAAAATTTTGACACCCCAAGGGGCAATTGATCTTACTCAGGAAAGTAATGAGATGTTATATTCGTTCCAGGCAATGTTGGCAAATTTTGAGTATAAGCAAATCAAAAAACGTCTAAGTCGAGGTCGATTAGCTGCTGCAGAACAAGGTAGATGGACAAACAGTAATAAGGCACCCTTGGGATATGAAAAGGACAAAAATCAAAGATTGGTCATTGTTGAAGAAGAAGCAAAAATAATTAGGTACATATTCCAAAAGACATTAGAAAGAGTTAGTGCGAATGAAATAGCCAAACAATTAGATACGCTAGGTTGGAGAAGTAGAATTGGAAAAGTCTTAACTTCCTCCCATATATCATCATTAAGAAGAAATGTTGTTTACTATGGTGTAGTTCAAGCATGTAGAAGGGTAAACGGTAGAGTTGTTGATGAGGTTTTCGTTGAAAATGCACACGAACCGATCATTGAAAAGCAACAATGGTTAGAGGTGCAAAAAATACTTGAAGAAAACACAGCAGGAAAATTTTTCAACAAAAAGAAAGCAACACGAAAACTACAAAACCTAATTTATTGTAATTGCTGTGAAAGAAAAAGATATATCCAAATAGATGGAAACGAAACGGATTATATCAAATCTTGTAGTTATAAAATAAGCAATAATACTTGCAGAGATAGGGGGCATAAATATCTTCCGGTGGAAGATTATGTGATTAATAAGGTCAAAGAAAAGAAGGTAGACTTAGAAAAGGCAATTCAGAAATTAAAATCTCTTGATACTTCGGATGAAGAAAATAAATTAAAAAATCAAGTCGATTCCTTAGGAAAGCAATTAGAAAAATTTGAAAAGAGACAAAAAAATTTAACAATAATGAGAGCAGACGGCGAAATTAGTAAGAGTGATTTTCTTGTAATGAGTGAGGAGAATGAGAGACAAATTAAACAGGTAAAGCAACAGCTGGAATTAGTGGATATTCAAATAAAAAACTTAAAAAACACTGAAAAAGAACAAAGAAGGTTAGAAAAAATTATTGATGTAATAGATAGGATAGAGATGCTTGACCCAGAGGAGTGTAATGCTTTCCTAAAAACGTTCATTAAAAAAATTTGGTTTTCAACAAATGCGATTGCAAATCATAATACTAAAACAGAGGTTCCTGAAGTAACAATTGAAATTGAGTGGCTATAAACAGCATGTTATGTACTTTTAAGTCTAGGTTAAATATTTACCTAGGCTTTTTCATTTGTTTAGGAAATTATAAATCCTCTCGACTTGTGGATAACCGTTCGATAAAATGTTCGTATAATAGCTAGGAGTATTGGTATGAGTAAACAAAGTAGTGGAGTTATTAAACGTATTCTGAAGGACCATTTTGATGGGTTTTGGAAATTGAACGAAAAAAGGTTTCCTGCTGCCTACCGAAAGGATATAAAAGAAACGGTTGAAAAAGCTATTCAATGTGGAACCCGTGATTTAGGGTATTCTCGATATGAGTGCTTAGGTTGTGAAGGGAGTCCTAGGCCTGTTTTTGTTTGCTTTACTTGTAAAAGTCGTTTCTGTCATAAGTGTGGCAAAAAATATACAGATGATTGGTCAGACAAACAACAGGATATGATTTTTGATGTTCCGCACCGACACATGGTGTTTACCATACCGAAAGAACTAAGAAATGTATTTTTTGAAGATCGAAAAAAGCTAAATGAACTTAGTAATCAAGTCGCAGAGGTATTTCAGTATCATTACCAAAAGAGAAGTAAAAAGCGTAATTTGAAGGTTGGGGTAATCACAGTTATTCATACCTTCGGTAGGGACTTGAAATTCAATCCTCATATTCATGCTTTAGTTACAGAAGGTGCCCTAGATAACAGGAATGAATGGGTTTCTAGTGGATTTATTCCTTATGAATTTTTGAGGAAATCCTGGCAAAAGGTCGTGTTAGATCTACTAAAGAAATGGTTTCCAGATAACCAGAGAGTCATCAATCTCATTAATGAATTGTACCAGAGATACCCGAAAGGGTTTTATGTGAATGCGGAAAAAAGGATGAAAGATGCCAAAGGTGCGGCAAAGTACATTGGGAGATATCTGGCAAGACCCGCAATAGCTGAGTATCGAATTGAGAAGTATGATGGGAAAGCCGTGAGTTTCTGGTATGAAGATCATCAAACAGGGAAACGAGTAGATGAAACCCTTCCGGTTTATAAATTTCTTTATAAATTAATACAACACATTAATCCCAAGCATTTTCGAATGGTTGGTCGCTTTGGTTTATACAGTAGACGAACATATGAAAAGGCAAAGAATGTTCTTAGTTTATATGCATTTATGAGAACTAAACAACTTTCATTACTCTTAGAGAATAAGAAGAAAAAGAAGACATATCGGGAAAGAATGATTGAAGCCTTTGATAAAGACCCGCTCCTGTGTCCTCATTGCCATCGTAAGATGGAATTAGTGGAAATATGGCATGCAGATTACGGATTTTTGTATCATTATATGGAAGATATGGACTCTATTAAAACAATGAGGAGGATAAATCTTGAGCAAGAACAAAGAGCAGGATGAGCTGTTAAAATGGCTCGATGAAGAAGATCCATTTGGACTAAATGAAGAAATGGAATTCATAATTTTTAAATGTATCGATTGTGGTAAAGAAGATGAAGTTCCAGATTATGTGGTGGAAGAGTTTCATTTTGATTTAGAAGAAGATGAAGAAGTGGAAGTGGTCTGCCCTTTTTGTAATGGAACAATGAGACAGGCGAGGAAAGACCCAAGTGAATAATCAACACTTGGGTCGTAATTGAGTCGCGTTAGCGATTTTGTTCTTAGAAAAAAATGCTACTCATAGGAACGTATGTTTGTTATGGTGTTAATGAGGTGATTTCATGCCATATCACATTATGTTGACAAAAAAGGTTTTTGATATAAAAGGTCAATCACAAATATAAGTCCAGGTGATGGATACAGCCGCTCCACAAATAATCTACTTTACACTGGATGAGCTAACAGAAGAACTAAAGGAATACATAAGGGTATTCTGCCTCAAATTAAGGCAGGTAGGTGGAGTTATGGATGGTAAGAATGAGAGTAATAAAAGGATTCAGACATTTACTGAATCCTTTTTTCATTGTTATTTTCTTTTAAGTGAAGAAACTACCATTAGATCAGTAATTGGTTTATCCGTTACAATAAATGATCTTTGGTATAGAGGATATTTTTCTACTATTTCTTGATAAGTTCCTGTATCTATTATAAATTCACGTTTGTATATAAAACATTTTACATGCAGTATCTGCGTAAACATGGTGTCAGTGTAGACTTTATCATTTCTCTTAAAAGGTTTCCTACATGCCATACATGAGGTTGAACTTTTTCCCTTCCCATAAAACACCCCCTTCCTGTCTTAAACATACACATTGTAAGGTAAGAATACTTGGAAAATCGGAAAAATTCATTTATCTTCACATGTCGATCCAAAAATTGTGAAGGATTGCACTTAAACAAACGGAGCCGGTTAGTGAAACAAGAGGGAGAAAAATCTACATGTCTTTTTACGTCGTATTTGAACCAAAATTCGAAATAAAGAGGAGCATTATAACCTCTTCTTCACCTAGCGACAAGATTTATAGATCTTCTGACCAGATGAAAAAAATAAAAACGTCCACCCCTAAACGTAAGGATGGACAGCACATCAAATATTTACCAAGCGACACTAGGAACGTGGCATGGATTTATTCTGTACATTAATTACAAAATAATACAATGGTTTACGTAAGATGATATGGAACCCATATTATGTATTGAACCAACAGGCGACCAAAAAAACTTTTATTTAAAGGGAAAAGTCGAGAGCATCAATCCCTCAACCACTAATAAGTATAGTGCTTCAAAGTAACGAATGTAATGGTAAAAACATCCAATAAATATTTATATTAATGTTGGACAGTTTTTAGTTTCTATACTTTGAACGAGTTATAAATAATTGGAATCCGTAGATAACAAGAGCAAAACTAATGGCTGTATAAAAAATGTGTTTCGACTTGAAATTAACTAATTTGTATACTCTTAATTTCTGCATTAACCAATTAATTGGGTATGCCAAAAATAAATCCATAAGTGCATTAACCATGATGTACAGCCAAAATTTCCCGAAAGTAAATCGGAAAATCCAAATGGTCCCAATAAAGAACGGTCCTAAAATCAAACTCAAGTCATTAAAAACCTTATTCAAATTTCCGCCTTTGACGGTCCACCATTTAAAAGGAACAGATAACATACTTTCAATTACAACAAGTAATGCTGCGAAGCTTGCAACAGGAGTATATTTTTTAAACTCATTTTTTGGAATAAAGAAAGTAGTTAACCAAGGAATTAAAAAAAGACCAGTTCTAATTGACGCTACTAACATTTTCATACTCAGATGTTTTTCTTTATCATGCTTATTATAGGAAGAAAAATACACTTTTAAAAAAAATGTCGCAATTCGAGGAAAGTATAACATGACAAAAATTGCACAAAAGGAACACCCAAAAGAAGGGGAGTCAGTTTGGGTGTTCTTACGACAAAATTGACTCTAGAATTCGGAGGAAATTCCGAGGCAGCGTCAATCCTATTATGAACAATTTTTAACCACGTAATCCGTAAGGTAGTCAATATTTAGTAAACTTTATCTCTGCCACAATCTTACTAAATTAAGTGGAACAATTTCTTTACCATTTATTTGTTTATGGATTATTGGATATTTGAAAGGATCATGAATTAGATCGTCTTCATTAAGATTAAGATAACGAGCTCGCACATCAACACCAAGAATACTTTTAATTTTATTACTATAAGTCAATTTTAATCATCTCCTAAATATTAACTTTAAATTATTATTTTTCTTGGGATTAAAAAAAATGCACTAAATATTTATTCATAATCAAGTACGTAGTTCGAGGATATTGTGAAGCAATGTACTTAAGCTAAACCAGCTAATAGTTTGTCAATATTTTTCAATAAAAACTTAAAATATCTCGTGCTATACTAAAAATGTGCATGCCAAATAACCTTCCGTTATTCTAATTTTGGAAGGTTTTGTGTTATTTAGTTTATTTTTGGTTCTAAGCTATATCTTGGAAAGTGGTTCTGTTCTTTAAAAGGGCAAATATCCAATGTAAGAGTTTATTTACACATGCAATTACAGCTACTTTAAAAGGTTTTCCTTCTCCACGTTTCTTGTCGTAAAACTCTCGCATTTTCTTGTTGCGAGGGATGATTTCGTCCGTTGTTTTCTTTTTACGGCAATCACGAATCGCACAACGAACAGCCATATATAAGGCGTGACGAAGCCTACTTGACCCTCGTTTTGTGATTCGATTCTTTGTGGCTGTAAACTTACCAGATTCGAATACACTTGGATCAACTCCAGCGAAAGCTACCAGCTTTTTAGGATCAGTAAATCGATCTATCTCTCCAATTTCTGAAATAATCGTTGCAGCGATTTTTTCTCCGATACCAGGGATAGATTTGATAATATTATATTCTTCAATTTCTTTAGCGAGGCATCTATCTCTGATTCCAACTTTGATAGGTGCTCTTTGTATTGAAGAATCATATTAATATACATACCAAGGCTTAAAATATGACTCTGGTAGATTGTCTTTTCAAAAGGGTTACGAGTTGCCGCAGCCTTAAGTTTAATCGCACTTTCTTTTGCCCACCTGATTGATCGACTTTTACATAATTCATGTATCTTATCTGTAATTGTTTCTTCACTTGCTTTAATAATATCCTCGGAAGAGGGGAACTCTGAAAGCGTTAAGAGTGATACCACCGAATATAAATCTCCAAAAACCCCCTTATATTCTGGAAACACTTGTTCAAGAACAGCTTGAAATTGAAGCTTCGTTTGGATAGTGACTCCAGTAATATTTTCATGCTGTCTTGTAAGATTCCGAAGGTTTAATAATTGGACACCACGCTTTTTATAAGGCTCTAACTCCTCTTTGTAGAACAACTCACAAAGAAGATAGGCATCTACGGCATCTGTCTTTACTTTTCTTAAACTTGAACCTCTTGCCTTGTATGAAATCAACGGATTGATAATAATCAATAAATATCCTCGTTCTTCCAAGTAATGAACTACAGGAGTTTGATAATGCCCTGTAGCTTCTAGAATGATTGAAGGCTTCTTACCAGACTCTTTTTTCACATCCTCCAGAAACGTTACAAGATAACTAAGCCCTTCAATAGTATGAGATACTTTAAAACTCTTACGATAAGGTTTCCCTTTATCTAAAAATGCTTGAACCTGACTTTCTCCTTTTGAAATATCCAGACCAACGACTGGATTCATTCTAAATCCTCCTCCTAAACTAGTATTTGCCAGTACCCCTAATTCCTCCATGCAGTGTCACAGCTTCGCTTGTTATACGAGATCAAAGTCCCAACCAGCCTCAATCATGTTTCTACAAGTAGGGGGCGAACGGTTTAGCTGACGGGGTCGAAGCCCCACGGGGCAGTTACGTTCTACCCTGGCTACTGATATAATAAGACCATAAAAAATAAGGTCAACCAGAAATATTTAGCATTCTGGCTAACCTTATAATACGAAGAAGCAGTTTTGTTCAATAGGAAATCTTGTTTCCAAATAAATACATCAGAACGTACATTCGTGTTATAATTTCATTATAAAGTTATCTAGGAGGAGAATAATGAAATTAAATAACATCAAAATTGAAGAACGAATGGAACATTATAATGTAAACGGTTTAAGTATTGCATTGTTCGAAGAAGGTAAAATCAGCGGAACAGAAAACTATCGTTTACTTGAAGTTAATAGTGATAGAAAAGTAAATGATGATTCTATTTTTAGTGCTTGTTCAATTAGTAAATTCTTAACTGGAATGTTAGCAATAAAGTTACTAGAAGAAGGGCATCTTAATTTAGATGAAATTGTAAATGAAAGACTTGTTACTTGGAAAGTGCCTGAAAATGAATATACAAAAAATAAAAAAGTTACTTTAAGAAACTTGCTTAGTCATCAATCTGGAATCAAGGACCCTGAAGGTAGTTTTTTAGAACTAAATTCAGATATAGGTTTTCCTTCGATGGTTGAATTGTTAGAGGGAAAATCCCATTATTGTAAGGTTCCTATTGAAGTTCAATTCGAGCCAGAGAGTGAATTCCATTATTCAGATGCAGGCTATTGTATTATTCAGCAACTAATAGAAGATGTAACTAAAAAGCAGTTTTATCAAGTGGTAAATGAGTTCATATTTGAACTACTAGGAATGAAAAATAGCCAATTAAATACAACAATGTCGGAATTGGATAGAGATAACTTTTCTTGCGGTCATAACAAAAACGGGGAATTAGTAGATGGTAAACATCCTATATATCCTTATCCAGCAGCTTCTGGACTATGGACAACTTCTTTGGATTTAGCTGAATTAGTTCTTGAGTTAATGAATGCAGTAAAAGGAGAAAGTAAGCTGGGTATTTCGGAAAGTTTAGCAAAAGAAATGATAACCCCGCAAAGAGGTGAAAGCTGGACAGGATTAGGTGTGTTTCTTGAAGGCTCCGAAAAAGAACTAGAAATTACATCACTCGGTTGGGGAGTAGGTTTTCAATGTATGATGGTGGCACATCCACACTTGGAAAAAGGTGCCGTTATTATGACGAATGCAGAATTAGGCGTTCATCAATTGGAAGGGATTATTGGAGAGATATATAAATCTCTTCTATCTTAAAAAGCGTTAGTTTTATAAAAATGACCGTGTTAAGGAATTAAATATCTTATTGAACTAAACCAGCTAATAGTTTGTCAACATTTTTCAATAAAAAGTTTATTAGACTCATGATATACTAAAAAAGTTCATGCCAAATAACCTTCCGATGTACTCTAATTGGAAGGTTTTGTTGTATTTAGTTATTTTTAGGTCCTAAGCTATATCTTGGAAAGTTGTTCTGCTTTTTAGTAAGGCATAAATCCAATGTAAGAGCTTATTTACACAAGCAATAATAGCTACTCTAAAGGGTTTTCCTTCTTCATGTTTCTTATCGTAAAACTCTCGCCGTTGGGCATAGATAGGGACAAACACCATTTCCCTTATCTTATAAAACCTTGGTTCATAGCCCTTGTAGCGTTTTTGTAATGTACTAGTCTTATCGGACATACATGCTGTTTATCCCTTTTTCTCGGAAAACCTCCCCATCAAAACGAATCTTTGTTTTTCTCAAGGCATCTATAATTACACTGCCAACGGCAGAGCAAAGATACACAAAACCCAGAAGGCGATTAACAAAAATGTATTAAGTTATCTCATGAAAAACTTTATTCCAAACCGCACGATTGAATATAACGATAATCGCGTTAGTCGGTTCATTGCCCAATATGGTAAATGTGCTGTTTCAGGAATTGAACTTGGCTTTAATGATTGGCACAGTCATCATAAAAATCCCTATCACCTTTCAAAAGATGATAGTTATTCAAATTTGATAGTGTTACATGAAGGTGTTCACCGACTCGTACACATGAAAGATATTGATAAAATCCAGTCTTTACTTAATGCTTTACAATTAAACAATAAGCAAAAAGAAAAGCTCAATGAACTCCGCAAACAGTGCAATAATAAAACAATCCGACTTGGAGAATAACTTCGCTTCATTAATATACATAGAAATTGAATGAATTGGATTAGTTGGAACGCCGTTGGTGAAAGTTTCATGTACTTTGTTAACAGGGGGAAAAGGCGGCGATAACTTCAAACCCTAACCTATCTGTATCAATAAGGAATAACAATGAAGAGCCAGAATTATGCAAGTTTATATTCACCAAGAAAATTGATATGCTCTTATCCTAACAAATTTTATTTAGGACTTACATGTATGCCTTCACTCTCTCGCCAATCTGCGTAAAGTATACGCTTTACATTATTATATCCATTGGTCGTTAATTGGTTATCTAACCACTGTTGATCAAATCCGAGTCCATGTAAATTATCCCATAAAATTTCCCCATCTATAATTAGCGATGTTGGGAGGTCTACTGGACTTTCTGGAAGATTGAAATCCTGCTTTTCGGGTTTTTGATACTTCGATTGTAATAATACACTTATTTGCCCATTAGCTTCCAATATACCGTATTTGACTTCGCGAACTGAAAAGACATTATTTTGACGGAGTATACTCAATACTTGATTTACATCCAATTTGTTCTTTGTAAGTAACTTTCTGTCCATAACACCATCTCGAATGATGATGTTAGGATTGCCTAATAAGAGAGAACGTGTCGATTTATTTTTTAGAGTCATAAACTCTATTCCCAACATAAGAAACGTCCACAATCCGATGGCATATAAAAAATGAAAAATCCCTACCTTATCTTCATAAATGGTATTTCCTAAAAAATCTCCAAGTACTAACACAAAAACTAAGTGAAACGGGGTTAACTGATAGATGGATGTTCTGCCTGTTATGGTAATGATAAAAAATAAAGTGGCAAAACCAACGATGACTTTGATCGTCAGTAAACCAATATTAACTTCTTCCAAAGTTTTTTCCTCCAATTTAAATTTTACTTAGTTGTAAGATCTTGAGGTCTAGATAAAGAGGCTAGTTTTAGTATTAAAGCTCGAGTTACAATTCCAACAATGATGTAATATATGAATGAATAGCTGTATCTCCACTCTAAATAATTAACAAGTTTGACCCACTCGCAAAAGGGTTCACCTATAAAGGCATATGTTAGTGCCATAATGATCTGGGCTAAAATAAAAGATTTCCATGTTCTAAAATATTGATATAACAACATATAAGCTACAGGTACCATTGAAAAATCAAAAGGAAAGGCCCGAGGAATAATAGGTAGGAATGCAATGGGGTAATCCCAAAAACTATAGTGTGCACCAACTACATCTAATAAGGTTGTTGTCAAGATAATGATGGTACCAAATAACAAAATTTCTAAAATAATGTCTCTTTTAACAAGTTTAGCCCATATAACCCAAGGCACAATTAAAAAAACGACTAGAATCCACCATTCCCAAGTTAAAAACTCATTTTTTAGCCAACCATTTAATTCTAAATGATAAAGCTTATCTTCTAATAAACGTATTTCCTTAAGATTTTCAAATATATTATTTATTGATATCACCCCTATATTTAAATTAAAAGGTAACAGATATTTTTGAATTCAAACTCTTTGGGCTGTCTTTTTAGTATTACCGATTTTTTGTAATGCATTTCCATCGTAAAAAGAAAAAAACCAATGTTGAAAGTTCTTCTAACACGGGTTTTTGACTTTTCAAAAACAGGATACATCTACTTATAATAATGGAGAAAGCAGGCGAGAACCCTGTTCAACAATGCGCTCGGTCAGGGATCGTTGCAACAAGTCTTCCATTCTTAATGGTACAGAATCAGTAAGATCCCTCTCGAACTGCTCTGTGAGTTCCCTTGCCACATCAGCACTGTACACGACTTGACACACTTCATAATTCAGGCGAAAACTTCTCATATCATAGTTTGCTGCGCCTACTTCTGCAATTTCCTCATCAATGATCATCAGTTTCGCATGTAACATTCCTTTATTGTACTGGTAGATTTGGACCCCAGCTTCTATAAGTTCCCCGTAATAGGTACGACTTGCAAATCCAACGATTTTTTGATCAATATGGCGAGGAACTAGTAATCTTACGCGTACACCACGAGCCACAGCTGTCTTTAATGCCATAATGATATCTGTTTCTGGTATAAAGTAGGGCGTTGTGATATCAATGGTTTTGGTTGCTTGTGTAATTAATATAAAGTAAGCTTGACGAATAACTGGTGTAGGAATTCCAGGATTTCCTTCCAACGTGTGAATGTATGCTTTTTGAAATTCTCCTGTCTTTGTTGGGGTATTGTCTGTTTTACCTTCTATAGTCCATAACTCAAATCCGAATTCAGCAGACCACCTTGAAAAATCTATGCTGCCGGTTGGATTGATTTCCTTTGAATTATATTTTGGGATTTTAGTGGGCTTTTTCGTTGCATCAGAATTTGTTTTTGACTTTATCTGTTCTTGTACAGCAATATTCCAATGAACGTCGAAGATAGTCTGCAAGTCGTCTGTTGCTTCCCCTTTAATTTGCAAATGAGTGTCCCTCCAAAATCCTACGTCTGGCTTTAATCCTGTATATTCATACCCAATGTTCATACCGCCAGTAAAGGATTCCTTGCTGTCAATCGTGACAATCTTACAATGATCGCGATAATTCCAATTGGATAAAATCCAGGGAAAGCGTAAAGGAAATATTGTCCGACATTCTATCCCTGCTTCCACCATCTGAAGAATTTTTTGACGCGGAAATTTTTTACTCCCCCAACCATCTCTAATAAAACGAACCCGCACTCCATTTACTGCTTTTTCAATCAGCAGTTCTGTGATGGTATTACCAATTTGGTCGTCCCGATAGATGAAGTATTCTAAGTCAATAGTTTTTTTGGCATTTTGCAGGGATTCGATAAGTTGTTCATATTTTGCTATTCCATTGTTAAGTACTTGGACTTTGCCGACTCGAAGCCCGTCTACAGTAAAATACTTTAAAGCATTGGCGATTATCGATGCTGAATCACTAAATGTATCAGGTAACTGATTAGCCTCATTATGAGAAGAGGTCAATCTTTTACGTTGAATAAACTTGGGATTTGATATGCTAAGATATAGTAAGAAACCAATGACAGGCAAAACAAGGACGATTACTATCCAATTCAAAGCTTTGGCTGGCCGACGAACATCCCAAGTTGCTATGAATAACATAAAGAACGCATTTAACAGGTATAGATAAAAAATCCACTCCAACTAAAATTCCCCCTTAGTTTTTCTCTTAACATGTACAAACTATGTAGCGAGTATACGTTGGGAATACAAAGAATTGTTAAGATACCTTTTCTTATGAAACACCTCAAAATATTTTGGAATTAGTTTATTTTGTAAAGCTCCAAGGATAAGAAAGCGGGGGTACAGGTCTAAACCAAGAGAAAAACCGCCCCTTTCTTCCATGATTTTGGAAGAAAGGGGCGGCAGATTTTCAGTTGGATTATTCATTTCCTCAGAGTTAGGACTACTTGGGGACACTATGTAGCGGTCTCAAAAAGGGATTATTGCCTTTTGCTTTGGGCTGCTTCCAATCCATTCTTTACATTAATTAAGCCACTACCGAATTCGTTATCAGCTCCAGGGATTCCTAAATCATAAGTAGAATTCTTAATAATGTCTATTACTTCTTGGTTCGTTAAATTAGGGTTTACTGAAAGCAAAAGACCTGCTAGTCCTGCTACATGTGGTGAAGCCATAGAAGTGCCTGAAAGGGCAGCATACTGCTGGTTAAAATAGGTGCTCGGAATTTGAACTCCGGGAGCTGCAACATCAATATAATCTCCATAATTTGAGAAAGGGGCACGTTGTCCGGTGTTACTTACGGCGGCGACACTGAGAACATTAGGAAAAGCAGCTGGGTAGCTCGGTTGCATAGTATTTTCATTTCCTGCTGCAGCAATCAAAACAACATTTTTACTGTATGCATAATCGATGGCCTCTTTTAAAAGGGAAGAATGCTGATAATTGCCTAAACTCATATTAATGACATCGGCTCCATGATCCGCTGCCCAATAAATCCCTTTTGCTATATCAAAGGTTGTCCCATGCCCTTCGGCACCCATTGCTTTTATAGGCATTATTTTGTTATACCAGGTAACACCCGCAAGACCTTCATGGTTGTTAGTTTCCGATGCAATGATTCCTGATACATGGGTGCCATGCCCGTTGTCATCATCAGGGAAATTATTATTCAACAGTACATTATAACCATTTGTTAATCGTCTTCTTAAATCAGGATGGTCCAGATCAACGCCAGTGTCTATAACAGCAATAATGATATGTTCATCCCCTTTGGTGATATCCCAGCCTGCTTCTGCTTGAATGGCCGATAAGTTCCATTGATATTGTTCTCTATACAGCAAATCATTAGGAAGTTCAATTTGATTTTGCAGATAAAGATAATTGGGTTCAGCAAATTCAACCATAGCCTGTCTGTTAAAATATTCAATAAGTTCCTTGGTCGAAAGCGTATTAGAACGAAAAACAATCGTAGAATTTAGATTTTTAAAGATAGTGCCATTGATCTCCTGTGCCATTCTTTCTAATTCCTTTGTTGATGGATGAGTCTTGAATGTAACGTTTACTTCTTTCTTAATATAATGACTCTCCGTTTTTTCATTGTGTTTAATTAGAAAAACGGAAGGATCATTTCTTAATTGATTCTTAATGGTTTGACCCATGGAAAGACTGTTTATTTGAAGAAGATTTTTTTCGTTTTCAACATTTTGGACACTAGTTATAGGGGGATTGTTTTTGACAGCAACTGTTTTATTTTCGTGATTCTCTTTGTTTCTTGTATTTTGTACTAAGAATAATAACCCTATAGATAAAAGAATAAGTACGGAAACCGTAACCAATAAGGACCTTGATATTTTTGTCATGAGACACCTCTATATAATTTTATGATTAGAAAATGCTTCGATAATCAAATTTCTAATGCGTCCTTGAATCTTAATACATAAAGAACACCGTTTGAGAACAAACGGTGTATAAACTTATTCATCTTTATTATCTGCGTCATTTACATCTTTAGGATCTTCAATTGGTTCTTCTGTATCAGTGTTGTCATTATTTTCATCAATAGTATCTGGATCTGTTGCGTCTTCAGGATCTTCAATTGGTTCCTCTGTCCCAGGAGTTACATCCTCAGGTGGTGGATTATTATCGTCATCTCCATTATTACACCCTAATAACAAGAACATTGAAAGAAAAACTGTTGATAAAAGTTTCATCCACTTATGATTCATCTTTACCGCCCTTTCGATTGTTGTAATTTCTAAATTATTTTTTACGTTTATTCTTTTTTTATTCAGATAGTCTAAAAAAGAAATTTGATGAAATACAGTAATAAAATTAAAAATGAGGCAATTATGTATGATAATATTACAAAGTTTCCCTATTTTATCCGATTCTATTTTTTGCTTTTTGAATAACCTCTACTACAAACTGATCTTTATTTTCTAATTCACCAAGTGTAAGTTCTCCATTAGCTAATTTTTCAGAGAGCACATTAATATCTTCCTGGACGGAAACAGGGATTTGATTTTCAGTCAACATTTTCTGAAGCTCATTTGCAATTTTAGTTTCTTGATTCATTTTTAACACAACCTTTATTTTAGTATTTATATGGCAGGATTTGAGCAATTTAATACTTTGAACACGTTTGTAGGAAGGTTCTAAAGAAGAGAAAGGTTGGTTAACATCCAACCAACCTTTTGTCTTGCATAATTATTGTTGTTTTACCCTGAGTTTGCTTTCCTTTAACACGTGTTCTTTATTGTATTAAATTGCCTCTATAAGGATCTTGACTTTGCATGTAGTTAGAAAATTGTTGAACCGATTGTTGAATAGTTTGTGGAGTTTCTTTTTCCAAAGCATACCATCCGTTTTTAAACATTAAGTTATATAGATTGCGGTGACAGTCTTCTGTTTCTTGGGAAATAGACGCAATTGTACGATACAACGACCCATGGCTTGCTTCTTTTAATGCAGTCGAATATGAGGAAGATATATATTTTTCCGTAGTTAAGGCATCGTTTAGAAAATCTCTATCGTTCATTTGCGGCGTCTTGGGAACTGGTGTTTCAGGATTCTTAATTTTGTTTGGAGTATTATTTTCCACTATCGTATCCTCCTTATTGATTCATATTTTGTGAAGGTTGAGTTACATACTGTTGCATCTGTTGAAGCAGCTGTTGATAGTGTCGGTCGTGCATTTGTCCAGCTTGTTCAAGTGCTGCTCTTACTTCTGGATTTTGACATTGTTGAGCGAAAAAATGCATTTTCTTCATCGCAAGTAGATTCCAGCTTAACATATCGTTTAAATAGAGATGATCCTTTGTTGACATTATTTCAGGCGGCTGCGTCATGAAAGCTTGTGCTTGTTGATTAACCATACCCGTCTGCGGTTGTTGCATGATGTTTCCTCCTTGTTAACAATGTTGTAATCACTTGGGTAGATTGCCACATAGTGGTCAAAAATATGCAGGTATTTTAGACTAGTGTTAAAGAACCAGCCACCTTTGGACATATCATCCCTTTGGTTTCACTATAGGCATTAAATACTCCCCACCTATACGCAGGTGGGGAGTATTTGTCGCTTAACTAAATATTAATTGATCCTATTCCAGATTCTGTCTAGATCCAAGGCAACATATATTTTATCACCATTAATTTCCTTATGTATGATAGGATGGGAAAAATACTGATTTATATTTCTATTAAATTGCTTAGACCTTGCTCGTGGTTTTGGTCCTGAAATCGTTTCAAGATAGTCCTTATACATACTCCGTCTACCTCTTTTTTATTATTTAATGAAAAATACAAACTGCATCAATACTCATTTCTAAATAAAAAAGCATACCAGTCTTACTTCTCGAAAAGAAAATTCCCCTCGAATGGTAAAACAATTGTACTTTCATCAGCTTTTATAAAAGTTCAACTGTCCAATTTACCCTATTCTCCCTTCCTTAATTTTTTCCTGCCAAGAGTATTTTTTCCTAAAAGATAAGAAGTATAATTTAAATTTTAAAAACTTTGTATGAATAAACATTTCTATCTTGAAACATTCTAAGAAAGGTTTCAAAGAAAAATATAGGAGGTGAAAGTCATGACAGTTATTAATGACGTTAAGACAGCTCTAGCGGGATTGAAAAGTGCGCAGGCTAGCTTTGAAACTTTTGCTCTCAGTACAGAGAATCAACAAGCAAAGCAACTTTACCAAGATGCCGCTAACCAAACTCAATCCGTTGTAGACAGCATTGAGCCACGTGTTCAAGAAATTGAACAAGAAGAACCTCAATACAAACAACAATAATTAATAAGGCAAAAAAAGGTTGGTTAAGTTTTTACCAACCTTTTTTAGACCCTTCAATATTGGATAAAAAACAGAGGTGAATTCATGAAAGACAAAACAACAAAATTGAAAATTTTTCTTTTGATTTTTACAGTCATCCCCTTTGGATCAGGATGTAACAGTAACCAAAATCAATTAGGTCAGGATCATAATGATTTGAGTATTTCACAAGTACATACCAGCAAGCCAATCGACCAATCTGTTGCTAATCATACAAAAGAAAAGATTATCACGAAGGATGGAATTTCTGATGTAAAGGCAGTCAATACGGATAAAGATCTTTTAGTAGGGATAAAGGTTGACAATTTTGATCGTTTTCAATTAAAGAATATTAAAAAGAAAGTACAATCAGACATAGAAAAAATGTATCCGGATCATCAAGTTACCGTTTCGACTGATCAAAAAATGTATTGGGAACTTGACAAACTAGAACAAAGATTACAAAAAGATAGCACGAATATGAAAAACTTAAAAAAGGATATTAATAAAATCAAAAGTCTTATGAAGGAACAAACGTAAAGAGAAAGAGGGTGTGTACCGATGTCAAATAATCAAAAGAAACAGTTATCACCTGTTCAACAGGAATACCAAGATATTCAAAAACAACGAGAAATAAAAAGGCCAGTAGTTAAAAATTGCATCAAAGCATTTTTAATAGGGGGACTTATCTGTCTAATCGGTCAGGTTATTCAAAATTTTTATATATATTATTTTGATTTTACAGACCAAACGGCTGGAAATCCAACTGTGGGAACTTTAATTTTTATTGCTATGCTTCTTACAGGTTTCGGAGTTTATGATCGAATTGCACAATTTGGAGGAGCTGGAACAGCTGTGCCTGTTACAGGGTTCGGTAATGCCATTATATCAGCAGCCATTGAACATCGAACCGAAGGATATGTGTTAGGTGTTGGTGGCAATATGTTTAAATTAGCCGGTTCCGTGATTGTTTTCGGTGTATTTTCAGCATTTGTAATTGCTTTGATTAAAACGATTTTGATACAGTGGGGTGGTTTGTGATGCTAGCAGGTCATCGTACATGGGTCTTCGAACAAAAGCCTGTAATTATTTCTACTGGTACAGTTGGGGGACCATTTGAAGCAGATGGGGCGATTGCAGAAGATTTTGATCTTCTTCATGCCGATTTATGGCTAAAACAGGATTCCTATGAAAAGGCGCATAAAGTTCTTTTTGAAGAAGCCTGTCAAAAAGCCATGGAAAAAGGGGGAATCCAAAAGGAACAGGTTCAGTTCATCCTCGCAGGAGACCTAATCAACCAGATTACCCCGACTAGTTTCGCAAGCCGAACGATTGGAGCTCCTTATTTTGGTTTGTTTGGTGCTTGTTCTACCTCTATGGAAGGATTGGCTCTAGGCGCCTATATTATTAATACAAAAGGAGCTAAATATTTGTTAACAGGAGCTTCTAGTCATGATACTGCTGTTGAAAAACAATTTCGTTATCCAACTGAATATGGCGGGCAAAAGCCCCCTACTGCACAATGGACCGTTACAGGTGCTGGCGCAGCATTATTAAGTGACTCCGGAGAGGGGCCGCGTGTGACTTCTGCCACAATAGGACGCGTTATTGATATGGGACTGACCGATCCTTTTAATATGGGAGGAGCAATGGCACCGGCTGCGGTTGATACCATTGAAGCACACTTAACGGAACGAAACATTGATTCAACTTATTATGATTTAATCGTAACCGGAGACCTTGGTCAAATTGGACAAGAAGCGTCATTGGATTTATTTAAAAAGCATGGAACCCCTATTAGTAAAGAACAATACCAAGATTGCGGTCTCATGATCTATCGAGAGGGGCAACCAGTCCTCGCAGGAGGAAGTGGCGCGGGGTGTTCAGCAACAGTAGTGTATGGTCATTTATTAAATCGCATGAAAAAAGGTGAATTTAAAAGAATGTTAGTAGTGGCTACAGGCGCTTTATTATCACCCCTATCCTTCCAGCAAAACGAAACCATACCTTGTATCGCCCATGCGGTCTCGATTGAATACGGGGGTGGACAATAAAATGATTTATTTTTGGGCTTTTGTTGTTGGTGGTTTGATTTGTGTAATCGGGCAAATTATGTTTGACGTATTTAAACTGACACCGGGACATACCTTAAGTACCCTTGTAGTGGTCGGTGCCATTTTAGATGGGGTAGGTTTATATGAACCCTTAATTGATTTTGCTGGGGCTGGAGCTACAGTACCCATTACAAGCTTTGGGAATGCACTTGTACATGGTGCCATGCAAGAAGCTGAACAACACGGCTTAGTTGGCATTCTTACAGGGGTGTTCGAAGTAACAAGTGCCGGTATTTCAGCTGCCATTATATTCGGTATGTTAGGGTCGTTGATTTTTAAACCAAAAGGATAAGGAGAATACTGAATGACTATTGCATCAAATGTAAAGCAGTGTCTTGCCAGTCTTAAAGGCGTAGAAGCCGATTTATCTAGTTTAGCACTCCGCACCGAGGATACGGAATCGAAGCGTTCCCTACATGAAACGATGATGATTGTGCATGAAGTGGTGACGGATTTAAAAAAACGCGTTGGAGAAATCGAACGAGAGGAATTGCAGTATAAAGGATTTTAAGGGAGGGTCTACTAATGCCTCTTTGGCTAAATGTTGTTTCTCGAGTTATTTTGTTTATGATTGTTCTGTTTTTTATCACAAAATTTCTAGGCAAAAAGCAACTATCCCAACTTTCCTTCTTCGAATATGTAACAGGTATTACAATAGGAGGAATTGCAGCAATCGTTATCCTTGAAGTAAGACATAGTATTATTATAGGAGGATTAGCCATTCTAGTTATGGCAGCTATACCATATATAGTTGGTCTTATTGCTTTAAAAAGTAAAAAATTCCGTGATTTTATAGAAGGGAAACCAACTGTCTTTATTAAAGATGGAAAAATTATGGAAGATAACTTAAAAAAGGAAAGATACACAACAGATGAATTACTAGAATTACTCCGAAAAAAGGATGTTTACCAGGTTTCTGATGTAGAATTCGCGATATTAGAAGCAACTGGTGATTTATCTGTCATGTTGAAAAAAGAAAATCAACCTTTAACAGCAAAGGATGTAAACTTATCGGTTGCATCAATCAAGGAGCCTCAAACCGTCATTATGGATGGCAAAGTATTGGATGAACCACTTTCGACAATTGGACGAAGTCGAGCTTGGTTACATATCGAATTGGAAAAACTGGGGGTAACGATTGAAAATGTTTTTCTTGGACAGGTAAATTCTTATGGAGAGTTAACGGTTGATCTATTTGACGATAAATTACAAGTGGCATCTCCTCAAGAAAGACCTTTAATTCTTTCGACCCTGAAAAAATGTCAAGCGGATTTAGAGATGTTTGCCCTTGGAACAGAAGTAAAGGAAGCCAAGGAAATGTTTACTAAAAATAGTGAAAAATTACAAGAAGCCATTGATAAAGTATTTCCAATTTTAAAAGGATAATCGTTTTATTTCATTGTGATGTACCTTTTTCGATTTTGGTCGTAATAATAGATGGATGTTTGGAAATAGACGTAAAAATAGAGGCATGATGCTTACAATTTGCCTAATAAAAATTTTAGATCTTAAATTTTTGATTCATTGCATCTACATTTAAATGAGGATAAATAAAACCCTTAGTCCCAATTTTGGACTAAGGGAGAACTTTCTTTACGAGGTGTTCAAAGTGTTCTTTTTTTAGTTAAATCAATTTTTATATATATTTGTTTAATGGAGCCGTGAAAATTTTAGGGAAATCGGCAATTGCACAGCTTACCCCTGACGATTTTGGGGCCATTCTTCAAGAATTACAGAACAATCAACTCATTCCCAATCTTAGCCTACTTCTGAAATATAATGCTTGTACATATAATAAGGTAAACAAATGATAAAAGGTGATTTATATTTTTCAAAAAGTAGCAGCTATTCTTATAGGTAGTTTACTAATAAGCATTGGAATAAACGGTTTTTTAGTTCCCCATCATTTATTAGATGGAGGGGTTACAGGAATTGCACTTATACTACATTATTACTTTAGTTTTCCAACAGGTTTAGCAATGTTCCTTTTAAGCATTCCTCTAATTATATATGCATGGATCTATGAACGAACATTCTTTTATAATAGCTTTCTAGGTTTGATTGTTTCTTCTATACTCATTGATTGGTTAGCGCCTTTAAGAAATCAATTTTCGCTTCCTACTTTTACGAGTTCGTTATTAGGAGGAGTATTCATTGGTATAGGGGTGGGAATCATGCTTCGATATAAGGCAAGTACTGGAGGAACAGACCTGTTAGCTCAATTTATTTCAGAATCTTTTTCTGTAAATATAGGGATTTTTATTTTGATGATTGATGGCCTTATCGTAATAGCAGCGTTTAATACGTTAGGACTAAAAGTATTTCTTTTTTCTTGCTTAACTATATGTATCGTAGGAATAATTACTTCATTGATCGCTAGACCATCGAAGATAACTATTTGAAATAACTGTAGCTTTAAGCGAAAAAAAGGTGTTTGGATGGAGGCTCTTTCACCCCTCTAAGAAACCAATCCATAGAATAACACACTTTAAATCTACATTTGAGACAAATGCCTAGTTCTTGGGGCATAAGCGGAACATCGAAGAACATAATAGAGGGCTTTTTTTGAAAGTGATATCCATATCATAAAAGTATATAATCCCTGGCCAAATCGCATGGTGTTACGCTGGAAAACAATGTAAGTTTTGCTTTAAAAAGTGTTCTTTCAAATTGAAATACAAACCGTTTCGCCCCTGACACAAAGCAACTGGAGCGTTTACAAGCCTGTATTAGTAGATGAAAATGATACTTTTATTAGCTCTTAGTTTTATGATTAATTGATGACTAAAAAACCTGAAAATCAAATAGATCTTCAGGTTTTTTTGTTATTCTTTTTTTTCATCTTCAATAACTTTAAAAGCTTTGTCATCTTTTTCTCTTCGCTATCTAATCCAATGCTCTTATAGTACTACAGAACATTTAACGTTGATTCTTATAACATGTGTTAGGTAACGGTGGAGATATGGGGGTGCTCATATTCTACTTCGATTTCCTTCCTGGTCCGAATATCTGTTCTTGGTAGTGCTACGAAATTTTTGTAAAATTCCTGTTTGGGTATTTCTAAATTAAAAGCCATTTGGATAAGTTCAATTATCAAGTTCTTCTACTGTGTCATTTTCCTGACCTAGTATTTCTATTCCCCTATCAAAGTTAGAGGACAACTCACCTATCTTCCTCACATCAGATTCAACTTCTTCTTTACAAGGTTGTGATTCTCTATATAACAGTTTATACTGATCATACAGATTTTGAGCTTTCTGATAGTGATCAAAGTCTTCTTTTAAATCTGCCTGTAATTTTCCTTTTAATTCGTTGTATGATTCTTCCCATTCCTCCAAACTTTTTAGATCAAATTGTTTTGAAAACCTCGGTTTCATTCTTTCCCAATCGGAATAAGTATCATTGCACCAATCTAATAACTTTTCAAGATATTGTTTTTGTTCTTTTTCCATTCATATCCCTCACTTAGTTAAATTTATTTTTAATATTCTTTCAAAACATTAATAAAGCATTTTGGGCAGTATCTCCGATAAGACGAAACCAATCGTTTGGTACCACAAAAGTTGACTTTTCCAGGAATAATATTCAAAACAAATGCACATCTCTATGTTTTCCTTCAAATAAACAACTCCCCATGATAATTTCATCTTCGTGAAGACCTTTAGCCTATATTACGTACGACTTTTGTCCTAGGTGTAGGCGTTTTCGTTATAATTTCTTTATTTGGGCTAAATTACCAAAAGTAACATTTGCTTGGAGACAACATACATTTAGGTAGATGCCACTCTTTTTATAACAAACAGGCAAGATATTAATTCTGATAATAAAAAAGAAACCCTTGAATCAAACAAGGGTTTCTCGTGATTTATTATATAAACAATAACATGAATGTAGGCTTTTTTTCATATTATATTTTTGGGGTGATAAAATGCCAAGAGTAAATTATCGAAGTCATGAAGTAGACGAAATGGCAAGGATGATGAGAGCAGAGGCCGAAGGTGAAGGAAAACAAGGTATGTTATATGTTGGAAATGTAATAGTGAATCGTGCAGTAGCAACCTGTTTAGACTTCAAAGATGTAAGATCGATTCATGATGTAATATTTCAAATTCAAGGAGGAAATTATTCTTTTGAAGCAGTTCAAAAAGGAAATGTTTTTTATCAAAGAGCAAGAACATCTGAAAGAAGATTAGCAACCAAAAATTTGAATTATTGGAGAGATCACCCAGCGAAATATGCACTATGGTATTTTAATCCAACGGCGCCTGGGTGTCCTCCTACATGGTACGATCAACCTTTTTCTGGTCAATTTAAAGAACATTGTTTTTATGAACCAAAACCTGGAACATGTGATAGTGTTTATAGAGGTTAAGCTTACTCTTTGAGTAAGCTTTTTTACATAATTAGAATATTTACACAAAATAGAATAATACTTTTAGTAATAGTTTTTATCCAAGAAAGCAAGATTGTGAAATATTGTACTTAAGCTAAACCAGCTAATAGTTTGTCAACATTTTTCAATAAAAAGGTTAATAGACTCATGATATACTAAAAAGGGCCATGCCAAATAACCTTCCGATTTACTCTAATTGGAAGGTTTTGTTGTATTTAGTTAGATTTAGGTCCTAAGCTATATCTTGGAAAGTTGTTCTGCTTTTTAGTAAGGCGTAAATCCAATGTAAGAGTTTGTTTACACATGCAATAATCGCTACTCTAAAGGGTTTTCCTTCTTCTCGTTTCTTATCGTAAAACTCTCGTAGTCTTCTATTGCGTGGAATGATCTCAACAGTCGTTTTCTTTTTACGGGAATCCCGAATACCACTTTGAACAGCCATATACAAGGCGTGGCGAAGCCTACACGAGCCACGTTTGGTTATACGGTTTACCGATGCAGTAAATTTTCCTGAAGCGTACACACTAGGATCTATTCCAGCGAATGCAACTAACTTCTTGGCATTATTAAAGCGATCTATCTCTCCGATTTCAGAAATAATCGTTGCCGCGATTTTTTCTCCGACTCCAGGGATAGATTGAAGAATCTCATATTCTTCAATTTCACTAGCGAGGGCATTTATTTCATCCGCAATATTGGATAGATGCTCTTGGTATTGAAGAACAATCTTAACCAAGATTTCAAGGTTAAAAATATGACTTTCGTAGAGATTGTTTTGAAAAGGATTACGAAGGGCTGCTTCTATTAACTTCTGTGCCTTTTCCTTTGCCCAAGATTCTGAACGACTCATACATAATGAAGCTATTTTATCCGTTACTCTTTTTCACTCACACTTAATACAGCCTCAGAAGTAGGGAATGCTAGTAAAGTAAGCAAAGATACCTTTGAATAGAGGCTCCCAAACACCCCTCGATACTCAGGAAAAACCTGATCGATTAAAGAATGTACCTGTAACTTTGTTTTGGCTGATATTTCTGCAATACTCTCTTGTTGCCTTGTTAGATTACGAAGGTTTAAGAGTTGAATTCCACGCTTCTTGTAAGGCTCTAGCTCCTCTTTATAAAACAGTTCACAAAGGTGATAAGCATCAATTGCATCAGTTTTTACCTTTCTTAGGCTTGAGCTCTTGGCTCTATGAGAGATAAGAGGATTGACAATAATATAAACATATTTTTGTTCCTCTAAAAACTGAATAACGGGAGTATGATAATGACCAGTTGATTCTAAAACAACCGAAGGTTGATAGCCGCCAGCTGCTTTTTCTACTTCTTGAAGGAACTCCAATAAATTTCCCAAACCTTCAAGATTATGTTCAATACTAAAGCTCTTACGATATGGTTTACCTTTATCTAAAAACGCTTGAACCTGGCTTTTCCCTTTTGATACATCCAGACCAATTACTGGATTCATTTTAATTTCTCCTCCTCCTAGAAATACATATTAGTCGGTAACCCCTAACGCTCCTTGTAATGTCATAGGTTCGCTTGTTAAACGGGATCATGGTCCCAACCAGCCTGAAACATGTTTATACAAGCAGGGGGTGAACAGTTTAGCTGACGGAATCGAGTTCCACGGGTGCGACGTTCTACCCCGACTACCGTAATGATAAGACCATAAACAAAAAGGTCAACCAGAAAAATCTGGCTAACCTTATATTACGAACGTGGTGCGTTAGTTGAAGAAGGATTGTCTACTAAAAGAGGAAAAAGCCCCACTCAATTGAGAAGGGCTTTATACTTTATTACATCTAAATTGTCCTCTTTTGTCCTCCAATGTTTTATATCGCATTTAAAACATTTAAGTTAAACTATTTAAAAACGTTGATTTTAAGCCTTTTCTTATACACCGTTTCATTCTGTTTTATATGAAAATGAATGGGCGGCGTGATGTAATTAGGGCTTTAAAACCCTGTTATATGAACGTTTAAAATGATATTATAAAGTGGCTTTAAGAAATTTAATTTAATAAATTTCAGGAAAAACGTCTAGTAAAGTGAAATTAAGCACCTATATATAATGAGTTATTTACTCATAATATAAGGAGGTTTTATTTTTTATGGGGATAATGGGAAAAATTAATAACTTTTTTGTTGGAATTGGAGCAGTTGCTGAAACAATTATTGATGGGACAAAAAACATCGAAAAAAAGCTATCTAATGCTCTAAATATTGTTCAAGAGTGTGTTGGTACATTCGATGTATATAATGTTTTGGATTCGTTGGCAAATCACCCATGGATTAATGACCACGAGAACATACTGGCTGTAAAGTTAGTTAAAGCATCTTTTAAGGAAGGCGATCTAGAAATAATCGATTGGTATTTAGGCGACCTAGGTTTAAAACCAAGCCATTATAGCAGACAAGCATTGTGGTTTAATATTGAACACTGGGACGCATGGGAAAATAAAGAACCCGATGAAATTAATAAGTACCTCCGTGTTGCTGTTTATAAAGAAGCGGAAAGAATAAAATGGGATGGAGTAAAAAGAGATAAATTAGAGAAGAAATATAAGGTGGTTTATGGGGATGTGCTGTTCAATTTTCTTGAGAATAATAGGTTTAAAAACCCGGAGGTTGCTATTTTACAAGAGGAAGAAAGGCAAATACGAGAGAAAGATAAGAAAATCAGGCTCAAACTTATTATAGATTTACGGGAAAGTGGTTCTCCCCGCGAAAAAGAAATTATTGATTTACTCCTAGCCGGCTATACCCCTGCAGAGTGTTTGAAGGCACTGGGAGAGAAATGGTCACTTTATCAATCGATACAAAGAAATTAAAAACAAAATTAAGAAAATTTCATAAAAAACGTCTAGTAATCTGATTTTTAACACCTATATATATTGAGAAGAAACCGTTCATTGTGAGCGGTTTTTTTATTTTTAGTAAAGAGGTGATAAAAGTGGCATTGATTGAAGCGGTTTTAACTTATTACCCTAAAGGGATTGGTGATCAATCTGGTCAAGTGATTATTGGACGAACAGAAAATACTTATATTTTGCGGTTGTTACGGGATCACATAGTATCTGAAGCAATGGAAGAAGTAAATATGTGGGAATCAATTGATCCTGGCATAGCTGCGGTGTGTCAAGCAGACGTTCAAAAATTAATTAATATCTTTTCCTTCCTTATTCCAGAGGAAGAATTAAAACCAGACCTAAAGAGCATAAAGGGTGGCTATAAAGATGAAGGGTAGGTGCTGATAATTGGAAAACTTTTGGTAGAGGAACCTCCTTTAATTGTTTTACCTACATTAGCAAAAAGTATTGGTCTTAATGAGGCTATATTCTTGCAACAGATCCATTATTGGTTACAAAGAAGTAATCACGTTATTAGCGGAAGAAAATGGATTTACAACAGCTATCCAGATTGGGAAAAGCAATTTCCATTTTGGTCCAAGCGTACATTGATTCGAATTATAAAGTCATTAGACGATCAGGGGTTAATTACTATCGGCCAATATAACAAATATAAAGTTGATAAAACCAATTGGTACACGATTAATTATGAAAAGGTGTATTCCATAGTGACAACTTGTCACCATGGTAGTGACAATCTGTCAGTAGCAATACCAGAGACTACTACACATAAAAAGAAATATGCAAGTAGTGTTAACCTTTTTATAACAGAGTATGAAGAGCTAATAGAAAAGTATGGCCCCGAAAAGACCAACGAAATGATCGAACTTCTAAATAATTATAAAGAAGCTCACGGGAAAAAGTACAAATCTGATTATCACGCCATCCTTCAATGGGTTGTACAGGAAGTGACAGGCAACAAAAAGAGGCTTGTAAGGCACGAAAAAGAAATAGATTTCCGGCAACGGGAAATAGCCTTAAATCGATGGATAGAAGAAGGGAATGATCCAAATGATTTTACCTACTAGCCAAACATACTCGCTCGAAGCAGAGACGTCGGTACTTGGAGCGGTTTTATACGATCCGGATATAATCGACGGAGTTGTCCCTAAATTGGAAGAACGGGATTTCTATAATGCTGCACACCGTCATATATGGAATGGGATTTTGAATCTTTATAGAAAAAATAAACCTATTGATGTAGTGACAGTTTCTGAACAGCTAAATCAAAAAGGGATATTACAGGATGTAGGAGGTGTTACCTATCTTACACAATTAGCTGGCTCAGTACCCACTACAGCGAATAGCATCTATTATTGTGATTTGGTAAAATCCAAAGCCTTGCGTAGGCGAGGCATTGAAGCAGCAGAAAAAATAAGATATTTATCGGAGGAACGGGAATTTGAAGATGATGAGACATTTTTGACAGAAATAGAAAATCAGGCTTTAAAAATTAGACCCAAAGTTTCTGGTAACATAAAGCAATTAAGTGAAAGCCGCTATGATTACCTGGAATATTTACTTGAAAAGGATGATTTCATCTATACCGGGTTTAAAGGGTTTGACAAATGGATGGGAGGAATAGGTCGTGGATGGCTTTATATTCTTGCTGCAAGACCAAGTGTTGGTAAAACTGCAAAAGCAATACAAATGGGTTTAGGTATTGCTAAACAAGGTATAGGAAATGTTCTCTTTTTTTCTCAGGAAATGACACGAAATCAATTGTTTAATAGAATGATATCTTCATTAACCTTAATCCCTGCCAACAAGATAAGACGTAAGGAATTATCGGTAGAAGAACTTGGGGAAGTTGAGGACGCATTCAAAAAATTAGAAAAACTCCCTTTATTTATAGAAGACGCAAGTAATATCAGCATCCATGAGGTGCGTGCCAAAGCTAATCAGATAAGAAGGCAATATGGAGATATATCAGCAATCATTGTTGATTACTTAACAATAATGAATATCCCACAATCACCTGGACAAACCCGTTCTCATGCTGTTGGTGAAGTGACACGGACAGCAAAGAAAATTGCTATTGAATTAAACGTACCTTTTATTATGTTAGCACAGCTGAGTAGAGAAGGTGCCAAATCCTTGGAGCCAAGGCTAGACCATCTACGGGATTCGGGAGAAATAGAACAGGATGCTGATGTAGTGGAGTTATTGTGGCATGACCCTAATGATTATCATCGAGAAGGAAAAGTTATCCAAAGCATAATTGCCAAAGGTAGGGATGTTGGTATTAATAAATTTCGGTATTTATTTAAAGGCTGGTGCCAGAAGTTTGAAGAACTGGAAGGATAAGTTCGGAAATAATTGGGGGCAGATTCCAAAAATTTATATAAAACGGTGGTGGAAATATGAATCAGTATCGATTGTATGAATGGCTTAAAAATGAATATATCCAACATGGAGCCATTTATGATATGCAGCATGTAAAGGACAAATATAAGAATTTGGGATTAAGTGATAAAGAAATTATCGATGGTTATGTTGATTTTTATTATTTTGCTTTATCCAATTTGCGAAGTATTTATAGGTAGTGCAATGACATGGCAATCATTCAATCTATTTGGAGTCATACAAAATGAAGGAGAGAAAAACGATGATAAAAGTAGCGAAAATAGACCAAAAAGAGCAGTTCATCGAGTTACGAGCAAAGGGTGTTTCCTATGATGAAATATCAAAGGGTATCGGGGTTAGCAAGCCCACATTGATTAAATGGGGCAGGGATTTGCAGCTGGAAATCAGCAATCGTTATGCGTTGGAATTGGAGCTGCTTCAAGAAAAGTATTATGTTTCAAAGAAAAAGAGAATTGAGTTATTTGGGGAGCAGTTAGTCCGTTTAATAGAAGAATTGGCAAATCGGGATTTATCCGAAATTCCAACAGAAAAACTCTATGATATGACCATGAAAACCGCTGCTAGTTTAAAACAAGAAGAAACCCAAATCACTTTAAAAGAAGTGGGCAGCATGGAAGATACATTGGATGATTTGTTGAACAAGTCTGCTTATATCGAGTGGAAACCATAACATTAATGGGTAATTGTTCACGATCGTAGCGAGCTACTTTACTAAAAGTTAACCGCCAGTTAACCGAAAAGGAGGGTTTCATCCATTATGAAGCCTCTATATGAGCGACAGGAAGGCGAAAGTAAACAAGTCTTTGAGGGCTTTACTATTTATAGAAATTTAGGGCTTACAAGAAAGCTTAAGGATGTTGGGAAAAAACTAGGTAAAAATCACTCTTTGATTAAACGCTGGTCATCTCAACATAACTGGGTGGAACGTGCTGAGGCATTTGATGAAGAGATGGACAAGCGGGCTATTTTGGAGAATGCTCAACTGCGAAAACAGATGATTAAAGAGCATGCCGAAGTTTCCAGAAAGTTGCTTCTTAAGGTAAAAGCCGCAGTAGAACACATTAGGCCTGAAACATTATCACCTTATGAAATTGCAAAACTACTGGAAATTGCAGTGAAGGTTGAGCGGTTGAGTCGTGGCCAAAGTACCGATATATCTGAAATCAGCCATAGTGGGGAAATCACCGACAAGGTTGATGAACAGGATATTTTCAAGCGGGTTGACCAATATGCGGAACTCTACAAACAGATTGCAGATCAAGGAACAGCCTAAAAAACAAGTGTACTCGAAGTGTACCAAACGAGAGGGTGAAGGGGCTATATCAATGCATATTATGAAGTTGGAGAAATGCACAGTTATTCTTACATCAGAGGAAATTAGCAACTTCTACAAAAGGATATTGATATCTTTAAAACGGCTTTAAAACGAGGGAAGTATTTTTATAGAAATCGAGTGCAGCAAGAACGTGAAGCGACCAAATTTCAGAGGGAACAGATGGTGAACCCGAAACTTTAGAGGATTCCTGGGAATTAATGGAAGGAATTTGAATGATCAATTTAGAATGAACTTCTCCAAGATGTTGTTATGTTCCGACTGGATCCATTGGGAGGAGAAATAATAAGTGATTAAACATCAAAAAAAAATACGTTGTCAACAAGACAAAACCCTCTCGCATATTTTATAACGAGGTGATTTCATCGTGAAAGTAAAATATGGTGAAAGAGGAACTTTTGATCCGGTGAAAGCAGCCAAGGGACTAATTGAATTGTATAATAAAATTAACAATCCAAATGTTCAAGATAAACAAGCAAAAGATAAAGCAAAAGATAAAACAAATTAAACCCGTGTGCCACTTAGGTATACGGGTTTAATTTTTTATTTAAAAGAAGAAGATAACCCTTATTAGTAAAGGTTGAATCATCGAATAAAAATAGGAATTTAACAGATGTTAAATGGCTAGATGGGATGCATGTGTATGGGGTTAATGGCAGTGAAGGTTTATTCATGGAATCAAGTCTCCAGGATATTAATGAGTACGAAGGAAGTATCACGGAAAAAGAGCAGATTGATATCGAATATCGTTACTTTATTGGAGACCTTGTTCAGGTAAGAGGCTATGGTGCCGATTTATTTAAAATTGTTGGCTTTCGAACCGAAATATGGAGATATAAAGAGGATGCATGGGAAGATGTAATTTACGAGCTTGCAAGAGTGAAAGATGGAGAGTGGCTAGAAGCTGGCGATGAAGAGCTAACACTTGTAGCTGATGCTGATAGTGCCGATACGTTTATCCAAAAGCTAGGACTCTTGTATTTGGCTAATAAAAAACAAAATCCGGTTGAAGTCCATGAACCGATGTTAGCCCATCGGAAAGCAGAAAAACAAATTTTAGATGAGAAAAAAGAATTAAGACAGACAATCGATGCGCTACTTGATATATATAATGATTATTCCGTGTTATATAACCTTTTTCAAGATGAAGAATATAAGCATATTATGAGAGTTGTTGTAAGGAAGCTTCAACTCCTAGTTAGCAATAATCGCTCTCACAATCAGAGAAAAAGCAACATATAGATTAATAAAGGAATACCTAGTATCAAAACCCCTTTAAATAAAAGTGAGGTTATTTTTTCAAAAAATGCTATCGTGCGACTTTCCTCAAGCTGTAGATCCTCTCTTATTGTTTCGAATGTCTTTGAAATGGTTATCATTTATGTATCCTCCTATTTATCATATATTTTTACGCTAGGGGCAAATGTTGTTTTAATCTCTGTGTTTTACTTACTAACCATTTCTATGCTTGTCCATCACTTAAATATGACTAAAAGGAAACATAAAATTTGTCTGTAGAAGAATGAAAAGAGGTTCGCCATCATACATTCTGTACAAAGGGGGCGATGCTGTGAGAGAAATTGAAGTATTTATTGATACGGATGAAATTGCAGATTTTTTCTTCCAGGAATTATTACGAAGAGGATACGCACCTTCTGATGGTGAAGTAGAGGAGCTCGCAGACATTACTTTTGAATATTTATTAGCAAAATGCATTATTGATGAAGAAATGGAAGATAGATAAAAAAATGTTCGCCATCAGGCGAGCATTTTTCACGTTTAATGAAACTATTTTTTTGGGCATTCGTATACTTAGCATAGAAAAATAAAATTTGGTCTTTGGGGAGGAAATGGGATGTCGTTTTTTAATAAAGTATTTGCGAGTGTAGGAATTGGAGCAGCAAAAGTAGATACAAAGCTTGAAAGAGAAACCGTTACACCAGGTGAAGAAATTAGAGGTGTAGTTGAGATTCAAGGTGGAAATATTGAGCAAACGATTGATTCAATCTATTTGACCATTCACACAACCTACATAAAGGAACGTGATGATAAGAAATTTACAGATGTAGGTCAGGTTGATAAGTTCAAATTAACAGAACCGTTTACTATACAAGCGAATGAGCGAAAGGAAATTCCTATTGCGTTTCGAATTCCAAGTGACACACCATTAACGATTGGTAGAACAAAGGTATGGGTGGCAACCGGATTAGATATTAAAAATGCTGTGGATCCAACTGATAAAGATTTTATAAAAGTTGTTCCCAATCGTTTAATGGAAGCTGTGTTAAACGGAGTGAGTGATTTAGGATTCCGTTTACGTGAAGCGGATTGTGAAGAGGCACCTTATCGCCTCCGCCGACGTCTACCTTTTGTGCAAGAATTCGAATTCGTACCAGTATCTGGTCCATATCGTGGTCGTCTTGATGAACTGGAGCTTGTCTTTTTCCCTACTTCAAGTGATGACATGGAAATCATGTTACAGGTAGATAGAAGAGCAAGAGGCTTAGCTAGCCTGTTTGCTGAAGCATTAGAAATGGATGAAACAAACGTACGTTTACGCGTTTCTTCATCTGATATTCCGACTATTAAACAAAAGATTCAAAGTGTCATTAATCAATATTCGTAAGTAATAGCCTTGCACGTTAAGCAGTTGCTTGGTGCGGAAATCACCCTTATAAAGATAATCTGTAACGATGAAGCCAAAATAACGAGGCTTCATCGTTTTTTGATCAGAAAAAGTGCCAAAAACAACACTTCGACAATAATAGTGAAGTTTTGATGAAGGAATCGACAACAGCAATCTTTAATGTAATAAAGCAAGAAACTTTTAGGAGGGTGAGGTAAATGATTTATGAGTTATCTCGAGTAAAGAAGAAAACCTACGATGTTACCATTTTTCAAACTCCTGAATTTAGACAAACAAAAGGATATAAAAAGGTTTATAGAATCGAAATTGAAGGAAATACTCATGATGAATGCTTAGAGAATGTCTTCCGTCAATTCAATATTACTGATTGTATTCCAGCAGACTATGAAGGAAGATTTATTTGTACTGGGGATATCGTCTTTATTGATGAAGGGAGACTAGGACAAACCTATTACAAACTGGTCCCTGGAGGTTGGACACCCATAAATCGAATTCATATCCGTTAAGATTAAGAAAAACCGGGATATTTCCCCGGCTTTTCTTTACGTGCTTTTTCGATCGCGTGATGTATTTTCTTTTGCATGAGCTTCATGCTCAGCAACGATTGCTTCTGGTGGAATATGATTATTTTTCTTTGGTTGATTAATTCGACTTCGATGTTTTTTTCCCATGGTACCCTCCAGTGTTTATTGTTTATGCTGCCTTCTTACAGTTAAAGATGTGTGTGGCTCAGTATTTCTCCTTGAAGAAGGATTTGTTTCATTTGCATGTCGAACAGCTTGCTTAAGCTTTTTGCTCATGTTTTCCTTTGGCATTCTTGTTCCTCCTTTAAAAGACTAATGATATTTTTCCCGGATGAAATAAAAAAATCCCTCATGAAAATCCTTGACTCTACAGACAATATATATCAAGGTATAATAGAACATAGTTTCAAATCTTAAGGAGGAAATACATAATGAGTATACATATCGGTGCAAAGGAAAATGAAATCGCAGAAACGGTATTGCTTCCAGGTGATCCGTTGCGCGCAAAATATATTGCGGAAACTTTTTTAGAAAATGTAGCTTGCTATAACGAAGTACGTAATATGTTTGGGTATACTGGTACATATAAAGGACAAAGAATTTCAGTTCAAGGAACTGGAATGGGAGTACCTTCTATCTCTATTTATGTAAACGAACTCATGCAGAGTTATAATGTTCAAAACTTGATTCGTGTTGGGACATGCGGTGCCATTCAAAAGGATGTAAAAGTTCGTGATGTGATATTGGCAATGACTGCTTCAACTGATTCTCAAATGAACCGTTTAACTTTTAATGGCATTGATTATGCACCAACAGCGAATTTTGATCTATTGAAAAGAGCCTATGATGTTGGTCAGGAAAAAGGGCTTAATCTAAAAGTAGGAAACGTGTTTACAGCAGATATGTTCTATAATGACAATGCAGAACACGAAAAATGGGCACAATACCAAATCCTTGCGATTGAAATGGAAACAGCTGCTCTTTATACACTAGCGGCTAAGTTTGGACGCAATGCTCTATCTGTATTAACAGTAAGTGATCATTTAATCACTGGGGAAGAAACAACAGCAGAAGAAAGACAAACAACTTTTAATGAAATGATTGAAGTTTCACTAGAAGCAGCAATTAAATAAGGACAAAAGCTTCACTACTTATAGTGGAGCTTTTTTATCATTTCAGGAAACAGGCCCATCCTACCAATTAATTTCCCTGTTATTATAGAAAAAGATATTGTAGAATAAGTTAGTAATTCTTTATTGGAATTTAACTGTTAATATATATGCTACTAATTCTTAGAAAAATTTGGTGGGAAAAATGAAAAAAACAATTGTACTAATTAGCGGAATAAGTTTAACACTCTTTTTAGGTGGATGCAGCGAGTTCGATGGAATTGTCAGCAAGATTCCATTTGTCAACCAAAATGACAATCAAGCGGCACCAAAGGATATAGAACCTACAGAAGAAGAGCAAAAGCCAACAGAAGAAACACAGGAATCACCGGAACCAAAGCTTGAATCCCAGTTCTTTAATGAAATTGAAGAAGTTGATGGGAAAAGTATTATCCAAAATCCTTTAAATATTTTATCCCTTGTAAATAAGCAATTTGCATTACCGGATTATTATGCGCCGGAGGACCTTGTGCGTCCAAATGTTGCTTTTTCTTTTGGTAATTTGGATATTGAAAAAAGCTACATGCGAAAGGAAGCAGCAAAGCACTTAGAAATTATGCTGGATGCTGCTAAAAAAGAAAATATAGAGATCTTTGCTGTATCAGGCTATCGTTCTTACGAAAGACAAAAGAGTGTCTTTGATGCAAAAGTAAGTGAAGCGGGAGTAGTGGCAGCATCAGAAGTCGTTGCTGTACCTGGATATAGTGAACATCAGACTGGTTTGGCGATGGACGTATCAAGCCGAAGTGTTAACTTAGAATTAATCGAAGAGTTTGGGGAAACGGTCGAAGGAAAATGGTTAGCAAAAAATGCTCATAAATTTGGATTTATTGTCAGGTATCCTCTAGGCAAAGAAGATATCACAGGTTATCAGTATGAGCCATGGCATTTTCGCTATGTAGGTGTGCAAGCTGCCACCGTTATTTTTGAAAAAGACATAACACTTGAAGAATATTTCGATATCGTGGAAAAAATATAAGTCTCTTCATACTTTGTTAATATTTTGTTAATGGAATGTACATTTTTCTTTGTTAATTTATTAGTTAAAATGTTATTCTAATTAATAAAGGATTTTTCTGAAATCAACAACAAAGTTTTTCTCTATGGAAATGAAAGTGGTGACAGGATTGGAAAATGAAGAATTAAATAAGGAGCCTAATGAAAAACAATCTGGTTCCATTCAAATGAAAAAATTTCACTTCATTATGCTATTGTTTTTCGTTGTGTTTCTTTCTGCAGGTATCACAACATTTGCATTAGCATTCGGTGATGAAAAGGCAGTTCCTGTGATCAGTGAAAGAAAAGAATTTGACAAGCTCTATACTGCTTTTGATACGATAACAAAAGGCTATTACAAAGAAGTAGATGAAAATAAGCTTGTTAATGGAGCAATAAATGGAATGATTGAATCGCTCGATGATCCTTATTCTGATTATATGAATGAGGATGAAGCGGCTAGTTTCCATCAAAGCATCTCTTCTTCCTTTGAAGGGATTGGAGCAGAAATCCAAGAAAGAGATGGCTTTATTGTTATTGTTTCTCCTCTAAAAGGATCACCTGCAGAAAAAGCAGGCATTAAGCCGGAGGATAAAGTTTTAACAGTTGATGGAAAAAGTATTCAAGGAATGAGTTCAACAGAAGCTGTTATGTTAATCAGAGGAGAAAAAGGTACAAAGGTTGAGCTTGAAATTGAACGACCTGGTGTCGAGTCACCTCTTAAAATTACAGTTGTTCGTGATACTATTCCACTAGAAACGGTGTACGGGGAAATGATTGATGAAGGGATTGCTAAGGTCCAAATCACTTCATTCTCAGAAAACACTTCGAAAGAGTTAATTGATAAACTTAATGAGCTACAAAATCAAGGAATGAAGGGTCTTGTTCTTGATTTAAGACAAAATCCAGGTGGATTATTGGATCAGGCAATTAATATTTCTAGCCTTTTCGTACCTGAAGGGGACATCCTTTTCCAAATCGAAGATCGAGATGGAAATGTAGAGGAAATGAAGTCCAATAATAAAGATAATCCTAACCTTCCTTTAGTTGTTGTCATTGACAAAGGAAGTGCGAGTGCTTCAGAAATACTTGCTGCTGCAGTAAGCGAATCTGCCGATGTACCTTTAGTCGGTGAAAAGTCTTTTGGTAAAGGGACAGTTCAAAGAGCTCAGGATTTTGAAGATGGCTCTAATATCAAGTTTACAACTGAAAAATGGCTGACTCCGAATGGGAACTGGATTCATGAAAAAGGAATTACGCCAAATTATGAGGTTGCACTTCCGGACTATTCAACGTTAACACTTGTTAATCCAGAAGAGGAGTTTAAGCTTTCAAGCTCGTCAGCTCAGGTAAAATCGGCTCAAGGAATGCTAAAAGCTTTAGGCTATGACCCTGGTAGAGAAGATGGCTTCTTTGATGAAAAAACTGAACAGGCATTAATCAGTTTTCAAAAAGCAGAAAAGCTTGAAGCGACTGGAATTCTTAAAGGTGAAACGACGTTAAAGTTAATGGAAAAGCTAAGAGAGCTAATTAATAATAATGACACACAAATCCAAAAGGCTGTAGAAGTATTAAAAGAAAAACTTAAATCTTAATCTTTAACCCTCCTTGCTGGAGGGTTTTTTACTTTTTATTTGTAAGAAAATTGGAATTGAGCTAAAATGACTCCTTAGAGATAGTTTAGTTTCAATGAGGCAGTACACGAGGTGATAAATTGTTACAGGTGATTGATTTTAATAATCAGGTCAAAAATCAAATTTTGACTTTAGAGAATAAATGTAGCGACATGTGCAAACGAATGGAAGAAAAACATCGGGATGAATTCCAAAAATTAGATGCACATTTAACGATTGAATGCTTAAGAACTTTAAAAGGAAAAATCGTAGATCAAACGAGTATGTTTGAGCCTTGTTATGAATCCTTTATCGAAATTGGAATAGAAAAAGATGAAGAATCCTATCCAAATGCGTATATTCCAATTTGGCGCTGTAAAAGTGAATTATTTCATAAGGTAGGCTATATGACTAAGTACAGTTTCTTAGAAATTGAAAAGAAAGTTGACTATATGATACAGGAAATGCTTCAAGAAAGGCTAGAAGAAATCGATTAGTAGGGGTAAAATCAGGCAATCATCGAAAAGATGATTACCTACAGTCTTTTTCTTTTAAAATAGCCCTCTAAATGTTGATTTTTTGTTCATCTATCATATGGTTGAAAGCCTCTATTTAGGGATTGGTCGTTTACGTATCTATCCTACTGTTTTGTTTAAGATGATCTTCATATAGTACAATGTCATATTTAGGAAGCTTACTTAGAAGAGTAGAACATCTACGGCACAACGGTGATATCAAATAAATATAGGTGAAAAGAAGAAGAGAATAGATAGTGTCGTTGCAGGTGATGTTTACATTTGTTTCCATATATTTAAAGAAAATAACAACTTGGAATTGGCGAACTGCTTAAGTGACAGCCAAACAAGTTGATTGGAGCGGAGGGTGCTTGACTCCTGGGGGATTAGCAGGACAGGTGAGATCCCGCAGGAGCGTCAGCGACGAGGAAGCTCACCGCCTGCCCCCCGGAAAGCAAGTGCCTGGAGCGGAAATCAACATATTATAACCGCAACACTATCAAAAAAATGACAAACATCATCGAGAGGGAATTCGCCTGATGCCTATTGCCCTATTTTAATAGCGCATTCATCACCAACTAGGAATTTAGTTGTATGTTCTCTTAATTGTAGGGGAAACTTTTTATATGTAAATTTCGAAAAGTATGGAAGTGTACTCGGGATATGAGAATTGTTATATGGTTCCTTTGTTCTTTTTTACTGATAGGGACTCCGTTCAATGTATCGGCTGCTAAAAAGAATAATGACATAATAAAAACAGAGATGCTTGAATGGGAAGAAGTGAACCTTCTCCTGCCAAAGTATTCAAAGTTTACGGTTAAAGATGTCATAACGGGCAAGGAATTTCGTGTCCAAAGAAGAGCAGGCAGTAGGCATGCTGATGTTCAACCCCTTACCAATGAGGATACCGCTACAATGAAGGGAATCTATAATGGAACATGGAGCTGGAAGCGAAGGGCGATTATCGTTCTACATGAGGATAAAAAAATTGCTGCTTCCATGCATGGTATGCCTCATGGTGCTGGTGCGTTGAAAAATAACTTTCCAGGTCACTTTTGTATTCATTTTTATGGTAGTACAACCCATCGGCGAAATTTTATGGACTTGTCGCATAAGCTTATGATACTAAAAGCGGCGGGAAAATTAGAAGACCATTTGCAAAAGGCCAATCCGTATGAATTGATAAGTGCTTTAATTGCTGGCATCAAAGAAGACGATGAAACTATTATTGATCAGGTTGAACTCCAAGATTTAAAATGGGCAAAAATTCTCAAACAAGTGGATAATGTTGCGATTACAAGTATGCCTCAATTGCCTGATGAGGACTTAACGGGAAAATTAACGCTAGCAGTTCCGATTGAAGTGGATTGGCAAATGCAAGGCGGGAGATGGAAAAAATATCGAGGAGAAATCCAATTAGTGAGATATACTCTTTTTGATAGTTGGAAAATAGATGTAGACAAATTTCGAAAAGAGAACTTTAGTGAGTAATGCTTGAGAGGATTTCCTCTCAAGCATTACTCTTTTCTCCAAATTTTATAAATGTCCGTTCATCTTCAATTAATCCACAAACAGCACATTGGACACGTATCTCCGGTCCGTTATAGGCCAAATGAAAAGGACTTAGTTGCTCATTAGTATATTCCTCCATAACTTCTCCCGTTTGAGGGTTCATTTTTACTGAATGTGGTTCCTGATTAATCACATTAAAGCGGGTTCGGTTCGTTTTGCAATTCGGGCAACAATAAGGGGTACTCATTTTCATTCTCCTTTCAAATACACTTTCTCAAGTTATTTTTTGCATATTCCGTTATAAATATGTAATGTGAAAAAAGTGAGGATTTTGTGACCATTTCGTTAAATCATTGGACCTATCTATCAACTATTTGGAAATCTATGATAAGATTGCTTTGGATCGATAGTCAAAGGAGAATAACATAATGAAAAAACTTTTATCTATTCTATTAATAACTTTAGTGGGTATCGTTTTCATCACTGGTTGCGCACAAAAAGATGAAAAGTCAGAAGAACCTCTTTTTACGGAAGTGGAGCTTTCAGTGAATCCTGAAAATGGAGAGGTAAATGAACCTGTAATCATTGAAGCAAAAGTGACCTATGGGGAAGAAGAAGTAACCGATGCAGACGAGGTATTATTTGAAATATGGCGTTCTCATGATGAAGAACACGAAAAAATGGAAATCAAACATGCTGAAAATGGCATTTATCGTTTAGAAAAAAGCTTTGAGCAAGAAGGAACCTATTATGTCATTTCACATGTAACAGCTAGAGAAATGCACAATATGCCTAAGACCGAGTTTGTGATTGGTGAAGCAAGTGAACCGGAGGAAGACTCTTCATCTCAAATGAACATGGAAGAGCATGAAGAAGGGGAGCATTAATTAAATGCTTGAATAAAATGAGCATCCGGATGAATTCGGATGCTCATTTTAATATTTCTCAGTAATATCAATTTCAGAGTATTGCATATCGATATTTTTCGGTATTTTAATTTCGAGAGTTCCATCCTTATAGGTGGCTCTCGATCCTTTTTTCCGAACAATAGCAGGAAGGGTAATGGTTTGTTTATCCTCAGGCTCAGGTATATGCTCAATAATCAACTGATTAGATGTATAATACAACTTCATTTTTTGTAGCCAATCTTCGTTGTTTATCGGTATCATCACATATACATAGTCTAGAGATTCAAACACAGATACTGAAAGTGACGGAGATGATTCCTCTGTTGAAGAATTAAAACCCTTTGTAAAATTCATCCCTTGCATCTCGGGTGGGAACATTTTCCCCATTACTTCGCTTACATAGTTTTCGACTTCTTCAGGTCGCATCCGTTTAAGCTTCTGCATTGTCTCTTTATTAAATGGCGAGAAATTCCATGGGAACATAATGTTCATCCTTTCAAGCATTGCGATAAGGATATACGCATGATAAAAATGGATAGTAAAATTCATTGATATTCTATGCAAATAAAGGATGAATGGTTATTTGTTCAAACAAACTAAGCTTTGCTATCTTGTAACTTCTGTCTTTTTTGAACAGATACCAGTCTCGATGCTAAGCTTGTTGCCCCAACGGCTAGCCCACTAATTAAGCCGATCCAGTATCCATATGGACCCCAATCTGTATAAGTCGCTAAATAGTAACCGAGCGGAAGTCCGATAACCCAGTAGGAGACTAGGCACATCACAAATGTAACATTTACATCCTTATACCCTCTTAATGCTCCTTGAATAGGAGCTTGAATGGCATCAGAGAGCTGGAAGAAAATCGCGTATAGTAAAAAATGTGCAGTCAGTTCTAACACCCGGTTATCTGTTGTATAAAGTCCAGCGATTTCTTGTCGGAATAGTAATAAAATAACCCCGCTAACAAACGCCATCAATACACCCATTGCGACGCCAATCCAACTATATTCCTTTGCGTCGTTAAGACGTTTCGCTCCAACTTCATATCCTACTAGAATCGTTAGGGCCATCGAAATACTAAGAGGGATCATGTACATGAAAGAGGCGAAATTGATCGCAGCCTGATAAGAAGCAATGGTAATCGTATCAAAGACACTCATTAATAGTGTTACTGCTGAAAAAATACTCGTTTCAAAAAATATCGCTAGTCCAATCGGGACACCGATAACCAATATTTCTTTCCATTTTACGAAAGAAAGACGGTAAATTTTCGAAAACAAATGATAGGAGGCAAAAGGCTCCTGTTTTGCGATAATAAAAATAGCAATTCCTAATATGATCCAGTAGGTAATGGCAGTTGCGTATCCTGCTCCTACCCCACCGAAGCTAGGGAATCCAAATTTTCCAAAGATCAGAACATAATTAAAAAATACATTAATCGGAAGTGCTGATAATGTAATGAACATTGATACTCTTGTTTTACCTAGTGCATCGATAAAGGAACGAAGAACATTATAAAGAAACAATGGAAATACACCAAAGCCTAATGCGAACAAATAATCATGTGAAATTTGTTCGACTATTGGTTCTAAGCTCATGACATTCAGTAAAGGGTCTAGTAAGAATACACCAGCAAGGATGATCGCAAGTCCCATTAAAATGCTTAAGTACACAGCTTGAATAACGTTAAATGCCACTTCATTCTTCTTTTTACCGCCTATTAACTGTGCGACGATAGGGATGACTGCCATCAAGATACCGCTAAGTCCTGTAAAAATAGCAACCCAAATCGAGGAGCCGATCGCAACCCCAGCTAAATCATTCGGACTAAATTTTCCGGACATCATCGTGTCAAAGAAATTCATTGAAAACATCCCAAATTGTGTGACAAGGATGGGAAGTAAAACGTAAAGGAGTTGTTTAATTTTCTGTTTTTTTCCGTAAGTCTGGTCCATATGTTTACCTTTTCAAAAATTTACGCAATTGAATGCATTATACCACAGCAAACAGTCATAATGTCAGCATTCATGCATATAGTGTACGGACATGCATTTTGAGAGGAGAATGAAGGTGGCTTATCAAGGTTCTAAGGGTTGGTATGTTCAAAAATTAAAAGAGCTAGGGGTCTATTATCATCCGGTTGAGAGAAAAAAGTTAGAAACCTATAAATCATATGTATTACGTAATCTTTACTTAGAAATTATCGAAAAGAAAAATAATTAAAACAACCAAAAAAACACACCAACTACAAAATTGGTGTGTTTTTGCTTATGCTTCTAACAAGTGATTTTCTTCCTGTTGCTCGTGTCCATGGCGTAATACATGTAAAGTATATAAATCTTTTGGGATTTCATATAAGTTATAGATTTTCTCGGAAGGATTGAGTCGAGCGAATAAATCTTTTTTTGTTTCATTGGCTTGGATTACGTAGGGGAGTTTTTCAGCAGCTTTTTGAGAGCGAATGTTTTCCGTGCGGATGCGCATGAAGACTGTTTCAATACCTAATGTATAGAATAATTCTTCGAAAAAAGCATCCTTCGCTATCTTGTTGTAGCCTTTCCCATGATACGGCTTTCCTAACCATGTTCCTAAAAATCCAGCTTGGTCTTCAATATCGTATAAATTAATGGTGCCAATCGGCTGACCCCATTCATCGAGAATCGTTCGTGATATTAATTCACCACGTTCTTCAGATTCGATTGTTTGCTTTGATAAAAAGAGAAATTCCTCATAAGAATGGGCTTTTTGGCGCACGAAAGGGAAGACATCTGGGTGCGTCATCAGCTCGTATAAAGCTTGGCTATCTTGAAGTTCTCGTTTTTTAAGCATGAACATTCCCTCCATTCTGAGGACAGTCCTGTTCATACTTAAAAGAACTAGACCCACCCTCGAAATTTTTTGTGATGTAGCTAAAAAATTTCGGGGTGGGAATCGAACCCACTAGAACCAATAAGTATTTATTAAACCAGCCAGCAGAATTTCTTCTTGCTGATCTAATAAATACTTACAGGTGGCGCACCATTTGCCTTCCCTATTGCTTTTACTTTTTTGATATTTCCATTCTGTATCATACAAAAAATAATAGGAAAAAGAAATAGTTTTTTTATAAAAATTTTTCACCAAATTTTTCATCATTACTTTACAAATTTGGACAAAAAAATAACAGCTAAAATGGAGTGAACGTTTTAAGAACTAAAACACTCCAGTTAACTGCAAAGTAAGGATCGCGAGGCCTAAAATCCAAACATATATGGCGAAAATTTTGAGGGATCGCTTTTTCAAGTAATTAATCATCCACACAATCGCGAAATAGCCAAATAAAGCCGAAGAAAGGGTGGCAACTAGCAAGCTTCCGAATGTTATAGCCTCTATGTGTCCCGACGCAATTTCACCGACCTCAAGGACGATTCCTCCTGCGATCACGGGGATTGACAAGAGAAAAGAAAAATAAGCCGCTGTTTCGCGGTCTAGTTTGCGAAATAATCCAGCTGCAATCGTTAGTCCTGAGCGAGAAACGGCTGGAAAGATTGCTACTGCTTGAAACGAACCGATAAATAGGGCATCCCCATATGTGATGTTATCCATATTTTTACTCCCTTTTTTCACACCATCTGCTATCCATAGAATGAAACCTGTGAATAAAAATTCCCAACCGATCGTCACTCCGGTTTTAGAAATCGTATCAAATAAGTCATTCAATAGTAGACCTACAATAACTGCAGGGATGGTCCCAATAATGAGTAATAAAGAGAGTTTTCCAAATGGGTTCTTTATGATTTGAATCAATTCATTTTTATAGACCACAAGAACAGCCAATAGTGTCCCAACATGAAGCATGGTATCGAGAAAAAGGCCTGCCTCATCTAGTCCAAATAAATGGCGTCCTAAATATAGATGGCCTGTACTAGAAATTGGGATAAACTCGGTTAATCCTTGTATGATTCCAAGAATAAAGGCTTCTAGTTTTGACATCATAAATATCACCCTTCATCAAGTTGTCCTATATAATATGTATTCATATTGTTTATTTCAAGAACAATGAGAAAGGACTATAATGAAGAGAATTGAATCTTTTGTTGGTTTTTTTCGTATATGTATGTAAGAAAGTATTTTAATTTGGGAGGAAAAAGCAATGCCGAGTAATAATGATCGCTTATTTGCAGCCGCTATATATATTATTAGTTTTTTTACAGTCTTTGTAGGTCCGTTAGTGATTTGGATAATTAAAAGGGACTCACCGTATGTGAACTATCATGGGAAGGAATACTTTAACTTTTTTATCACGTATGTGATATATTCCACGATTAGCTGCTTGCTGATGCTTGTTCTCATCGGTTTTATTACCATTTGGATTGTCGGATTACTTTATTTTGTCTTCACGATTATCGCAGCAATAAAAGCGTTTGAAGGGTCAACATACAGAATTCCGTTCATTATTCGTTTCATTCGATAGGGATGCAGCTAGAGTCTAGGAGAAAATCCTAGGCTTTTTCTTTTTAATAGAACAGTTAGTGAAAAAGTAGAATGATTAGAAAGTAAGAGAATATAGTAATAACAAGGGATACTACTCATAGTGAGAGGGGTTTTTAGCATGTGGCCGTGGATAGTCATTATTCTTGTAGCATTTTTAATTCTAGCAATATTAGAAGAAACCACTCAATTTTTCGTGAATCGCTATACTTTTGGTCCGGCACCATGGGAAAGCAAGCTAAAAAAGTTACTAAAAAGATGGACCAGGAAAAGAGCAAACAATTAAATGGGTTGTCCCTATAAGGTATTATCTAAATTTTCGAGGAGATAAGTTATGAATATACACCAATATTATCGACAAGCAGCATCTACGGCTGTAAATAATAGCCTTGCTGCACTTGTACCAGTCATTATTATGATTATTCCTCTATACATGTTGTTGCCAAATAAGAAAATTCTCATGTTTTCTCTACCATTTCTAGTCTACAGTTTTATAGCATATCAATCATACATTCTTCATCGTGAACGTGCGTCCGCAACTGCTGATACGTTCAAAAAAGAAAAAAATCAAATTCCTAATGAAAAGAACCACTACCTATTGGCCTTTATGCCCGCACCATCTTTACGAATGCTTCTCTTTTATCCGAATGGCACAATAAAGGGAGAAATCCGTGATTTGCGCTTTACGAAATTACGCTGGTATCTTCCTTATTTTATCGACCGAATGATTCCAGCAGAGTACGGTTTTTATAATAGAGAGAAAAAATTGCAGCTGACAATGAAGTGGTCAAAAGCGCAGTGTGAAGTCAGAGACCCAAAAGGAACGCTTGCTTTTACAATCGAAGAGAATGAGAAAAATCAATTTCAGATGAATGATAACCTATTCATTCAACTAGATTCGAACTCTATGTATACAGATGTGCAATTCCTTAATAAGGAAGGAAGCGTTATTGCTCGCGTCAGAAAGGGTTGGATGCCTTTGGAATGGTCTCAATTTATCAAAGACGCCAATACGCCAGTCTTGTCATTTGACGAAGGACTTTCAAAACAAGAGCAGCTTTTTATTCTTGCTATTCTTATTAAAATCTACCGCTATCGGAATCACTAATATAGCTTATGTTAGGTGATTAAAGTAAAATAAATATCGAGTGTATTTTGTAAAACTATGTACTTTGTGTGTTTTTCTGCAAAATACACCGAGAAAGTAAGAATAGTGCAAGGAGATTTACTGGCATGAAAAAAATTCTGCTCATTGTAGCAATTATTATTGGTTTTTTATTTATCATGGATATGACTATTTTAAAAGATAATGGACTCGTTGAAAATACAGCCAATAATGAGAAGTATGAGAAAATAGAAAAACCGAACGACTTACCAGTAGGACTGGAAGTTGAGGAAAGAGCACCTTCCTTTGAACTAACTACTCTAGACGGAGAGAAGATCACATCCGAAGATTTAAAAGGGAAGCGAGTTCTTCTTAACTTCTGGGCAACTTGGTGTCCACCGTGTAAAGAAGAAATGCCGGATATGCAAAAGTTGTATGAGGAATACAAAGATGAGGACGTCGTTGTAGTCGGTGTTAATGTAACGAGCACAGAAAAAAATAGAGAAGACGTCGAGAAATTTGTTAAAGAATATCAATTGACGTTTCCGATACTTATGGATGAAATAGGAGAGGTTACCCATCAATTTGAAATTCTTTCTTTTCCCACAACGTATTTCATAGATTCTGATGGAGTTATTCGTAGCAAGGTGATTGGAGCATTAAGCAAGGAAAAAATGTACGCTGAAATGAATCTTCTACCATAATTTAGTTAATATCTTGTCAATTTTTTATATATTTTTCAAAAAAATATAAATTATTTACAAACTTCGACAGCATTATCAGAATTAATTGATTAAAATATGTTTATTCCAACATGAAAGAGAGAAAACGGGGTGAAGGGATGGAGGTATTTGTTGCAAAACAACCTATTTTTACTAGGGAGCAAGAGGTTTATGCATATGAGCTTCTATACCGTAGTAGTACGGAAAATTCATTTCCAGATATAGACGGTGATCAAGCAACAGCTGATGTCATTATTAATAGCTTTTTAAATATTGGCATTGAAGAGCTTTCGAACGGAAAGCCTTGTTTTATTAACTTCACTGAAAAATTACTCCAGCTTCGTCTTCCGACATTTTTTACACCAAGGGAGATTGTAGTGGAAATTTTGGAATCGATTGAGCCTTCTGAAGAACTAGTTGGTATTTGTCGAGAATTGAAACAGCTAGGCTATCAAGTTGCTCTTGACGATGTTGTTCTAAATGAAAAGAACCCTTATTCTTATCAATTATTTCAGTGTGCTGACATGATTAAGGTTGACTTTCTGTCAACTCCAAAGAAAACTCGAAAAAGAATAGAAAAGATGGCAAAAGAAAATTCAATCAAACTAGTAGCGGAAAAGCTTGAGACAAAAGAAGCTTTAACAGAGGCTAAACGAAGTGGCTATGACCATTTTCAAGGCTATTATTTGGCGCAGCCAGAGATTTTGTCTACATACGATGTCCCTGCCTATTTTTATTTTGATTACAAAAATATTGAAGAGCTCGCTATGACAGAGTCGAATATGGATACTATTACTGAATTGATTGAAAAGGATCTTTCTCTATCATATAAACTCTTGAAGTTGGTAAACTCACCGTTTAATCGAACAAGGCAAAAAATCTATTCGGTTAAGCAAGCGGTCATGCTTCTTGGGTTAATAGAGATTAAGAAATGGCTATATATCTTTTCAGTTCGAAACAAAGTTCAAAAGGGCACAGAACTTTCAAAGGATGTTGTCCAGCTATCTTTGACTCGAGCCAAAATGTGCGAGTCAATTGAAAGAATAGCGAATTACAAAACTGCACCATCTGCTAGTTTTACGTTAGGAATGTTCTCGATTATGGACAAGCTTACTGGAGTTCCGATGGAGAAGATTATTTCAGAGCTTCCTTTTGAAGAGGAGCTTAGAGATGCACTTACTGGAGTGCAAAATTCCCTAAAAGATGTTCTTGATTTAGTTACAGCAGTTGAAAAAGCCCAGTGGGGTATCATTCGAAAAAAATGTGCAGTTCTTTCGATTGAAGAAAAGGAATTATTTAAAATTTATGCTGAATCCTTAAGCTGGTCGAATCAGCTGATGGAAGCGGAACGATTACAAATTATTTAAACCTGACGAAAGCAATCGTCAGGTTTTTTTGATAATATAGGAATAACAATGAAATTTCAAAGCAATGTGGAGGTATTACAAGTGGAGTTAGAAATTATCAAATGCCATGGTTCAGGAAATGACTTTTTACTAATAGATGAAATATCAAATCATTATTCCTTCACAGAGAAACAGCGGAGAGAGCTAACAATAGCCCTTTGTAATCGGGAAACTGAATTAGGTGCCGATGGAATCCTTTTTGTCATGAATAGTGACAAAGCAGATGGAAGAATGCGTGTGTTTAATTCGGACGGGTCTGAGGCTTCAATGTGTGGAAATGGCTTACGCTGTGTGGCACGCTATGTATGTGAACTCAAAGATATGTCAGAAGCTGTCATTGAAACGATGAAGGCAGACCTAGCCGTACGAAAAGACGAAGATATTTTTCCAGAGATCCCAACATATTTAGTTGAGATTTCACCGGTTTCTTTTAACGTCAAAGATTTGCCATTGCAAATTGACAAAGACACATTGTTAAATGAGGAAATTCCTTCGCTATCTGAGGAATTAGCATTTACGGCCTTAGCGGTACCAAACCCTCACTTGATTACAATTGTAGACAATGAAGTAATTCGTTCAGATGTTCAAAAAGAAATTAGTCAATACGTTAATGGTCCAAATGAACTTTTCCCAGACGGAGTAAATGTGAGCTTTGTTAAAGCTTTAAAGCCTGGTCAAATATATGTCCGTACTTTTGAGCGTGGAGTAGGGTTTACGAATGCTTGTGGTACTGCAATGTCTGCCTCTACTTTAGTAAGTTGTTTAAACGGACTTAATGAAATTGAAGAGCCGGTTGAGGTATTCAACAATGGGGGAAAAGTAAGATGTGTTGCTCATAAAGAAAACGACACTTACAAAATAGACCTAATTGGTAATGCTACCTACGTTAATCAAACAAAGGTACAGGTTGATCTTGATGCACCTGAGAAATTTACATGTTCAGCAAAAGAGGAATTCGTGCAGGAAACGAAGCAATACGCGAAGCTTCAGGAAGAAGTTAAGGGTTTCCTTAATGAAGCTTTAAATGCTTAAACAGTGAAAGGAGCCGATTTTTAAGGCTCCTTATTTTTTTTGCTTCAAAAATGCCAAAACGTCATCAAAATTTTGTACTTCTTTTGACTGGAAGAAGGTCCGAAATGGGTCACCCTGCTTTTCTATTCTTTTTAGGATGTTTGGTATTTGAAAATCTTCTATTTTTAATTGGTCGTTTACTTCTTCCCAATAAAGTGGCGTAGCAACAGTTGCTTCAGCCTTTCCTCGTGGAGAATAAGGTGCAATAATCGTCTTTCCTTCAGAATGCTGTACATAATCTACGTACAGTCGATTGCCTCTATTCTTCTTCATTCTTTCAATGGTGAAATCCGCTGGCTCCTTTGAAACTAAATATTCCGCGATGAATGCCGTAAATAATCTCGTGTCGTCAAAGCTGTAGCGATTTTCCGGTAAGGGAATATACACTTGCAGACCTTTACTCCCAGAAGTTTTCACAAAACTGATTAAATGTAAATGGTCTAGGACTTCTTTAATTAGGAGGGCAGCTTTGATTGCTAAATGAAAATACTCTCTTGAAGGTGGGTCTAAGTCAAAGACAATTTCACTTGGCCCCTTACTTTTAACCGTTTGAAAAGGAATATGAAATTCAAAGGAAATTTGATTTCCTAGCCAAAGCAACGTTTTAAGATTGTTACAAACGATATAATTGATTCCATCATCGAGCTTTGTCTCGACGTATTCGGGTGCATAATCAGGACAATTTTTTTGATAAAAAGCTTCACCAAATATCCCGTGTGGATAACGAATGACTGTTAAAAGACGATTTTCTAAAAAGGGAAGAAAGTAGGGTGAAATATCTCTTAAATAATGAATGTAATCCATTTTTTGAACAGGTGGATGCTCCCAAAGTGGCTTTTCTGGATGAGAAATTTCAACGTCACTCGGTAAATTCTTTTGTTGCCCTACAAAACGTTCATATGTACAGTCTTGAGGAGTGAGGTCAAAGCGAAATCGGTCAAAATGAGGTTCTCTCATTTGCTCTTCGTATATTTCTAAGTACTTGATTTCTACACAGATGGCAGGCTCTACATAGATAAATTGTTGCTCTTCGTTTACTTTATTGTCTTTTATGGTTTGAAAAAGAGCTTGTTTTTCATCAGGCTTTATTCCAAATAGAAATTGCCCGATCGGTACAATTTCCTTCTGATTGTACACTCCTACATAGAAATAGCCATTCGATTTTTCATAAGCCGTGACAAAACATGAAACGTACTTCCAATTTTTGAACTTTACCCAAGTGTTCGTGCGTTTTCCTTCCTCCCATTGATTCTGGATATGCTTTGCGACTACGCCTTCTCCATCAAAAAGGGTCACTTTATCCCAAATATCAGAAAAGCTTTTATAGGGTGGAATCATTTGCAATAGTGCATTACTCTTTTCATCAGGAGTTGTTGGTAATCCGATTTTCTTGAAAAATGAAATTAGTAAATCCTTTCGCTTGAGATAGCTTTCAGACATGACATTTTTGTTGTTCAAAACTAATACGTCAAAAATTAATAAGTAGCATGGAGCTTGTTTAGCCTTTTCGGCAATTCTTATATCCGATCGCATTCGTCCTCTGACTTGAATGTTTCCGAAGTTTGCTTTGTATGGATTTTCTAAATAGACAAGTTCACCATCTAAGCTTAGCGGTAAAAAAGGCTTTATTTTTTCTTCATTTTCCAATAAAAAGGATTTGATTTCCGGAAAGATCTCGAGAAGTGACTTCCCGTTTCGGCTAACAAGCCTGATCTCTTGATCCCATGTTAAAAGTGCCCGGAAACCATCATATTTCACTTCATATCTCCATTCGTCACCTTCTGGTATTTCAAAGGTAAGACTTGGTAGCATCGGCTTCATGACCATCTCTCCCAAAGTTCTCATTATCTGTAGTTTTCCTTTCTTTCATTGAATTAGCAGCATAATCTCAATTCAACTTCCAAATCTTTTACAGCATGACCTAATCGTAGGCACACAAACTAAGCCTAAAAAAGATTGGAGATACTTTGATGCATACAATTTGGAAAGGCAGTATAAGCTTTGGGCTCGTCAATATTCCAATCAAGCTTCATACAGCAACAGAGGATAAGGACATTAAGCTAAGAAATTTGCATAAGAAATGTCATTCTCCCGTCAAATATGAAAAAGTTTGCCCGGTATGTGACGTAGAAATATCAAACGATGATATTGTGAGAGCATATGAGTACGCTAAGGGAAAGTTTGTCGTCCTCGAGGATGATGAGCTAGAAGGTTTAAAAAAGGAAAATGAGGAGAAGGCAGTTGAGATTCTTGATTTTGTCAAAATGGATACAATTGACCCGATCTATTATAATCGAAGCTATTTTATGTCACCGAATGAAGGCGGAAGTAAGGCGTATTCCTTGCTTCGAAAGGCATTAGAAGAGTCAGGGAAGGTTGGATTGGCAAAAATCGTCATTCGCTCGAAGGAACAAATGGCGGTCCTTCGGGTTTATGAAAATACACTTGTGATGGAAACCATCCATTTTCCAGATGAGGTTCGTTCGGCAGGAGATGTTCCGAATGTACCAGCAGAGGACAATGTCACAAAAAAAGAACTTGATACGGCTATTCTTCTAATCGATCAGCTAACGACTGAATTTGAACCATCTAAATATACAGATGACTATCGCGTTGCTCTATTGGAATTAATTGAATCGAAGAGAACGGGCAAAGAGGTAGTGACACCTACCGCTGCAAACGAACCAAAATCAAATGTAACGGATTTAATGGCAGCCTTGCAGGCGTCGATTGACAGAACAAAACCAGATGTTACTTCAGCTCCAGTAAGGAAAAAACGAGCAGCTACAAAAACAAAAACGAAGGCTAAAAAAGAAGCTTAAAACGTAATCGGTATTGTGAGCGAACAATACCGATTTTTTTGAGTATTGTGATAAACTAAATGCAAAAGGGATTTGGGGGGATTACGATGAAAATTTTAATCGTTGGGGCTGGCGCTATCGGTGGATATTTTGGTGGACGTTTGCTTGAAAAAGGGGAAGATGTCACATTTTTAGTTCGAGAAGGAAGAAAAAAACAAATTGAACAACATGGACTTCGTATTGAAAGTGTTCATGGAGACATAAACTTGCAGCCGAAATTGGTTCTTCGTGAGGAAGTCAATGAAAAGTATGATCTAATTATTCTTTCTACTAAATCCTATCATTTACATGCTGCCATGGAAGATATTCGTCCATTTGTGACAGAAGAAACGATGATTTTACCACTTCTAAATGGAATTTCTCATATAGAAACGTTAGTGAATGAATTTGGAGATAGGCATGTTCTTGGGGGGCTTTGTTTTATCGAAACAACGTTAGCTACGAACGGAAATGTCGTACAAACGAGCCCAATACATAATTTAGTTTTTGGAGAAAGAAATGGCGAGGAAACAGAGAGAATTAAGAAAGTAAAAGAAGCTTTCTCTCATACAAAAGCAAATTTTATTTATTCGGATCAAATCATGAAAGAAATGTGGCATAAATACTTATTTATCTCATTGCTTTCAGGAGCAACAACGTTAATGCGAGCTCCAATTGGACCGATTCGTGAAGTAGAGAGTGGTTTTGAGGCATTATCAGAAATCGCCACAGAGGTAGTGACGGTGATGGAGAAAATCGGTGCTCCTGTCGGACAGGAATTAATTGGGGCACAGCTTACGAAAATAAAAGAGATGGGCTATGAGATGAAATCATCAATGCAGCGCGATATGGAAAAAGGTATGCCTACTGAGGCCGCTCATTTCTTCTTGTATCTATTAAAGCATGCTGAAGCACATCAAATTCGAACACCATATTTGCAGTTGATTTACGCAAATCTGAAGGTGTACGAAAAAATGCTACAGGTTTAAAACTCGAAATGTCGAGATGATGGTCAGATTGGAGCGAGAGGTATGATCGTGCAATACACAATTTCGAATATTGTTGAGAGTTTAAAGCAAATCAACGGAGTAAGCGCTCTGGTTCTCGGTGGTTCAAGAGCTAGAGGGACTGAAACCCCCGGCTCTGATATAGATATAGGTATTTACTACGATTCCGAAAAAGAGCTGGACATTACCCAGCTTCGTCGGGTTGCGGCTCAAATTGATGACGACCATAGAGTAAACTTAGTGACAGAAATAGGCGGCTGGGGGCCATGGATTAATGGTGGTGGCTGGTTGCAGGTTAATCAAACTCCTGTCGATTTTTTATTCCGTGATTTAAACAAAGTTTCACACGTAGTTGAACAATGTGTTATGGGGAATATCACCATCGATTATCAACCAGGACATCCCCATGGATTTGTCAACTCGATTTATTTTGCTGAGATTGCTTTGTGTAAAGTCTTATGGGATCCTTCGGGAAAAATAAGTACACTTAAAAGTAGAACAATCCCATACCCATCTGTTTTTCAAAAAGCAATTATCCAAAAATTTTTTTGGGAGTCAAACTTTTCTCTTGAAAATGGATTTAAAGGTATCTATAAAAAAGATCTATCCTATATCGCTGGATGTTGTTTCAGGTCAGTATCTTGCTTAAATCAGGTTTTATTTGCGATTAATGAAACCTACTTGATGAATGAAAAGGGAGCTACTGCCATTGCTAATTCGTTTAGCATAGTGCCAAGCAATTACTCCCATAGGATAAATGAAATTTTCGCACTTATTACAGAGGATCAAGATGGTTTAAAGACAGCTCTAAATCTGCTGCATGAACTTATTCAGGAAACAGAAAATCTTTTGAAGTAACTGGTAAGATTAGTTAATGATTACGTCCTCATCACATTTGGCCTCAAAATATGGTTCAAACGTGCCAATTCTATTTAATGTGGCCAAAAGGTTTTCAGAGATAGCAGGGGAACTAGAATTAACGTTGCTTGAAGCATCTAGGGGACAAATTAAGTATCTAATTTGTCCTCTTAAAAGGTGAATTTTTACTTTTTTGATATGTGTTTGACAGAAATTGTAATCTGGTATACAATAAAGACTCGTCCTTTGAGGCACAAGAGTGAAAAGGTATACTCTATACGATTTATAGTAAATTGGTTAATGAGAAGACATTAAGTCTTTAAAAAAGGTTTTCCCCAACAATTCCTTCTTTTTTTGAACTTCATCAAAAAAACTTTTCCAGAGATTATCTTTCCACTTAGAACTATGAATATCCTAATTCACACCGGCGCGGTCTCGGAACCGTAATGACGAGAGAGAGGTAGGGCTTTCGTTGTTTTAGGTCGACTACATCATTATTAACGCCTCGAATAGGAGCGAAACAGACAACAGACGCTGTTGTCTCAGACCGTAGACAAACTCGAAATTCTCGAGTTTACCTACGGTCTTTTTATTTAAGCTCTGTTAAAAGTGGAAGTTATTTATTACATTTAAAAATAAGTGGAAAAATTCCGTCTAAATCAAGAACTTCAACTATTTCTCTATAAATAAGCGGAATTTTTTCGGTTAAGCTATACTTTTTTCATGATATTTAGGCTATTTAGGTCATTTAGAGGAAAATCTCCGCCTATTTCACCTAATCCCCATTAATTTTTCCAAATAAAAGAAATTTCTCCGGTTAAGTTTAAGTGGGTACACATGTCGAAAATGGTAAATGTCCGTTTTTAGCTCAGTATGTGGAAATTAAAATCATCAAAACATATACGCTTTCATTTTTGTCTTTCAATACATTTGGACATACTAATATGTAATTCACGAACGTTCAGATAAATAACACATTGAATTATATGTGTTTTTTGCTATAATAGTTGTGGAAATAAGTACGTAGTAACTGACGACGAGCGTGGAATAAACCACAGGGGAGCTACGTCTATGTATAGCCGGTCGTCTGGGCGAATAGGAAGCAGAATTATTTATCTCAGGGGAGGTATATACATGGATAACAAGATTATTTTAGACGGACAAAAGGTTTCGACACACATCAGAGAGGAATTAAAGCCGAGAATTGAAGCTTTAAAGGCAAATGGAGTGGTACCAAGCCTAGTAACCATTTTAGTTGGTGATGATCCTTCCTCTGCTACATATGTGAAAATGAAAGGGAATGCTTGCGAAAAATTAGGGATTAAATCGCAAAAAATTCATCTTCCTAAAGAAACAACTACAGAAGAACTACTTCATACCATTAATGAATTAAACAACGACACTTCTGTTCATGGAATTTTATTGCAACACCCAGTACCTTCTCAAATTGATGAACGTAAAGCATTTGAAGCGATTGCGCTTGAAAAAGATGTTGATGGAGTGACGAGTTGGGGATACGGTCAAACAGCATTAGGTTTTGGATTATATCCTTCTTGTACACCTGCTGCCATCTTAAACATTATTGATTTTTATAACATACAATTACAAGGCAAACATGCAGTTGTCGTTGGAAGAAGTCCGATTTTAGGGAAGCCAGTTTCTGCGCTACTTCTGAATAGAAACGCGACTGTTACAACATGCCATTCTTATACAAATAACTTGCCAGAGCTTATTAAACAAGCTGATATTGTTGTAGCTGCTGTTGGGAAGCCTGAATTCATCAAGGGTGATTGGCTGAAGGAAGGTGCCGTGGTGCTGGATGCTGGTTACAATCCAGGCAATGTTGGGGATGTAGAATATAGTAGCTGTTATGAAAAAGCATCGGCTATTACACCAGTTCCAGGTGGCGTAGGTCCTGTGACCATTTCAATGCTATTAAAACATACTGTGGATGCTGCAGAAAGAACGTTAAATTAATATAAAATCTATGGCTGGGTTAAAGGGTCGTTAAAAGCGATTTTTTGTACCAGTCTTATTTTTTCTAAGCATTATTTAAAAAAATCCTGAAAAAATGATTTAAAAGTTGATTTTTTGGCAAACTATAGATGTGATACATAGGTATCATCAAATGTTTTCGATTTTTAGGAGGATTAATGAATGGCAACTGGTAAAGTAAAATGGTTTAACTCAGAAAAAGGATTTGGATTTATTGAAGTTGAGGGTGGAGAAGATGTATTTGTACACTACTCAGCTATCCAAACCGAGGGGTTTAAAACCCTAGAAGAAGGTCAAGAAGTTACTTTCGACATTGAAGAAGGTCAACGCGGACCACAAGCTGTTAATGTGAATAAGGCTTAACAGTAAAATATAAAGGAGTCCAAATTACTGGGCTCCTTTTAAAATTCTCTAAAATCCTTTCTGAATGCAGCACATGTAGAATTCTGGGAACTTTAACTAAGTTATGGTATGTTTGATAGTGATTACTAATAAGGAGTTGTCAAAAATGAAAGCTTTCACGGTTAATTTCCACAAAGAAGACCAAGTAGATTCCATGAATGTGCAAAAATTATCAGAAGAAGATTTTTCGAAGGTTACAGAGGGTGGCACGAGACATTTATTTGAGCTAGATACGAATATTGGCTTCTTCGTTTATTTTGATGCTGTCAATAATGAAGGGGTAGAATCTTATCTTGTTTTACATTATGAAGATGAGCAGGAAGAGCCAAGCGGCTGCTATGCATTCGAACTTAAAGATTTCTACCAGTTCGCTGCATTGCATTTAAATGATTTAGAGTTTCATGATGAAGTGGGAGAAGAGGAAGAGGAAGAAGAAGAATATAGTCCGATTCATCATCTGGCGCATTTAATGTATCATATTATCGAAGAAGGAAAAAATATCCAAGAATAAAAGAGCCTTGGCTCTTTTATTCTTTCTAAGCAGTATTCTTATTCTTGGTCTTCTTTTAGCTGCTCTCGGCAATAATCTAGAATTAGTTGTTCCTCGTCTTCCTCGAGTTCAAAATCTAAAACTTTTTCTGTTGTATTTTCGATAATATGATAATGAGACATATGTATTCCGTTCTCATCTTCTATAATTAAAACTTTTACTTTTAATCCTTTTTCTGAAAAAAGCTCGTCATCTTCTGGCACTTCTATATGTAAGAAAAACTCAAAACGATTTCCTGATAATATGCCAAATGGATCTTCGATTAGTTCTACTGTGTGGTCTGTAATCTCCATTTTGTTCATCCTCTCTATTATATAAAGCCACTCATATTTTACCCTACTATTTACCTGAGTAAAACCCTGAAGTCTTAAAATAGTATTTTAACGGCTTCGTACCCGAAATAGATCCCAAAGCCAATGAGTGAAATAGAGGATGCAATAGTAATAGAAGTTAACACTTTTGTCGTCAATAATCTTCTGGCGCTACTAGCAACAAAAGCCATTGTAATATCCCAGATTACCAGTCCTAGTATAATCGCACAGCTGTATATCAGTAATTGTTCTTTTTCATACATAGCTGACGTTTTTGCTAAGACAGAACCGTAAATTCCAAGCCAAAAAAGAATCGTTAATGGATTGGAAATAGACATAAGAAAACCGGTGAAAAAGGATTTAGATAACGATTCACTCCCTCGGTTGTTAGAAAATACGATATTTCTTGCCCCCCATAAACCTTCAAAGCCTGTATACACTAAAACGAAAAAACCGAATAACCACAAAAAAGCTTTAACGATTGGGATTTCGATAAATTGAGCAAGCCCTAAAAATACTGAAAACATATAGAATAAATCGGCAAGTACGGAGCCCAGTCCTAGTATCCAGGCGTTGAGGAATCCGTGTTTGATTCCTTTGTCCATTTGGGCTGCATTCACGGGGCCAATAGGAGCAGCGAGAGACAGCCCAAGAAATACATAACTGATGAAAATTCCCATGAAAAAGTGGCCTCCTCATAACAAATGACACTTGTACCCATTCTATTCAGAGGGGGTGGCCTGTACCACTATTCGAGGGAAAAAATCTCTTAGATAATTTCAGTTTTTTAATCCCAATTCTTGTGAAGTGCTATACAATTTGACAAAAATGTGGTATTCTAATAATAGATATTGCATATTGCTTGTAATTCACGTATTATAAAAAGTTACATGTGTTTTTGGAGCTTTTTATGGTAGTGATTTTTTTATTTTTAGATACTTTTCCCGTTGCTTATCGTCGTCAAAAGGATCTATGTATATCACAATTGGGAGTGGATAGAATGGGTTTTGGTAGAAGAAATCAAGAAGAAATCGTTACAGAAGAAACAAAGATTTGGGTTTGTAAATCAGAGAATTGTAATGCTTGGGTTCGAGATAATTTTAAAAGCAGTGAAACTCCAACATGTCCTATCTGCAAAAGTGATATGGAGCAGACAACGAGGGTTCTTGAAGTCATTAATAATCCTGGAAAACACTTCTAAACACATAAAGAAAACGTAAAAACACTATTTGAAAATGAATAGTGTTTTTCTTTTGCGATTTGGCCACTGGCCATCAAGATTAACATTTTACGTAGGTATTCCATGAATTACCGGCAGTATTCATTTCTATTTCCTGTATAATTTTCAGGAAAGGGAGTGATGTATTTGAAACTATTATTAATTACTGCATTGCTTATTATTATTATTATTATTGTTTATTTTTTCAAGAAAGCATATCTAAATACAAAAGATATCGCTATTAATAAAATTGAAATCAATCAAACTGAAATGCATCAACCTACACTGAAAATATTGCATTTATCCGATTTACATTTAGAAAACATATCAATAACTCCTGATGAGCTTTATGGAAAATTGAAGGATGAATCAGTTGACTTGATTGCTCTTACTGGTGATTTTTTAGATCGAAAAAGATCGATTCCAAAACTAATTCCTTATCTAGAAATTTTGAATCAACTGCATCCGACTTATGGAATGTTTGCTGTACTTGGAAATCATGATTATGTGTTAAAAGGCAAGAACCTTAATGAATTAACGCAAACGCTAGAACAATATAACTGTAAGGTCATGAGAAATGAGACTAGAGAAATCTTCATTCAGGGAACACGAATCAATATTATTGGAATTGATGATTTTAGTACAAAAAGAAGCAATCTCGAAATGTCCTATAAAGGTCTTAAGGAAGGCTATAATTTGGTATTAACACATGATCCAAATTTAGTTCTTCATATGAAAAATTATCATTTTGACTATTTATTAGCAGGCCATTTTCACGGCGGTCAGATTTGTTATCCAAAAGCATATCATCTTGTTAAAATGGGTAAGCTGGTTCGAATGAACATGATCAAAGGGTTACAAAGACATGATGATAAACCATTTTATATTAGTGAAGGTCTAGGACAAACGGGTGTAAATATCCGCGTTGGAAGCCGACCTGAAATAACGATTCACGAAATTGGACTCTCTAAGATAATCAGTGACGAAATACGATCAGTTATTTAAAAGCTGCTACTGGCAGCTTTTTTGTTTTGCCTTGTTTTTCTCCTTTTTAATGTTCACGAAAAATAGTCTAGCTATGAATGGAAAATAATTAAAAAGCTAATTTACATAAAAATCATCGTTGCAAATCAATCTAAAGGTGAGAGAATGATTTCTCTCGATATGTGATTTACTGCTTGACCCTTTGTTTGAGGAGGAAGTTAAATGAGTGGCAATCAAATGGCCAAATTTTTTACAAAAAGCATGGGCGGAAAAAGAATGCTTCGTGCAATGACGAAAAAAAGCGGTAGAGGCAAATCAAACTGGATGCTTGTTGCTGTTAGTGGAGCTGTAGCTGCTCTCGCGTATATGTTCCGCCGTAACTCTAACGGGGATATGATGAATAAGGCGAAATCTGCTCTATTTAAACCCCAAAACGGCAAGCCTAGTGGCATGAACTTTCCGGTAAATCAGCAATTTGCAGCTGAAATTGCGGAGGAATTCTCTCAGGCGATTAAGGATAAACCAGAGGACCAAACAGCTAGTAAGAGTACCCCAAGTAGTTCAAAGGCTCATACAGAGAAAAAAGAACAACAGTAATATTGCAGGAGGTACTTCATGAATAAAAAGCTTCTTCTGACTGCGGTTTCAGCTACTTTGTCATTGGGAATACTCGGCGCTTGCGGTGTCGATAATAACAGAATGAATAACGACGATGATAACGATGTGAATTACAGTCCGGTTCGATATGATCGGCAGGATAACGGGATCTTTAACAATCGGGACAATGACGGATTTGAACCAGTGCGCTTTGACAACAACAATACTAATTATCGCAGAAATGATTTGGATCGGGACTTCAATACCGATTTGATTGATAATAACCGAGGGGCAAACGGCATTGATCCTGGGACCAATGGTCGAACAAATGGACCGACTGGTAATAGGGCAACGATGAAAAGCGGAAGCTAATAAGTAAAAGAGGACACTAACGACATCGTTAGTGTCCTCTTTGTTAGTCCAAAAGACCTATTTGTATTTTCTGAAAACCTTTTAATTGTGTTATTCGATTATACGATATATAATTCTGAATAAAGATACATATATTAACATATTCAAGAGATTTAATCTTTAGTTATATATATATTTCACAAGATTGTAATAAACATTTTACAAAAAAATGAACGAAGTGGGGGAGGAATAGTCATGATTCGAATGACTGCTGCAGGAATTGGGGGATTTTTGCTAGTGTTTCTAGAATCATATATCGTGATGCTTCTTAAGGGCTACTACACGATCGAATTTGGAGGAATGGCACCATTCGTTAGCGTATGGGCAATGAATTTCTTTTTATTGTTCGCCATTTTTACTCATATTCAATTATGGTATAAACAACGCATTGCTACACGAGAGGAAACTTTAAACTAAGGTTAACTTCTGAGTGCTAAATCACAATTGATTTGGCGCTCTTTTTTTATTTATTTGTGTAATTCTCTTATATTTGCCTTTTATATTTTTGTAAGCATTTTCATAGCAAGAGATGAATACATTTTACTAGGTTGGTCAAAGAAAAAAAGGGGGAAGAAAGATGAGAGCAGCTCAAATAATAGAAAACCGAAAACCACTTCGGATTGGAAATGTTCCTGATCCAACGCCAGGCCCACATGACGTGATTATTAAAATCGAGGCTAGTGGTGTCTGCCGAAGTGACTGGCATGCGTGGATGGGAGATTGGGCATGGTTAGGATTAGCACCTGAACTTCCAATCATACCAGGACATGAAATGGGTGGGATAGTCGAAGTAGTCGGAAAAGAGGTAAAGAATTTTCGTCCAGGAGATCGAGTGACTACTCCTTTTCATGAAGGATGTTCGCATTGCTTAAATTGCTTAAGCGGCCATTCAAATCGCTGCGATAACCTTCAAATATTTGGATTTGGCTATGATGGAGCATATGCAGAATATGTGAAGGTTCCGAATGGAGATTTTAATCTTGTAAAATTGCCAGATGAAGTAGATTTTGTCACAGCGGCAGCAATTGGGTGTAGATATATGACTGGCTACCATGGTGTTTCTCGTGCCAATGTTAAGCCTGGAAACTGGCTAGTTGTTCATGGTGCTGGGGGAGTAGGACTTTCATCGATTCAAGTAGGGAATGCGGTTGGTGCTCAAGTGATTGCGGTTGATGTGGATGATGCAAAGCTTGAGATGGCGAGAAAAGAAGGTGCGGTTGCCACAATTAATGGACGGAATGAAAATGTCATCGAGGCCGTTAAGGAAATCACAAAAGGTGGGGCTCACGCATCGATTGAAGCTCTAGGTATTCAGGAAACCATTTTAAATTCTGTATTATCCCTACGAAAAGGTGGGCGTCATGTCCAAATTGGCTTAACTACCCACAATGAATCAGGGATTGCGGGAATTCCAATTGACGCGGTAACCGCGCAAGAACTTGAAATTGTAGGAAGCTTAGGAAATCCAAAGACAGAGTATGATGGTCTACTATCATTAATTGCACAAGGGAAGCTGAATCCGCGTTCCCTTGTATCAAGAGAAATTGCATTGGATGATGTGAATGAAGTCTTGAATGATATGACGAACTATAAAACCTATGGATTTAACGTTATTACTAGCTTTAAATAACTTAACTTAAGTAGAAGCTGACTTAAAAGATCGTGACTCATCTTTTGGTCAGCTTTTTGTTTTTGCGTTATACATACAAAGTTAGGGACTAACATAAAAACCTATTCGAAAATCCCTACATTTTTAGGAATATATTATTGAATTATCAGAATTTAAGATTGAGATACACAGCAAAAATAATGTAATTAGAGGAGGAAATGAAGGATGGCAGAATTAAAAGAAATCTTTCGTGAAATTGATGAAGCATTGAGTGCTGACCCTAGTCGTCTAAATGGTCTTGAGGCGGTCTATCAATTTGATCTACATGGAGAGAAAGCTGGCTCCTATCAGATTGTCTTAAGAGGTGAGAATAGCTATGTAGCTGAAGGAGGAGACGAAAAACCTGACTGCATTTTAAAAATGGCAAGTGAAGATTTTGAGAAGATGGTTGAGGGAAGCTTAAATGGCACACAAGCATTTATGAGTGGAAAATTAAAGCTACAAGGAAACATGGGTCTCGCATTAAAGCTTCAAGGTGTTTTAGCAGCCTACAGAACGGTTTGATTTAGAAATGATATTAGGAAGAATAGAAACTTCCGCGCCATGTGGAAGTTTCTGTTTTAAAAGAGGGGGAAAAGTAGTGACATCCTTTTTACCAACAGATGAAGAAAAAGAGTTTATTCAAGTAGCCAAAAGCATTGCCATCGAAAAAATTCGACCAGTTGCTAGAGAAATAGAAAAAAATCAGGTAGTCGATGCTTTTCTTGTGAGTGAACTAGATGAACTTGGATTTCTTGCCTTAGAAACACCAGAGAATTGGGAGGGCCTAGAACTTCCTATGATTACTCAGGTACAAATTTTACAAGCTTTAAGTTACGGAGACTTAGGTGCCATTCAAGGATTGCCTGGATTAGGAGATGCATCGACACTATTTCGGTTATATCCTAATCATCCTCTTTTATCCACCTATAGGGACGATATTATTCATGCGAAAAAGTCAGTGGCGCTTCTGGACCTAACGGGAAATACCCATGTAACCATAGAGAACAATAACGATTCATGGGTCATCAATGGTATCTCTCAACCCGTTCGATTAGCATCCTTTGCAGATTACTTAGTTGTGATGGGGGAGGATAGTGATGGTTTGCCGTTAGTGATCTGGGTTGAGGTATCCGAACAGCAAAACCTAAAAATAGAATTTGGGGATTATCGATTAGGTTTACTTGCATCAGGAATGGGCAAATACGTGTTTGAAAATGTGTTCGTATCTGAAGAGCTAATCCTTGCAAGAAATGAAGAAGCCCTTCGATTAATAGGAAAAATTCGACCTAGAGTCCAGCTTTTACAAGCAGCAAAGGAAGTTGGGTTGATGGAAGCAGCCCTTGACTATGCTACAGAATATACGGCTGGACGAAAGGCATTTGGACAGGAAATTGCAAAATTTCAAGGTGTTTCATTCCGAATTGCGGATATGGCAATGGAGACTCGGATCGCCAATCATCTCGTCTGGCAAGCAGCGCTTGAATTAGATGAGGAGAAAGAATCAGCAGGCGGCTCCGTCCTAAGGGCGCTCTATCGTGCCCATCGTTCAGTCAGGTATGTAACTGATTCAGCGGTGCAACTCTTAGGAGGACATGGTTATGTTCAGGAATACCCAGTTGAAAAATGGATGAGGGATGCCCAAGCACAAGTGTCTTTGTATGGGCGCGAAAGAGAGCTATTAATTGCAAGAGGAGAGCAATTGATTGGTGAGCCGATAGGGGTGAAAAACAAGTGATAACGTACGAACTAACTGAACAACAAAAACAAATAAAGGAATTAACACATTGGTTTGCTGAGAATGAGATTCGACCGATATCGCTAGAGGCTGACCGGTTAGGGAAAGTACCTGATGAATGGCTGGATAAAGTAAATAAAATGGGCATTCAACTAAATACATCATCCTTTGGTGGGGATGATGCTGATAAGAAATCATCCAAAAATGAACGTCAAGGTAATCGCTTAGGGGTAATTGCCACAGAGGAAATTGCATGGGGGGACCCGGCAATTGCATTGTCATTGCCCGGCGCAGGACTAGGAGGACCTCCTATTCAAAGTAGTGGAACACCTGAACAAAAACAAAGATTCCTATCCATTTTTACAAAAGATAAACCGCGTTGGGGTGCTTATGCGCTGACCGAACCAGAAGCGGGGTCTGATGCATCAGGTGTTCAAACAACAGCACAAAAAGTTGATGGTGGATATATATTAAATGGACAGAAAATTTTTATTACAAATGGTGGTCGTGCTTCATGGGTTGTTGTATTTGCAACTATAGACAAATCCCTAGGGCGTGCTGGACAGCGGGCATTTGTTGTTGAAAAAGGGACGAAGGGCTTCAGTTGTACGAAACTTGTCAAAAAGATGGGATTAAGAGCGAATGAAACGGCTGAACTTCTTTTTGAGGACTGCTTTGTACCGGATGAGAATTTACTCGGTGGTGAAGAGTTTTATAAAACGGCTGCTTCAAAGCCATCTGGGTTTCAAGTCGCGATGAAAACTTTTGATAGTACACGTCCAATTGTAGCGGCAATGGCCATCGGAATTGCGCGTGCTGCCTATGAATATACAATCGATTTGGTTCGCAAAGAATATCCGAAAGTTGGACAGTTTCCTACGATTGCCTCTGAACTTTTGGCAGAAGCCGAACAGGATATTGCGGCTGCAAGATATCTTACATGGGAGGCAGCTTGGAAAGCGGATATTGGTGTAGCAAATGCAAAGGAAGCGGCAATGTCTAAAGCGTATGCTGGGCAAATGGCGCTGGATGTCTGTGTGAAGTGTCTTGAAATTTTAGGTCCAATTGGCTTGGATGGTCATTTAGTAGAAAAATTGTATCGGGACGTGAAAGTGTTCGATATTTTTGAAGGGACGAACCAAATCCAACATTTAGTAATCGCAAGGCGTCAATACGCTCCATATAACGTGAGGGTTTAGGGAAGACCACTGTTGAAGAAAGGAGGAGATTTGTTGGATTATCAGACACTTAAGGTAGAAAAACGTGCTAAGGGAGTTACCTGGGTTACCATAAATAATCCTCCAGCAAATGCGATTGGCGATAAATTAATGTTTGAACTAGAGCACGTTGCAAATGTATTGAAGGATGATCAATCTGTTCGTGTCATTGTTATCACAAGTGCTCACCCCAAGAGCTTTCTAGCAGGTGCCGATTTAATGGGAATTATTCAATCTGTGGATCCGCAAGCGGTAGATGATGATCCAATTGCTAATCTGAGTGCCAGAATGCAAGCGTGCTTTCATACATTTGCTACCTTGCCAAAACCAGTGATAGCGGCCATTAACGGTCATGCTCTTGGTGGAGGCTGCGAATTTGCCCTTGCCTGCGATTTTCGTTTTATGTCAAAGGGGCGCATTGGACTAAGCGAGCTATCACTTGGAATTATCCCTGGGGCAGGAGGTACTCAAAGAATGACGAGATTGCTAGGTCGAGCAAAGGCAATTGAGCTAATTTTTACAGCGAAGAAATTAGAACCGAAAGAGGCAGAAGAGCTTGGTTTGATTACTCGTGCTGTTGCTCCCGATGAATTGGAATCGGTCACAACTGAATTTGCTGAACAACTGGCAGAAGGTGCCGTGCATGCCATGGGTCTAGCAAAAAGAGCGATCAATGCGGCAGAGTACCCGATTGCGGAAGGATTAGCAATTGAAGCAAAAGCATTTTCTGAGACGTTTCTAACAGATGAACCGAGCATTGGAATAGCGGCTTTTTATCTAAAAGAAAAGGCGAAATTCTTATAATAGACTCTGAATAGATGAATGTCTAAATTTTAAGGCCAATCTAATTGAGGTGAAATGATGTCTTCTTGGAATGAGTTGTTAAAAGGGAAGGTGGCAATTGTCACCGGGGCTTCCCGAGGGTTAGGAAGAGCAGACGCACTCGCACTTGCCGAGGCTGGTGCTGATGTAGTGATCACAGATATTTTAATAGAATCAGATTCTCATAATGAGCAGGAGGCACTCAAATATGGTCCGATTGCTCAATTTATGCAAAGCACAAATATCATGTATGCAGACAAAACAGCAAAAGAAATTCAAGAAATGGGGAGAAAATCCTTTGCTTGTAAAATGGATGTGACAGATAAAGAACAGGTGGAAGCAGTATTCGCGAGGGTTAAGCAGGAATTCGGACGTATCGATATTTTGGTGAATAACGCAGGGACTCTCGACCATGTTTCAAAAATTGAAAATCAAAATGATGATTTCTGGGAAAGAGATTTAAAAGTAAATTTGACAGGTGCTTATAATTGCACGAAAGCTGTGTGGCCCTATATGAAGGAGCAGGGCAGTGGTAGTATTATCAATATGTCATCTGTCGCTGGTACACTCGGAGGCTTTGGGCAAGCTAGCTATTCTGCAACGAAAGGTGGACTTTTAAGCTTTACAAAGAGTATGGCATTAGAAGGTGCCAAGCATGGGATTCGGGTGAATGCGATTGTACCTGGAATCATTGGTACGGAAGCCTTTAAGCTGGGGAATCCAGCCATGAATGAACGGATGATTCAACGTACTGCATTGAAGCAACCAGGAGAGCCGGAGGATATTGCGAATGCGATAACCTTTCTCGTCTCAGATAAAGCGAAGTACATTACAGGTATTGGCTTAAATGTATCAGGTGGGATAGAACTATTTACTTTTTAGCAATGGCTATTTTCTCAATCTACTAAAAACGGCTTTGGCGAAAAAACAAAGGAGAGACATATCGTGAGAGAGGTTGTAATCGTTGATGCGATTCGAACGGCAGTTGGGCGTAAAAATGGTGCGTTATCCAATACACACCCTGTAGATCTTCTCGTTCCTGTGTTACAGCAATTAGTTGAGCGAAATGGGATAGAGTCTGCAGATGTGGAAGAGGTTGTCACGGGATGTGTCACAATGACGGATGAACAGGGTGGTAATATTGGGAGAATGGCGGTACTAGCTGCAGGCTTTCCAGTTGAAGTACCTTCCTTTTCACTAAACCGAATGTGTGGCTCTAGTCAACAGGCCATCCATACGGCTACACAAATGATCCTATCTGGGGATGTAGATATTGCTATTGCATGTGGCGTAGAGAATATGTCACGTGTCCCAATGGGAAGCGATTTGGGAAGCTTCAGCAATGAGTTAGTAAGTCGTTACAATATTGTCCCACAAGGATTTTCTGCAGAAATGATTGCGAAAGAATGGGGGCTTACGCGAGAGGAATTAGATGAATACTCGCTGGAAAGTCATCGAAGAGCAGAATTTGCGACTGACCAAGGTTTGTTCAAAAGAGAAATTATTCCCCTTAAGTTAAAAGTAGAAGGTGGAGAAATAAGCTTAACTGGAGATGAGGGGATTCGCAGAGACACATCTATTGAAAAATTAGCCGGATTAACACCCGTTTTTATCCCAGACGCAGGGGTGATAACGGCAGGAAACTCAAGTCAAATAAGTGATGGTGCAGCAGGACTTTTGCTTATGTCTAGGGAAAAAGCAGAAAGTCTCCACTTAAAGCCCCGGGCTAAAATAATTGCCCGCACAGCCGTCGGGATTGACCCAGTCATGATGCTAACAGGCGTGATTCCAGCAACAAAAAAGGTACTAGAAAAAGCAGGTCTGACTTTTGAACAATTAGATGTGATTGAAATAAATGAAGCTTTTGCTTCAGTAGTGAAAGCATGGGCGAAGGAATTTAATCCGGATATGAAAAAGGTTAATCCTAGAGGTGGGGCTATTGCCTTGGGGCATCCTCTTGGAGCAAGCGGAGCTAGATTGGCAACGACTTTACTTCACACACTAGAGGATACAGATGGAAAATATGGTCTTCAAGTCATGTGTATTGGTTTTGGGATGGCGACCGCGACAATTATTGAAAGAATTTAATGTCGAGATGATGAGATTACGAGAAATGGAGAAGTGATTATGTAAGGGGGCTTCTAATGAAACCGAATAATTTGGTTGAAATGCTTTGGAATACTGTGAGTAAGTTTCCGACAAAAGTGGTTTTTATGTGGAAGGTAAACGGCACCTACCAAGAAATGACCTATGCGACCTTTTGGAACAATATTTACGAAGCTGCCTCGGGATTTGCAAAATTGGGGATTAAAAAGGAAGACAAAGTCGCGATCCTGTCTAATAGCAACCCAATGTGGGGGATAACGGACTTTGCCATTGCAAGCTTAGGGGCGGTTACAGTTCCGATTTATCCTACATTGCCCACCGAGCAAGTCAGGTATATTTTAAAAAATGCGGATGTCAAAATGGTTGTAGTTGAAAATGAGGAACAGCGTAAAAAAATCGAATTAGCTGACTCACTTGAACATTGTATTATGATGAATCTCTCTCAAGGAAATGGAGACTTTAGTTTCGAAGAGTTAATGGCGATTGGTGCTGACAATCCATTACCCAATTGGGAGGATAATTGGAAAACTCTTGAACGAGATCAACTTTCCACAATTATTCATACTTCTGGCACGACTGGCAAACAAAAAGGGGTTATGCTTACCCATGGAAATTTCCTTGCCAATTTGGAAGGCGTACAATTTTGGTTAATCGAACTTCTTCCAGAGGATGTTACATTATCCTATTTGCCATTATCTCATGTGTTTGAAAGAATGGCGGGACATTATATGCCTCTATCAGTAGGTTGTACCATTGCTTACGCCGAAAATATTAATACCATTCAAGAAAATATGCTTGAAGTGAGACCAACTGTCCTTACTAGTGTTCCGAGATTGTTTGAAAAGGTGTACATGAAGGTAATCGATGAGATTGAAAATGGATCCTTTATTAAGAAGAAGATCTTTAATTGGGCAGTATCCGTTGGAATCGAGCGTTATGAGAGTTACCTAAATCGTCCCATTCAAGACTTGATCCTCAGAGACTCCATGCCAAAATCATTGCAACGCAAGTGGAAAATTGCAGACCGCCTTGTCTTTCAAAAAGTGAAGTCCAAGTTAGGTGGTAGATTAAGAGGAATGGTTTCAGGGGGCGCAACGCTAAATCCTGAAGTGTCAAAATTTTTTTGGGCACTGGATCTACCGGTGCTTGAAGGATATGGACTAACTGAGACTTCACCTGTGATCACTACAAATCCAATGATAAGGACAAAGACTGGAACGGTCGGAAAGGTTCTTCCCAATTTGGAAGTGCGAATAGCTGAAGATGGAGAAGTTTTAGTTAAAGGTCCTAGTGTTATGAAAGGGTATTATAAAGATGAAAAATCAACAGAAGAGTCTTTTGAAGGAGAATGGTTTCGTACAGGAGATATTGGCCAGGTAGATGAAGAAAATTATTTAAAAATCCTTGATCGGAAAAAACGTATCCTTGTCCTTTCTACTGGTAAAAATGTTGCCCCTCAACCACTTGAAAGTGCCATTAATGAAAGTAAATATGTTCATCAATCCGTTATTTTTGGAGACCAGCAAAAGTACATTATTTGTCTAGTCAATCCAGATTATGAGGAATTGGTTCCTTGGCTAAAACATAAGGGCTTGGAGATTCCTTCTTTTGAAGAGCTTTGTCTAAATCCAATTGTACAGCATCTGTACGAAACAGAAGTACAACGGCTAACAAGTGGATTTGCCAAATTTGAGCAGCCTAAAAAAGTCATTATCATAAGTGAACCTTGGACAATTGAGGGTGGCGAGTTAACCCCTAAATTATCCATTCGAATGAAGGAAATTGAAGAGAAATATAAGAAAGAGATTATGCAAGGGTTTCAAGAGTCCATCGATCAAGAATCCTTATTAGAAGTAGTCGCAGCGATGGAAAAATAAATGCGAGAAAAGACATGATTTACTTCTCTCGCTTGTCTAAGCCACTATCAAATAAAGCCCTCACGAATTGCTTTTGCAACAGCTTCAGTTCGGTTTTTAGCTTCCATTTTCTGCATAATGTTAGACACGTAGTCTCGGACGGTATACTCACTTAAATTGAGCTTATTAGCTGCCTCGTTGGTAGAAGCACCGTCAGCCATGAGTTTCAGCACCTCAATCTCTCTTGGTGAAAAATGTTTTGTTCCTGATTTTTGCTGTTCACTCGTGGTCGAGTAAAATCTTGATAATAATTCGCCAGCACTTTGCCCAAATTTCAGAAGTGCGGAGAACGTTTCTTTTGGAGCTTTGAAATATTTACCCGGTCCTTGATCAAGAATTGCTGCCCCTAATAGCTTGTTGGTTGAAGTAGTAAATATAGGAGCAATAACGATGGAACCGAGTTGGAATTGTTCAACATATTCTTTTGGAAAACTGGCAGCCGCATCTTTAATAAAGATTGGCTGAATGAAGTTGTTATTCCTTCCCAAATGTTCAAGTAACTGGAGATAGTTTTGGATGATCGGAAGATTGTTAATGTCTTCTGTAATACTTTGGATCGCTTTATTATCTAAATGTTTTCCAAACAGACCAAATCCCATTTGCTCGTTCATGGAATAAGAAAAAAGAGCACAGCGTTCAAACGGTAGAAATTTGATAAAACCTACAGAGATTTGTTCTACAGCTTCTGCAAGGGTTTTGGAACGCATAATATTCTCGTTAAACATGATCACAAAATCTTTCCACATGATTTCCTGCTGTGAAATTTTTAAGGTTTCCCGTCCTTTTTGAAAAACTTGTAAGGAATAGCTTAAAAAAGGCAGAATAATGGCTGGATTTTCCGTTGTGTAAATTAAAATCGTACGGTCCTCATGAGGGATAGGAAGTACACTCCCGTTTTTAGGTCTATCCTTGGAATTTAATCGGATAAGTGCTTCAGACAATGAATAAATCGAATCCGCTCTCATTTCGTCTGTTTTGAAAGAAAGAGTTTCATCAGAGGAGTCAAACCATTTTTCAACAGTGAATATATTATCGTTTTGCTTAATGATTGCTGCCCAGTTAATCGGCAATTGCTGAGATTGAACAAGATCCTTTAGAAATATATCGATATCGAAGGGGATAAAAATTTTCTCGTTAATAATGGAAAAAACAAATTGGATCGCATGGTGATATTCGTGATATTCAGGTTCAATCGCTTGAATCACCTGAAGGGTGGAATTTTCTAATAAAGTACCAATAAATTTATTACCTGTATAGCTTGGAAGAGTGGTCACATGTTGAGCGTTCTCCAGTTCCAACAGAGGTTCATGTTCATCGAAGTTCTTTTTAAAAAGAATCGAAGAATAAAATTCAACCATATCTTCAGCGACATGTACTGAATTTTTACCAGTATTCCGTAAGTGAAAGATAACCTTCTCCCATTCCTTTAAAATATCTTTTTTACTAGCCCTAATTTGTGTAATACCACGCAGAAAAATAGAATTCATATGGTCATTTACCGAAAGGGACATGATCGTTTACCATCCTTTCAAAGTAAGTAAGTTGATTAAATATATTCATTTTCTACAGAGCTGTTAGAAACCCTTTAAATAGATGATCATTAGACAAAACTTCTATTCATTCGACAAGTTGACTACAGTGTGACATGCCTAATTCATGGTTATTCGTTTAAGAGTAGTTTTATGTTTTTACCCTTAGCTACTGTGAAAAAAGATTTATCGAATATAGGGCTAAAAATGCACATCTCTTTCGAATCAATGTAAAAAGAGCCGAATTTTCATTGCACCTTTAGGTTTGACATACAAAAGTAGGGGGAAATGATATCTAAATTGAAAAAAATCCGAAGAACTTCGGAATTGGTTAAATTCGTCCTTCAAACTAGAATGAAAAGAAAGCGCTTCAAAATTAGAAAGGGGGAAAGTTTTTAGAGTTTCATAGGTAGATATCAAAGATGAGGTGAAGAAGATGGAAAATAGCGTTACAGTAAGTAAGACCATAAAAAAGAAATTCTCTATCGCATTGGTTTCTGGATTGTTGGCGTTAGGTGTGCTAATTTCTATATTTGGATTCACCGGGAGCGCATTTGCCGTTCCGCTTGGAGGAATTGGAGATTTTTATGTTGAGTTTGATGAACTTAGAGGTACACAATTTCAACTATTACCACATGTCGGTGAGACAGGAAACTCCAATGCAGAACCAATGGTCCGTAATAAAATGGACACAGCAAATATCACAAACTTACACATTTATAAGGATCTAAAATTACCTACAGGAAATTGGGTGCGTTTTCATGTTCGAGCAGGAGAAACGACCATTAAAGGATTAATACATGATGCTCGCTTTATTGATGCGGATTTTAATTTTTCTGAGTTGGCCATTAAAGAAACCAATACATCAGATTTTACAAAGAACTGGGGTCAATCTGCAACATCTATCACAATTACCGATGCGAAAATTGTAACAGATTACTTGTTTCAAAGTATGGTTAGTTTAGGTGGAGCAAAAATTTCAGTAGAAAAAATAAGCCAACCAGATATGACAAATCAATAAGTACTAGGTTAGAACGGAGGTACTTTTATGGATAGGAAAGAAAGACGGAGGCAAAAGAAGGAAGAAAAATGGAATAAGAAAACGCAAATCGTTGCACAATCGGGGAAATTTAAACAATGGAGAAACAAGCGCCCATTTTGGGGGGCAACTTTAACTATATTAGCCGCACTCATCATTATGTACATTCCATTACAGTTATACGCAATTGCTTTTATTCCAGGGAGTCTAGTGTTTATCGGATTTCTATTTAGTGGCATCCTTTTAATCATCGGAATATTCACATTTATATATCCGCAGTTTTCCACCATTTTTGGCGTTCTTACCATATTTCTATCGGTCCTTTCGATCATGGGAGCATTAGGAGGATTTATTATCGGAACGATTATTGGAATCATTGCAGGTGCGTTATGCATCGCGTGGGATAAGGAAGAGGTAGCGATACGGGAAAAGTTTCCTTCTAAAAAAGACGAACAGCAGTATTCCATTCAAGCATAAAAGAGTTGGGAAATGACGATTTCATGAGGAGAATTCGCATGAAAAGAAAAAGTAAAAAAAGAGTTTCATTGTTTTTAATTGTATCCATCATGCTGGGATGCGTCTTTTCCTCTTCATTCATTGAAAGCACATCCATTCGAGCCAATGCTGAAGCAACTTCAGAAGATAGTGGTGGTTTTATTATTGAATCCGAAAAAGTCGATGGAGTCCTAGACTTAGTTGGGATTGTAGCTGGTAAAATCACGATTTATGAAGGGGATATTTATGGCTTAACAATTACTAAAAAAGTCAACAGGGGAGATAATCAGGAGCCATTGGTTATTCGGATTAAATCTCCAGGACCAATCCCGGTTAAGCAGTTAACGGCATCAACAAAAGGGAATTCAATCCCAGAATTTACAGGTCTTTGTACTCCAGGAAAAGCTGGACGAATTTGCATGGAGAATGTCACGATGACGGTAACGGCACAACAGGCAGCATCGATTGCACTTCCGAATGCAACGGTTGAGACATGTTATGCAAGTCAGTGTGGTCCAGTTGCAGATGGTGGTTCGATGAGTGAAGAGGATTTGAAAAAGCTATTACAACAGTTTGAGGATAACGAATCATCTTTAAAAGAAATTCTCGAGATGTTAGAAAGTGATTCTGAACAGATACCTGCTTTAAAGGACCTATTAGATTTGGCGAAGAATACATTTGAAACGATTGATCTAGACCAGGCAAAATCGCTTGAATCTTTACTTCAGAGCGTCACAACAACTTTGGATAATGCAGATACTGAAACCATCAATACGGAAGAATTAATCAATGAAACGAATGAATTGTGGCGTCTAGAGGACAGCTACTTAAAAGTTGTTTCACAATTTTTTGAGAAGATGAACGATATGGAAACCGTGTCGGAAACGTTAGAGAATAATCTAAAAACCATGGAAGAGAAATTAGCTACTATTGAAGCATTTGAGGAAAAATCCGATGACAAGATCCAATTGGCCAAAAACTATGCCGAATTAATAAAAATCGCAAAGAGGACGAAGGCAGCAGAGCAAACGAATGTGGAAAGTACGCAGATTGAATCTGCAACAGTTCGGACTAGATTAGAAGAATACAAAAAAGTAGTTCTTCCAATGATAGAGGAAATTAAGAATCTGCAGTTGAAAATGTCCTCACTTAATAAAGAGAAGGCAGAAATAGAATCTGAGACGAGTGCAATAAAAGAAACCATCACTAAGCAAAAGGGTATTTTCAGTGAAGAGGAAATTAAAAGGCTATTAGGAGAGCTGCTTTCTATTCCAGGTAAGCTCATTAACAATGGAGAAAAGGAAACTCCTAAAGATTCTACTAATAAACAGGAACCTGTTCAAGATTCTAAGGTTAATGAAGAAGTGAAAGAAAAAGTGCAAGAAGTGATAAATCAACTACCGACAGACAAATTAACCGAAGTGCAAGAAGTGATAAATCAATTACCAGCAGACAAATTAACCGAAGTGCAAGAAGTATTAAAACAATTACCAACAGCTGGTTTAACTAATGAAATCCCTGTGCCAGTCATTGAAGAAATAGTTGAATCGTTGACGGAAGAGGAAAAAGAAAAACTCCTTGAGGATAAAGAAAATCCTCTTGAACAATTGCTAGAGATATTGAATCCGAACAATTTAAAAAATCTCTTAAAGCTTCCATAAAAGAAGGAGAAGAAATTGCTAGGACATTCCTAACGATTTCTTCTCCTTTTTCATTTTAAGCTATTAAGCTACGAAAATATAATATAAACAAAAGAGAATACAAAGTACGTACATAATTGGATGAATCTCTTTGAAGCGTTTTTGCGCCATTAATGTTAATGGATATAAGATAAACCCAAGTGCGATCCCAGTTGCAACACTATAGGTAAGTGGCATCATGATAATTGTAACAAATGATGGAATAACAACCTTTAGCTTACTCCAATCAATTTTCCTAATCTCCATCGCCATTAAAGCTCCGACAATCATTAACGCTGGACCTGTTACTTCAGGAGTAATCACAGAAAGCACAGGAGAGAAAAATAAGGCAATAAAAAAGCAAGCAGAGATGATAATCGACGTGAATCCAGTGCGACCACCGACTGCGATACCTGCAGATGATTCTACAAATGAAGCAGTCGTTGAAGTTCCTAAAACAGCACCGACAACTCCGGAAGTAGAGTCCGCCAATAACGCCTTCCCAACATTCGGGATTTCATTATTTTTGATTAATCCAGCTTGGCTCGCCACCGCTATGAGTGCACCTGCTGTATCAAAAAATGCAACAAATAGGAAAGTGAAAATTACGGTTAATACTTTTACTGTGAAAATATCACCAAGATGAGTGAAGACTGCGCCAAAAGTTGGTTTGAGGCTTGGAACACTTCCTACAATAGATGAAGGAATCTCGATTAAACCAAAGATCATTCCGATAATGGTTGTAATCACCATTCCATAAAATATTCCCCCGTGGATTCCACGAACCATTAGAATGACAGTTAAAACAAATCCTAAAACAGCAAGGGCAGTCATCGGAGAAGTAAGATCACCAATTGAAACGAAAGTAGCGTCGTTTCCAACAATAATTCCTGCATTTTTCATTCCAACAAATGCGATGAAAAATCCAATTCCAGCAGCAATTGCATATTTTAAATCCTGTGGAATAACATTAATAATTTTTTCTCGGATTTTCAATAGGCTTAAAATCATGAAGATGATACCAGCTATAAATACACCGGTTAAGGCAACTTCCCAGTCAATTCCCATTCCAATACATACAGAAAAAGTAAAGAATGAGTTTAAACCCATACTAGGTGCAATTCCGATTGGATAATTTGCTAAAATTCCGATTAGTAGTGTTCCGACAATCGATGCAAGAGCAGTTGCAGTAAAAACAGCACCTTGGTCCATTCCAGACTGACTTAAGATCACCGGATTAACGACTAATATATAAGCCATTGAAAGAAATGTAGTAATACCAGCTAGGGTTTCCTTCTTATAAGAAGTCCCACGTTCTTGAAACTGAAAAAATTTATTCATGACCCTTTCCTCCTAAAACTATATTTAAAAAACAAAAAAACTTTGGCTACGGCTGCCAAAGTTGATCTACAGAAGGAATAGGAAATTTGCATTTTCTAAACCTCGTAGACAAGCTATTTATGGTAGCTGGTAGAAACGTTCAAGCCATATTCTTGAACTTATACAAGGTGATTACTATATTAATATATTAAAGAATCTTAGCAAGTTCCCTGAAAGGAGTCAAGATGAAGGAAAAAAGTCTGTAGATTAAGTTTATTGAAAGCATTTTACATGGAGAAAGGATTGCCAATTTTTCACAAGCCCAACCGGTCAGAACCTTTGCGGAATAGAATGTCAAAGAAAAGAGACAAGGAGGGCATGATATGGAAAAAGGTAAATTAATACCTTTATTTGTCACAGCATTTTTCGTAGTTGTCGTTACCATATTTTCTTTCTCACTTGTAAAATCTAATTCATCTGAACCAGTAACAGGAAAAGTTTCTGCAGATGGTAGTGAGACTGTAGAAAATGCGGAAAATGGTGATGGCACAGTCACGAACAATGTGGAAAATAACATAAACGGAGAAAATGCAGAAGTAACTAACACAATCAACAATAGTGTGACAAACGGAGCAAATAACACAGTAGACAATAATGTTTCCAATAATATTGAAGTTAATGTAAATGTTAATGTCACCAATGATATTGGAAACAATATTGAAGGCCAAAACGCAAACGCAAGTCAGGAAAATACTCAAGAAACTTCTAATAATGGTCAAGAGGAAAAGCCTGAGGACCAGAATGGAAATACAAATGCAAAGGAGAATGATCCCTCAAATGACGATGAAGTCGTTTGGGGTGTCGATTCTGCCAGTAGCACTGATTCAGAGATGCTTTCCTGTGTAAGAGAAAATTATGGGGAGCCAAAGGTATGGGGACGATATTTAGGTGAGAAGGAAGGAGTTTCATCTGGAATCACAACTGATGAAGCTGGACTTCTTCATTCGAACAATATATTAATTCTGCCGATATGGAATCATTTTACGGATGCAACAGGCTATGAGAATGGTAAAAGTGAAGCAGAACAAGCTGTTAAAAAGGCTGAAGAGTTAGGAGTGCCAGCTGGTGTGCCTATTTTTGCTGATATTGAGCCAAGCTATCCTGTCGACTCAGAGTTTATTAAAGGTTGGTATGAAATAGTAGCTAACTCGAATTATAAGCCAGGAATTTATGGTGTTTTTGAAGCAGGAAATGAATTAACAACTGCTTTTGAAGAAGCAGCGGGAGCCGATAAAAATATTCTCGAAGGCATATATATTTGGACAGCTTCTCCTCATACAGGTATCACTACTGAATCCAATGCCCCAGCCTATGAACCAGAAGCTCCAGAAAATTCTCTTGTAGGAGGATGGCAATACGGAATCGATGGGGAGGCTTGTAATATTGATACGAACCTCTTTAGTGGAAAAATAACTGAGATTCTATGGTAGAGATGGATTGCAAAATCCATCTTTTTTTTGTTTTATGCGTCCGTTTTTTTATAAATAAATTGAGGATAGAAAACAGCCAGAAATTAAAAACTATCAAAAAGGATTGTTTTTAAAGGAGAGACAGAAAGAATGAGAAATCAGATTCTTTCAATTTGGAAAATATGCGATCCATTTTATTATTTTTGCTCACGACTTACATATGTAACAACGAATGGGGATAATATTTTCAGAATTCGGCTGACAAAATATAAAGGAAGAAATATTACATTGTCTGATGGGACTCAAATTCTCAAAAACGATACGTTAGTGAAAATTCATCTTCATAATATTCGTTTATTAATGGAGGTTAAGGACATTAAAAGCGAGCTAAAAAAGGCGAAGTTGATATACCGATATGTTCAAAACTCCCTTCCAGGAGTTGAAAACTTTATTCGAAATCATCATAAAACTTCGGATATAAAAGGCATAGTTGGGATTACTTCATTAAGTAAAGGGACCGAAAGATTGGGTTTTGAAATCATTGACATTATGAATCCTTTTTATAAATGGTATAAGAAATTAAGTTTTCTCCCAATTGGCCTTCTCTCCAATAAAGGGACGAGCGTGAATCAAATATTGAAGGTTGAAAGTCCCATCTATTTGTTCATGTCAAAGGACAAATTATCTCAAATATACGGACAAAAAGATAACTTCCAGAGGTGAACTATGGAACAGTCAACAAAAACTGTACTTTTTATGCCGTTTCTACAAATTCCTTCTGGCCATCATCAAGTAGCTAATACATTAATCGATGGGCTCAAGAAAATTCATCCCCATATTAATTGTGAAAAAGTTGATATTTTGGCTTATAGCTACGGGAATATTGAAAAACTAATTTCAAGTGTCTATTTAAAATGGATTAAGCTTTTTCCAAAAACCTATAATTTTGTCTATCGCAAAGTGGTCATTAAAAATAATCAGGAAGACAAGCGTTATCGCTTATATGAACTCCTTTTCATGCCTTTCATAAAAAGGCTCTTAAAGGAAAGTGAGCCCGATTTGATTGTTTGTACCCATTCACTCCCTGCCTATATGCTTAATCATCTGAAGGAAAGGGATGGATTAAATATTCCAGTTGTCAATGTTTACACCGACTATTTCGTGCACCGTTTATGGGGAACTAAAAATATAGAATATCATTTTGTCCCTTCATCATCCATGAAGGGATATTTAAAGGAAAAAGGTGTTCGAGAAGAATGCATTTTTGTAACAGGCATTCCCGTACATACGAAAATCAGAAAGAATGATTTAACATGCCGCTCTAAGGTGCGAGATAACTACAATGTCCTTATTACAGGAGGAAATCTGGGAGTCGGAGCGATCGAAGAATTAATCGATCAGTTCAAAGATAGTGCTTCCCCTTTAAAGGTCAAATTTTATATATTATGCGGAAAGAACAAGAAATTATTGGAGAAGCTTGTCTCACTTCAAATGGAAGAGCTTGTTCCATTTCCATATATCGATTGCATGGAAAAAATGAATAACTTATATGATGAGATTGACGCTGTCATTACAAAGCCTGGAGGAGTAACAATAAGCGAATGTCTTTCAAAAAGAAAGCCCATCTTTATTTACCATTCCTTACCTGGACAAGAGAAGATTAACCTACTTGAACTTCAGAAATTAGGAGTAGTGTTTTTATTAACTAAAGACAAGCCGTTTGAGCATCTTTTTGCTCTTCTTCAAGAAAAAAAAGCTCTCTTACACTATCAACAAAGGGTGGCAGATTATCTACAAGAAATCCATTCATCAGAACCAGCGAGAATCTTGGCTTCATTCTTAGGATAGAAAAGGAGGAGTGCCTTCGTGGAAATTCCAGCATCGGCAGGGGACCGGGGAGGAAAGAAGAAAGAGAATAAATTAGCATGGTGGCAGCTTTCCCTAATTGGGGTTGGCTGTATTATAGGGACTGGCTATTTTCTTGGTTCTGGCATTGGGATCAAAATGGCAGGAACCTCTATACTTGTTTCCTTTATCCTAGCAGCTATTGGGACCTTAATTGTTTCAGATGCATTAATGAAGATGGCAGCAAAAGACCCGCAAAAAGGATCATTTCGCTCTTATGCAAAAAAAGCTTTTGGGAAATGGGCGGGATTTAGTAGTGGTTGGGTATATTGGTTTTCAGAGATGTTGATAACGGGTAGCCAATTAACGGCTCTATCGATACTATCTCGATTTTGGTTCCCGAATGTTCCCCTTTGGATCTTTGCTTCAGGCTATGCAATCTTAGGTATTCTTGTAGTGGTGATTGGCACAAAAGGGTTTGAACGCGCGCAAAACATTTTTGCCATTATCAAAGTCGCTGCTATTTTGATGTTCATTGTTCTAGCTGTTGCTGTTCTATTTGGTTTGTTTGGTGGAAGCAGTAAAGATTTTAACGTACCCAATAAAATGAATGAATTTTTTCCAAATGGGATGATGGGGCTGTGGTCCTCTCTTATTTATGGCTTTTATGCTTTCGGAGGAATAGAAATCATGGGAATCATGACACCTCGATTACGAAAAAAGGAAGATGCACGAAAATCGGGGGCTTATATGCTTTTCATACTAACTGCCATTTATCTTATTTCCATGGTGTTAGCGACGGGCCTCGTGTCAATAGATAAGTTTTCCTCTGAAGAAAGTCCTTTTGTCAGTGCGCTCCAGAAATACAATATCGATTTTTTTCCTCATTTCTTTAATGGAGCAATCATTATCGCTGGTTTTTCTACAATGGCTGCCTCGTTATTTGCGGTAACCAGCATGGTCGTCACTTTATCGGAGGATGGGGATGCACCGAAGTTATTTTCGAAAAAAGGTTGGCTGAAGGTACCACCTTATGCCTTAGGCTTAACCATATGCGGGATCATTGCATCGATTATTTTATCGTTTTTAATGCCGGACAGTGTATATGAATACATCACTACTGGTGCGGGATTGATGCTTTTATATAATTGGATGTTTATCTTAGCGTCTTTTCCAAAAATCATTGAAGCTACAGGTTTTGACCATCTAAAACGCTTTATTGGTATGGGTTTGATTTTACTAGCGGTTAGTGGAACTGTCATAGAAGATTCAAGTCGACCTGGATTTTTTGTAAGTGTCTTATTTGTGGTTCTTGTTTTAATTGTCCTAATGGTTATGCATTTTAAGAATAAAACATGAAACCCCGTATGGTCGGGGTTGTATGTTTTATTAGTTCACATGTGGTGGTAACATTCTTTTGTTCCCCTTAAGTACAGAAGGAAGTGTATTGTGTATATAAGGTGGGGCAGGATTCAATTTAGGTACTTTTGCAAATGGAACGGGATTTTCAACATAATTAAATGTTCCTAATTTGTCCATACTTGGACCGCTAGCCCATCTGCCTGTTGCACTTTCATTACCTCTTGAAAAATTAAAAAGCGTATATGAAGCTTCTTGTATTTCTAACTCTTTTGGAAAGGTACTTGGAACTACAATGTTTTCTTGAGCCTCAAGTTCTTTAATGGCTGCTATCCATTGGTTTTGGTGCATGCGATCACGAGCGATAAGCCATGATAGCATATCTTTTACACCGCGATCAGTTGTTGCTTCATAAAGCCTAACAGCTTGCAGACGACCTTGTGATTCAGCATTAAGATTAGCTCTAAAGTCAGCGAGTAAGTTTCCACTTGCAATAATATAACTTGCTGTCCAGCGATTTCCCATACTATCAGCTGGCATAGCTCCGAGTCCAGAAACGATCGCATGCTGAGGATTCATCCCACCAAGAATCGCTCCAATTACGGGATCCTTAGCGGCCTTTTCTAAATCTCCAACAGGTGCTCCGTCAAGAAGACGAGCGATCATAGTGGCAAGCATTTCAATGTGAGCTAATTCTTCTGCCCCTGTGTCCATTAACAAGTCTTTATATTTTCCATTGCCTCTTACATTCCAACCTTGAAAAAAATATTGTAGTGCCACAGAGATTTCTCCAAATTGACCACCTAATACCTCCTGTAACTGGTTAGCGAAAATGGGGTCGGGTCTTTCTGGTTTAGCATTATATTGTAGTTCTTTAATATGATAAAACAACGTTTATCACCTCGGATCTTTTTATTAAATTGGAAGTTCGAATTCATTATATTTTTCTTGTGTACATTTGTGTTTGTCCGTGATAAATACCCATATATATCCGCAATTGCCCATGCCTTTGGAATAAAGATACTTTATTGGAAAATAATAATTTTATGGTTGTCTAATATTATAGGGAGTGAAGAAAATGTCTATTTTTGTATACCAAACTTTCGAGGTCAAACAGGAAAAATTTAAAGAAGCGATAGAATGTGCAAAGAAGATAAAAAAGTATCGAAACGAGGAATATAATCATCATATTGAAATCCTCACACCAATAACAGGTCAGGATTATACATATGCTTTTTTAGTAACATACGAAGGTCTTGCAGAAATGGAACTACAAAATAAGAAAATGTTTGATGATGAGAAGTATATAAAATTAATCGGGGAATTTTTTTTAGAAAATATTGTTCAAGGCAGTATGAATTCCCAAATCTTTAGGGCCATGAACGACAAAATTGAGGACAAAGAGAAAAAGGAATAGAGTATTAAGAGGACTGAGGATAAGCAGTCCTCTTATGTAATAATAGACCTCTAAAATACAGCTATTAATCCTTGAAAAGTAAAGTATAAACCAAATCCTATAAGTGATAATCCTGAAAGAATGGATATGACAGTCAAGCTTTGTTTGTTCAAAAACTTCCGGAAACCAGTGGAAAGCGATGCAATAAGGATGTCCCAAACAGTTAAGCCTAAAAAGATCATACTACTGTAAATCAATAAAGATTCTGGACCATTAATTTGGGCGGTTTTGGCTAAAACCGAACCATAAATACCGAGCCAAAATAAAATAGATAAAGGACTTGTAATCGACATCATGAATCCAGTAATAAAACATTTGAACAAACTGTCTTTTCCTCTGCTATCAGTCAATGTTATGGAACTTGCTCCTATTATACTCTCTATCCCTGAATAGATAAGAACAAAGCCTCCAAAAAGCCAAAGAAAAACCTGTACAATTGGGATTTCCAAGAAATGAACCGTTCCTAGATAGACCATGAGCATAAATATCCCATCTGCAAGCATGGACCCTATTCCCACTAACCATGCATGCCAAAATCCATGCTTAATCCCCTTATCCAAACGTGCAGAGTTAACTGGACCAATTGGGGCAGCAAGTGTGAAGCCTAGAACGATATAGCCGAACAAAAGGCTCATACTCATAGTAACCACGACTCCGCATCATTATTATAACTTGTACATTGTATGTAAAAGGATATTTAACTATGAGTACTTGTACAAAAATGGATCGTGAAAACAATCATTATAATAATTAAGGTATTTTTTTAAACTAAAGAGTTCATCCATTTTAATGGTTAATATTAAAGGTAACCACCTGTTGTTATTTCGATTGACATATAAGAATACTTCCCATATTCTAAAAATAGATATTAGACATTAGTGAATATGAGAAATTGTGAGTGATGGTCAATGACTTTGAAGAAGGAACATCGAATAGGACGTCATGCTACATTGCTACTGTTGATGGAAGAAACTCATGAGTTAGAGAAGATCACGAAGCAACTGAACTGGAAAACCTGTTTGGGAAAAGTAGGTTCGATGGATTCACAAAAGGTTGTCGCAGCGATTGAGGTTGCAGCCAAACAGCAAGGTATTATTCAAGAGAACTTGTATCGAGAAAGCCATGCTTTATATCATGCCATTATGGAAGCACTTCATGGTATCACCCGTGGCCAAATGCAGTTAGGTTCTGTGATGAGAACAGTGGGACTACGATTTGCCGTAGTTCGTGGCAATCCATACGAGGAAGAAGTAGAAGGTGAATGGTTGGCTGTTGCAATATATGGAACAATCGGTGCACCAGTTAGAGGATTAGAGCATGAAACATTAGGGCTCGGAATCAATCATATTTGAGCCATCTAGTTTCACGTAACAAATTAATTAAATAACTTTTGCCCAGAGCGATTAGATACTAGGGGGCTGTACTATTGAAATCAATTATTGATTTCTGTAGTATAGCCCCCTTTGTTATTGTTGCTTTACTTGGGTAAAGGACTACAAAGAAAGCAGGTGAACATATGGTGGTATTAACAGGAAATTCACTTACATTAGATGAAATGAAAAGAATTCTATTTGAAGGAGAAATGGTATCAGCATCGCCAGAATCGTGGAAGAAGGTAGAGGAGAGCCGTAAAGCAGTTGAACAAATTGTTCAGGAAAACAGAGTGGTATACGGCATCACGACAGGTTTTGGGAAATTTAGTGATGTGCTTATCAACCCTGAAAATGTAGAGGAGCTACAACTGAACTTAATTCACTCCCATGCATGTGGAGTCGGGGACCCTTTTCCTGAACTTGTATCGAGAGCCATGCTTGTACTTAGGGCGAATGCTTTATTAAAGGGCTATTCAGGAGTTCGAAAAGTCGTGATTGAGAGATTGCTTGAGTTTGTGAATAAAGACATTCATCCGATTGTTCCACAACAGGGGTCACTTGGAGCAAGTGGTGATTTAGCTCCACTGTCACACTTAGTCTTACCTCTTCTTGGTGAAGGAGAAGTATTTTACAAAGGAAAAAGAGTTGAGGCACTAGAGGCAATGTCGCAGGAAGGCATTTTTCCCATTACATTAACTGCCAAAGAGGGTCTCGCTTTAATAAATGGGACACAAGCGATGACAGCGATGGGGGTTATCGCCTATCTTGAGGCTGAAAAGCTTGCCTATCAATCTGAAAATATTGCAGCGATTACGATGGAGGGACTAGAGGGAATTATCGATGCTTTTGATGAGGATGTTCATATTGCTCGAGGTTATCCTGAACAAATTGCTGTAGCCCAAAGAATGAGGGAGCTTCTAGAAGGAAGTAAGCTGATTACAAAGCAAGGGGAAATCAGAGTACAGGATGCTTATTCCTTGCGTTGTATTCCTCAAGTTCATGGGGCAACTTGGCAGACATTGAAATACGTAAAGGAAAAGCTGGAAATCGAAATGAATGCAGCAACGGATAATCCACTTATTTTTGACGGTGGGAAAAAAGTGATTTCCGGAGGGAATTTTCATGGGCAACCAATCGCTTTTGCGATGGACTTTCTTGGAATCGCAATCGCAGAGCTTGCTAATATATCAGAAAGAAGGATTGAAAGGCTCGTCAATCCTCAGTTAAATGATTTGCCTCCGTTTTTAAGTGCAGAGCCGGGGCTGCAATCAGGCGCGATGATCATGCAATATTGTGCAGCTTCACTTGTTTCAGAAAATAAAACGTTAGCTCATCCAGCAAGCGTCGATTCTATTCCCTCATCCGCCAATCAAGAGGACCATGTGAGTATGGGAACGATTGGTTCAAGGCATGCCTATCAAATCATTCAAAATACAAGACGGGTATTAGCGATTGAGTTTATTTGTGCGATGCAAGCAGCCGAAATTCGTGGAAAGGAAAAAATGGCTCCAACTACAAGAGAGATTTTTGAAGCGGGGAGAAAAATAGTTCCTTATATCGAAAAGGATCGAGTTTTTTCTAAGGATATTGAAGAAGCAACTGGCTGGTTGAAAACCGAGTTTTCACCAACGAAAAAAAAAGTGAGTTTTGAAGTCGAAATGTGACGGAATACAAGATTTTTTGAAACCTAGGAGGGTATGAAAATGAATAAAACAACTAATAAAGTAGTTCGTTACAGAGGAACACAGTTAAATACGAAGGGTTGGCAGCAGGAAGCAGCCTTACGTATGCTCATGAACAACTTGGATCCAGACGTGGCAGAACGTCCAGAGGATTTGGTCGTATACGGTGGAATCGGAAAGGCCGCAAGAAACTGGGAAAGCTTTGAGGCGATTGTTGAATCCTTGAAGAAGCTTGAGAATGACGAAACATTAATGATTCAGTCGGGAAAGCCTGTTGCCATTTTTAGAACGCATGAAAATGCACCAAGAGTATTGATTGCAAATTCCAATATTGTCCCAGCCTATGCTAATTGGGAAACCTTTCACGAATTAGATAAAAAGGGTTTAATGATGTATGGGCAAATGACAGCGGGAAGCTGGATTTATATTGGTTCTCAAGGGATTGTCCAAGGAACATATGAAACCTTTGCAGAGCTTGCAAAGCAACATTTTAAAGGAACTTTAAAAAATACAATCACATTAACGGCTGGTCTTGGTGGAATGGGTGGTGCACAACCACTTGCTGTTACGATGAATGGTGGTGTTTGTATTGCTATTGAAGTGGAAGAATCGAGAATCGATCGTCGAATTGAAACAAGATATACCGATGTGAAAACGAAATCGCTTGATGAAGCATTACAACTTGCAAAAGAGGCAAAGAGTGAAGGAAGAGCACTTTCAATTGGGTTATTAGGAAACGCGGCAGAAGTTTTACCTGAGATGCTGCGCCGAGGTTTCATTCCAGACGTGTTAACCGATCAAACCTCTGCACATGACCCGTTAAATGGCTATATTCCAGTTAATATGACTCTTGCAGAAGCTACTAGTTTAAGAGAATTAAAGCCTGAGGAATATGTAAATAGTTCGAAGGCTTCGATCGCGACTCATGTAAAAGCAATGCTAGAAATGATGGAAAAAGGTGCGATTACCTTCGATTACGGCAACAACATTCGTCAAGTGGCAAAGGATGAAGGAGTAGAAGATGCTTTTGCTTTCCCAGGATTTGTTCCTGCGTTCATACGTCCACAATTCTGTGAGGGAAAAGGACCGTTCCGTTGGGCTGCCTTATCAGGAGATCCAGAGGATATTTATAAAACTGATGAAGCGTTATTACGTGAATTCGCTGATAATGAACATTTGTGTAATTGGATTCGAATGGCGAGAGAAAAGATTCAATTTCAAGGGTTACCTTCTCGCATTTGCTGGCTTGGTTATGGAGAACGAGCACGATTCGGGAAAATCATTAATGATATGGTCGCCAGTGGCGAATTAAAAGCCCCAATTGTCATCGGTCGTGACCATCTTGACTCAGGCTCTGTCGCCTCGCCAAATCGGGAAACCGAATCGATGCTGGATGGTTCAGATGTAGTATCCGATTGGCCAATCTTAAATGCATTAATCAATGCAGTAGGTGGAGCTACTTGGGTTTCGGTCCATCACGGTGGTGGAGTAGGAATGGGGTATTCACAGCATGCTGGTGTAGTGATTGTGGCAGATGGATCGAAGGAAGCGGCCGAACGGATTGAAAGAGTGTTAACAACAGATCCTGGAATGGGTGTTGTCCGCCATGCCGATGCCGGATATGAGTTAGCTAAGAAAACGGTTATCGAAAAAGGGATCAAAATGCCGATGCTTAACCAAGAAGGTGCAGCTGAATGACGAAGCCAATTTGGATTATCCATGCCAATCAGCTTACCACCCTTGCATCCAATCATAAAGGTCCACGTATAGGCAAAGCGATGTCTGATCTTGCCATCATTGAAGACGGGAGCCTTTGGATTGAAAAAGGTGTGATTGAAGCAATTGGAACCACGCAAGAGTTAGCGAAAGATTTTGCAGACCGCTTAGAGGAGGCTGAAATAGTTGATGCCTCCAATCATTTGGTTACACCAGGACTCATCGATCCACATACCCATGTTGTCTATGCGGGAAGTAGAGAGAAAGAATTTGAAATGCGCCTTGAAGGAGCCACATACATGGAGATCATGAATGCAGGTGGAGGAATTCACGCTACTACTCGCATGACACGTGAAGCGACTGAGGTCGAGATCATGGAACAAACTTTTATACGACTCGATTCTTTTTTACAGCATGGTGTGACAACAGTAGAAGGAAAAAGCGGTTATGGAATGGACTTAGAGACCGAATTGAAACAACTACGAGTTATGAAGAAATTACAGAAGCAGCACCCAATCGATCTCATTCCAACTTTTATGGGAGCTCATGCAGTTCCGCCAGAATACAAGGGCAAAGAAGATGAATACGTAGACACTCTCATTCATGAATGGCTCCCGATTATAGCAAAAGAAAAACTCGCAGTCTTCAATGACGTCTTTTGTGAAAAAGGGGTTTTTACTCCTGAGCAGTCAGAGAGAATTTTAGAGGCTGGTAAGAAATGGGGATTGGTTCCGAAAATTCACGCTGACGAGATTGAAGCATACGGTGGAGCAGAATTAGCGGCACAGGTAGGGGCGATTTCTGCAGAGCATTTGTTAAAAGCGACGGATGAAGGTATTGAGAAAATGGCTGAGGCTGGTGTTATTGCGTGCCTTTTACCTGCGACCGCCCTGTATTTACGTGAGGAAGCAGCGGAAGGAAGAAAGATGATCGATGCTGGAGTACCAGTTGCAATTTCAACCGACTGCAATCCAGGTTCTTCACCAACGACATCAATGCCACTCGTGATGAATCTAGCTTGCATTACTATGAGACTTACGCCGGCAGAGGCACTAACTGCAGCGACCTTTAATGCAGCTTGTGCCATTAAGTGTGAACATCTTGTCGGCTCCCTTGAGGTCGGCAAGCAAGCAGATATCGTCATGTGGAATGTGAAGGATTACCGCGAACTTCAGTATTTATTTGGTGTGAATCACGTAAAGGCTGTATGGAAAAAAGGAATTCAGGTGGTGGACCGAGGTGAGTGAAAATTGGTTACAAGCGCCAGAATGGCAATGGACTAATACTGTGGATAAAGTAGAGTTTGTTTACCAGTGGGTGAAGCCGCTAAAGGATTGTTACGGAAAACCAGATGTCATTCTCTATGGTGCTCCTATTTCCCGTTCATCCATCAGTGTCTCGGGAGCCTCTCAATACCCAGATGAATTTCGCCGACTATGGAAGAAGTATGCTACCTATAATTTGGAGGAGGACGTCGATTTATCCAATTTACAGGTCGGAGATGCAGGGGATGTGAGCATGCATACGACCGACATTCTTCTCTCCCATCAACGGATTGAAGCAGCGACAAAATATTTGGTAGAAAAGTATCCCGAATCGACTACCTGTATGATTGGGGGAGACCATTCGGTTACAGCCTGTGCCATACGGGGGATAAAGCAGAAGTATTCACAAGAAAGTATTGGAATTTTGCAGTTGGATACGCATCTCGATGTAAGAGATCCAAAGGAACTTGGTCCAGCAAATGGGACACCTATTCGGCAACTGATTGACGGTCATGTGGTTCAAGGAAATCATATCGTTAACATCGGTTTACATGGTTACTATAATGCAAAATTCTTGATCGATTACGCTAAAGAACATGAAATTCAAATGATTCCGTTGAAAAAGGCAAGAAATAAAGGGATTCTCTATACGATTCGTGAATCGATTGCATTTTTATCAAGTCAAGTGGACCGAATCTATGTAACGGTCGATATGGATGTTCTAGATATTGCTTTTGGTCCAGGTGTTCCAGCTTCTACAACTGGTGGAATGACATCAGCGGAGTTGTTCGATATTTTATTAGAGATTGGAAAGCATGCAAATGTTAAACATATAGATTTTGTTTGTCTTGACCCGACGAAGGATTCTCCAGTTCAAGAAACAGTCAAAATCGGTGTTCATGCCTGGCTTCAATTTATGACGGGTAGAGCCATGAAAGAATAAAGTGAAAATTTTAAAAAAGACAATACGTCTAAATTGACCTTACGCAAATATGTGGGTAGAATAAATTCTATCTGAGCACTACATTTGCGTACAGGATGGGGAAGGAAATGGCGATATTCGGATTAATAGCTGGTCTCGTAATAGTTTTTATGTTTTTGAGGTATCTCCCAGTTTGGGGGGTACGTTGCATTCACTTGTTTGATATTGATGAGAAAGAGCTTATTGTAGTCGATGTAAGAGACTATAATCAAGCATACAATGATTCTGTTCATTCCACCATTAATATCCCAGTTGCATATTTAAATAGATATTTTCATGAAATTCCTGATAAACAAATTCATGTTGTGGCTGCGAATCCTCTTGAAAAAAATATTAGTATACGTTTCCTACGAAAAAAAGGATATCATGTCAAAAGTTATACATTAACAGATGGTCAGTGTGATAAAAAACTAGCATAAAAACCTCTGTCGTGCCAACTGTCATAAGTAGAGCGTTTCGTTCCTTAAATCTATAGTCTTAGGCATACAAAGAAACCAGATCAAGAGATCTGGTTTTTGTATGCTTATATTATTTACCAATAAACATTTGTGTCCAGTAGTTTCCACTCTCTACATATCCAACTCCGATATGTGTGTAAGAACCATTTAGAATGTTAGCGCGGTGTCCTTCACTATTCATCCACGCTTGTACTACTTCTTCAGGTGATTGTTGTCCCATCGCGATATTTTCCCCGGCAGAACGATATGAAATACCGAATTGCTTCATCATATCAAATGGAGAACCGTAAGTTGGGCTCGTATGGCTAAAATAGCCTTTTGAATTCATATCCTGAGATTTTGCTTTCGCTACTTTGCTTAATTCAGTGTCTAATTTTAAGGCAGGAAGGCCTTGTTTTGCGCGCTCCTGATTTGTTAGATCAACTACCTTTTGTTCAAATGCGCTTACTTGGGAAGTTGCATTATTTTCTGTTTGCTCTGTTGGAGCAGGTGCAGGTGTTTGAGTAGCTGACTTTTCCTGCTGTACAGGTGTTGTTGGTTTTGGTGCAGTTTGCACAGGCTTTTGAGCTTGAGCCGGCTTTTCAGCTTCAACTGGCTTATTAGCTGGTTTTTCTGGTTGAGTTGCTTCTATACTAGGTACTTGTTTGTTTAAGAAATCCCAATTAATATTGAAGTCTTTTAAATATTTCTCTAAAAAACTATTTATTTGTTCTTTGTTGAAGTTGCCAGATTGGTAGACATAGACGTTCTTTTCCACTTTTGTGTCTAATTCAGTGGCATCCGCGTTCGTGATTCCAGTTGAAGTAAATAGTAGGCCAGCTGCGGCCGCAATAGGTAAGATCATTTTCTTTTTCATTCGTATTCCTCCTAAAAAAGATTCGTGTTTTGCTTGCACCTAAATAGTAGCATGCGTTTTTTGTCATATTTTAGGAAGGATTTTACATTGCAGGAATTCTTAAAAATTGAACTTTTTGAAATATCTTCTTTAAGACCATCAGGACAAAGTGAAATGCCAAATTTTCTTATGTAAAACAAATGGAAAAAAAATCAAGTTAATCCGTGTATTTCCTGCAAAAGAGGGTTGACAGGCACTGGAATTGATAAAGAACTTTACATACATAACGAAAGTGTGTCCAGTTTGATAGATTTGTTTCAAGAATTACGTGGAAGCTAAGTGAAATCATTAATAATCACTAAAGCACCAAAGACAAGCTTTTATGTAAGTTCGGCACAATTCTTAAATATATTCTGTCCTTCTTTGAATAATTCATGAACGGAATACCGTTTCCAATTGCAACGATAATTACCATCTATATATTCCCTCGTGATAATCAAAACTAAGTACGTAATTAGAATATCTTAAAGGAGGAGTTTTGAATTGTTAAGGAAAACACGTAATGTTCTAGTTACATCTGCGTTACTACTCGGACTTACTGCATGTGGTGTGGGGGATGATACAGCGTATGATCCATCAAATGATAACCGAGCGGGTACCCTCAATGTTCGAAATGATGGAAACAATCGGGGATACTTTGATCGAAATTGGACAAATGGGGATAACTTTAATCTGGACAATGTCATAAATGACAATAATGACAGAAGGAATGAAAGAAATAATAAAAATGAAAATCCAGACATTTCTGCTTCCTTTACTAATATGTCGAGTCAAAATTATCCGCATACGAGAGCGGTAGTAATAGAAGATGCAAAATATTCATTCACGCCAATTGACGGTAATCAAATTGCGGAGCTACAAAAACAAATTGAACAACAGCTAAAAGCAAGATTTGGACAATTAACACCACAATTAAGACAACAGGCACAGCAACAAGCTCAGCAACAGGTGCAAAAACCACAAGCTCAACAACCGGCACAACAACCGCCAACGCAACAACAACCGGCGCAGCAGCAGCCAACGCAACAACAACCGGCAAAACAACAGCCTGCACAGAAACAACCAGCACAACAACAGCAACAAAATGCAGGAGGCAATATTAGTCAATACGCTCAACAGGTCATTGACTTAACGAATCAAGAAAGAGCTAAAGGTGGCCTTCCAGCTTTAAAGGCAGATGCTCAATTAAGTTCAGTAGCACTAAAGAAATCGCAAGATATGCAGGCCAAAAATTATTTCTCGCATACAAGTCCAACATATGGTTCACCATTTGATATGATGAGAGATTTTGGCGTAACTTACAAATCTGCAGGTGAAAACATTGCCCAAGGTCAAAGAACGCCACAAGAAGTTGTACAAGCATGGATGAATAGTGAAGGCCATAGAAAAAATATTATGAGCAAGGATTTTACTCACATTGGAGTCGGTCACGAAGCAACTGGTAACCATTGGACTCAAATGTTTGTAGGAAGATAAACGATTTAAAGGAGTCTTATTTTAAACAATAAGGCTCCTTTTTATTCATTAATAAGAAAGAAAAAAACCGCTCCAATTGGAACGGCAAAATAAGAGACGGTGTTCGAGTAAGAACGACCATATGTAATAAAATTATTCTATCATAGGGAACTGTGTAATTCAACCTATTACTAAATGCTCATTTTTCTTCTAACTCAGTGATATCAACAGTTGTTCGTTCTTCTAATGGTCCACGTAAATGCACAGTTACAGTTTGTCCATCTTCATTTAATTTGTCTATCCAAACAGATGCCCCGTTATATTGCACTTCAATATCGGCTGAAGATGATAAGATCTGCTTTACACGCTTTACTTCCATTATCTCACCCCTCACTTTTGGTCATTTTAGTTTGTGAGGGTTCTTAAAATTTATGCAGTCATTTGTTTAAAATAACATTAAAACATAAGGAATCAAAATGAGTGCAGATGAAATTAGAATGATGATGTTAATGGTCTTTTTAGGCAATCGCTTTACTTTTCTTTTTATTGGCAGTCCATTTTTATAAGCAATTAATATAAATCCTAAAAGTCCAAGAGCTTGGATGAAAAATAAAGATTTATAGAAGAAACTTTTCGCCATCAATTCGTTACTAGCTGAATCAGTAATTAATTGAATAATACGATCATTTAGTGTACCGAAAAGTCCAAAAAATAGTACTACAAGAAGAAGTATGATGAAAAACTCACGATAAAAGGTTGTTATTTTTGACATGTATTTTCTCTCCAATTCTTTATAAATCCTTATACATGCTACCATGCCTTCAGCAAAGACACAATCATTCATTAATTTGACGGATTTTGAACGTTTTTGAAAAATAATGAAGGATTTTGATTGATTTTGAATATATTTTGAAGTATGATAAAAACACAATAGATGAAAACGCTTTAAAGGAGGCGGTGCCATTTGCTAGAAACTGAACGTCATGAGAAGATTCTACAGCTCTTAAAGGAGAAAAATACAGTCAAAATTCAGGAGCTTGTAGAGTTAACTAGTTCTTCAGAATCTACAATCCGTCGTGATTTAACCGTGCTTGAAAAAAAAGAATACTTAAAAAGAGTCCATGGTGGTGCATCTAAATTACAAGGTAAATTACAGGAACCAACCATGAATGAGAAATCTTCCAAAAACCATCAAGCAAAACAAAAAATCGCTCAATTTGCAGTTGGTCTGATCGAAGAAGGTGAATCTATTTATTTAGATGCAGGTTCGACAATTGTAGAAATGATTCCTTTTCTACCGGAAAACATTGTTGTTGTTACGAACGGAATCACTCACATTCCATTATTACTTGAAAAAAATATAAAAACTTATTTGATTGGAGGATTCGTGAAACCTTCAACGAATGCGGTTGTTGGCCGTGATGCGATAGCGAGCCTTGAACATTATCGTTTTGATAAGTGTTTCATGGGTGTTAACGGAATTCATCCTCAATATGGCTATACGACTCCAGATCAAGAAGAGGCTGCTGTAAAACAATTAGCGATGTCCTTATCTAGAGAGGCTTTTATTCTAGCCGATGATTCGAAGTTTTCAGAGGTTGCTTTTGCCAGAATTGCCGACATTAAAACAGCTACTATAATTACAAATGACCTCGAATCTGACATTAAAAATCAGTATGCAGGTAAAACAGATATAAAGGTTGTGACAGCATGATCTACACAGTAACGTTAAATCCATCTTTAGACTATATCGTCGAACTAGAAGAAGTCCTTTTAGGAGGCTTAAATCGTTCCAGTAATGAATCGAAATTTCCTGGAGGAAAGGGAATAAACGTTTCACAAGTTCTCAAGCAAGTTGGAGTAACTAGTAAAGCTTTAGGATTTGTTGGCGGCTTCACTGGTTCATATATTGAAGACTTTTTAAAAAATAATGGAATTGAGACTGATTTTGTAAGAGTCGATGAAGACACGCGTATAAATGTCAAGTTACGTGCCACTGAAGAAACGGAAGTAAATGCAAAGGGTCCAACTATCTCAGCGCATGATTTTGAATCACTAAAAAACCAAGTTCGAGGGCTTAGCGGAGAGGATGTTCTTGTTCTAGCTGGAAGTATTCCAAACTCGATGCCAAGTAATACGTATGAGCAATTAGCGGAAATTTGTCAGCAAACAGGTGCAAAATGCATTGTAGATGCGGAAGGGGATCTACTGAAAACGATCCTTTCTTATAATCCTTTCCTAATAAAACCAAATCATCATGAACTCGGTGGATTTTTCGATGTGGAAATAACAAGTGCTGAACAAGCGATTCCTTATGCGAAAAAATTAGTGCAAATGGGTGCTGATAATGTGATTGTTTCGTTGGCTGATAAAGGGGCTGTATTTGTTAATAAAGACATCACATTAATCTCGAATACACCTAAAGGGGAACTAAAGAGTTCTGTTGGTGCAGGAGATTCAATGGTGGCGGGTTTTATTGCTAAATACCAAGAGACTAACGATTATAGAGAGGCATTTCGATTTAGTGTTGCAAGCGGAAGTGCAACCGCATTCTCAATGGGGCTTTGTACGAAGGAAAAGATAATAGACGTTTTAGCACAAGTCGAAATAGAACAAGAAATGGGGAACGAAATATGAGAATTACCGAATTGTTAACTAAAGATACCATTAAGCTTTCCATAAATGGAAATAGAAAAAATCAAGCAATTGATGAGCTTGTTGATGTACTTCAGCAAGCAAATAAGCTAGCCGATATAGAGGAATTCAAAAAAGCGATTTTGGCAAGAGAGGGTCAGAGCACAACGGGAATTGGAGAAGGAATTGCAATTCCGCATGCTAAGACGAAAGCTGTTCGAGAAGCAGCTATTGCTTTCGGTCGTTCCGTTTCCGGCGTAGATTATCAGTCATTAGATGGACAACCAGCTCATTTGTTTTTTATGATTGCTGCAACAGAAGGTGCCAATAATACTCATTTAGAAGCACTTTCAAGACTTTCAACGATCCTCATGAATGAAGAAGTCCGCAAGCAACTTTTAGAAGCTGAAACAGAAGATGATGTCCTTAAGATTATTGACAGTCATGATAAAGAGGAAGAAGCAGAAGAGCAATCTATGGCTGGGAAGAAAAACTTTATTGTAGCAGTAACAGCTTGTCCGACTGGAATTGCTCACACTTATATGGCAGCGGATTCTTTAAAACAGAAGGCGCAGGAAATGGGTGTAGAGATTAAGGTTGAAACAAATGGTTCAGGTGGAGCGAAAAACGTATTAACTGCAGAGGAAATTGAAAACGCTGTAGCAGTTATTGTGGCTGCTGATACGAATGTGGAAATGAATCGTTTTAGTGGGAAACATGTAATTGAAGCACCAGTTGCTGATGGAATTCGCAAAGCCCAGCAATTAATTGACAGAGCGCTCAAGCAAGATGCTCCAATTTTTAAAGGAAAAGGGACTTCTACTAGCGATGCAAAACAAGAAACGAGAGGAATTGGCTCAACCATCTACAAGCATTTAATGAGCGGTGTTTCTAATATGCTACCGTTTGTGGTAGGTGGAGGAATCTTGATTGCTATTAGCTTCTTATTTGGGATTAACGCTTCAAATCCAGATGACCCAACCTATCATCCGATAGCTGAAGCTTTAAATACGATCGGTGGAGGAACAGCGTTTGGCTTAATGGTTCCGATTTTAGCAGGATTTATCGCAATGAGTATTGCTGATCGTCCAGGATTTGCAGCTGGTATGGTAGGTGGATTGCTTGCTGCAAATGGGGGAGCAGGCTTCCTTGGTGGATTAGTGGCTGGTTTCCTTGCGGGTTATTTAGTCGTAGGCTTAAAAAAGCTGTTGTCTGGCCTACCTGCATCTCTTGAAGGAATTAAGACAATCTTACTCTATCCGTTATTAGGAATTGCTTTAACCGGATTTATTATGCTTTATGTTGTGAACAAACCAGTTGGAGCACTGAATACAGCGATTTCAGATTGGCTTTCTAGTCTAGGTACTGGGAACGCAGTCCTATTAGGAATTGTTTTAGGATTAATGATGTCATTTGATATGGGTGGTCCTGTAAACAAAGCTGCGTATGTATTTGGAACAGGATTGTTAGCAAACGGAGTGTATGAACCGATGGCAGCCATTATGGCAGCTGGAATGGTACCACCATTAGGAATTGCTTTAGCTACAACATTCTTTAAAAATCGCTTCAATAAGCAAGAACGTGAAGCAGGAAAAGTAAATTATATTATGGGATTATCCTTTATTACAGAAGGGGCCATCCCATTTGCTGCGGCAGATCCTGTTCGTGTCATTCCGTCACTGATGGCAGGTTCAGCAGTTGCTGGTGCTTTATCCATGCTATTTGGAATTGGACTTCGTGCACCACATGGGGGATTATTCGTTATTCCTCTTGTTGACGGAGGTTGGTTTATGTATTTACTAGCAATTATTATCGGTGCCATCGTTTCTGCATTATTACTTGCTATTGTTAAGAAACCAATTAAATAATGTCGCAAAAAACGAACAAAGTCTAATGATTTTGTTCGTTTTTTCTTATCGATACCAATTTGGATTATAGTCAAGCTCTAGAACTTGACCAAATTTATTGGCAAAGTCAATAAAGTAGGCTCCTTGAGCTGTCAATATTCCTTTATCAAAAACATAGGGAGCATCAACAAACCCTTTTTCAGAGAATACACCAAGAAATTCACGCGCTTGTTTTGAAATTCCTGTTGTATAATATCGATCCAGTAAAATACCCGATTTAGCCAATAAAAATGGGGCGCTAGAAATGGCTCCTATAACTGCATCTTGTTCGTAAACCCTTCTTATAAAATGAAAAAGGGGTTCTTTATCGATTAAATGCTGGAAGTCATCAACGCCAGGAAGGACAAGACTTTGGAGCATTTCTATATTGACGTTGTCGATTGTTGTTTCTGGTAAGCAAGTAAGTCCAGCCTCGCCTTTAACAGCTTGATCATTTAAGCCGATAAATATTTTCGGATGATTGGCCTGTGTTAAGATGGATATGATGACAGACAGCTCATATTCACTGAATCTTGGATAAAGAAGTATGCCGGTGGTCATCAGCTTCACCTCCAAAAAAATATTCCTTTTCGCATACATAATTCCACATTTTCTTGTAAACTCCTTCAAATTTCTAAAAATTGCAAAAAAAGAATAGAGATGCTTTTGTCATATTTCTAAAGTCATTTATGTATATTTTATGAGGAAGAAGCTGAGAGGGGAGAAACGGGTGGCAAACTATGTAGAAACAGCTAGATTTGAACATCTATTTTGGCTTCAGGTATTAGGTGATCATGCTAGATTTATCCATGATTCTTTAGGACCAAATGAGAAAGAAGCAATCGAACAAGCAAAGAGATTTATTACTACTTTTGATCAATTACTCAACAAAGTTAATGAAAGTGATTTGATTTTATTGAGTCAACAAGCTGAAGCAAAGGTAAAGAACTTAAGAGAGTTTAAATTAAAGTTAATTGAAAGACACTTAGTGGGAAAAATCACGATCCACCTGGGTCCTACTTTTTTGAGTCACATGGTAAACGAACTTGAAGAGTATTTGCTGATACTAGGATATTTAAAAAATGGTTCGGTACCTCCGATTTTTCATGAGTTACATCATCACTTGCTTTGGCTTCTTGATGGAGCAGGTCATGCAGGAGCAATTTCTGATAATATGGATCGAATCGAGAAAAAAATTAAAGAAAAAAGTGATGAATTTACGAAGGATTTTGAGGATTTTTATCTAAAAGCTGTTGAATTAACTGGATTTTTACGAACTAATCTACATGAATTTCCTGCACTAGACCGCTTTAATGAAGATGTTTTACTCGAAATGAAGTTATTTATGGGTTTTCTCGATGAGATTGAGGAGCTTGAGTTGAGTAAAGAAGCTTTAGGAACCTTTGCTCCTTTAATGGCGGATCATATGATGCGTGAAGAATGCTATTATTTAACGAAGCTTGCACAAAGCTCATCAAAGCTTACGAAACCAGACTGTGATCCGACAAAGCCAAGATTAGAGGAATAATTCTTGTGAAAATTTAAAGGCAATTGAAAGGCAGACTTAGTGTAATGACTTTCAATTGCCTATTTGCATAACTTAATTTTCAATCATTTTCCGACCTGTTTGATGAATTCCCTCATAAATCCGGGAAGGTCCGGCCATGCATGACCTGATACAAGATTGCCTTCCACATGCAAATGCTCTTCAATGTATGTAGCCCCTGTAGCTTCAACATCTGGTTTACATGCGATATAAGCTGTTAACTCACGATCTTTTAGGTATTGGCTTACGGTCGTTAAAATTAGACTAGCATGGCAAATTGCCGCAACTGGTTTATTTGTTTCAAAAAAGTGGGCAACAATCTTCGGAACATTTTCGTTAAGGCGGATATATTCCGGTGCTCTTCCACCTGGAATTATTAAGCCATCGTATTCTTCCGGATTGACCTCTTCAAAGGATAGATGGGATTCGATTAAATACCCTTTACTTTCGGTATATGTGTCCCACCCAATAAAATCGTGGACAACTGTTTGTAGTTGCTTCTTAGATGGAGCGGCAATCTGTACTTCATAACCTTCCTCAAGGCAGCGGAAATAAGGATAATAAATTTCCAAAGCTTCTACTGCATCGCCTGCAATAATGAGTACTTTTTTAGACATGCTTTCTACCTCCTCTCCAAAATTAAAACCACTCTGTATATATTCGATTTCGTTCGTGAACATTCCTACTTGTTCACAAAAATTTCAACTGAAAAGACAACTTTGCATGATTATTTTATCGGTTTCTCATATTAGAAATAGGTCTATCTATGTTAGGAAGGATAAAACATGCCGATTTTTAACTTTGAAAAAACTCAGATTTTTTTTGAAGATTATGGAACTGGAATTCCTATTGTATTTATTCATCCACCTGCAATGGGTAGAAAGGTTTTTCATTTTCAATCCCAATTAAGCGACCGTTTTCGAGTGATATTTCCAGACTTAAGTGGCCATGGAGATTCGATTGGTCCATCCAGAGATGTCTCCATAATGGGATACGCTCAAGAAATTAAAGGATTGATAGAGCATTTGCAGATTTCAAAAGCGGTGGTCTGCGGTTACTCATCAGGTGGTCTTATTGCTTTAGAATTTGCATTGTCCTTTCCTGATCACACATCAGCCGTCATTTTGGCTAGTGGATTTCCTGAAGTAAAATCTGTAGCATTGAAATATGAACATTTAATGGGTATGTACTTTGTCAAAAAATTTCCCCGCTTGCTTGCTAAACTTATTAGCCAGAGTCATTCAAGGGATAAGTCGCTTAGAGATGAAATTTATGAGCATATGTTAAAAACGGACCGAAAAACATGGTTTCGATATTATGAAGAATCGTTGCATTATTCATGTGTAGAGCGGCTCCAGCTTTTGAAGGTTCCTTTATTTCTGTTATACGGATCAAGAGATTTTGCTACCCAAAATATAAAAATCTTCAAAAAAAAGCTTAGCTTTCAATTGGCGATAATAAAGCATGTAGCACATCAAATTCCTACAAAAAAATGGGAAATCTTTAATGAGCATATTACTGATTTTGTAACCGAACAGGAAAATGAAAATAAAAATAAAACAAGTCACAGCTACGAGTGACTTGTTTTATTTGGGATCGGGTTTAATGGCAAGTAAGGTGAGGAACACGGAAACTATCCCAATACCGCTCAAAATATAAAATAAACCACCTTCCATATGTGACATTAATATTGCCATAACAGGTGGACCTGCAGCTACTCCGACAAATCGCATGGAATGATAAATGGATGTGATGGTACCTCGCTGTTCCTTTTTGATTCCTTCTGTGATAAGTGAATCCAGACATGGCAAACTTGCACCAATGCCGATACCACTTAATAAGAACATGATAATCATAAACCAGAGCCCCTTGGAAAAGCTTAATGCAACAATGGATAAGGACAGGAGGAGAAGACCGCTAAAAGTAATCCATTTCATTAACACCTTATTTTCTTTTATAACTTTACCTGAAATCAAAGAGGTTAGACACAGTGCCCCAAGTGGAAATGCAAGATAAAGTCCTTTTTTTACATTGACAATATCGTAATGCCTTTCGAGAGTTTCCGATAAATAAAAAAGGACCCCAAATAGAACGAACATCAAGATTATCCCAATAATAAAAATGGCGAAAAGCCATCGACGATTGTTTCTAAAAATTTCCTTAATTTGATGTATAAATTGCTTAAATGGCATAGGTTCATATTCTGTATTTCCTCTTCGCACAAAAAAAGCGAGAAGGAGGATGGAGATTAAGCAAAAGACAGGAAAAGCAAGAAAAGGTATAAACCACACAAATGCTGCCAAGAATGCACCCAAGATAGGACTAATGACTTTTCCTAACGTATTTGAAGTTTCAATAACACCAAGAGAGCTGCTTACTTCTTCCTCACTTTCAAACATATCTCCAACTAATGGCATGACAATAGGGGCTGCACCAGCTGCGCCTATTCCTTGTAAAGCCCGACCTATTAATATTATCCAATAGGGATTGTCTATTTTCCAAGCGGCCCATCCAGAAATGAGCCCTCCAATACCTGCGATAATTAGACTTGGAATGATCACTTTTTTTCTTCCAACATGGTCAGATAAAAATCCTGCTATCGGAATGAGGACAATAGCAACAATTGAATACACAGTAATAATCATGCTTGATTGAAAGGATGAAATATGCAATTTATCTTCCATGACAGGTAAGACAGGAATAAGCATGGAATTTCCCAACGTCATAACAAGAGGAATGGAAGATAAAGCTAGTATTGCCCACTTATTAAGCTTCTTCTTGTCGGATCTATTAGAAGCTGAACTCGTTTCACTCTTTTTAATAAGAGAGTTTTCAATGTAATCCATCTTCGCCCCACCCTTGTTAACGAATATTTTCGTTATTCTGAGTAAATCCAACAGCATAAAGGAGTTCTAACAACTTTAATATTTACATAAAACAAAAAATCTAACTGAAAAAAGATTTACTTTTTATGGAATAAGAATCAGGTTGCCAATTTTTGCATAGTTCTATTAAAATGAATACATTAATCAAAGAGAGAAGGCAGGACAGATGAGAAAATTAATTTCCTTGAATGTGGGTGAACCAAAAGAATATCTATTTAACGGGAAAGCGGAAAAGACGGGTATCGGTAAAAAACCAGTTGTGAGTGCTAATCTACATAAATTGGGATTTGACAATGATCAAGTGGCTAGTACTGAATATCATGGAGGAGTAGATAGAGCTGTCTGTCTGTATCCGTATGAACATTATGAACAGTGGGAAAAAGAATTTAACATCAAGCTGCCACTTCCGGCTTTTGGTGAAAATTTAACGACAACGGGAATGCTTGAGAAAGACATTTACATTGGTGATACTTTTGAGATTGGAACAGCTGTAATCCAAGTGACTCAGGGAAGGGTCCCATGTGCAAAAATATCGAAATTCAATGGAGTCGATTTACTAAGTCGTATCATGGAGTCATGCTATACTGGCTATCTTTTTCGGGTTTTGGAAGAAGGAGTAATCCATGATGATTCGACTATAAAATTGGTCGACCGTGTCCAAGAAAAATATTCCATTTTAGAAGCAAATCAAATTATGCTTCATGATCGTAAAAATGTTGAAGCAATTGAAGAAATGCTACAAATAAAGGAACTTGCGACCGTTTGGAAGAATACATTAGGTAATATGCTTGAGAAAATTAAATAATTTTTTTCGGAAATACGGTTGACTTAAGAGAAAATTCTGTTTAGTATTACAGTTAATATTAGGCGTTGATGAAGAAGAGTAGCTTAAAAGGATACTTAAGAGAGCTGATGGTTGGTGCAAATCAGTGTTGAACTTTAAGTGAATGGGCTTCGGAGCTTCCAAACCGAACCAGTTTTTTTCTGCAGTAGGCTTTGGCGAATCGGTCTCATCGTTAAAAGAGACAGGTATTAGAGCATACGCTCTTGATACCATAAAGTGAGCTAATGTTAGCTAATGAAGGTGGCACCACGGGTTTCTCGTCCTTTTCCTAGGATGAGAAGCCCTTTTTGTATTTCACGGAAATTAAATATAGTAAATCGTCGAGTAAGAAGAGTACATGGAAAGCTGATTTTTCAAGAGAGCCGGGTATGGTGAGAGCCGGTAAAATCAATTTCATGGAATGGGCTTACGAGAGACAGCTTGAAAAGTTAAGTAGGGCTGAACGGAATTCCACCGTTAAAAGGATAGGATTTATTTTAATATAAGAAAGTATAATTCTCTATTTTGAGAATTGTCTAGCTCCAGCGCCTATCGCCTAGCAAACTTCAGGTCATCTCCCTACGATAAGTCAACTATGAATTGCTCACGCAATTCAAGTTTCCTTTATCTCAGTCGATGCCCCTCCAGTTTGTACGGCGATGAGCAAGGCGCTTGCGCTTTTCTTATTTGAATCCGAAAAGAGGGAGCATTTTTTGCTCCAACTGAGGTGGCACCACGGTACACTAATATCGTCCTCTATAAGCACAGGTCTGTGTTTATAGGGGACTTTTTTATTTTCTAAGAGGAAGGGAGTATAGTCCAAATGACGAAACTGCAGGAACGAAAAGTGATAATTGAGGAACTTCAAGGAGACACGCTAACACCGATTTCGATTTTTCAAAGGCTTTCTGGAAAAAAGAAGTTCCTTTTAGAAAGCTCATTAAAACATGAGGCTTCTGGTAGATATTCCTTCATTGGAGCAAATCCAGCATATGAAATTCAAGGTTTTGAGCAAAAAACGATTGTTCTAAAAGATGGGCAAGAAGAGGTAATCAGTGAAAAGCCCCTGGAAGTATTAAAAAGGCTTGTGCCAAATGTAGAGGATATTCCGGAATTTATCCCTTTAGTTGGCGGTGCAGTTGGATTTGTCGGCTATGATGTCATTCGTCATTATGAACAGATTGGTGATACTCCACTAGATGAATTTGCCCTTCCAGATGTCCACTTTATGATGTTTGAAGAGCTCATCGTCTTTGACCATCTGCAGCAAAAGGTCTTTCTTGTTGGAGTTCCTTTATTAGAAACGACGGAGGTAGAAAATTTGAAAATCCGCCTTCTAGAAAGGAAAAAAGAGATTTTAACAGGTACGGATCAGGAACAACCACCAGTAAAGCTTTCTTCTTTCGAGGCGTCAATCTCAAAAGAAGAGTTTATCGAAAAAGTTAAAAAAGCGAAGGAATACATTGTTGAAGGTGATATTTTTCAGGTCGTTTTATCACAACGGATGAAAGCAAAGATTGATGGAGACCCATTCTCATTTTATCGAAAGCTTCGAATACAAAATCCTTCTCCTTATATGTATTATCTTGATTTTCAAGATTATGTTGTTGCCGGAGCATCGCCTGAAAGCTTAATTAAAGCATCAAATAATAAGGTCGTTACCAACCCGATTGCAGGTACGAGACCAAGGGGAAAAACAGTCGATGAAGATGAAGCCTTGGCAAAAGAACTCATAGGTGATGAAAAGGAACTAGCTGAGCACCAAATGCTTGTAGATTTGGGAAGAAATGATATCGGCCGAGTGAGTGAATTCGGGACGGTACAGGTTGATAAATATATGGAGATTGAGAAATACAAGCACGTCATGCATTTGGTTTCAGAGGTGAGCGGAACCCTGACCAATCAATATACTCCACTCGATGCCTTAATTGCTTGTTTGCCAGCAGGAACCGTTTCGGGTGCGCCGAAAATACGTGCAATGGAAATCATCAACGAATTAGAAGAAGTAAAAAGAGGCGTCTATTCAGGTGCGATTGGCTATTTATCGGCAAATGGAAATATGGATTTTGCTCTCGCGATAAGAACGATGGTCATGAAGGGAGAAGACGTTTATATCCAGGCTGGGGCAGGGATTGTCTATGATTCGGTGCCAGAAAAAGAATACGAGGAAACTCTTCATAAACTTAAGGCATTTTTGGAGGAAGACAAATGATTTTATTAATTGATAACTATGATTCGTTTACCTTTAATTTGTATCAGTATTTGGGGGAATTAGGCGAGGAAATTGTTGTGAGGCGCAATGATCAAATCACAATAGAAGAAATCTCGAACTTAAATCCAGAGGCAATTTGCTTGTCACCTGGACCGGGAAGGCCAGAGCATGCCGGAATATGTGTAGAGGTTATTCAATCCTTTTACAAGAGATTTCCGATTCTTGGCATTTGCCTTGGGCATCAAGCAATCGGAGCTGCCTTTGGTGCGAATGTGGTTAAGGCAAAAATGATTATGCATGGGAAACGGTCGCAAATGACACATACGGGAACAGACTTATTTGACCAGCTGTCAGAGCCAATCGAAATTATGCGATATCACTCACTTGTGATTGAAAAAGGAACATTAGGGAACGAGTTTCAGGTGCTCGGTGAATCGAAGGATGACAACGAAATTATGGCGATTAAACATAACAGCTATCCACTGTATGGTTTGCAATTTCACCCTGAATCGGTCGGAACTGAAATAGGAAAGCAGTTGCTAGGAAAATTTCTAGAAGAGATTCGAAAGGAGAAGGAAAATGAGAGCTTATCTACAGCGTTTATCTGAAAGAGACTCTTTGACACAGTTTGAGATGAAGGAAGCGATGGAGCAAATTTTTTCTGATGAAACAACAGATAGTGAGATTGCTGCATTTATGGTTGGGTTGAAAACAAAAGGGGAAACAGTTGAAGAAATTGTTGGTATTGTGGAAGCTCTAAGAGAAAAGGCCCTACCTTTCCAAACTAAAATTCCTAATGTGATCGACAACTGCGGAACAGGTGGAGATGGTTCAAAAAGCTTTAATATTAGCACAACCTCTGCTTTTGTGATGGCAGGTGCTGGTGCAACTGTTGCAAAGCATGGAAATCGAAGCATCACAAGCAAAACAGGAAGTGCAGATGTGCTCGAATATTTAGGCGTGAATTTGGATTTTCAGCCGGAAGTCTCGATTGAGCTACTTCAAGAAGTCGGCATCACGTTTTTGTTTGCACCATATGTTCATCCGAAAATTAAACGAATCATGAAGGTTCGCAAGGATCTAAGGATTCCTACAGTTTTTAATTTAATTGGGCCTCTAACAAACCCAGTTGAATTGGATTCACAGCTTCTTGGTATTTACCGTAGAGACCTAATTGAAATGTTTGCTGAAGTGTTAAAAACGCTAGGTCGAAAAAGAGCAGTGGTATTGAACGGAGCGGGCTTTATGGACGAAGCATCTCTAGCAGGAGAAAACCATCTAGCGATTTTAGACAATGGGGAAATTGAACACCGCGTTCTTCATCCAGAAGAATTAGGGTTTGCGATTTACGAAAATGAAGCCATTAGAGGTGGAGATTCCAAGGAGAATGCAGAAATCCTCTTAAAAGTTTTGAAAGGTGAAAAAGGAGCTTATCGAGATACGGTTCTTCTCAATTCTGGTATAGGAATTTTTACAAACGGTCTTGCTCCAACGATTGAAGCCGGAGTTCGACTAGCAGTAGAGAGCATTGATTCAGGTGCAGCACTTGAAAAGCTGGAAAGGCTTGTGGAGAAAAGTAAAGTGTATAAGGCTGAGGTGATTTAAATGGAGACGATTTTAGATAAGATTATTGCCGTGAAAAAAAAGGAAGTAGAAGAGCTGAAGACAAGGGGAAATCGTCCAGCTGTTGTAAGTCAAAAGAGAAGGTCTTTTATCGAAAAACTTGAACGCGCTACTGACTTATCCATTATCGCCGAGTTTAAACGGGCCTCACCATCAAAAGGAGATATCAATCCAGACATAGACCCGAGTGTGCAGACACAATTGTACGTTGAAGCTGGTGCTGATGCCGTTTCTGTGTTAACAGATCAATCCTTTTTTAAAGGCTCAATGACTGATTTAACTGCAGTAAGAGCTACAATTGAAAATCCGATTTTATGCAAGGACTTTATTATTGATTCCATTCAAATTGATGCAGCGAAGCAAGCTGGAGCAGATATCATCCTTCTGATTGCCGCAGCTTTGGATGATGAAAATCTACACAATCTTTATCAGTATGCCATTGAAAAAGAATTGGAGGTACTGATGGAGGTTCACAATGAAGAGGAAGCAGAACGGGTTTTAAAAACAAATAATCGTTTGGTCGGTGTCAATAATCGTAACCTAAAAACCTTTGAGGTCAATTTAGATGTAACAGAAGGGTTAGCGCCATTAATCAAAAGCGAAGGACGATTTTTAATCAGTGAAAGTGGGATTAAAACGATTGATGACGTAAAGCGCGTAATAAATGCAGGTGCAAACGGCATTTTGGTCGGAGAAACCTTTATGAGACATGACAATCCACGGGATGTGATCCAAGCAATGAAGCTTCCCTTAGTCGAGGTGCCACAGCGATGAAAGTAAAAATTTGTGGAATTATGGATGTAGAAGCAGGGCTTTATGCAGTCGAGAACGGGGCAGATGCACTAGGCTTTGTCTTTGCGGAAAGTAAAAGAAAAATCACTCCTGAACTTGCTAAGGAAATTATCAAACAACTACCTGAACATGTATTAAAAGTAGGGATATTTGTAAACGAAAAACCAGAAGTTATCATGGAAATTGCCAATCAAACTGGTTTAACCGATGTGCAATTACATGGAGATGAATCTCCTGAGGATTGTGAGGCTTTCTCCATCCCAGTCATAAAAGCTTTAAGCATTGGGACTATAGCCGATTTAGGAAAAATCGATCAATATGGCTGTGATTACGTACTTCTTGATAGCCCAAAGGGTAAGTATCGTGGAGGCAACGGCGTGAAGTTTGACTGGAGCTTATTAACCGGCATCGAATCGAATGGTAAGAAAATCATTCTCGCAGGAGGATTAAATCCAGAAAATATTGCGGAAGCAATTGGAATTGCAAATCCATATATGGTCGATGTAAGTAGTGGAGTGGAAACAAACGGTAAAAAGGATTTAGGAAAAATACAGACCTTTTTAGCACGAGCGAAGAGACGGGAGGAAGTAAGATGAGCACATATACATTACCAAATGAAACAGGACATTTCGGAATATACGGAGGGAGATTTATCCCTGAAACTCTGATGCAAGCGGTAAAAGAGCTGGAAGCAGCCTACAAAGAAGCGATGAAGGATGAAGCATTTCATTTAGAATTGAATTCATTATTAACAGACTATGTTGGCAGAAAGACACCACTATATTTTGCTGAAAATCTCACGAATTTCGCAGGTGGAGCAAAAATATATTTAAAGCGTGAGGATTTGAACCATACCGGTGCTCACAAAATCAATAATACAATCGGGCAAGCACTTCTTGCAGTACGGATGGGCAAGAAAAAAATCGTGGCTGAGACTGGTGCAGGCCAGCACGGAGTCGCGACTGCCACCGTTTGTGCGCTCTTAAATCTAGAATGCGTAATCTTTATGGGAGAAGAAGATATCAAACGTCAGCAATTGAACGTTTTTCGTATGGAGCTGCTAGGAGCAAGAGTCGAAAGCGTTACTTCTGGAAGCAAAACGCTTAAAGATGCTTGTAATGAAGCTCTTCGTTACTGGGTTTCTAATGTCAATGATACCCACTATATATTAGGGTCTGTTATGGGACCTCACCCATTCCCAATGATGGTACGAGATTTTCAAAGTGTAATTGGGAAAGAAACGAAGGAACAATTTTTCGAAAAAGAGGGAAGGTTACCGGAAAGCTTAGTGGCTTGTATAGGTGGGGGCAGCAACTCGATGGGGATGTTTTATCCGTTTATAGAGAATCAAGAAGTGAAGCTTTATGGTGTTGAAGCTGCCGGATTAGGGATTGATACAGATAAACATGCCGCTTCACTTACAAAAGGAAAGCCAGGAGTGTTACATGGAGCGCTGATGTATCTATTACAGGATGAGGCAGGCCAGATCCAAGAAGCTCATTCCATTTCAGCAGGTCTGGATTATCCAGGTGTTGGCCCAGAGCACAGCTATTTGAATGATATCGGTAGAGTTCAATATCACTCGATTACAGATGACGAAGCGCTAGAGGCGTTGCAACTTCTTTGCAAATTAGAAGGGATCATTCCAGCTTTAGAGAGCGCTCATGCAGTAGCTTATGCGATTAAGCTCGCCAAAACAATGGATGCTGAGGAAGGCATGGTTGTTTGTTTATCGGGGCGTGGCGACAAGGATGTTCATACGGTGAAAACAAGATTGGAGGGAGATGCTGAATGAATCGGTTAGAAAAAGCATTGAAGCGTACAAAGGAGAAAAATGAAAAAGCATTTGTTCCGTATATCATGGCAGGAGATGGTGGACTGGACTCGTTAATGGAACGGATCGTTTTTCTAGAAACTTGTGGGGCAACAGCAATTGAAATTGGAATCCCATTTTCCGACCCGGTTGCCGATGGACCGACGATTCAAGAGGCAGGATTGCGTTCGCTAAAAGAAAATACGACTTTAAAAGCTGTACTCGAAACCATTCTAAATTTGCGTCCGATTGTCTCTATACCAATTATAGTAATGACGTACATGAATCCGATTTATGCATATGGCATCACCTCTTTTATTGAAGATGCGAGTCGGGCAGGTGTGGATGGATTAATTATTCCAGATGTGCCAATTGAAGAGGAAGAGATCATCCTTTCGCATTTAACTGTTGCTCAAATCGAACTAATCCGGTTGGTTACGTTGACTAGCTCCGAGGAACGGATAAAAGAAATAGCAAAGAGGGGCAATGGTTTCCTCTATGCTGTCACGGTAACAGGGATAACAGGGGCGCGAGTTGATTTTCACAAACAAGTTGGGGACTATTTGAAGAAGATTCAAAGCATCAGTCCAATTCCTGTTCTCGCTGGATTTGGAATCTCAACTCCAGAACAGGTAAAGGAAATGGGACAATATTGTGATGGGGTAGTGGTAGGAAGTAAGATCGTTGATTTATTTCAAGAGAATAAACTTGATGAAATTGAAAAATTGATTCAGGCTGCGAAAACAGTAAATGTGTAAAGTATGCGGATGGGAGACCATCCGCTTTTTATGATTTCATTGGATTTTTAAAGGAAAGCTTGATATATTCAAGAGAGGAAAAATTTGGTCAAATGTAGGATGTGAATAGTGTAGTGTCATTATTGGAAAAAAGATGGTTTAAAGTGATGCTGGCCATCATATTATTTTTACTTATTGTGTTTTTACTCAATGTGAATCAGTTCTTATTAGTACCTGTGGTTGTGCTGATTCAGACAATCTTTCTACCATTTGTGTTAGCGGGAATATTGTTCTATTTATGCCGTCCATTGGTTACGTTTCTTGAAAAAAGAAAAGTACCAAAATGGATAGCGATTCTTGCAGCTTATGTCGCCATCGCTTTATTTATCTATGGCGTTGTTAAATTAGTGGCACCAGCAATAAATGATCAGTTAGAAAACTTCATTGAAAATTTACCGACAATGGTTGCGACTGTAACGGATTGGATTAATTATTTGCAGGTGAATTGGAATACCTTCCCAAGCTTTGTTCAGGATGCAATCAATTCTGCTACTGAGGATTTACAAACAAAAATTCAAGATAATGTAGGGAATATTGCAAATGGGGTTTTAGGAATATTTGGTGTCATCGGTGGGTTTATTAACACACTGTTTGCGATCGTACTTGTTCCGTTTATTCTCTTTTATATGCTTAAAGATAGTCCAAGATTTGCGAAAACTGTCACAGTATTTTTCCCGAAATCAAAAAAGGATCATGTGCTTAAAATCTTAAAGGACATGGATAAAACAATTGCTACCTATATTCAAGGGCAAATGCTTGTAAGCTTGATAGTTGGAATTTTGTTATACATCGGATATCTCATCATTGGGCTCGATTATTCGCTCGTTTTAGCAGTGTTTGGCATGTTTACGAATGTTATTCCTTTTTTAGGTCCGTATATCGCGGTTATCCCTGCAGTCTTGGTCGCTGTTTTCCAAAAACCGATTATGGTGCTATACGTTGCCATCATTATGGTTATCGCCCAGCAAATTGAAGGAAATATTATTTCTCCTAATATTATGGGGAAATCGTTGAATATTCATCCATTAACGATTATTGTGTTAATTTTAACAGCAGGAAATCTCGTCGGATTAATCGGGGTCATCTTTGTCATTCCGGCTTACTCGATTGTGAAGGTCATTGTAGTCAATATCGCAAAAATATATAAGACCACATAAAATTATGGCCGACCATGTTGATTACGTGGTCGGCCTTTTACTATTCCTGATATGTACCAATTGTCTTGATTAATTCTTGCATTTCTTCAATTGGTATTTGACCTGGGGCCGACCTGTTCGTTCCCACTGTATATATGAGCCTTGACCCGAATACCCAACCGAACATTCTGCTTATTGCTCCAAGACTGTTCAAGGACATAGTCGCTACTGGAATTTGAAGAACATCTTTCGCTTGATTGGTCACATCGAGTAATCGAATGACATCACCATGGTCATTTGGCATCACAGCAATTTTAGCTACATCTGCACCTAGCGATTGCGCTCTTTTAAAGATATTAAGTAGCTCTTCGTTAGAAGGGGTTTTAGAATAATCATGAAACGATAAGATTAAAAATTTCCCGTGTTCAAGAGCGGCCTCTTTGATTTGTCGGATGTCTTCATCAGGATTATTTATTTCATAATCGATCAAATCTATGAAGCTAGTTTTACATATATGTATCAGCAGTTCCACAACTTTCAACGATGAAAGAGAAGTTGGATTCCCGCCTTCGGCAACAGAACGCAAGGTAAGAAGTAATGGAATATCTTTAGAAACTTCTTTGAGTGTCTGTGCGACCTCTACAACCTTTTCGAAATCATGAATGTCTTGAAAGTAGTCTACTCTCCATTCAATGATATCAGGATTTTTTATGCTTACACTCGCAATTTCATCAATTAGTTCTTCTTTTGATTTGCCAATGATGGGAGTGCATAAAAATGGTCTATTGGATTGCTTAAATTTATCTGAAAACCGCAATTTTACCGCTCCTCTAATGGATAATTATTTAAAATCATAACACTATCATCAGACAAAATCTATATGCCCCTCAGTTAAATAAAGTTAATCGTTATCGTTAATAAAAAGCTCATCGACCGTTATGCCGAGCACCGTTGCCATTTTAAATGCCAATTTAAAGGTAACAATCTAACAAATAACAAAAGATCAGCCTCTGGCATTAGGCTGACCTTTTTTAAAAGCAAACTGGTGGTGGCGAACGATTATTAGTTTAGTAGTTGAAATAGCTTGTTCCCACAATGACAAGCAAAATAAATAGAACAACAATCAAGGCAAAGCCACTACCGTAGCCTCCATTACCGTAGCTCATATAATCACCTCCATCCAGCAGCTTAACAACAAGCCTTCTTTGTTGTCCCTATAGTTTATGAAAAAATGTACCATAGGTTTGGACAAGTAAACGACTCCAAAAGCCCAATTTAAACGAATTTACAAAAGACCTTGCCAAAGATGGGTATTTTTAAGTGTAAAAGTCTGAGAAATTTGGATTATAACTCTATATTAATAGTCGATTTAAGAGTGAGTCAGGTGCATTTATAGGTCTGATGGCTTGTGTTGTAGTTTATCAAAACCCTTCTTTTAAGCTGTTTATTTTTAGTAGAAAAATAGCTTATAACATAAAAATTAAAGGAATGCCGTCGAATCACGACATATGGGTCGAAAGAATGATTCTATTATCCTAGAATGTTTGTAAATTTGTGGGCCTAAAGTCTCTGTTTATAAGGAATTTGGTTGTGATAATTTTAAAAAGAAATATTCAGAAAATAAATAATTATCACAAAGGAGGATCTTATGAAGAAAAAAAGCGTTTTTATGTTTTTATTAATGTTTTTGCTTGTTTTCTCAAGTTCTGTTTCGGCAGCTACATTGCCTCAACAGAAGGAAACAACGCAACGAAAAGTTTCAACAGTTAAGTCAATCTCGAAGTCAGAGGTAGAAGAGCAATACAAAGATTCTGATATTGTTCGGGTAATTGTTGAGATGGAAAGTGAGCCGGCTATTGAATACGCTCAAAAATTGAAGAAGCGTTATAAAGAGCTTCCTGAGGCAACAAAGAAAAAGCTGAAAGACGAAAAGTTAGCTGAACAAAAGAAAGTAAAAGATAAAGTGAAACAAAAGAAGGTTAAGTTGCAAGAAAAAGAAGCCTTTACAACTGTTGTAAATGGATTTAGTGCAGAAGTTAAGTATGGAGATATTAAGGCTATTGAAGAGCTTCCAGAAGTTGCAAGTGTACAAGTATCTCTAGAATACGAAAGACCGGAAGAAGCTCCGGAAATGATCTACAGCAAAGAATTGGTCCAAGCACAAGAGGCTTGGAGAGATTATGGATTTAAAGGAGAAGGCATGATTGTAGGTGTAATTGATACTGGAATCGACCCTACACATCGTGACATGGTACTTACATCGAAAAAGGATGCTTCACTTACGAAAAAGTCCGTGAACAAATTCATAAAGGATAATGCTCTAAAAGGACAGTATTATTCAGACAAGGTACCTTATGGATATAACTACATGGATGAAAATGATATTATTCGTGACATTGCTCCAGGTGCTTCTATGCACGGTATGCACGTTGCGGGTACTGTAGGCGCCAACGGAGATGAAGAAAATGGTGGAATTAAAGGGGTAGCTCCTGAGGCACAATTATTAGCTCTTAAGGTGTTTGGAAATGATCCTGAGGTAGCTGTTACTTATAGTGATATCTATGTGAAGGCCATTGATGACGCAATTGTCTTAGGTGCCGATGTTCTTAATATGAGCTTAGGTTCTACTGCGGGATTCGTAAGCCCAGAAACACAGGAACAAAAGGCTGTTGAAAGGGCTGTGGATAACGGAATACTTATGTCAATATCTGCAGGAAACTCAGCGCATCTAGGCAATGGTTGGGCTAATCCTTTGGCAACCAATCCGGATATTGGAGTATCAGGTTCTCCAGGTGTATCTTACGATTCATTACAGGTTGCATCTGTAGAAAATACATTTATGGACCTAGATGCAATTAATTATGAAATTGCTGGAGTAGCTGATAAAGCACCGTTCTTATCGGCGAGTAGTGTTCATCCTAATGATGTTGCGACAAAGTCATTTGAAATTGCTTACGGTGGACTAGGTAAGCCTGAGCAACTTACAAATGTTGCAGGTAAATACGCCTTAATTCAACGTGGCGAGCTTGATTTTACTGCTAAAACTTTAAATGCACAAACTGCAGGTGCCGTAGGGGTTATTATTTATAATAATGTTGATGGCTATGTAAACATGGCGACAGATGCAGCTATAACCATTCCACAACTTTTCATGCTTAAGAACGATGGGGACAAGCTTGCGTCAGCGTTAGCAAATGGAGAACCAGTTACGATTTCTTTTAATGGAGAAAAAACAACTGCTCCAAATCCTGAAGGCGGAAAAATGAGTGCCTTTACTTCTTGGGGATTAACACCAAATCTAGACTTTAAACCAGAAATAACTGCCCCAGGTGGACAAATCTACTCGACTCTAGAAAACAATCAATACGGAATGATGAGTGGAACATCAATGGCAGCTCCGCATGTTTCTGGAGGAGCAGCACTTGTAATGGAGAGAGTGGATAATGATTTCGGTGTTACCGGTTTTGAACGAGTAAACTTTGCTAAAAATATTCTGATGAATACATCTAGTCCAATCAAGGATCAGGGCTTCGTGAATGGTGCATTTGGATGGGATAACCCTTATTCACCAAGAAGACAGGGTGCAGGAATTATGCAGCTACATTCTGCTCTCAAGACTCCTGTTATCGTCACTGAAAATAATACAAATGAAGCAAAAGTTGCTTTGAAAGAAGTGGGCAATAAATTTGAGTTTACCTTAACTGCGCAGAATTACAGTGATGAAGCTGTAGAGTATGACGTTTCTGCGAATCTTCAAACGGATTTCGCTGGTTGGGGAGAACTAGGTTATGAAGCTAATATTCTCGAGTCCGCACCAATATATGACGCTAGTATTTTAGTAGATGGACAACCTTCTACAACCGTTACAGTACCTGCGAAAGGGTCTGTATCTTTTAAGGTCAATGCTAATCTCCGAAATGCTAAGGTTGTTGAACCGTCAACTGGGGAGCTTGTGGATATTGCAAGTGTCTTCCCGAATGGATATTTTGTAGAAGGATATGTGACTTTGAAGGATGCTGAGGATGTAAATCCAACCTTGAGTGTTCCTTATGTCGGTTTTAAAGGAAAATGGGATAAGGCACCAATTATAGATGGAATGGCATATGACGAGCAGTCGTTTTATGGTATGGGTGGTGCAGTATATGATGGCGGTTCTACCTATAATTACTTAGGGTACGATCCACTTACAGATACAATTGTAAAGAACAACATTGCCATATCGCCAAATGGGGATAACGTCCAAGATGAAATTATCCCGATACTTTCCTTCTTAAGAAATGCAAAACAGGTAGAGTTGGCAATTCTTGATAAAAAGGGAAATGAAGTTCGAAAGCTAAGAACAGAATATGAAGTGACCAAGAACTATTATGATGCTGGATTAGATCCAAATTATACTTTAAATCCACTTTGGGAATGGGACGGTAAAATCAATAATTCCAATGCGAAAGATGGGCAGTACTACTATGAAATTCGTGCTGTTATCGATTATCCAAATGCCAAGTGGCAATCCGTATCGATTCCAGTCAAAGTAGATACCGTGAATCCTACTATTAATGCGGAGCAACAAGATGGGAATCTTGCGTTAGATGTAGTAGATAATAAAAATGGTTCCGGAATTTCCTATATTGATATTTTAGTAGAAGGAGAGTCAATCCTAACTGCTCCTCTTGCTGGAGATACTACTGAATTTACTTTACCGGAAGAAGTTAAGAATAGTGTTGTTACAGTTGTCGCTTACGACAATGCAGGAAACGTGGCAGAGAAGGATGTTGAACCAACAGGTGAGACTACACCACCATTTGTCTATTTACTAAATCCTCAAGCATTAGAAGCGTACAATAGCAATGTCCTTCAAGTGAATGGATATATTGTTGAAGAAGGCTCAGGGTTAAAAGAATTTACTATTGCAGGACAAGAGATTCCTTTTGAGTATAATTCTGCAACTAAACACTATGAGTTTGATTCAACAATTGAGGTAGAGGATAACTTCCATCGCTTAGCTGTAAAAGCGGTTGACAATGCTGGAAATGAGTTCGCGATTAAGCGAGATGTGATTGTTGACGGCACAGGGGCAGTTATTGAAGTTACAGGTGTACCAAAAGACCAATATGTCAAATTCAATGCTAAAGATCCTGTCGTGGATGTGAAAGTCACTGATAATTTTGATGAAATTCGGTTCTATTTAAATGGCAATGAGGAATTCTATCAACAATTCCAAGAACCATTTGCCATGAGAAGCTTTTCAAAAACTTTTGAAGACCTTGTTTTAGAGCTAGAAGACGGTTGGAACACGTTCACGTTTGAAGCTGTCGATATAGCAGGAAATAAAACGACAGAAACATTTGAGTTATATAAACTCAAAAAAGGTGAAAAAGCACCAAAAGAAAAAGGCAAAAAATAAGAAATTGTATGCTGACTGATAAAGGTTTCGCGACCTTTATAGGTCAGCATTTCTTTTTGCTTGCCTTGCAATTGTTTTAAGGTCCATAATGAATATATAGTAATTCCTACAAAAATAGTAGGCTTAATAAGTGAGGGATATCATTTGAAATTTCTTGAGGCTAGTACATTAGAGGAAAAAATCAAGCTCATAAACGAAATGTCGGAGAAGTTTTTAGCGAGAGCTGGGAAAGTAGATGAGGAAGGTTCGTTTCCATATGAGAATATTCAAGAGCTTATTGATTCTGGTTATACCCAACTGACCGTACCAAAGGAGTATGGTGGGGAAGGAATTTCCCTTTATGAGCTCGTCCGACTTCAAGAACAAATCGCTGTAGGTGATGGAGCTACAGCATTATCCATCGGCTGGCACATGGGCATCATAAAAAATCTTGCTGAGAAAATGTTGTGGAAGGAAGAAGTCTTCAAACGAGTCTTGGAAGATGTGAAAAAGGGAGCATTGTTAAACGGAGCAGCAAGTGAACCGCAGACAGGTAGTCCTACACGAGGTGGAAGGCCGACCACAACTGCTGAAAAAAGGAAGAATGGGTGGACTATAAATGGGAGAAAAACGTTTACTACTTTATCTCCGATGCTCGATTATTTTATCGTCAGTGCTTCAGTTAAAGATTCTGATGAAACCGGAAATTTCCTCGTCCACCGCTCTCTTGCTGGAGTAGAGATTGAGGAAACATGGGATAGCATTGCCATGAAAGGAACTGGGAGTCATGACCTTGTATTAACAGACGTAATGTTGAGTGAGGATGATTATGTTGAACGGTTTGTTCCTGGGCACAAAGGAGTAAATGGTTGGTTATTACATATTCCGGCATGCTATTTAGGAATTGCTGTTGCGGCTCAAAAGTATGCCATTCAGTTTGCTAAGAGCTATTCACCAAATAGTATTGCAGGTACAATTGCTGATATCCCAACAGTTCAGCAACGAATCGGACAAATGGAGCTCCTTCTAATGGAGGCGAAACATTTTCTATATTCGGTTGCGAAACAGTGGGACGCTGCTACTGACGAAGAAAAGGCAAAACTCAATCCTGAGCTAAGCGCAGCGAAACTAATTGTCACGAATAAAGCGATTGAGGTTGTAGATTTAGCGATGCGGATTGTTGGTGCAAGAAGTCTTTCGCTTCAAAATCCGCTTCAGCGTTATTATCGTGATGTTCGAGCGGGTCTTCATAATCCACCGATGGATGATATGACCATTCAAATTCTTGCCAGAAAAGCCATTGAAGCTAACTAATCAAGAACCACCTTCATTCGAGAAGGTGGTTCTTTTAATTATGCTTTTTAAACCACACGCTCTGCGTGTGTGAAAACGAAACTTCTAGAGTTGTATTAATAAACAAAAAAATCTCCAATCGTTATAATAGATCTTGGCCGTCAAACCGAAATCTAAAT
>NZ_SUND01000008.1 GCF_005280205.1 Bacillus yapensis | reverse complement strand
AAAATGAATTCATTGAACGCTTTGGGGATAATCCTAAGCTTGAAAAGGCTATTCAAACACTAGAAGATGGCTTCGAAGATGCCATTCAGTACTTAAATGAGCCAGTTAGGTTTCAACAATTCATACGTAGTACAAATTCATTGGAACGCCTAAATCAAGAGGTTAGAAGAAGGGAACAAGTTATCCGTATATTTCCGAATACTCAATCCGCATTTAGATTGATTGGAGCTGTTCTCATGCAGGTAAACGAGGAACAATCGATGAAACAAATTACTAGAGGAAAACCAAGAAAAAAATAGGCTAAACTACCTTTCCATATGTGGTGGAAATGCCTAATTTCGAATTGACATTGAGCCTCCAGCGGGCATGAAATAAAGCCAGGAAGCCAGGAGTTTTACAACACCTGGCTCGCCCTCCAGGCTATCATGCCCGCCTCTCAATATAAATTCGAAATAATTCTTGCTTACTATACAAATTTTTAGTTTAGTTAAAAATCCATTGTTGACACTTTTACACAAGATTAAGGACTTGACTCAATCTAGCTAATAGTTGTCATTCATCTCCTGTTTGATTGACACAATTCTCACAATCTAGCTAATAGTTGTCATTCATCACCTACTTGACTGACACAATTCTCACAATCTAGCTAATAGTTGTCATTCATCACCTGTTTGATTGACACAATTCACTCGTCCACAGCTATATTTGTCAATCCTATGGTGAGTGGTAGTTTCAAAAGTACACTGTTGCCCTCAGCACAAAAAGAAAAACGATCTCGTTTTTGAGATCGTTTTTTATTATTTGTATTGTGCCTTGTATTGCTCGAATTCCTTTTCAGAACATTGGACAAAATGACCAGGCTTGATTTCACGGAACTGAACATTGTCACCTTCGCTATAATTATGAACCTTCGGATTGTACGTTTTACGCTTACGATTGCGCTCATAATTTGGATCCGGTAATGGAATAGCTGACAATAAAGACTGTGTATAAGGGTGAATCGGATTATTATAAAGTTCATCTGCAGGTGCAAGCTCTACTAATTTACCGAAATACATAACCCCAATTCGATCACTGATGTATTTCACCATGGAAAGATCATGAGCGATGAATAAATACGTAAGTCCTTTTTCTTTTTGTAGCTTTTTCATTAGGTTAACAACCTGAGCTTGAATCGAAACGTCAAGAGCTGAAATTGGCTCGTCCGCGATGATGAATTCCGGTTCAACAGCAAGTGCACGGGCAATACCGATACGCTGTCTTTGTCCACCAGAAAATTCATGAGGATAACGATTCGCATGCTCTTTATTTAATCCAACCGTTTCTAATAATTCCACAACTCGATTCATGCGCTCTTCTTTTGTCTTCGCAAGACCATGAATATCGATTCCTTCGGCAATAATATCAGATACCTTCATACGCGGGTTTAAAGAAGCCTGCGGATCCTGGAAGATCATTTGCATTTTACGATTGAAATCTTTCAACTCTTGTTTCTTCTTCTTACCGTGAACATCTACTCCGTTGAAGATGACCTCACCATCAGTCGCATCATACAAGCGAATGATCGTACGTCCTGTTGTGGATTTTCCACATCCAGATTCTCCTACTAAGCCTAATGTTTCACCTTTGAAAATATCGAAGGAAATATCGTCTACCGCTCTTACTTCATTCGGTTTCCCAATATTAAAATATTGCTTGAGATTTTTAATTTCCACTAATTTTTCATTGCTCGCCATTTACTTTCCCTCCTTTATATCAAGGAATTGACGTTGGCGTCTTTGTACTGCAAGTGGTGGCTCAACCTTTGGTGCATCTGGGTGTAATAACCATGTTGCAGCATAATGCGTATCAGACACCTTAAACATCGGTGGCTGTTCTTCCAAATCAATCTTCATCGCATATTCGTTACGAGGTGCAAATGCATCTCCTTTTGGCGGATGAAGTAAATTTGGTGGTGTACCAGGAATTGCATAAAGCTCTTCATCCTCAGTATCCAATGTTGGCATTGAGCTGATTAAGCCCCATGTATACGGATGCTGCGGATTATAGAAAACTTCATCGACTGTTCCGATTTCAACAATTTTACCACCATACATTACCGCCACGCGGTCTGCAACGTTCGCAACAACCCCAAGGTCATGGGTAATGAAAATGATCGAAGTATCAATCTTCTTCTGTAAGTCCTTCATTAACTCAAGAATTTGCGCTTGAATGGTTACATCAAGAGCTGTTGTTGGTTCGTCTGCAATTAGCACCTTCGGATTACACGCTAAGGCAATCGCAATGACAACACGCTGTCTCATACCACCTGAGAATTGATGTGGATATTGATTGAAGCGAACTTCTGGATTTGCAATTCCAACCAACTCAAGAATTTCAATCGCACGCTTTCTTGCAGCTGCTTTGCTAAGCTTTTGATGCTTTACAATTGGTTCAATAATTTGCTTCCCAATCGTCATCGTTGGGTTAAGAGATGTCATTGGATCCTGGAAAATCATCGAAATATCTTTTCCACGTACCTTTTGCATCGCTTTGTCAGAAAGCTTCGTAAGATCTTTACCTTCAAAAAGAATTTCCCCACTCTTAATGTCTGAGTTTGATTCGGGTAAAAGACGCATAATTGCCTTTGATGTAACAGATTTCCCTGAACCTGATTCACCAACAATCGCTAGTGTTTCCCCTTTATTTAAATCAAAATTCACTCCACGGATAGCTTGTACCTCTCCTGAAAAAGTGTGGAATGAGATATGCAAATCATTTACTTCTAATATTTTCGTCACTTTAATTCACCTGCCTTTTTCTAGTCACGCATTTTCGGATCTAATGCATCGCGTAATCCGTCTGCAACCATGTTAAAGCAAATCATAATTAAGCTTATCACGATTGCCGGGATAATCATTTGGTAAGGATAAAGCTGTAATACTTTGAATCCATCATCAATTAACGTACCTAATGAAGCCAACGGTGGCTGCAATCCTAATCCAATAAAGCTTAAGAATGCTTCAAAGAAGATCGCATTAGGTATTGTAAACATTGTGTTGATAATAATAACACCAGCTAAGTTTGGTACTAAATGCTTGCTAATAATCTTTCCATTAGATAAACCTAGAGTTCTTGCAGCTAATACATATTCTTGATTCTTCAGCTTTAAAACTTGGGCACGGATAACCCTGGCCATTCCGACCCATCCCGTGATTGTTAATGCAATGGTAATCGATAAAATACCTGGATCCATAACGATAATCATTAAGATTACAACAATTAGGTTTGGAATACCGACAAGTATTTCAGTAATACGTTGCATAAAATTATCTGTTCTTCCACCAACGAAGCCAGAAATCGCTCCATAAAGAACACCGATAACCATATCAATAGCTGCCGCTAAGAAAGCGATATATAGAGATACTTGCGTACCTTTCCATAGACGAGTAAAAATGTCACGACCTAAACTATCAGTACCTAACCAATAGTAATTATCGACATTTTTCATCTCGTAAGCATTATAAACATCGCCATTTTTTCTCGTTAATTCCCCATCAAATGGAAGCCAGCTTACTTTTTCCAAAACAGGAATTCGCGGTGGCAAATTGTTATGCTTAATATTTTGTTGATCAATTCCATAATTTGTTAACAGAGGTCCAACAAGTGCCATAATCGTTAAAAGAACGAGAATGACCATACTTACAATAGCCCCTTTATTTTTCTTCACTCGTAGCCATGCATCCTGCCAATAATTTAAACTTGGCTTTGAAATTTCCTCGCTTTTCGTTGCATCGACTTCAGCGGGTAGAAACATTTCTTTTGCAATTTTTTCTTGTGACATTATTTTTTCCCTCCCGCTAAACGAATTCGCGGATCAATGACTCCATATAGCAGATCGACGATCAAAATAACTACTACAAACAGTGCAGCAAATAAAAGCGTAGTACCCATAATTACAGGATAATCATTTATCGTAATCGATTTAACAAATTGCTCCCCGATTCCTGGAATACCGAAGATTTTTTCAATAACCAATGAACCAGTCATCAAGCTTACTACTAATGGCCCTAATACCGTAACTACCGGAATTAGTGCGTTTCTTAGTGCGTGCTTAAAGGCAATCTCAAACCAGCTTGCACCCTTTGCTTTTGCAAGAGTGATATAATCCGATTCCATTACTTCAATCATTTCCGTTCTTACAAAACGAGAAGCTGTTGCAAGTGGGAACATTGCTAAGGCAATGGTTGGTAGTACCATGTATTCTGGACCGCGCCAGAATGCAACAGGGAACCAGCCCAATTTTACCCCTACATAATATTGAAGCAATCCAGCAAAAACGAATGAAGGAATGGATTTACCTAATACAGCGATAAACGTTGAGGAATAGTCCACCCATGTATTCTGTTTTAGTGCAGAGATTACACCTAAAATAATTCCAAAGAAAGTTCCAAAAAGAATCGCCAAGGCTCCAAGTGTTGCTGATGGACCCAAGCTGTTCACAATTATGTCTGTTACTCCCACATTATTAAATTGGAAGGAAACACCCAAATCACCTTTTAATAAGTTCAACAAATAGTTGGCATATTGTACGGGAACTGGTTCATCCAGACCGTATTTATCTATCATAATGCTCAGTTGTGCTTCTGATAATTTACTCGCATTCGAAAATGGCGTACCTGGAATAATTTTCATGAGGAAAAATGTTAACGAGGCAATTAAAAAAAGAGTTATGACCATGTAAACGAAACGCTGAGTCAAATATTTTGCCATCTTTTGCACCCCCTAATATTTCAAAATCTCTAAAAAGTTTGATAGTTCTCTCACAAAGGGAAAAGAGAGTATATTGTCATGAACAATATACTCTCTTTTTACAACGTCTATCATTGTAATTGAAACAAGTATTATTTTACTGAAGTCCACTTGAAGCTGTATTCAGGTCCTACTAAGTGGTAAGTAAAGTTTTCAACTTTTTCACTTACAAGTAAGTTAGAAGAACGTTGATATAAAGGAGCAATCGCTGCATCTTCTTCAAGTAGAATTTTTTCAGCTTCAGCAAGTGCTTCATAGCGCTCAACCGGAGATTGAGCTAAAGTTGTTTGAGCGTCTTTTACAAGTTGGTCATACTTCTCGTTAGAGTAGTCCATCTTGTTGTTTCCGCCACCTGTTAACCAAAGATCAGAGAATGTCATTGGGTCTAAGTAGTCAGGTCCCCAACCAGCCATTTGTAAATCGTAATCCTGTGCATTTTCACGGTCTAAACGTACGCTGAATGGTACACTTTCAACTGTTACTTTGATTCCAGGAAGATTAGTTTCTAATTGGTTCTTAACATATTCTGCTGCTTTCTTAGCACTTTCAGTGTCATCACCTAAGTATCTAACTTCAACAGAATCAGTGCCTAGTTCAGCTAAACCAGCTTCCCAAGACTTCTTAGCTTCGTCAACATTGTAAGGTAATAATTCGTTTCCGTTGATTGAACGGAAATCTTCACCAGTTTCATCATTCTTAACAAATTCGTTTGGTACAGCATAGTTCGCTACGATTGAACCGTTAGCTAATACACCATCTACGAAATCTTGCTTGTTAATTGCTTGTGCAATTGCTTTACGAATATTTACATTTTTCAATGCAGGGTTATTCTTTTGGTTCATTTTCAACCAGAAGATTGTTGGTTCTAACCAGTTAAGTAATCTTTCGTCACCCTCATATTGAGGTACTACATCAGAAGAAAGCTTACCAGTGATATCAACTTCACCTGTCTCAAATGCGTTTGCAGCAGCTTGAGATTCTTTTAATACATTCCATGTAAGCTTTTCTAGCTTAACAGTGTCTGCATCCCAATATTCAGTATTTTTAGCATATACCCATTCTTCATCAGTACTTCCATCCCATTCAGAAAGAACGAATGGTCCGTTGTATAATACATTTTCAGCTTTTAGGCCAAAATTTTCACCTTGTTCTTCAACAAACTTTTGGTTTTGTGGATAGAACGTTGGGAACGCCATTAAAGATTTGAAATAAGGAATTGGTCTTTCTAATGTAACTTCAAGAGTCTTGTCGTCGACAGCTTTAACACCTAAAGTGCTAAGGTCGTATTCTTTCTTTTCTGCTGCAGCAGCGGTAATTTCAGCTGCACCTTTAATTTTACCATCCATCATGTATGGACCGTATGGAGATGCATTTTCTGGGTCAATCGCACGTTGCCAAGCATAAACGAAATCGTTCGCTGTAACAGGCTCACCGTTAGACCATTTTGCATCCTTTAATTTAAAAGTGTAAACTGTTCCATCTTCGCTAATTGTAGGCTCACCATCTGCCACACCTTCAACTACCTCTTGGTTTGGATCAAGGCGGTATAAACCTTCGTTAACGTTGTTTAATGTTGTGAAACTTACAGTATCTTGAGCCATTACGCTATCCATAGATGGAATTGCAGTAGACTCCAACATTTTAAGTTCTTGAACAGCTGCTGTGTTATCAGCACCTTCTTTGTCTTTACCAGCATCATCTCCGCCACCACAAGCAGCAAGGAATGAGCTGATTACTAGCATTAAAGATAAAAGTAGAAAATATTTTGACTTTTTCACTAGTATGCCTCCCCTTTTTATATTTTCTGAAAAATGGTTACAATGACTATTATACAGATAATATTTTCATTGTAAATTGTTTTTCTGAAAAAATTTTATTTTACAGAAATATTAGTAATTTAATCTTTACAATTTTGTAAAAAGTTGTAATAACTTAATTTTGAAGGTTTATACTTAAATTTCCGCTTGCTTAATCTTGTGTTTTAATTACTACTTTCCTGTATAATGTTATTTTACAAACAACATTTTTTCGCGAGGTCGATATTTTGAAAAAACAAATAATTAAGACTATTCTTTTATTTCTGATTTCTCAAGTAGCCGTATTCCTCCTTTCTCTTCTCTATAATAAGGAGATTACGTTGCTCCACTATATTAATATTTCTTTTTATATTGGGAGCTTATTCATATTAATTTCATTATTATTTTTTACTGTTAGAAGTGGGTTCTTTGATGCAGTAACGAAATCATTCCGGCAAGTTTTCGCAGGAAAGAATGTGAAAAAATCGGAAATTGAAGAAATGACTCCTCCATCGGAAATGATTTCTTTTAATGTATTACCTTTCCTATTAAATGGAATCTTGGTTACGGGTGTTATGCTTTTAGCTTTGTACATCTATTCATTTTAATTTCTCCTGTAAAAATGGTATAATTTATGAATTGAGAAATAGGAGGAAACAAGGATGCAAACGATTTTTTCAGGAATTCAACCAAGTGGTACGATTACGCTTGGAAACTATATTGGAGCATTGAAGCAATTCGTTGAGCTACAGGACGAATATAATTGTTATTTTTGCATTGTCGATCAACATGCGATAACAGTGCCACAAGATCCTACCCAGCTTCGAAAAAACATCAGAAGTCTAGCTGCTCTTTATTTAGCAGTCGGAATTAATCCAGAGAAGGCGACTCTTTTTATCCAATCGGAGGTTCCAGCACACGCGCAAGCTGGATGGATGCTACAATGTGTGACTTATATTGGTGAGCTTGAGAGAATGACTCAATTTAAGGACAAGTCTGCAGGTAAGGATGCCGTTGTTGCTGGTCTACTTACATACCCACCGTTAATGGTCGGAGACATTCTACTATATAGTACAAATCTTGTCCCTGTTGGAGAAGATCAGAAACAGCATCTGGAGCTTACTAGGGATTTAGCGGAAAGATTTAATAAGAAGTACAATGATATTTTCACCATCCCTGAGGTTCGTATCCCTAAGGAAGGGGCACGTGTTATGTCACTTCAGGATCCTCTTAAGAAAATGAGCAAATCAGATCCTAACCAAAAGGCATTTATTTCTTTATTAGATGGTCCAAAACAAATCGAGAAGAAAATAAAGAGTGCTGTTACGGATTCTGAGGGTATAGTCAAATACGATAAGGAAAATAAGCCTGGTATATCGAATCTTTTATCGATTTACTCAATCTTTACTGGTAAGTCTATTTCTGATATTGAGAATGAGTATGAAGGTAAAGGATATGGAGACTTCAAAGGTGATTTGGCTACAGTTGTTGTTGAAGCTTTAGAGCCTATTCAAAAGAAATACTATGAACTAATTGATAGCCCTGAATTAGATGCCATTTTAGACCGCGGTGCTGAAAAAGCCAATGCGGTCGCTAACAAAATGCTTAAGAAAATGGAAAGAGCAATGGGCTTAGGAAGAAAGAGAAAGTAAATTTTCTTTACGGTTATGAGAGAACAGCAAAAGTCCAATTCACGGTAGAATTGGACTTTTTTGTTTAGATGATAATTTCTTGACGATTCAAGTGGTCATGCATTTCTTAGCCACTGTCCCAATTTAATTCACCTTCGGACCATGCTCCATTTCCCAAAGTTTTTCAAAAAAAGGTTGTCCCTTTATGATATTTTCGCAAAACTGCTCATGCTTACTCGACCAGCTATATTGTGTTTCCTCAAATAATTCGTTCCATGCTGCTTCAAAATCTAAATCCTGAATTTCCCCATAACGTTCTGGACTCCATTCTGTTAGCCAGTAACGAATTTCAGCAACATTATCACATGCACGAAGCTGATCTAGGGCCATAAACAATAACTGCTTTAACTGTCTTTCTTTTCGGGTTAGTCCGCTCATCAATTCTGGTGATGGAGATAAAATATGAAATTGTTTAAGAGTCGAACCATCATTGAATTGATAGTCAATTGGATCATGATTTTCAATCATTTCATACACCAATTGCTCCTGCCTTGGAATAAGTCTACTTTTTCGAATAGGAATGTTATAACCAATGGTATCCACTACTAATATCCCGGCACCGTCTGTAACAATAAAGCAATAATCAAGTTGAATACGTTCATGATTTTTTCGTAAGTACGCCTTCTGATAAATATCGTCTAATAATTGTTGCGGTAGCTCTGATAAATCATTTTCTATGTAGTTGAATAATGTAGAGTTTATTTTCACTAGCGGTACTTGGTCAAGTAGTTCAACGCCGTCGTCCTTGCGCCATTCATGAAAGTGACATACATTGTATCCATTTTCTTCTCCCTCAAACCAGTTCACCCATACATCATGAAGATATAACATGACACTACCCCTCACTTCATTAACTCTTTGTCACTAAGTATGGGCAGTGTCAGGCTAATTTATTCCCATAAATACCACCTTAAGCCATTTTCTATTTTTCTTGGATAAAAACTAAAAAAGGGGCCCGCACGAATGCGAGCCTCTTCCTTCATTATTATTATTCAGCTTGAAGAGCTTCTTCTTGTGTAACAGCAATTTCATTTAAGTAAATGCCAGTTCCATCACCAACAGCATAGTTTAGAACGCGGTTATTAACCGGTACAACGATTGCACGATATAGTGTTGGGAATACAGGTACTTCTTCTACCATGAATTGTTGCCACTCATTATAAGCATCCTTACGGAAATTAACATCAAATGCTTCCTTAGAAACACCTTTTGCCATTAACTCATCGTTTTTATCACTATGATAACGAGAGAAGTTGTAAATTGCATCTTGACCATATAATCCACGAGGATCTACGTCAATACCAACACCCCAAGCACCTTGATAGATGTCGACTGCAGGATCATCATCACCGTTTTGTCCTACTCTCTCATAGAAAGAGTTGAACTCCTGTAAGCGTCCATCTAATAATTCTACTTTTAATCCTACAGCAGCCCAAGATTGGATATAGTATTGTGCTAGTGGTTCTGCTGTGTCTCCACCAGACATTGAAGCAAAGTTAATTACTAATGGTTCACCATTTTTATCTTCACGAACGCCATCGCCATCAACATCTTTGTAACCAGCTTCGTCTAATAATTGTTTTGCCTTTTCTGGATCATATTCACGACCAGGATTTGATGCATCGTGGAATTCTGGGTGTGACGGTGGAATTAAAGTAGTCGCATTCCAACGAAGACCATGATAGAATTCTTTACCTACTGCATCGTTGTCAACAGCATGCCACATAGCTTGACGTAATTTCACATCTGCCATTTTTGCATTTGGATCTGGCTTAACTACGCCAGCTTCTTTATCCCATGTACCTAATTTAAAGCCAATATACGTATATGCACGGTCAATCGTCCCTAAGAATTCAACGTTAGACATATCTGCATTATCTGGATATTGGTCAACGTTAAATGCACTTACTGTATCAACTTCACCTTTTTCTAAAGCCTGTACAACTACGTTCGGATTGATAACTTTTACTGTTACCTGGTCTAGCTTAGGTTCACCGCGCCAGTAATCAGGATTTTTCTTTAATACTACTGCTTCACCAGGAGTGATGCTATCTACGATGAATGGGCCAAAACCAATTGGCTTTTCACGTACTTCTGGAGATGAAGAAATATCAGCTACCGCCATATCACCAAAGATATGCTTTGCTAGAGGGTAAGTCCAAATACTACCAGTTACAAGAGATGGAGTAGATTGGATATAAGTAATTTGTAAAGTCTTGTCATCTAATACTTCGATACCAGAGATTTTATCTGCTTCACCGTTATGGTACGCTTCCACACCAACGATGTTTGTGAAATCAGAACCATAACGTGGACCATCATAATCTTTATTAGAAATAACTTCATGAGCAAATAACCAATCTTCTGCAGTTACAGGCTCACCATCGTGCCAGTTAACATTGTCTTTAATTTGGAACTTAATTGTTACACCATTTTCAGCTACTTCAGCTGCTTGGTCTGCAGGTAAAGTTGCAAGAACTGCTTCAGAAACTGCATCTTGTGGCTCATATGTTGCAGCACCATCATTTGTGTAAACATAGTTTGCATCCCATGTTAATAAACCTTCGTCAAACCAGGATAAAATTTGTGCATCAGGATCTCCAGAGTAGAAGTTCCAGTTTAAAGTTCCTTCAAATGCAGTATCAGAAACTAATCCGAAAGTGAAATTTCCGCCTTCGATTGCTTCTCCTTCATTTGTCTTCACATTTGTGAAATCATCGATGGAAAATAATCCATCCTCTTTTTCTTCCGTTTTCTTGTCTGTGTCGTCAGTGGTTTCTTTGGAAGTTTCCTTGTCGCCACCAGTACAAGCAGTTAATACTAGTAAAAACACTAGCATAACAGCTAACAGAAGCTTACTGAATTTTGCCTTCTTCATTGTATTGCCTCCCTTTTATCCTCTTCTTTGTCTTGCGTCGGTCGCACGTTTTAACGCTTGCCCGACATTATTTATACTTAACATCAATACTAAAATAAGTACGGATGCAGGTACCCAAACCCACCATCTAAATTCCAATGTCTGAGGATTTCTTGCATATGATACAAGAGTACCTAAACTTGGAGTACTCTCAGGAAATCCAAATCCTAAGAATGATAGACCAGATTCTAGACCAATATTAGCTGCCAAATTTAATGTCATCGTAACGATGATTAACGAACTTAAATTTGGCAGTACTTGTGTAAACATAATTTTCAAATCAGATGTACCTAGCGTTTTCGATGCTTGTACATAGTCGAGTTCTTTTTCTTGAAGGGCCTTTGAACGAATCAATCTGGCAATTCCCATCCACAAAAAGGCCGTCATAATTAACGAGAATGAAAGAATACCATATTTCGGAACAATCGCCACAAACACGATAACAATCATTAAAAAAGGAAGTACTTGAAAAAAATCAAGAATTCTCATCAAAATATTGTCGGTTGTTCCACCAAAATAACCAGCTACCATTCCAAAAATAATGCCTATTACACCAGTCATGACAGTTACCATTATTCCAATGGACAATGAATTACGTGTTCCAATAATCAATTGTCCAAATACATCTCGACCACCATAATCTGTACCTAATATATGTGTTTCAGAAGGTGGTTCATGTATGGAGAATAGATCTACCGTAACAATTTCCTCCTGGTTTAAGAAAAAGGAAACCCCATAGACCAAAATGATAATTACAGTAAGAAGAATTAGTGAAAATAAAGCTAATTTATCACGCACAATCTCTCGTCCAACAATTTTCCATCCTGATGGACTAATCGCGACTTCTTTGTCATTGACGAGTTCAACTTTGTTCATTTCCATTTTGAATCACCTCACAGTTTACAAATGCTTATTTTATTCGAATACGTGGGTCTACAAGGCTTAATATAATATCTGAAAGCAATGCTCCCAGAATGGATAAGATTCCAAATAATAATACAAGAGCTGTTACGACACTATAGTCACGAAGAAGAATGGAATTCAAGAACAGTTGCCCCATGCCTGGGTAGCCGAAGATGTTCTCGATAAAAATGGAACCCCCAATTAAACCTGTGATTTCATATCCGAGAAAAGCCGCAATCGGTAACAGTGAATTTCTTAAAATATGACGATTATACACTCGTGATTCAGAAGCACCTTTTGCTCTTGCTGTAAGAATAAAATCCTTCTGCTTTGTATCAATAATCTCACTTCGTAGATATTGTACTGTTGAAACTGTTGTAATCAGAGCCATCGATAGGGCAGGTAATAACATATGATAAATCTTGCTCATAATGTATTCGAACGTGCCTGGTTCTATGCCAGGCTCGACACTTCCACCTGTTGGGAAAAGGTCTAAATAAAAGCCAAATACCCAAAGCATCACAAGTGCGAAAATAAAGATCGGCATCGCAAAACCGATATATGTATAGCCTGTAATTAAACGGTCAGACCATGAATCATTGTATCGACCACTTGTGATCCCAAGTGGAATGGCAATTAAATAAGTTAAAACTAGTGTAAGTAAGGAAAGCCAAAATGAGTTGACAATTCTTTGCCAAACCAATTCACTAACATCCATTTTAAAATGGAAGGACTGTCCTAAATCACCCTGAAATACTCCACCCAGCCATCTTGTATACTGTTGATACCATGGGTCGTTTAAACCAAGTGCTTCACGCTTTTCAGCGATCGTATTCGGATCAATGTTTGGGTCAACCATTCCTGATAAAGCATCCCCTGGCATCATTTTCGCTAGGATAAAAACAATAATACTAAGTAAAAGTACTTGCGGTATCATGGTTACGATTCGACGTAAAGTAAATTTCCACATAACATTCAACCTTTCTCAGGCAAAGCCACTAGATGTGTGTTAGATACGGGCTGCAATTGATAGGCTAAGCCCTCGCTATCAAAGTATTTATTGAATGCCTGTTCATATTCTTTCTTGACTTCTTGACGAAATTGAAGATGCTGACTACGGTTCCGTGGATTGATATCTGGAATCGCAGCAACCAATCGTTTCGTATAAATATGTTGAGGATTGTTAAAGATATCTTCCTTCGTACCTGACTCTACATATCTTCCTTTGTACATGATCCCTATCTCATCACACATATGTTTAATGACACCGAGGTCATGACTGATAAACAAGTAGGTTAAGCCTAATTCTTTTTGAATATCTTGCATGAAGTTCAACACCTGGGCTTGTACCGAAACATCCAACGCAGAAACTGGTTCATCGGCAATAATTAATTTCGGCTTGAGTGCAATTGCTCTCGCAATTCCAATCCGTTGCCTTTGTCCACCAGAGAATTCATGCGGATATTTCAAACTACTTTCTGGGCTCAAACCGACTAACTCTAGTAATTCTTGTACTCGCTTTTGCTCTTCGCCCTTCGTTAACTTTTCATAGTTTCGTAGTGGCTCAGCGATAATATCACTTACTCGTTTTTTCGGATTAAGAGATGAATATGGATCCTGGAAGATCATTTGAATATCTCTTCTGATGTCTTTGCTCGCACGATGAAGATCCGTAATTTCTTGTCCGTCAAACAAGACCTTCCCAGAGGTAATCTTATTTAATCCGATAATCGCGCGACCGGTAGTAGTCTTACCCGAGCCTGATTCCCCTACTAATCCGTAGGTCTTTCCTTTTTCAATTGAAAACGAAACTCCATCTACCGCTTTGACATAACCTTGCGTTCCCCCAAAGAATCCCCCACGGATTGGAAAGTGAACCTTTAAATCGTTAACTTCAAGAAATGACATGGTTGTGTTCCTCCTTCTGTCCATCAGGGAAATGAAAATCCTTATAGCACGTGCAGCGCACAAAATGACCTGGGCTTACCTCGTGCAATACAGGATTTTTCTCATGGGCTGATTCAGAAATCCATGGAATTCTTGCACTAAAACGACAGCCTTCACGAGGAAGGTTCTGCAAGGATGGAACCACCCCTTGAATCACGTGTAGCTTTGATTGTTCCTCATTTGCAGTAGGGACAGAGTTTAATAGAGAACGAGTGTATGGATGTAATGGATTTTCAAACAACGTATACACATCAGCTATTTCAACAATTTGTCCCGCATACATGACGGCTACTCTGTCAGCCATCTCTGCCACAACCCCTAAATCATGGGTGATGAGAATAACGCCTGCTTGCGACTCTTCCTTAAGTTCCTTCATCAGGTCAAGAATTTGCGATTGAATTGTCACATCTAGAGCTGTTGTCGGTTCGTCCGCAATAAGTAGCTCTGGATTATTCGCAATCGCCATTGCAATAACAACCCTTTGTCTCATTCCACCAGATAGTTCATGTGGAAATTGATTGTATACATGTTCAGCTCCAGGAATTCCCACTTTATTTAAAAGTTCAATAACTCTTCCTTTTCTTTTGTTCACTGAAAGGTTCTTATTATGTATCAGTAATATCTCACCAATTTGATCACCGATCATCATTAGAGGATTTAGGGCTGTTAATGGGTCTTGAAAAATCATCCCCATGTCCTTGCCACGTAAAGCATTCAATTGTGACGTATTAAATCCCGCAATATTCTGACCTTTGAATTTAATTTCACCCTCAATTTTGGCCCGATTGTGTAATCTCATAATTGAAAACGCTAATGCGCTCTTGCCACATCCTGATTCTCCTACGATGGCGAGTAGCTCATTTTTATTAACTGTTAAAGACACATCATCAACAGCTGCATAATGTTCGTCCTTGATTCGAAAGGATGTTGTTAAATGATTGATTTCTAAAATTGGTTCACTCAAAATAATCCTCCTAACCCCTCCGGAGCGTGAATCTCATACATGCACTGAATCTACTATGTTGATTCAACACTAGATGAAGAGAACTTAACTTGAAGGCTCGTTTTTATTTGATTTTCAATTATTCTGTAAATTCATTTGATTTATTAAAATATTATTACAAAATTGTTAAAATCGCAAGATATTTTTAACAATTTCTAAAGTTCTATTTATTAAAAATTATAAATGTTTTTAGAAAGCCATTTACTTCATGGGATTTCAGGCGTTTTTATTACTGTTTATGAAATTTTCGGCTTCCGAATAAAAATTTATTTTTCTAGAAAAATTATTATTCTCGTTTTTGTTTCTTCTCGTAATGTAGTATCCGAGAGCATATCCAATTAGCTTCGGAAATCCCCCTCGCCCAAATAAAATTCGGTCGTGAAGAGTATCCTTTCTACTTGTATGAAGAATGTCCTTTTTTAATTCATTCCAATATTTTTCCAATTCTTTATCTGTGTAATATTCGCACCATTTTGCTCGATACTTTCTTCCGCAGTAATGCTCAACAGCATGTTCAGCCAAGCCCTCTAACACCATTGAATCAAGAAGTTTATAGTCTTTTGCGTCCTTCTTTTGCCGATTTAATCTACATACGTGATGATATTCATGAATAAACAAGGCTTCTAACTCTTTTGGGTCCTCGAGCGGCGGTACAAATAAATACATCGATTCCTTAAAAGAAACCCCACCCTTGTTATTTGTTCGACTCGGAAAAATATATATATCAACATCATCGCCATTCCATTTTTTTCGGTATTCTTTATGGAGGTTCGCGACCTTTCCCCAGATTTTGTCTTCCTTGAGCTGTTTGAAATACTCCCATGTTCTTTGGGTTGGCTTGTACATCCCAAATTGCTGTAAGTACGAGTAAAAATCCGTTGGTTCATCCATCATTCGCTCAATTATTTTTACAGGTTGATCAAAGTCTCGGCTAAGCCATTCATCCGTTTCGATTACCCCCATCAATTCATCCTCCAGCCAATTTTTACATTAGTCTATGAGACTTGTGGTAGAAGAGTGAAAAAAGAATGGCCCTAGAATGGCATGAACACTTGAATCAGCCCCTCAATTTGATCGTATTCCCCTAACAACAGAAAAAGACCCTCCCAAAAAGGTCATCTAATTACCTTTTCGGGAGGGCCTTACCTTATCCTATTATCCTTCGTATTTACGGAAAGCAATCGTTGCATTATGTCCGCCAAAACCTAATGAGTTACTAATAGCAACATTGACTTCCTGCTTTCTTGCTTGATTTGGAACATAATCAAGATCACATTCTGGATCTGGAGTCTCTAAATTAATTGTTGGAGGAAGGATTGAATCCTTAATTGCCATAACTGCAAAAATGGCCTCAACGCCTCCAGCAGCTCCTAACAGGTGACCTGTCATCGATTTTGTCGAGCTAATAGGTACCTTATATGCATGCTCTCCAAACACTTCTTTGATTGCTAATGTTTCAAATTTATCGTTGTAATCTGTGCTAGTACCATGAGCATTGATGTAACCAACTTCTGCAGGCGTAAGTCCAGCATCCTCAATTGCCATTTTCATCGCGCGCGCGCCACCTTCACCGCCTGGTGCTGGAGCTGTAATGTGATAAGCATCTCCAGTTGCACCATAACCAACGATTTCAGCATAAATTTTAGCCCCACGAGCTAATGCATGCTCAAGCTCTTCTAGAACTACAATTCCTGCTCCTTCTCCCATAACAAAACCATCTCTGTTTAAGTCAAATGGACGGCTCGCTGTTTTTGGGTCTGGATTTGTAGACAATGCTTTGTTTGCACTAAAGCCAGCCATTGCCATTCTTGTAATCGGAGCTTCAGCTCCACCAGTAACCATTGCATCCGCATCGCCTCGTTGGATAACCTTAAAAGCATCTCCAATTGAGTTCGTACCTGTTGCACAAGCCGTTACCGTACAAGAGTTGAATCCTCTTGCTCCTAATGTAATGGAAACCTGACCAGTTGCCATATCTGGAATCATCATTGGAACGAAGAATGGACTAACTCTGCGGTAACCTTTATTTAAAAATATTTCAAATTGGTTTTCGAAAGTTTCCATACCACCAATACCAGAACCAATCCAAGTACCAACTCGATGAGAGTTTTGTTCGTTAATCTCAAGTCCTGAATCTTTAACAGCCATTAAAGAAGCTGCCACTGCGTATTGAGTGAAACGATCCATTTTTCTTGCATCTTTTTTATCAATGAACTCTTCTACATTGAAATCTTTAATCTCAGCAACAACCTTTGCTGGATACTCATCAGGATTCAATCTCGTTAAAAAGTCTACCCCTGAAACTCCGTTAATAATATTATTCCATGTTGTTTCGACGTTGCTTCCTAGCGGTGTAACAGCCCCTACTCCAGTAACAACAACTCTTCGTTTCGTCATAGTTTCAATCTCCTTTGCTCAAAAAATCTGTTATTTATTTACCCCATCTTAATGCGATTGCTCCCCAGGTTAAACCTCCACCGAAGCCTACCATTACAAGAACATCATCGTCTTTAATTTTTCCGGCTTCCAACTCTTCTACAATCGAGATTGGAATGGAAGCTGCGGATGTATTCCCATATTTATGAACGGTCTTCGACATCTTCTCGATTGGTAGCTCCAATCGTTGTCTAGAAGCTTCCATAATCCGAATATTTGCTTGATGTGGGATTAGCATATCCACATCTTCCTTTGTGAGTCCAGCTTTTTCTAAAACATTAACACTGCTTTCTCCCATTTGTCGTACAGCAAACTTAAACACTTCTCGTCCATTCATTATAATATATTCGTCTTGATAGAGATGTTTTCCTCCTGTTCCGTCCGCTCCTAACTCAAATGCTAAAATTCCGCGGTCTCCAGAAACCTTACCCATGACAACTGCACCAGCTCCGTCTCCAAACAGTACAGCAGTGCCTCTATCATCAAAATCGGTAATCTTTGATAATTTTTCTACACCAACCACTAAAACGTACTTGTATGATCCGCCTTCAATAAACTGCTTTGCGGTTACCATTCCGTACATAAAACCGGCACAAGCAGCACTTATATCCATTGCAGCAGCATTTACCGCACCAAGTCTTTCTTGGATTTTACAAGCGACAGATGGAAATGGAACATCTGGTGTTACAGTAGCAACTAAGATTAAACCAATTTCCTCAGGGGATATTTCCGCATTTCCAATCGCATTTTTTGCTGCATTGAAAGCTAAATCAGATGTGTCTGTATCATCATCTGCAAATCTTCTCTCTTCAATCCCTGTTCGAGTTCTAATCCACTCATCAGAAGTATCCATAATCTTTTCAAAATCAGCGTTCGTCACTACTTTTTCAGGCACATATCTACCAATTCCAATTACACCTGCATTCATAAAGTCAACACCCTCCGTGGTTTATAAAATATATTATTTTCTCTTTTTATTATCAATTATTATGACTTGGTACTAATTATTTTAACAAGTTAATGTTTTAACTGCAACTTTTTTTAAATTCTCCCTTCTCCAGTAAGTTATTCCACGTTTGTCTATACATTAACTACACGAAGTCATAAATTATTAGGAAGAGGTCATGTATGGTTGCTTTTGAAGCTGACTCGTTAAGATCTCGCTTACCTATAGGAGGTGCTTTTGAAATGGAAGAAGAGAACAAACCCTATCAAGATCCCATTTCAAAATTTATGTTTGGTGCGCGTTTTGATGAAAAAGAAGAAGATACAGAACCTGAGGAACAAAGAGAACGTGATTGGTTATTTGGAAATCGTCCTTCACGCTCTAAGAGTTCCGAACAAGATCCACTCAATCAAATTCCGTTCATAGGAGAACGCCTCCAAAATCTTGATTACATGGAAATCATGCAGCATGTCGATACTTTAATGAACTCAGCAAATGAATTAAAGCCTCTGTTTAGAAAAATTAAACCCGTGCTTTTAGATTTCCTTCAAAAAAAATAAACTGCCTATCAAAAATGACAGGCAGTTTTTCTTAATCTTCATGATTAGGTAACTTTCCAGTTTCCTTATAGGATTCAATCATCTCATTCAACGATTTCTTAAATTCCTCGTCCACAAGAGGGCTGAACTTTCCTAAAGAGATAACATCTTCTTGAAAATCGAAGGACAGATTCCCTGAGTCAAGCTTCCCCTTATTAAACTCATCAGCTACTAACTCATAAAGGGTATCGACATGCTGAACAGTACTGGTCAATACCGTTGACTCTCCCAAATCTGATTGGTCTGAGACAAACCCGATTGCAAAAAGATTGTGCTCTTTAATCTTTTCAATGACAGGAACATTATATCCATCTCCAGCAGGATAGAAGACGTCGATATCTTTCCCAAGCATATTATCTAATATGTCGAGTGCCCGCTTGTCATCGTCCCATTGCCAAACATATTGGATATCTACATCTACATCTTTATTTTGAAACAAAGCCCCTTCATAAAAGCCCTCTACTTCTGGTTGCCATTCATATGCTGCGATTATCCCTAATTTATTTGTCTTTGTCATGTGACCTGCTACCATACCACCAAAAAAACCCATCGCATACGCATCAAAATTTAAACTGGTTGTATTTTCTTTCGTAGCATCTCCGTTAAAACTAACAAAATGAATATGAGGATACTGATCGGCAAGCTTATTAAAATATTCGGCGTATTCTTGCCCATGGCCAAAAATTAAGTTAACGCCTTTTTGATCAAATTCTTTTACTGCTCTCTCAGCAATAGCCTGTGAATTGATTCCTTCTTTATAATAAACATCCACATCAAAATGAGATTGGATTTTAAGCATTCCCTTATAACCCTTAGTCCCCCATACTTGATCATTTACGCTTTCTGTAACTAACAACCCTGCTTTTTTCAACTTTCCTGAAGCTAAAGGTTGTCCACATGCTGATAATGTATAAAGGCATAAAAGAATAATCGCGAACAGCCCTAATCTCTTTTTCATTCTTTTTCCGCCCTTCAAAAAAAATAATATAATGGCTCTTTATACCTAGTATGATCGGTATATCTCTTTAATTCTACATTTATCGTGAAAAATTGAAAAGTATTTTTTCTCCGTATTGGTATTTCAACATATACATCGTTTTAATCTTCAAAGCGCAAAGATTGCATCAGTCTCTTTTGCCTCATTAAGCCTTCTTCAATCGAGATGGATGGTTCTACGATTCTTTTCACCCCATCAAAGGTAATCCTTTTCTCATCAATTGGCTGATGGGCTAGTTTCAATTGCGCTGCAACCTGCATCCATTGATCTTTCTCTTTATTTATTAAAAGATATCTGTCATTTCTTTCTTCAATTATTTTCAAAACTGCCTCGACCATATCCTCCACATAGATTGCATCCCCAGTCCATTCCCGCTGAGTATAATTCCATTGTTTAACTTCATCACTGATTGCTTGATGAAAAAGAAATTCCTTCGGCTGCCATGGACCATAAATGGTAGGCAAATAGATTTCTTGAACCGGTACTTCAAGCGATTCAAGTAAATTTTGTAACTGTTTCTTCTCTTCTTCAAACATGGAATGAGACAACAGAGAGATAGGTAGAAGAAACACTACTTTGTTCTTGCTATTGTCTAATTTCTCAAAAACATTATTCAAACTTTCATTCTTTAGGACTTTCTCTTCCCTTTCTTTCATAAAAAAATCATAAAAATCGACGATCCATACATTTTTAAAAGAATCAATATCCTCTATTTCTAACGAATGCAGTTCACATTCTGAAAAATTTGCATTCCTTCCGATATGTAACCGCATTTCTTCTATTAAATAATCATCATCGGTAGAGACTAACTGAACACCAACAACCTCTTTCCCGTCATCTAAAATCTTTTCACAAAAATGAAATCCTAAAAATTCAAAAGCCCCGATAATATATGTTATTTCCATGACAAAAAAGCCTCCCTCGAGCAAACTCTTAATTCATCCTATGCTCTAGAAGGCTTGATTATTTCCATTCATATCGATTCATCGATATTACAAAACTCTTTCGTTCTCCTTCATAAAATTGACCAAATAGTAATCCAAACGTTCTTTTTTTTCAGGAACAAGATAGGTGATTGTAACTGGTGCTTGCTCGTTTTTCCACTTAACCGACAGATTCTTCAACAAATTGGACTGCTTATATGCTCGATTCCCTGAAAGCACATGAATAATTTTCAATGGAACATCCGAGTTTAAAGTTGGACTGTCATCGTCAGGATTACTAATGATTTCGACAATCTGATTGCTTTCCGTATTATAAGAAGAGGAAAGCTCCTTTAAAAGCTTTTTATAGAAAAATTTATGTTCTTTTTCCTGTTCTAGGTGATATTTTAGAGAAAGAACTGGATTCAACAGTACAACCGAGCGAATATTCCCTTTCATTTCTTCTAGCAGCTTAAGTGCTACTAAGGCTCCCATTCCTTCAGCGAATAAATGGATTTTATTATTTATAATCTCTGTTCGGATGACAAATTCATATAAGCGCTTAGCCAAATGTACCGCTTTGTCACTGCCCCAATTCTTCCCATACAAATTCGAATAGAAAACGGTGTAGCCTTGTTTCTTCAGCCTTGAAATAAGGGCTAATTTCCCTTCGTTTTGCGTCCAAAAGCTTGTTTTCTCATCAACAAAATGCCTTTCATCACCAATGATAAGGATACCGAAACCAGTAGGTTTTTCGGGATAATGAATCATATTCCATTCGGTATCCAGTTTAAAGTTTCGGTGCTCCATACGAAAAACTCCTTTAGCAATTTTTACTCTTATTAATGTATGACGGGAACATTAAAGTGTAAGGGAATTTGCCTAGTTCTGGATGATTTCTTTCTTAAATTGTTTGATTTATTTTGATTGTGTAAGCGGTACATCACCCTATATATCAAGTTTCACTTTAACAATCATATTCCCTATGGTAGAATGAAAAGGATGTTAAATAGTAAGAGGTGAATACGGTGAAATACTTTTGGACTTTTTTCTGGACATTCGCTCTAATTCAAATGTTAACGTATGTAGCAGGCGCTATGATGGGAACAGCATTTAATTTTACAACAGGTGCCGTGATGGCAGTAATAGCAACGATTATCATTTTGGTCGCTCCTGCTATTCTACCGAACGAGCCAAGCTGAAACGAAACTCATTAATAGGTGAAAAAAAGTCATCCTGGACAAAAATGCTAGGATGACTTTTTTCGTGTTTGCTTTACTTAATTTTTATTGTATCGCCCTCAAGAATTATCTGTACAGAACTATTTTCACCGATTTTTCCTGCAATAATTTCCCGTGCTAACATTGTCTCAACATTTCGTTGGATAAATCTTTTTAAAGGTCTAGCTCCGTATACAGGATCAAAGCCATTTGCTGCAATATATTCTTTTGCTTCTTCTGTTATGCTCAAATCAATTTGTTGATCTGATAATCTTTCTTTTAATTGTGTAATCAATTTCATGACAATTTCTTTGATATTATTCAATGTCAACGGCTTGAACATAATCACTTCATCGACTCGGTTTAAGAATTCAGGTCGAAAATGACCTCTAAGTTGAGACATGACATTATCCTTTACTTCCTCTGAAATACTTTCACTCTCACCTTGTCCATCTAATAAAAAGTGTGAGCCGATATTTGAGGTCATAATAATAACCGTATTTTTAAAGTCAACCGTGCGTCCTTGAGAATCAGTCGCACGTCCATCATCTAGCATTTGCAACAAAATATTAAACACATCTGGATGCGCTTTTTCGATCTCATCTAATAGGATGACTGAATATGGCTTGCGTCGAACAGCCTCCGTTAGTTGTCCTCCTTCTTCATAGCCTACATATCCTGGAGGAGCCCCTACGAGTCTTGATACTGAATGCTTTTCCATGTATTCAGACATATCGATACGAATGATTTGCTCTTCACTATCAAATAACGATTGAGCCAACGCTTTCGCCAATTCTGTTTTTCCGACACCAGTGGGACCAAGGAAAATAAACGAACCGATTGGGCGATTCGGATCTTTTATTCCAGCTCTTGCTCTTAAAACAGCATCTGAAACTAATTGCACGGCTTCATCCTGTCCGACAACCCGTTCGTGCAAAATGTTCTCTAATCGCAACAGCTTTTCTCGTTCACCTTCCACGAGCTTAGCAAGAGGAATCCCTGTCCATCTTGCAACAATATTTGCAATTTCCTCTTCTGTTACTTCTTCCCGTAATAAACGCTCTCCCGCTTGTTTGCTTACTTCTTCTTCAAGTTCTTTCAATTCTTTTTCCAACGTAGGTATTCGCCCGTGGCGAAGCTCGGCTGCCTTATTTAGGTCATAGTTATTTTCCGCATCCTCTAGTTCTCTTCGTAATCTTTCGAGAAGCTCACGCTTTTCTTGAACCTTTTGAATGCCTTCTTTTTCGGCATGCCATTTAGCTTTCATGGAATTGGCTTTATCTCTCAAATCAGCAAGCTCTTTTTGCAGAGCTTGAAGACGATTCTTACTTTGGTCATCGACTTCCTTTTGCAAAGCAGCTTCTTCAATCTCTAACTGCATCACTCGTCTTGTTACTTCATCCAACTCGGTTGGCATCGAATCAATTTCTGTCCGAATCATCGCGCATGCTTCATCTACTAAATCGATGGCCTTATCTGGTAGAAAACGGTCAGAAATATAACGGTCAGACAAAGTCGCTGCTGTGACAATAGCTCGGTCATGTATATTCACACCATGGTGAATTTCAAATCGTTCTTTTAGACCTCGCAAAATAGATATCGTGTCCTCTACGTCTGGTTCTTGAACAAGCACCTGCTGAAAACGTCGTTCTAAGGCAGGGTCCTTTTCGATATATTTTCGATGCTCGTCAAGGGTGGTAGCCCCAATACAATGAAGTTCTCCACGAGCAAGCATCGGTTTTAACATATTTCCCGCATCCATTGCCCCTTCTGTCTTTCCTGCACCGACGATCGTATGAAGCTCATCAATAAAGAGAAGAATTTTCCCTTCACTTTTCTTGATTTCGTTTAAGACAGCTTTTAATCTTTCTTCAAATTCTCCGCGAAATTTTGCCCCAGCAATTAGAGAACTCATATCAAGAGAGAATATAGTCTTGTCCTTTAATCCTTCTGGAACATCTTTTCTCACAATACGTTGTGCAAGTCCTTCAACTATCGCTGTTTTTCCGACACCTGGTTCCCCGATTAGAACAGGATTGTTTTTCGTTTTCCTCGATAAAATTCTGATGACATTACGAATTTCGCTGTCTCGGCCAATAACCGGATCTACTTTGCCGGCTTTAACTTCCGCGACTAAATCACGTCCATATTTTTTTAACACATCGTATGTTGCTTCAGGGTTTTGTGAAGTCACCCTCTGATTCCCCCTAATCGTTTTTATTTCTTGTAATAATACCTCATAGGTGATTTGATGTCGTTTTAGAATTTCATTTATGTTTGACTGCTGTAGCTTTGCTGCTGCAAGTAGCGTGTGCTCAACAGATAGAAATTCATCTTTAAAAAGATTCATTTCTTTTTCAGCTTCTGTAATTAATTTTTGTAGGGTATTTGTGATGTAAATCTTGCCTTGTTCGATACCACTTCCTGATACTTGTGGCTTTTTCTGAAGCAAACGATTGAGTTCATCGGAAAAAGTCTGTGAAGGGAGGTGGACCTTTTCTAGAATTGCTGCAATTAAGCTATCGTCTTGCTCCATCAATGCTAAGAACAAATGGACATCATCAATTTCTTGATGTTCGTTTGAAGTTGCCATAGACTGTGCACTCATAATGGCTGTTTGGAGTCGTTCTGTCATTTTATTTAAATCCACTTTCATTCCTCCTTTGACCTTTTTTGACCTTTAATTTTATTATATCCTTTTTATCCCATATGTAAAGCCATCCTTTTTACAGGATGGCCGGTTTGTAAGTATTGTCATTTCAACCTGAGTCTCGTGGTTTTGTTTTGTAGGACCATTGGCGATTATGGTTGGAGTTTTCAGGGAAACGGTCCCCGGCTTTAAGTTTGATCCTTTTCGGATTCATCACGCCGTCCCCTTCTTCTCCTATTTCTACATATATTCCATTGTTAGGCGCTTTTTGTCCTGCACGGAATCGATGCTGTTGTCCCATTTATACTCTCCTTTCCTCGAAGTTGCTTTTAGTATTTCCTTTTGAGTGGCTTTCATGAATGAACAGTTTATAATTTGATGAGGTCATTGATTTCATATTTTTAGACAAAGCCTCATTTAAATGAAAATATCAGACGTTTACAAATGATTCAAAAAAAAGCCCGCTCATGAACTGCACCCCGATAGTTAGACACTTAAATCTAACTATTGGAGGTGCTTTTCTTTTGGCCAAATTTACAGCGGAACAAAAAATTAATGGAGTAAAAGAGTATTTAAATGGTAGTGAAGGACAAAGAATCATTGCGGATAGAATTGGTGTAGATGAATCTGTACTTCGCAATTGGATTAAGCAATATGAACTTCACGGAGAGGATGCTTTTGTAAAACGCTATACAAATTATTCTGCTCAATATAAACTAGACGTACTAAACTATATGAACGATAATGGGACGTCTATAAATGAAACAGCTGCCATTTTCAACATCCCTTCTCCCTCAAGGGTCTATCAATGGTTAAAGTCTTATGAAGCTGGAGGAGTAGATGCCCTTATTTCAAAGAAAAAGGGGCGCTCTCCAATGAAAAAAGAAAATCAAAAACCAACCAAAAAGGGAGATTCAAAAGAAGTAACCGTAGAGGCTCTACAGGAAGAATTAGAACGTTTACGTATGGAGAATGCCTATTTAAAAAAGTTGAATGCCTTAGTTCAAAACAAGGAAAAATCACCAAACAAGACAAAGCACAAGTAGTCTATGAATTAAGGCATGAATTTCCGGTGAAAGCTCTTATTAATCTGGCAGGTATCCCTCGTAGTACTTATTACTATTGGGTGAAGAACTTCGATCGCCCCGATCCAGATGCAGAGCTAAAAGTATTAATTCAATCTATCTACGATGAACATGAAGGACGGTATGGATACCGCCGTATTCGTGATGAACTAAGAAATAGAGGGCATGTAGTAAACCATAAAAAAGTACAACGTCTTATGAAAGAACTTGGTCTAAAATGTTTAGTTCGTATGAAAAAATATAAATCTTATAAAGGGACTGTAGGAAAGACCGCTCCAAATATTTTAAATCGTAATTTCAAGGCGGAAAGACCCAATGAGAAATGGGTTACGGATATTACGGAGTTTAAATTGTTTGGGGAAAAGCTATATTTATCACCGATTTTAGATTTGTATAATGGTGAAATTATTACGTATACGATTGGCTCAAGACCAAGATACTCACTTGTTTCAACCATGTTAGATCAAGCTTTTGAATGTTTACAAGATGATGAGGGTGAGGAACTCCTTCTTCATTCAGACCAAGGCTGGCACTATCAAATGAAGCAGTATCAACACGCATTAAAAGGAAAAGGAATTACACAGAGTATGTCACGAAAAGGAAACTGTTACGATAACGCAGTTATCGAAAATTTCTTTGGCATTTTGAAATCAGATCTTCTTTATCTAAAGGAATTTGAAAATGTGGAACACTTTAAGCAAGAGCTAGAAAAGTATATTGAGTACTATAATCACAAACGAATTAAGGCAAAATTAAAAGGCATGAGCCCGGTACAATACCGAGTTCATGCCCACCAAGCTGCCTAATGAAATAACCTGTCTAACTTTATGGGGTCACTTCACTCAATGCGGGCTTTTTCTTACTTCAATATTTCAACCAACAATGCTTTTTGGGCGTGAAGGCGGTTGCCTGCCTGTTGGAAGACGTAGGAGTGTTTTCCATCAATGATGGCTGCGGTCACTTCTTCCTCACGGTGTGCTGGCAAGCAATGAAGGAACATATAATCATCCTTCGCACCCTTTACAAGTTCTTCATTGACTTGATATCCTTCAAAGTCCTTTAGCCGCTGTTCATTTTCAGCTTCTTGGCCCATACTTGTCCATACATCTGTATAAATGACATCAGCATCTTCGACGGCTTCATTTGGATTATTCGTCACGATGATTTCGGCTCCTGTTTGCTTAGCAAACTCTTGAGCTTTACTTAACACGACAGCATTTGGCTCATAGCCCTTTGGCGAGGCAACTGCTAATTTCATACCCGTTTTTGCCGCTGCAATCATTAAAGAATGCGCAACATTATTGCCATCTCCAATATAAGACATCTTAATTCCCTTCAAGTTCCCCTTTACTTCGATAACCGTTAGAAGGTCGGCCAAAGCTTGGCAAGGATGATAAAGATCAGTTAATCCATTAATAATCGGGATTGTCGCATGCTCTGCTAATTCTTCAACTCTTTTATGAGAGAACGTACGGATCATAACTGCATCAATGTAATGTGATAAAACTTTTGCCGTATCAGAAATTGGTTCTCCTCTACCTAGCTGCAATTCCTGACCGTTCAAATGGATTACTTGACCGCCTAGCTGAAGCATTCCTGCTTCAAAAGAGACTCTGGTACGGGTTGATGGCTTATCAAAAATCAAGCCTAAAATCTTCCCTTTTAAGAACGGGGTCTCTTCTCCAGATAAATGGGCATTTTTCAGTTCAATGGCTAAGTCAAGCAAGCCTTCTATTGTTTCAGAAGAATAATCTGCTAACGTGAGCAGGTCCTTCCCTTTTATATTTATTGCGTGTTCTTGAATTGCGATCATGAAATTTCCACGCCCTCTCTCAATATTGAGTGCCAATCTTCAATTGCCTTTACTTCAAAATCTTTTACATTCAGAGCCTGACAAAATGCCAGTAAACTCTCTTTTTCCGTAAACGTCATGATTCTCTTTTTTGTCGCTATTTCGCGCAATCTTTTGTCCGCAGGGAGAAACGAAGGATTGTAATAGGCAATCGTCTCATCCGTTAGTAAAGCTCTCTCCTCACTAACAACGATTGGAAATTTCCCATCTCGGTGACTCAATGCCACTTCTTCCTTCAAAACAATTTTCCCACTTGGTTTAATTGCAGCATGGAACACCTTTCTTAACGCTTCCTCAACTGTTTCACCAAGACAAATTCCTTCACCTGTTGATCTCATTTCAGCACTAACCTTGGAATCCAATCCTTTTAACGCAAAATTTGAGAATACCGGATATTTCACACAAACAAATGGTAGCTTCATTAAATTCTTCTCTTCATCGTATTTCGACAAATTATATTTCCCGAGCAATATTTTTGTCGCAATTTGCACAAGAGGAACTCCCGTCACTTTGCTTACAATTGGAGCAGTTCTACTAGCCCTTGGGTTTACTTCCAACACATAGACTTCATCGTTATTCACGATAAATTGGATATTCATAAGACCCTTATACTGCAGATGTTGGGAAATTTTCTTTCCGTATTCAAGCATTTTTTGCTGCACTGAATCAGATAAGTTTTGCGCAGGCAGAATCGACATACTATCGCCTGAGTGTACACCTGTCTTTTCAATATGCTCCATGATTGCTGGGGCTAGAATAAATTGTCCATCTGTCACCAAATCGATTTCTGCTTCAGCTGCATGAAGAAATTCATCTACTAAAAACGGATAATGCGCCTGACCACTTTCAATATAGTGATCGAGTTCCTCCTCGTTATAAATCGTCTCCATTCCTCTTCCACCGATAACGAAGGATGGTCTTAATAGGACTGGAAATCCGATTTTCTTAACAGCGGTAAGCAATTCATCTTGATTGTTAACAATATCTCCTTGTAAATGAGGAATCTCTAATTTTTCTAATAGCTGATAAAATAATTTTCGGTCTTCTAACACATCAATCGTTGCCGACTTCGTTCCTAAAATATTGACATCATACTGTTCCAGTTCGTTTGCAAGATTAATTGCTGTTTGCCCACCAAGCTGGATGATGCAATCGGTAATTTTCTCGGCTTCAATGACGTTAAGGATATCCTCTATCACAAGAGGTTCAAAATACAATTTGTCAGCTGTTGCGAAATCCGTACTAACCGTTTCTGGATTGTTATTGATCATGATCGTTTCAATTCCCTGTTCCTTTAATGCAAATACTCCGTGAACGGAACAGTAATCAAATTCAATTCCTTGACCGATTCGAATCGGCCCACTCCCAATTATGAGTACCTTCTTTTTGGATGATGGGAATTGCTCATTTTCTCCAAAGTAGGTTGAGTAATAATAATTCGATCTTGCTGCAAACTCTGCTGCACATGTATCAACCATTTTATAAGAAGGGATGATACCTAAGTCTTTTCGTTTGCTACGTACCGTTTTCTCAGTAGCCTTCCATACACTTGCTAAATATTTATCACTGAATCCTTTTTCTTTATAAAGCTGAAGCTGTTCTTTTGTAACGCTCTCCAAGTTGGTCGTAGAAATTTCTTTTTCTAAATGGACTAATCTGTCTAAATAAGATAGGAAAAAGAGATCAATTTTCGTTTGCTCATGAAGCTCGTTAATTTCTTTTCCTCTACGTAACAGTTCTAGTAAAACAAATAAGCGTTCATCATTTTGTTCTAGTAATTTTTCCTCAAGTTTCTGTACCGTAAGAGCTCCAAATCCAGAAAGCTGTAAATCGAGTACATCGATTTCAAGAGAATGAATCGCTTTTAATAAAGCACGTTCGAAGTTTCGATCTATCCCCATGACTTCGCCAGTTGCTTTCATTTGCGTCCCGAGCTTACGCTCAATCGTAGAAAATTTATCAAACGGCCATTTCGGAATTTTCACAATGACATAGTCTAGAGCAGGCTCAAAGCTTGCAAATGTATCTCCTGTTACAGGATTGATGATTTCATCTAATGTATATCCTACAGCTAGCTTCGCTGCCATTCTCGCAATGGGATATCCAGTTGCTTTTGAAGCTAACGCTGAAGAGCGGCTTACCCTTGGATTTACCTCAATAAGGTAATAATTTTTGCTCTTTGGATCGAGGGCAAATTGGATATTACAACCACCAATAATGCCAAGAGCAGAAATAATTTTAATGCTTGCTGCACGAAGCATTTGATATTCTTCATCCGTCAATGTTTGAGACGGGGCAACAACTATTGAATCTCCTGTATGAACACCGACTGGGTCGAAATTCTCCATATTGCAAATCGTAATACATGTGTTAGCTGAATCTCGCATAACTTCGTATTCAATTTCCTTAAATCCAGCGATACTTCGTTCAATTAAACATTGTTGGATCGGACTTTCTTGAAGCCCCCCTGACACAAGTTGTTTCAGTTCGTCTTCATTGATGGCAATCCCACCCCCAGTGCCTCCAAGGGTGTAAGCAGGTCTAACGATAATCGGAAAATCAATTGCTCGGGCGAAAGCTAATGCTTCATCAACAGTATGAACAATTTCACTCTCAGGCACAGGCTCATTTAAATCCTTCATAAGCTGGCGAAATGCCTCCCGATCCTCTCCTTTTTTAATTGATTCAATCGAGCTTCCGAGCATTTTCACACCGTACTTTTCGAGGATTCCTTGTTCGCTTAATTGAAAGGCGAGGTTCAAACCTGTTTGCCCTCCAAGCGTGGCAAGAATTCCATCGGGACGTTCTTTTTGAATGATTTTCTCTAAAACATCAACCTTCAATGGTTCAAAGTAAATTCGATCAGCAAAGTTGGAATCAGTCATAATCGTTGCTGGATTGTTATTTACAAGTATTACTTTATAGCCTTCTTCTTTAAGAGCGATACAGCCCTGAGTGCCTGCGTAATCAAACTCAGCTGCTTGACCAATGACAATTGGTCCTGAGCCGATGACTAGTATAGTTTGTATGGTAGAATCTTTAGGCATAAAGCGCGGCACTCCTCTTCGGTTCATTTATCATCTGTAAGAATTCATCAAAAATATAAGCTCCTTCACAAGGACCTGGATTAGCTTCTGGGTGGAACTGAACAGTTTGGATTGGCAAATGCTTATGACTCAGACCTTCCACTGACTTATCATGAAGATTGAAGAACCTCCCCATAAGTCCTGTTCCCTTTATACTTTCTTCATCAACCACATAACTATGGTTTTGCGAAGTCATAAAGACAACATTATTCTTTTCGTCTTTGACTGGTTGGTTCGCTCCTCTATGACCAAACAAAAGCTTTTTCGTATCTCCACCCATCGCAAGTGCTACTAGCTGGTGACCTAAGCAAATCCCTAGTGTTGGATAGTTCTCTAAAAGTTTTTTGATGTTAGGGAGAATATTGCTTAATTGTTTCGGGTCCCCAGGTCCATTGGAAAGGAGAATACCATCAGGATTCAATCCCTCAATGGTTTGAAAAGAAGTATTATAAGGAACGACCGTTACTTTGCAGCCTTTTTCAAGGAGTGAAGAAAGAATCGACTTCTTTGTTCCAAAGTCCATAAGAACGACATGCTTTTTTCCACTTCCGTATGTCTTGATCATTTTATCTGATACGTTTGGAACCTTATCATCAAGCAAATGGTCGTTATTCATTTCATGCGCTTCTTTATCCAACGTCATTCTTGCAGGCATAGACCCTTGATGGCGGATTTTTTTTACGACTGCTCTTGTATCAATATGAGAAAGCAAAGGAATATTCCATTTTTCTAAATACTGTTGCAGTGAGTAGGTTGCTTGATAATGAGATGATTCATTATTCGCCTCATAGACAACGACCCCCGCAACATGTGGCTGTTTACTTTCGAAGTCATCCTCATTTATCCCGTAGTTTCCAATTAACGGATACGTAAAAACAATGATTTGGTCCTTGTAGCTTGGGTCCGTTAATACTTCCTGGTAGCCAGTCATTCCTGTATAAAAGACGATTTCTCCATCTATATTTTGAGTTGGGTTGCTAGTTGCCCAATCTCCTTCGTACACATCCCCACTTTGTAAATGCAAATATCCCTTCACATCATACACCTCAAAATCTTTTGTATATTTATTTTAGATAATTTATATTTATGCAACAAACTGTAAAAAAATTTGTCTATACGGCTGCCTTACTTGTCTTTTCGATTGTATGCTTCATTATTTCTACACACTTGTCTATTTCACTTATCGATGTTGTTAACGGTGGAAGAAGCCTTAACACGTTTTCGCCCGCTGATAAAGCCAGGAATCCTTCGTTTCTTAGTTCTTGTAATAGACCTTGAACAGGTTGATCGAATTCAATCCCAATCATGAGTCCTAGTCCTCTAATGTCCTTTACAGACTCATGGTTTTGCAATTTCTTTGTTAATTGTGAAACTAAATATTCACCTTTTATTAATACCTCTTGCAAAAATATTTCATTAAAAATGATTTCCATTGTTGCAATCGCCGCTGAAATACTGACTGGGTTGCCTCCAAAAGTCGAGCCGTGACTGCCTGGTCCAAAATGAACTTTGAGGCTTTCCTTTCCAATAACAGCCCCGATTGGAAGTCCACTTCCAAGTCCTTTTGCTACTGTAACAATATCAGGTGTAAGATCGAAATGTTGAAAGGCAAATGGTTTTGCTGTACGACCAATCCCTGTTTGGATTTCATCAATGATAAGTAAGGATCCATACTCTTTGCAGAGCTCCTCAACCTCTTGTAAAAATGCCTGCTCACCAACGTGAATGCCACCTTCACCTTGAATGACCTCTAGCATAATCGCTGCTACATCAGTATCCATTTCATTCTTTAATGCATCGATATTATTAAATGGCACATATACAAACTTCTCGAGCATTGGGCCATAGCCTAGCTTGATTTTATCCTGTCCAGTTGCCGCCATCGTGGCAAAGGTTCTTCCATGGAAAGACTTTTCAAAGGTAATAATCTTAGTTTTTCCTGTCGCCTTACGAGCTAGTTTTATCGCAGCTTCATTCGCCTCTGCCCCACTATTCGCGAAAAACACAGCCTCTAACCCGGCAGCTGTTGCCAGTAATTGTGCTGCTTTTTCTTGCTGGCCAATTGTAAAAAGGTTCGATACATGCCAAAAATGGTCAAGTTGTTTAGAAACTGCTTCTTTTATCACCTTCGGCTGATGGCCAAGGTTACATACCCCAATGCCTGATGTATAGTCTAAATAGGTTATACCATTAATATCTGTTAAATAGGTCCCCTCAGCAGACACTGGCTCAACTTCCCAGCGTGCATAGGTCGGAAAAAGATAACTCATCGATTAGCCCTCCCTTTTCAAAGAATCTTCGTCCCATACCATTCATTATTGAGATAAAAGCTTTTCTTTCCTGCTACAATTCGGACACTCTTGATTCCCTTTTTTATCGCGGAGATTGCTGAGGTAACCTTCGGAATCATCCCACCATAGATATCACCTTTTTTGATGTAGCTTTCAATCTCGACTGCTTGGATGGAAGCTCGCATCATACCGTCTATCATAATGCCTTCTACATCTGTAACAAATAGGCATTGCTCCACCTTAAGAGCTTTGGCAACTGCAGCTGCTGCATAATCTGCATTCACATTCAGTTTTGTTCCATCTGCACATGCTGCGATTGGTGTAAGGACTGGGATGATATCTTGTTGTAATAGAAGCTTTAGTAGCTCAACATTGACTTCGGTAATATCCCCAACGAAACCAAGTTGGTCCTTATCAACATACTCAGCTGTTAGGATTCCAGCATCACTCCCATTTAGACCAACAGCCTGCAAACCATTCTCGGACAGCTTTTGAACAAGCTTACGATTGGTTTGACCAGACAACACCATCTCCACAACCTTTAATGTTTCTTCATTCGTTTTGCGTAGACCGTTCACATATTCAGCTTTGACATTTAATTGCTCAAGCATTTGATTAATGTCTGGCCCCCCACCATGGACAATGATGACTTGATAGTTCTGTTTTTTCAATTCATGGAGGCTTGTGAAAAATTCTGCAGACAATTCATCTAAAATACTTCCACCACATTTTATTAGGATCGTTTTCACTTGTATCTCCCCTATGTTCTGTAGCTAGCATTTATTTTCACATAGTCATATGAAAGGTCGCAGCCCCATGCCGTCCCTGTTCCATTTCCCATATGTAGGTCAACAAAGATTTGGATAAAATCCTGTTGCAAATAGGCACTTGCTTCTTCTTCTGAAAAATCGATCAGGTTACTCTTATCCAGCATCGTCACTGGACCTATGGAAATCGTTACTGTTTCAGCTTTCGCTTTCGTGTCTGCTTGACCGATTGCTCCAATAATTCTGCCCCAGTTGGCATCTGCCCCATAAATCGCTGTCTTCACCAAATTAGATCCAACAATTTGCTTCGCAACCTTGCGGGCATCTTCCTCGTCATAAGCACCCACAACCTGCACTTCTACTAATTTCGTCGCACCTTCTCCATCCTTCGCAATTTGCTTCGCAAGACTTTCACATGTTTTAGAAAGTAATCCGACAAATACATCCCAATCAGGATGGCTTGGTGATAAAGGCTGATTTTCAGCTAAGCCATTAGCCATTACTAAAACCATATCGTTTGTCGACGTATCTCCATCGACAGTAATTTGATTAAATGTATAATTTGTTATTTTTTTTAATGCCACTTGTAAGTACTCGGGAGAAATATTCGCATCCGTCGTCACAAAACCGAGCATGGTTGCCATATTGGGATGAATCATGCCAGAGCCTTTCGATGCTCCCCCCATATGAACCGTTTTGCCATCTATCGTACCTTTAAATCCACAACTCTTCATGCAAGTATCCGTCGTTAAGATAGCCGTTTGGAAACCTTCCGCAAACTCTTCTTCAGCACCGAGTTCCAATTGAGAAATACCATTCTTAATTTTATCCATTTTAAGATATTCCCCAATTACGCCTGTTGAAGCGACGGCCACTAAAGTTTCATCGATACCAACCTTTTTAGCTGCTAAAACCCTCATTTCATATGCATCTAGAAGACCCTTCTCTCCTGTACAAGCATTGGCACATGCACTATTGACGACAACAGCTTGTAACAGACCTCCGTGGCTCAAGCTCTCCTGTGTTACTTTGATTGGAGCTGCTTGAAAATCATTTAATGTATAGACAGCAGCACTATTTGCTGGAACTTCGCTAAAAATCATCCCTACATCCTTGCGTGAATGTCTCAATCCAGCGTGAGTGCCTCCTGTTAAAAATCCTTTCGGTGAAAGAATAGTACCATTCTCAATTTCTTGTATACTTGAAACCTTCGTAAGTGTTTCCACCTGGTCTCCTCCTTATGGGTAGAGAGGCATCATTTCAAGGCCTAGCGTTTCTTCTAGTCCAAATAGAATATTTGCATTTTGAACCGCTTGCCCTGCTGCCCCTTTCATTAAATTATCAATTACGGATACGATCGTTAATCGTCCGGTACGTTCATCTACATGTAAGCCAATATCACAATAGTTAGAGCCTGCCACTTCCTTGACAGAAGGATAACTGCCAAGTGGCCGCACCCGCACAAACGGAGCGTTTAGATAGGATTCGTTATATAAATCTAGAATCTGTTCCGTGCTATATCGGCCGCGTAGCTTGACATAAATCGTGGTCATAATCCCTCTTGTCATTGGCAATAAATGCGTACTGAAGGTGATTGGCCGGATACTTTCATTCCAAGAAAGCAATTGCTGCTCGATTTCTGGTGTATGCTGATGCTCATTCACTTTATAAATTTTGAAGTTTTCATTCACCTCTGCAAACAAGGAGCCTTTTGATAGCGACTTTCCTGCACCAGATGTTCCTGATTTCCCATCAATGATGATACTCTCTGTATCTATTAACCTTGCTTTTGTTACTGGAGCTAATCCCAACAAAGCTGACGTGGCGTAACATCCAGGATTTGCTATGAGTCTGGAATGCTTGATTTGCTCTTTGTTCCACTCGCTTAGTCCATATACAGCTTCCTCAATTAGCTGACCATTAGCTGGCTCCTTTTTATACCAGCGCTCATATTCACCTGATTTTTTGAGCCGAAGGTCTCCTGATAGATCAATAACTTTAATATCCTTATCTGAAAATTCATCGACTAGCTTACTAGAAACGCCAGAAGGAGTCGCTAAAAAGACAACATCACTTTCTGTCGAAATTCTGTCAAAATTTATTTTTTCAATCTGACTCTCTAAAATGTTATATAAATGTGGATACTCATTCCAAATCGGCACTTCCTCTTTGGTGGAATGAATTGAATGAATGTTGAATACAGGATGCCGATGGAGAATACGCAGCAACTCCACTCCCCCATAGCCTGTAGTCCCTATAACTGAAACTTTCATTTCATTCCCCTCTCTTTTATAAAATGCATAAATAACCATCTGAATTTATTTTTATAAATTTTCGTTGCTCTTATTATAAGAATTCATTTTCTTAAAATCAACCAATTTTTGAAATTAATTAAAAAATAGGACTCTCTTAATTTCTATCTGTTATTTTCTGGATGCGATTAATTGATTGACTATGCTATTTTTTATTTCTAAACTGATAATAGGTAGAACTTCATAGGCACTAGCTGTTCAAAAATTGTTCAATTTTATGACCTTCAGTGCAATGTGAAATCAACGCAGGTAAATTTTTCGCCTCATATAAAGGTGGTTAAAGGATGCAAGCATATACTGAAATATCAACAGAACTGCAATCATTTATTGAAGCGGTCCATCATAATCGTAAAATCGAAAAAGGGATGTTCCTATATCAAGAGGGTACTAAAGCGAATGAGTTGTTCTTGATTTTAAGTGGGAAGATTCAATTGAGTAAAATGATTCCTGATGGTCGTGAACTGACGTTGCGGATGGCATCAGAGGGTGATTTAATCGGTGAACTTTCCCTCTTCTGTTCTGCTCAAAATCATATGCAGAACGCAAAGGTAATGGAAAGTGGAGAAGTTGCTGTCATCTTCAAAAGTGAACTAGAAAAAAAGCTCAGTGAGAACCATGAGATCGCATTGGAGTTTATGAAGTGGCTAAGTCAGGAGCATCGCAAAACTCAGACAAAGTTTCGTGATCTGATTTTACACGGAAAAAAAGGTGCACTCTATTCCACGTTAATTCGTTTGTCTAATAGTTACGGACTCGATACAAAGGATGGCATCGTCATTAATACATCATTAACGAATCAGGAATTAGCCAATTTTTGCGGGACGTCACGCGAGGTTGTCAATCGTCTGTTAAGTGAACTAAGAAAAAGTAATATAATCTCGATTGATAAAGGCATTATCACCATTCACGATCTAGAATACATTAAGATCGAAATTGATTGTGAAAATTGCCCGATCGAAATATGCTCGATTGAATAGAAAGAACTCGGTCTTATGAACTACACCCAATTGCTAACGATTTGGGCGCAGTTCATTACTTGACCGAGTTCTTTTAAATTAGGACTGCAATTGTCATGGCGATAAAGAAAATGACAGCATTGACGATTTCTAGTATGCCAACATCCTTCATGGAATAGGGCTTCCCGTAAAAATAATATGCTCGAATAAGGCTTGGGATAAAGGCGAGCGCTACGATCCTATAGCCAAAAATCAGGTAGAGTACAGGAATGATGATATGGTAGGTCCAAGAAATTCGTTTGTAAACGATATTTTTCTTTTCCCTTATCATTGTTTTTACGTAGAAGGTTGAACCAATGAAAAACAAACTAGATGCTACAAAAATTAGTATTGTGTCTGCATTCGTATGACCATAGGGCAAATACGCACTCGCTAAACCAGCAATGCCAAACACAATGATCGCACTGAAATCATTCAGTAAAGCACGGTCATTTTTTTTACTCGAATAATAAGCATTTATGATAAAAAACGGAATCATTGCTATACCAAAATAAACAATTGACGGGCGAGTCCATAACGGGATTAACAATAAAACAAGAGCTGGAATGATATAAATAAGCGTCCACTTTCGATAGAACGGGATTTTTTTTCCTTTAAAAAGCAACAGCATTGGATAGGTTGCTAAATATAATAAAAGCCAGCCGATAAAAAACGGGATATGTTGCCAGATGAAGGCTTGCGTAACAACCCCTAACCAAAAAGGAATTATTAACATTGCCCACGCACCATGCTGTTTCGGCATAAATAATTTCATGCTAAACTCACTCCTAATTTTTCTCCTTAACCATACTATATATGATTAAAAAGGAATTACGAGTGAGTGTCATCACATATTGGAAAACCGACACATAATCTTCACAACTTATTAGTCGAAAGACCTTCTTTGCAAGTAATGCGCGAGCCATTGTGGTCCAGTTTCATCATGGATTGAAAAGGCTTGAATCGTTTCAAGATTATTGTTCAACTGATCCCAATAGAAAACGACTTTAATATTTTGCAACTGTTCGAGTAACGATAGATCCTCTTTTTTTCGAATCAGCACCCCTTTTGGAAACGACTCGTGCTTATGACCTTCAATGAGGATGAAATCTGGCTGAAAAAAGGACATTAGCTCGAGCTTCTCTTCAAGTGACCAATGATTTTTTTCTGCTTGCAGAAGAAGATGGCCATCACCTTCCACAAGCGTCGCAATGGCTCCAGCTTGTAAATGCTGATGCGAATCTTTTCCCTCTTGAAAATCTGGCTTCCCGCCATGCCCATGGTGCTTAATCGTCACTGCTGTTAATCCTAGTTGAGCTAATTCATTTATCACCTTTTTGATTAAGGTTGTTTTGCCACTGTTTTGAAACCCTACGATTTGAAAAATGGTAGGGTTCACCATGGCCATTCACTGCCTTCATGCTCCTCAAGTAACAGAATCTCTACTTCGTCTCCAGCTTGATAGCCTCGAGTACCACCGGGCAATATAGTTAATGAGTTCGCACCGGCTAGGCTCATCACAATATTCGATTTATCCAATCCGCTCGGTGTCGTGATTAATTTGCCATCTGTGATGAAGCATTTACTTCTGACAAAACGGGTAAATGGATTTGCTTTCGGAAAATCCACATCAAGTATTGCCTTTTCTTTTCGTAAATGCGGGTTTGGAGAAAAAAGCATTTTCCGTATAACCGGTCTTGCAAATAACTCAAAGCCGACATAACAAGCAGATGGATTGCCCGAAAGACCGAACAAGATTTTATCATGATAATGAGCAACGGTCGTAACACTTCCAGGACGCATTCCTACTTTATTAAACAACACTTCCGCACCTAGTTTTTCATAGATGGATGGTAAAAAATCAAAATCTCCAACCGAGACACCACCAGTTGTAACAAGCATGTCTACTTTTTCAATCGCTTCTTTGATTGCTTCAAAACATGTATCAAAATCATCAGGAAGCGTACCAAAATAAGTAACCTCTGCCCCTGTACGCTCCATTTGTCCACTAATCATATACGAATTACTATTTCTGATTTTTCCAGGCTCGAGCGGTTCGTCCACATCTAAAAGCTCTGTACCTGTAGCAAATAACCCAACCTTTGGTTTTGCTGCAACCGGTACCTTTGCATATCCAAAGGTTGCAAGCACAGCTTGTATGCCTGGGTTAATTCGCGTCCCCTTTGAAACGAGTATGTCTCCTTCTTTCGCATCTTCCCCCCGGAAAGATACATTTTCTCCCGGCTTATGAACACGTTTTGTTGACATATATGCTTGTCCGTCCCGCTCGTAATCCTTCGTTAATTCGAGCATGATTACACAATCACAGGCGTCAGGCATTTGAGCACCCGTCATAATTCTTACCGCTTGGAAAGGACCAACGCTTTTATTGGAAACCAATCCTGCTCCGATATGATCAATGACTTCAAACTCAACTGGATTTTGCTGGCTCGCTTCAGCTGTATCAATTGCCCGGACAGCATAACCGTCATATGGAGCACGATCAAAATGAGGTACATCACTTGTCGCTAACACGTCTTCTGATAAAAAACGTCCATAGCTTTCATTTATAGATACATATTCTGTTTTCCCCTTCATTCGGATGTTCATTATTTTCAACACTGCTTCACTTATGGAAATTGGTTTTCTGAACTCTCCCATTACTATCACTCCAACCTTGTAGTAAACCTATTTGATTATTATAAGCGTACAAAATTTCCCGCTACATGACAAATATCACAGGAAAAAATTTCATTTTTTTTGTGAATTATTATGATTAGCCTTCCTTCTGTTGCAAAGGGCTCCATAAACGCCTCACCCCAATATAATTTCTCCTGTGTGTGATATGTATCACGTAATTCTAAGAAAAAATCATATATGCTTACAATGTGAAAATAAAAATTACAGGAGGTCCAGGGTTATGTCCTATCCTTTTAACGAAGCTTCATTAGTAAAAGATATTGTGAATGAAATGCCTAAGGCTGCAGATATTTTTAAAAAGTACCGAATTGATTTTTGCTGTGGTGGAAACATCCCTTTAAGTGAGGCAGCAGTTCAAAGAGCAGTAAATGTTGAAGAATTGACGAATCAATTAATCCAAGTTTATGAGAACCATCAAAACTCAGCAGATTCTCCAGAGATTTGGACTGATTCCTCATCGGAAGAAATTATTAAGCATATCCAGGAACGCTACCACCGTCCACTTGAGGAAGAACTGGCTCAACTAAGCCCTTATGTGACAAAAGTAGCTAGAGTACACGGCGATGGCCATCCTGAACTTTTAAAGGTATATGAACTATTCTATGAATTAAAAAAGGAATTACTTGAGCATACGAAGAAGGAAGACGAATTCACTTTCCCTTCATTACTAAAGCTTGATGATCCTAACGTGGAAAATTCAGAAGAAATTGTTGCAGCTATCGTTGAGCTAGAAAAAGAGCATGATCATGCTGGTAGCATCCTAAAAGAATTAAGAGAGATTACTTCTGACTTTACACCACCAATGGACGCGTGTGGTTCCTACCGCTTAGTCTTCAAACGATTAGAGTTACTAGAAGCAGATACATTCATGCATATCCATCTTGAAAATAATATTTTGTTCCCAAGATATATCTAAACCCACGGCTGCGATACATTATCGCAGCTTTTCTCATGAAAAAAACTCTCTCAATTGCTTGAGAGAGTTTATCCACCTATATAGGACATTTCAATTTTCTTTCGATTTGCTACGGTTTCTGCAGTACGGATATCAGAGTAACGGTCATCTCTTCCATTCCATATTTCACAAACACGTTCAATGATTTCCTGGTCATTTACGCCTGTCCTCATGAAATCTCTTAAATCATGACCATTCCCATTGAACAAGCATGTATAGATCTTTCCATCAGCCGATAATCTTGAACGGGTACAGCTGGAGCAAAATGATTCTGAAACGGATGTAATAAAGCCAACATCCACATTGGTATCCTTATAACGATAACGCTTAGCAACCTCGCCATAATAGTCTGGGTCCACTGGTTCTAGGGAAAAACGCTCGCTCAGCTGCTCGAAAATTTCCTTCTTCGTTACAACATCATCCATTTTCCAACCGTTTGAACTTCCTACATCCATGAACTCAATATAGCGGAGCTGCAACTCATTATCCTTGCAAAATTGAGCCATCGGAATGATCTCCGAATCGTTTAGCCCTTTTTTCACAACCATGTTAATCTTGACGCCCAATCCTGCTTCTTGAGCAGCCTTTATTCCTTTTAAAATTGGACCAACACCAACATTACGCCCGTTGATTTCGCCAAACAATTCATCCTTTAAGCTATCTAAGCTAATATTGACTCGTTTTAATCCTGCTTCTTTTAATGCTTTCGCATGTTTTGGTAGTAAAACACCATTCGTAGTTAGACCGATATCCTTTAATCCTTCGATCTTAGAAAGCATCTCAACTAGATAAGGAAGGTCCTTTCGTAACAAAGGCTCTCCTCCAGTTAAGCGGATTTTTTCAACACCTAATCCAACAAAAATCCGTGCCAATCGCTCAATTTCCTCATAGCTTAATAATTGATTCCTTGGTAAAAACACAAAATCAGGGCCGAATATATCAGCAGGCATACAATATTGGCAGCGAAAATTACAACGATCTATAACAGAAATCCGCAGATCTCTTAATGGTCTATTTAATTGATCTTTTACTTTAGTCAATTCCCATCAACTCCATATTAGAGTGTGTTTCATTTCAAGCTTTATAATGTTATTACATCATAATTCCTATAACTATAGGTATAAAATGTATAATTGTCATGAAGTTGTCATCAATTTAACTCTTTTTTCTATTTTACCATTTACATTCAATAATCTCATAATGGCACATATCACACTTAAAAACGAATAATTTTTGATTCTAATTCAGGTATCTATTGGATCTTAATTTATTCTATAAAAAAAGGTACCGTCCTAGAATAGGTAACACAAAAATGGAGCGCACAAATCAGGCGCTCCACTCGATTACGCTTCTTTTTTTCTTAATGCTTTTGGAATATACACACAGAACGGTTCACTCTCTAAATAATCCCCTGTCATCGCGTAGGCGCGAGAGCGGGAACCACCACATACATTTCTGAATTCACAAACTCCGCATTTGCCCTTATATTTGTCTGGATTCCGCAAATCTTTGAAAATCGGTGATTCTCTGTATATTTCTGCAAGCGGCTGTTCTTTTACGTTCCCTGCCTTGACTGGTAAAAGTCCACTCGGGTATACATCACCAACATGCGAGATAAATACAAAGCCATTTCCATCATTGACTCCCTTAGGTGCGCGTCCTAATCCATCAATCGAACCAGTCAGTCCCTGCTCAGTTAACGCATCTAAATAGCGAATTTCTTCTGTTTGTCCCTTTTTCTCTTTGAGCTTTTGTTGAATAAAAACTCTACGGTAGTGCTGTCCCGCAGTTGTTTTAATATCGAATTTAACACGCTTGCTCAAATCGTGAAGCCACAGGAACACCTTCTCATGTTCCACTGGTGAAATCATGTCACTCTCTTGACCTCTCCCCGTTGGAACGAGGAAGAATACGCTCCAAAGCACACAATCTAACTCCTCAATCAACTGTGCCATTTCTTCTAAGTAATTCACATTATAACGAGAAATAACCGTATTAATTTGTATCGGAATCTCGAGCTCATGAAGATATTTGATTCTCTCCATCGTTAAATCAAATGAACCTGCAGTTCCACGAAAATGGTCATGAATTTCCGCATTATGACCATCTAAGCTAAATGCCCAGCGTGAAAGGCCAACTGCCTTCGCTTTTTCAATCGCTTCTTTTGTCACATTCGGCGTTGCACTTGGTGTCATCGAAACACGGACACCTTTTTTAACAGCGTATTCTGCAATATCAAATACATCAGGACGCATCAATGGGTCTCCACCTGTAAAAACAAGCATTGGATTATTCATTTCATATATTTGGTCAATTAAGTCTTTTCCTTGTTCAAACGTTAATTCACGGGGATCTCTTTTATATTGCGCCTCTGCTCGACAGTGTAAGCATTTCAACTGACAAGCTCTCGTTAACTCCCAAATGACGATAAACGGATCTTTATTGAAATCTCTACTAAAAACCATTCAAAACGCCTCCCAGCTATTTTGAGGGACTTTTTGTTTGAACCAATTTCGTATGACGAAATCGATTTAAAAAAAGTTTCTGTACATGCATTATAAAAGCTTTTTCGAGAGAAGAAAGTGAACTATCTCACAGTTGACGCAAAAAAACAGGGTTTCCCCTGTTTTTAACTGAAAAATATTTAGAATTAACGAATGCCTAAGGCAATTTTTGCATAACGAGACATTCTGTCCTTTGTCCATGGCGGATTCCAGACAATATTTACATCTGTACTCTTAACCTCAGGAATTTCATCTAACGCTGTTTTGACTTGATCAACAATTGTACCTGCTAGTGGGCAGCCCATTGTTGTCAATGTCATCGTCACCGTTGTATTCCCCTCTTCATCCATTTCTATATCATATACCAAACCTAAATTCACAATATCTATTCCAAGCTCTGGGTCAACAACAAGCTCAAGAGCTCCCATAATACTATCTTTTACTTCTTGATCCATTCGACTCACTCCCTTAAATCGTATTCATTTCTATCTTAGACAAAGATACCATTGTTTTCAAATGATAAGTCGATTTTATCTATTTTGTCGCGAAGTTGTAGTGATTTCCATCATATAAGGCTAAAATAAAATTATTTCATTGTTTTCGTAGCAATTTTTGCGAAAAGAGCCAAATATTTAATCATAATCTTTTACAAAACTTCACAAAAATTGATACCATTATTAAGATTTCCTATATTTTTAGTTTAACATGTAGACGGATAAAAACCTAAAGCTTTAAACTATTATTACTAAATAAAACACGAAGGAGAAATTATGGCAGAAAAACACTTAATCGCATTAGATTTAGATGGTACGTTACTAACCGATGATAAAAAAATATCTGAGACAACGAAAAAAGTTCTTAAGAAAGCTCAAATGGATGGGCATATTGTGATGATTGCAACTGGAAGACCATTTCGTTCTAGTGAAATGTACTACCATGAGCTCAATTTAAATACCCCGATCGTTAATTTTAATGGAGCATTTGTCCATCACCCTCTTCAAAATGATTGGCTCGGTTATCATGCTCCTCTCGATATTAAAGTGGCGAAGGATGTAGTTGAAGTATGTCATGACTACCAATTCCACAACATTGTTGCAGAAGTAATGGATAAGGTCTATTTCCATAATCACGACGAAAGAATTCTCGATGTGTTTTCCATGGGAAATCCAAAGATCACAACAGGGGATTTACGAGAATTCCTTACTGACTCTCCAACAAGTATGTTAATTCATACAGAAGAAGATCAGCTAAAAGTGATTCGCAAACACTTATCTGAAGTCCACGCAGAAATGATTGATCATCGCAGCTGGGCTGCTCCATGGCATGTTATTGAAATCATTAAACATGGGTTAAATAAGGCTGTTGGGATTCAAAAAGTAGCTGAGTATGTCAATATTCCGAAAGAAAGAATCATTGCCTTCGGAGACGAGGATAATGATTTAGAAATGATTGAATATGCTGGACACGGGATCGCGATGGGCAATGCGATTGCACCTTTAAAAAATATCGCCAAAGACATCACCGTGACAAACGAAGAAGATGGGGTCGCAGTTTATTTAAACGATCTTCTCAACCTTAAAGCGATTTAGGCAAAAAGTGGGTTCATGAACCTTAATGGTTAGAGCATACTAAACAGTGAAGCAGCTAAGATTTTTTCAAAAATCGACAGCAGTTTCGCAAGCTCGAAAAGCCAGGAGGGATTGGAATGGGTAGAAGTAGTAAATCGAAGCGCTTTGTCCAACGTGGAGTAGATGCAGTAACACAGCATGATAAACGCATTCCTTACCATACCACCTATGCCGAAGCGGAAGCTCAAAAAATGGCAAATGTTAAAGATTCCTCACTAGGAGGAATCTAGCATGGGTAATCGCCTGTTCATTGAAGCAAGAAATGCTGTAGAACAAGCCAAAAATGCTACCGGAAGCGGCCAGCATACTGAAATTGCTCGTGCGAAAAATGCCATTTCTTCCGCTTTTGCCAATTCTACAATGGCAGAGAGAAGACAATTAAGTCAACTGCAAAATGAGCTTGATCAATTAACGTAAAGAAAAGCCGGCACTGAAACATGGTGCCGGCTTTTCTAATCGTAAAATTCCTCTAATATGACAGGATAATTATGTACAATCTGATTGGCCTTATCCCGTTCATACAGATTAAGTATGAGAGTGGCGTTATCAGGAAGCTGTTCTGTAGGAATCTTCACAGCAATTTTAAAAGGAGCCGAGGATTTATCCGATAAGGTTACTTTCGTTTCATCGACATATTGATAATGCCCGTCCTCCACTGTGTAAAAAAATACTCCAGCTTCTGTACGAACTTCCCCTTCAACAAGATACTCTCCCTTTTCACCATCTACGAGAACATTTTTGAAAACAGCTTGTTCACCCTCTCCAAATAGTAGACTTGATAGAAACGGGATGAATAATAGGAATTGTAACAGACTCATCTTTTGGCACTCTCCTTTCTACTTCATTAGATTCTACTCTCCGGCAAAAAATGACTAGTCCTTACGGAAAAAACCGAATATCCCCGTTGTCTGAACAATATTTGTGAATGCATGTGGGTCGACCTCTTTTAAAATCTGCTGAAGCTCAAAAAGCTCATACCGAGTAATCACAATAATCATCATTTCCTTTGTTTCATTTGTAAAAGCCCCTTTAGCGGGGACTGTGGTAATCCCTCTCATTAACTTTGAATGAATCGCGTTTTTCAGCTCTTCGTATTTTTTTGTCACAATCATCGCTGTTAATTTTTCATGACGAGTATGAATCGCATCAATGACCCTTGTGGAAGCATACAAAGTGACGAGTGTGTAGAGGGCTTTTTCCCAGCCGAATAAAAAGCCTGCTGTCAAAATAATAATGCCATTCAAAGCAAAAAAGTAAGTCCCCACAGGACGATCTGACATTCTAGAAAGAACCATCGCAATGATATCCAATCCTCCAGTTGATGCCCCCATTCTTAACGTTAATCCAATTCCTACTGCCGCAATGACTCCTCCAAAAACAGCATTTAATAAAATATCATGTGATAATTGATAAATTGGGATAATTTCAAGAAATAACGACATGAGTGCCACACTAATAAAGCTGTACAAGGTGAACGACTTCCCTACTTTTAACCAACCAAGAATGGTTACAGGGATATTTAAAAGGAACAGGAGAATCCCAGTCGATACATTCCCGCCAAAAATACTTGATAATAGTTGGGCGGTTCCGGTGAATCCACTGGCGTATACGTTTGCCGGAATTAGAAAAAGATTCATGGCTACCGCATTTAATAGAGCTCCAATCAAGACAACTATGAGTTTTTTTACATGAAGCAGAATAATAACTACCTCCTTTTTCGAGTGAAAAATCTATCTCTTATCCCTAATTTCCCCATTCTAACTACTATTTATTGAGTTTTTCTCATAATTTCTATAAACTAAAAGAAATGATTGAAAGCAGGTGTATGTTTTATGTCAGTAAAAATTCTAGCTGACAGCGCGAGTGATTTACCACTAGAGTTTTTTGAAGAAAATGGCGTGACTCTCTTTCCTTTGGGAGTTCATTTAGAAGATAAGGAATACGAGGATCTCATCACAATTAAACCTTCCAAAGTTTACGATGCAATTCGTTCTGGCCATATGCCAAAAACATCACAAGTATCTCCTTCCCTTTTCGAAGAAGTTTTTACAAGCATGGCGAAAAATAATGAAGAAGGCATTTATATCGCCTTTTCATCTGGCCTTTCCGGTACATATCAAACGGCCGTCATGATTCGCGATCAAGTAAAAGAGGAGTACCCAAATTTAAAACTTGAGATTGTTGACACTAAGTGTGCTTCATTAGGTTGTGGTCTTGTTGTCATGGAGGCAGCGAAATTAGCGAATGCAGGTGCATCTTTTGAAGCTGTACTTGAGGATGTTAAATTCCGCAGCGAGCATATGGAGCATTTATTTACAGTAGATGATTTAGACCATTTGGCAAAGGGCGGACGTCTTTCGAAAGCATCAGCATTTATGGGTGGACTGTTGAATATTAAACCACTTTTAAATATGGAAGACGGCAAGCTTGTTCCGATTGAAAAACATCGTGGGCAAAAGAAGCTCCTTCGTCGCATTATCGAAGTAATGAACGAGCGTGGCAGTGAATTAGAAAAGCAAACGATTGGAATTAGCCATGCAGACAGTCTAGAAATGGCTCAAAACATGAAGGAATTAATTCAGGAAGAGTTAAAGGTAGCGGATGTAAAAATTTCCGATATCGGTGCAGCGATTGGTTCTCATACTGGAGCTGGCACAATTGCCTTCTTCTTCCTGAACGAATTACCTTCTAAGTAAAAGACTCTTTTCGCTAACTTAGTTGCTTTTGAATATTATTGTTCTTATGTATACCTATATTTCCCAAAAACAATGAAGATGTAGCGAAAAGTGCTGTGGAAACATAATATTGTAACTCATTAGATTTTTTTAAATAAGAAAGATATGTACATACTCCTTTTTAACTTGAAGAACAATAAAGCGATGACTTTTATTCTTTAATAGAAAGGAGTATTTTTTATGCCACATACTTCTGATAATGATAAAAAAGCGCAGGACAACAATGCTTTCCGCCATGAGAAAAACATGGAGCGAGAGAAAAATCGCAAAGCAGGTAAGCGCCAATACTCAAAAAAGACGGACCATCTATGATCGAAAAGAGCTGCTCCTTGGTGGGAGCAGCTCTTTTATCGTGGATATCGGCGATAATTTGGATATATCGGCGATTTTTTCATTTTATCGGCGAAAATGGAAATATATCGGCGTTTATCTCATTTTATCGGCGAAAAATCAATTATATCGGCAATCCGCTATAATGGCAGAGTGACTAGAACCACCCGCCAGACCATATATCGGTCTAAACCCAATATCAGCGAAAACAGCGACTCATACTCATTCCTCTGTTTTGTTGTACGTCCAGCCGTTCTCTTGATACACGCGGCCATCCTTCATGAGCTTACCCAATGCCCTTTTAAAAGCACCTTTACTCATTCCGAAACGCTCCTCAATGTCCTCGGGCATACTTTTATCCCAGTAAGGCATAGCACCGTTTCTTGTTTGCAAATATGCGTAGACTTTCTCTGCATCATCACCCAACGCCTCTTGCTTACGTGGCGCAAGGGAAACATTGATTGTCCCGTCCTCTTTTACATCGATAACGCGCCCCTCTACTTTTTCGCCTAAACGAGGTTCCACAAGACGCTGAGATTCATGAATAAAGCCTTTATAGCCTTCAGCGGTAAAAATCCAGCTTCCTACCTTCGCTGTGCGGTAGATATGCCCTTGAATATTCTTGTTAAAATCTTCACGCGTCGCCTTCACCCTTTTTTCATCAATAATCGGGTCAGTTGCAAGCTTTACGTAAATACGATTATTCCGATTCACTCTAAGCGTGATGTACAGAAGGTCGCCTACTGTCGGCCAAACAGATTGCTTCGTCGGCAAATCCTCTTCCCCTAGGAGCATCTCTTTGTTAATCCCAATATCAAGGAACACACCTAATCCTTCCTTCGTATCACTTACTTTTGCCCAACCATAAGTGCCTACACGAACCTCAGGGATCGTCGTTGTAGCAGTTGCTCTCCCATGGTTATCGGCGTAAAGAAAGACTTCTACCTCGTCTCCCTCTCTCAATTCAAGCTCTGTATCATTTTCATGAAGCAGGATATCCTCTTCCCCATCCGTTAAAAAATAACCATACTGGGCATATCGTGCCACCGTTAATGTTAGAATTTGTCCAATAAAATCATTTAAAGCCATTTAAAAAACACTCCTCAAAAATCCGAAAGTTGTTTGAACCTGTTAATTTTACTATAATGAAGCCATAATGGGAAATTGTAGTTAGGAGGAATTATGATGGCAAAAGAAAGTTCTTTTGATATTGTTTCAAAAGTAGAATTTTCAGAAGTAACAAACGCGATTACGATGACGATGAAGGAAATCTCCACTCGTTATGATTTTAAAGGGAGTAAAAGCAATGTCACACTCGATAAAGAGGAACTTGTTCTTGTTTCAGACGACGAGTACAAACTAGATCAACTTAAGGATGTACTCCTTGGTAAGTTGATCAAAAGAAGTGTACCAATCAAAAATCTTGATTATGGAAAAATTGAAGGTGCATCTGGTGGAACTGTGCGTCAACGTGCAAAGCTCGTTCAAGGTATCGATAAAGATAACGCAAAGAAAATTAATACAATTATTAAGAATAGTGGTCTTAAGGTAAAAAGTCAGGTTCAAGATGACCAAGTCCGCGTGACTGCAAAGAGCCGTGATGACCTGCAAGCAATTATTTCGGCTGTTCGAGAAGCAGATTTAACGATTGATGTTCAATTTGTCAATTATCGATAGGTGCTTGTCAAACTAAAACAGATCGCTTATAATGAAACAAACTTACATATATAGTAGGTTTCATAAAAACATAACACAATATATAGTATCAACCAATAAATTAGGTGTCTAAATAGACTTAATAGGGAATCTGGTGAAATTCCAGAACTGTACCCGCAACTGTAAGTGTGACGAAATAAGGATAACCACTATCGAAATGATGGGAAGGCCTTAGAGTAGGATGATCACAAGTCAGGAGACCTGCCTTTTTTATCGCGTCATATCTTCTTCGGGAGTTGGGAAGGTAAAACGAAGGTCTTTAAGAAAAGGCTTGTTCCTTTCTATCTTAAAATCAACGTTTTAACCCATCTTCATTTTGAAGGTGGTTTTTTTATTTACCCTTTCCTCTCGACCCAAATTTTAAAAAGAGAGGTTTTAACATGCAAACAATCGAATCAAATCAAGTACTCGAAGCACTTTCTCTTACTGCCAAAAAGTATAACTTAAATATTGGAGAAATCGAGCAACAAATCCTTTCAGCAGATGAAGCTTCATGCAAGCAACTCGTCCTTCAGTATGCCTTAGATCGAATTGACATGATTGAGCCGAATTGGACTTTTGTTGCAGCACAAATGCTTCTACTTGAGCTTTATGAAAAAGCAGCCCACTCAAGAGGCTATGAACCTAGCCAAAAATATGGCGATTTTTATACCCTTATTCAACACTTAACTGACATTGGCATTTATTCTAGTGATTTACTGCGATCGTACAGTAAAAACGAAATTGAAGTATTAGGGCGGGAAATCGCTCCAGAAAGAGATCATCTTTTTACATACATGGGATTATTCCTTTTATCTGACCGCTACTTAGCAAAAGACTATCATCAAAACTTGTACGAGCTGCCGCAGGAACGATTCATGATCATCGCTATGACCTTGATGAAAAACGAAAGTCGTGAAAACCGACTCACCTACGTAAAGGAAGCTTACTGGGCGTTAAGCAATCTATATATGACTGTTGCAACTCCTACTCTTTCAAACGCTGGAAAAAGCTTTGGGCAACTCTCTTCTTGTTTCATTGATACGGTCGATGACTCCTTAGACAGCATTTATCTGAACAACTGGGATATTGCTAGATTAAGCAAGGACGGTGGTGGGATCGGCATTTATTATGGTAAGGTGCGAGCTCTTGGCTCAGATATTAAAAAATTCAAAGGAAACTCCTCTGGTGTTGTACCTTGGATACGCCTAATTAACGATACAGCCGTCAGTGTCGACCAACTCGGCCAACGCCAAGGAGCTGTGGCTATTTATTTAGATATCTTTCATAAGGATATTATGAATGGTTTCCTGGATTTAAAAACCAATAACGGGGACGAACGCCGAAAAGCACACGATATTTTTACAGGAGTCTCGATTCCTGACCTCTTTATGGAAAAAATTGAAGAGGTTGATGAGACTGGTAAAAGCATTGGTGAATGGCATACTTTCTGCCCTCATCAGGTCAAACAAATTATGGGCTGGAAAGATGAAAATGGAGTTCCACTTGGTCTTGAGGATTTTTATGATGAGTTCGAGCACAAAGCCTTCACGGAGAAATACGAAGAAGCAGTGAACCACCCTCTCCTTCCTCGTAAAACGTATCGTGCAATGGATGTCATGGTTCGCATTATGGTAGCACAGCTTGAAACAGGCACACCATATATGTTTTATCGAGATGAGGTGAATCGTCAAAATCCTAACAAACATATACTCGGCCCTGGCCGCACGTCCATTTTTTGTAGCAATCTTTGTACAGAAATAGCGCAAAACATGTCGGCAACTACAATTCAAAAAGAATACACCGACTCAGACGGTAATATTGTCATTGTCCGCAGACCTGGAGATTTTGTTGTTTGCAATCTTTCTTCCGTACATTTACCTAATGCTATTGGTGCGAATGTTCTAGAACGATTGATTGCGATTCAAATGAGAATGCTAGATAACGTGATTGATATAAATGATATTTCCGTTAAGCAAGCCAAGGTGACGAATGAAAAATTTAGAGCTGTCGGGCTAGGTACCTTCGGATGGCATCATCTTCTCGCTTTGAAGGGAATTGAATGGGACACAGATGAAGCAGTCCAATATGCAGATGAAGTTTATGAAGATATTGCCTTCTACACGATTAAGGCATCTATGGAACTAGCCAAGGAGAAAGGTTCTTATTCTTTATTTAAAGGGTCGGAATGGGAGACTGGGGATTATTTTAAAAGAAAAGGCTATTGCTCCGAGCGATGGATCGAGCTTCAAGAAAACATTCGTGAAAACGGGGTTAGAAACGGTTGGATGATGGCTGTTGCTCCGAATTCCTCAACTGCGAAAATTGGTGGTTCAACGGACGGAATTGATCCGTTATATGCCCTTGAGTATGCCGAGGAAAAGAAGAATTTCAAGTTTAAAGTAACAGCACCGGATTTAAACCATCACACTTATTATTACTATCGCAAGGTTCGCCATGAACTTGACCAGAATTGGAGTATCAAGCAGAATGCGGCGAGACAACGCCATATTGACCAAGGAATAAGCTTCAACCTCTACGTGCGACATGATATTAAAGCGAAGGAACTTTTAGACTTGCATCTTGAAGCGTGGAAACGTGGGATCAAAACAACCTATTATGTTCGCAGCACGTCGCAAACTGAAATCGAAGAATGTGAAGCTTGTCATAGCTGAGAGGAGACCTTTTAATGCTCAAAAAAATTAAACTATTAAACCCTCAATTCCCAAATAAATCAACAGGCATCGTAAATGGACAAGCATCTGGGATTTTGAATTGGAATGATATCGCCTATCCTCAAATGTATCGAATGTATCAAACTCTACTGGCCAATTTTTGGAAGGCGCAGGAAATTAATATGCAGGATGATATTAAGCAATGGGATCAGTTAAGTTCGATCGAAAAAGATGTATTCCTTCGTGTGAACACACAGCTTGCATCCCTAGATAGTTTGCAAACACCAACGATGACCCAAGTAATGGATTATGTGACAGACCCAAGCTTTAAAGCAATTTTTGCGGTTATTTCACAACAGGAAGCCGTCCATAATGAGTCTTATTCCTATATTTTAAGCTCGTTGATTCCTTTAAGTGAGCAAATTGAACGATTCAATCAGGCAAAGGATGACCCCATTGTCCGTAAAAGAAATCAAATCATCCTAGTCGCTTATGAGAACTTCCGAAATGAACCTACTCCACAGCATTTATTCCAATTAGCTGTGCAATCGATCAATCTTGAAGGAATTTATTTTTACGCCGGCTTTGCCTTTTTCTATCATTTAGCTCGGCAACAAAAAATGCTAAAAACGAGCACAATGATTAGCTATATCCAAAGGGATGAAATGCAGCATGCTTATTTTATCGCGCAATTTATTCGGATTTTGTTGACTGAGAATCCTGACTTAAATACATCGGAAAATATTCAATATGTGTACGACTCTATTTCTGCTGCCGTTGAATTGGAAAAAGAATGGGCTCAGCACATATTAAAAGATATCGAAGGAATCAGTTTAGAAGAATTCGAAGGCTATGTCGAATATTTAGCTAATAAGCGGTTCCGCCAATTAGGGCTGGAAAATCACTATGATGGACGAGATAACCCAATGCCATGGATTCATGTTTTTAGCGACGAAATGATGAATGAAACGAAGTCTGATTTCTTTGAGCAAAAATCACGAACTTACACGAAAGTGTCTGAAACGAATGGCTTTGATGAACTATGAAGCTAGCGATTGTCTATACCTCCATCACTGGCAATACAGAAGAGCTTGCTGAAATTCTATCGGGGTGCTTCAGGCAGCAGGGAATGGAGACAGATTGTTACCCTCTCGGAGATTTTTCACTAGACTCGATTTCTGGTTATGACAGTCTCGTAATTGGAACCTACACTTGGGGGGATGGAGATGTTCCAGAGGAGTTGCTCCCTCTACAACAAGAATTGTTACATTGCCCTCGGCTTGTTACAGGAATTTTCGGTACGGGAGACAGCTTTTATCCGAATTTCTGTGGGGCAGTCGATGTATTGCACGACATTTTCCTAGACGCTGTTTCGCTAAAAATAGAGCTATCCCCTCAAAGGATCGACATGTTACAAATTGAAAACTTTGTTGGTCAGATTATTGGAGCATGAAAAAATGCAAGAGGATGCCCTCTTGCATTTTTCTATTTCCGTGCTTTCCTTTTTAGTAAAAACAGAAATCCTATGAACAGGACAACAACTCCTGCTGTAGCTACTATAAATGGGATATTCAGTCCCGTTTTTTCAGCCAGCAAATAAATTTCTGCTTCTTCCCGGTCAAGAATAATATGATATTCCCCGTTCTCACTTCTTACCATATCGTCGTTAAGCAAACCACGTAATTCCTTGTCATCTTCTAATTCTGACGATGAAATCGTAACAGATTGAGATTTCGTTGTATTGTTAATGGCAACAACAGAAATTTCCCCATTATGCTCCCGCTTGTAAACAGTCATTCCATCTTTCGCATACAAGACTTCCATCTCGCCTTTTCTTAGGGAAGGTAACTGTTGGCGAACACTAGCAATACTCGTAATGAATTCGATTAATTCCTTATCTGTTCTAAAATCCATTTGGCGTAGATTATCAGGCTCTTCTCCGCCATCCAAAGCTATTTCACTACCGTAAAAAACAAAAGGTACACCCGGAGTCGTGTATAGGTAAGTCAATGCCAATCTCCAACGCGGTCCAGGATGTTGATTAATTTCAATTGAATCTCTTGTAAATCGATGCATATGGTTATTATCCATAAATCCTGCAACTGGTCTTGAGTGGTCGATTGATAATGGTTGATCAGGCTGAACAAATGCCGCTCTTAACTCTTTATTGATAGAGTAATTGAAGAAGACATCCATTCCTGCATCCTCATATTTTGAGATAATTGATTCATTTTCAGAGCGAAGATCCCCAAGTAAATAGAAATCTTTTTTTACCTGCTTAAGTGAACTCGTAAACTCCTGCCAAAAGGCTACCGGTACATATTCAACATTTTCAAGACGATAGCCATCAATATCGGTTTCTTCGATCCAATATTTCGCAGTATCTATTAAATAGTTTTGTACATCTGGGTTTTCTTGGGCTAAATCAGGTAATCCTTCAACCCAGCTAGTTTCAAGATTCGTGTTCTGCTCAGGGTGGAACCAATCTTTCTTCTCAGCATCCTTTAACCATGGATGGTTTGGTCCAACGTGATTGGCATTAAAGTCAACGAGTACCTTCATATCCTTTTTATGTGCTTCTGTTACAAGCTCTTTGAATTTTTCCAGTGAACCGAAGTGCTCCTCAATCGCTTGAAAGTCCTTCGTCCAATTGCCGTGATAACCATCGTCTTCATTATCAAAAATGGAAGACAAGCTGATCGTTGTGAAGCCCATATCTTTTATGTAATCCAATCTGTCGATTATCCCTTGAAAATCGCCACCATGATATTTATTTGGATCGTTTGCCTCCACATCCTGGTCGATGGAAAAATCATTATTGTTAAACCGATCAATGTTTATGTAGTAAATGGTTTCATCCTGCCACGTACGTACTTCTTTTTCAGCCGCTTCACTAGGAAGTCCATAAAAAAGAAGCAACGGGATTAAAATGAATAGTAACCGCTTTTTCATCCGCGTTTCTCCTCTGCATTTGTTATTCTTCTATAAGATTATCTCTACTAACCTGGGGAGTCAACTGAATCGTTGTTTGGGTTTCCTAAAAATAGACATATTTCATAGACTAGTTTCTGTAAAGGACATGGTATTATAAATTCCGAAAGACATAAATTACGAAAGGTTGTGATTGTTTGATTTTAAAACCCCGTAGCGAGTCTCCTGAATTGTTGATTCTTCGTGCTTTATCCCCGAGAAAAAACTTAACTGAAAAAGAAAAACAGTATTATGTAGGTCTTGAAAAAGGATACGAAGGTGAAGTCAAGTTTGACAAGTTGATGGAAACCCATCTGAAGGACATATCTTTTTTAAATGACCTTCTCCTCGAGCAAAATAATTCACTTTTTCAGATTGATTCTTTGGGATGCTCGAAAGATGGTTTGTATCTTTTTGACATTAAAAATTTTGAAGGAGACTTTATTGTAGATGGAGAAACGTGGAAAACTACTAATGGTACAGAAATCAAAAATCCTTATCATCAACTAACTCGTTGCGATACATTATTGAGACGATATTTACTGGAACGGAAATACAATATCCCCATCAAACCATATCTCATTTTTATAAATCCTCATTTTACCTTGTACAATGCCCCTCAAAATCCCGCGATTATTTTACCGACTCAACTTGAAAAATTCATCGAAAAACTACAAATGGACACCTCAAATCCAGGCACGAAATACACAAAGCTTGTTGAACATATCCTATCAGATACTCGTCCTAGCTACCCAAACTCAAACCTACCAAAATATGAATATAGTGAGTTAAGGAAGGGGATATTTTGTTGTAAGTGTGGAACATCGATATACCCCGTGTTAAATAAGTATGGAAAACTCGCTTGTAATAGTTGTTCATATACGGAAAGCGTCGAAGTTGCAGTGCTCCGAAGCGTGAAAGAATTCAAGTTGCTTCTTCCAGAGAGGAAAGTTACCTCTTCTGGTATTTATGAGTGGTGTAATGGAGTAATAACTTATAGAACGCTATTAAGGATACTTAAGAAAAACCTTACTTCTTCTGCTCAAGGTAAAGCAACTCACTATGAAAACTAACTTCATTTGAATATTCTATGGTTGAGTGACAAACTTTCTATCAGCAGCTGTAGTTTGTCACTCATTCTCTACTTAACTGACAAAATTTTTTTCCGGTCACTGAAATCTGTCACTCATTCTCTACTTAACTGACAAAATTTTTTTCCGTTCACTGAAATCTGTCACTCATTCTCTGCTTAACTGACAAAATTCCTTTCCCGCCACTGAAATCTGTCACTCATTCTCTACTTAACTGACAGAATTCCTTTTCAGCCACTGAGATCTGTCACTCATTCTCTATTTAACTGACAAAATTCCTATCCAGCACTGAAATCTGTCACTCAACCACCCAAAAAAGGCATCCTCCCCCAAATGGAGAAAGTTGCCCTTCTGTTCTTCCTACAAACACCAAAAAGGACAACGTCCCCTCGCCAAAAGCCCGAGCAGCACGTTGTCCTCTAAAACCCCCAAACCTCAATCCACGATCTGAATGCCGTACTCCTCAAACCAAATGTCAAGTTGCACCAAGTACGCCAACAACTGAGGGCCTGTCATCAACTGACCGAACCATGGCTCCTTGAAAGACGCTCCTTCTGACTCGATAATCCCCCGGAGCTTCTCCTCATTGAAAAACTCATACAGAACTGAGCTACGGTTCTTCATAATATCCCCCAGCATCCCCTTAACCACAGCCGTATATTTCGGATTATGCGTTTTCGGATAAGGGCTCTTTTTACGATACAGCACGTCATGTGGCAAAACATCCTCAAGAGCCTTCCTCAACAAGCCTTTTTCCCGATTGCCGTACGTCTTCATCTCCCATGGAATATTCCACACATACTCCACCAAACGATGGTCTGCAAACGGTACGCGTACCTCAAGACTTGCACCCATACTCATCCGATCTTTACGATCCAATAACGTTGTCATAAACCAAATCATATTTAAGTAAAAAAGTTCTCTGCGACCGGCATCTAACTCACTTTCACCCTCTAGACGCGGTGTCTCAGCAACAGTTTCTTTAAATTTCGCCATCATATAATCTTCAAGCTGTAGCTTTTGCTGCCAATCCCCTTTTAACAGGCTTTGTCGTTCGTTAATCGACCGCATCCAAGGAAATCCCTGTCTTTGCAAATCCTCTGGGCGATAAAACCATGGATAGCCACCAAAAATCTCATCTGCACACTCACCAGACAAACTCACAACGAAATCCTTTTTGATTTCGCGACAGAACCAAAGCAAGGAGGAATCAATATCAGCCATCCCAGGAATATCTCTAACATGTAAAGCCTCTCTTAAATAGCCCGCCAAGTCATCCTGTGAAATGACACAATTATGATGAACCGTGTTAAACTCTTGGGTCATTTGCTGGATAAAGGCTGCATCTGAGTTTGGCTGGAATTCATTTGCTTTGAAAAATTGGTCATTTCCCTCATAATCGATTGAATAGGTGTGGAGCTTCCCTTTTCCTGTCCGCTCATACTCCATCGCAGCAATCGCCGTAATAGCACTGGAATCCACTCCACCGGATAAGAACGTACATAATGGGACATCTGAAACAAGCTGTCTTTCAACCGCGTCCGTAAATAAAAACCGTACTTTTTCAATTGTTTCTTCAATCGAGTCCTCGTGCTTTTCACTTTTTACATTCCAATAACGCCAAATCTTTAAACCGTTGCTCGATGAAAGTGTTAATGCATGACCTGGACGCAATTCACGAACCCCTTTAAAAACCCCACTACCAGGAGACCTCGATGGCCCTAAAGCAAATATTTCCGATAAACCGTCTCGATCAATTTCTGTCTTCATATCTGGATGAGCTAATATTGCCTTTATTTCCGAAGCAAAAATAAATCCTTTTGGCAATTCAGCATAAAATAGTGGTTTTACCCCTAAACGGTCTCTTGCCACAAACAATTGTTGCTTTCTTTCATCCCAAATTGCAAAGGCGAATATCCCATTTAAAAAATCCACGCATTTTTCTTCCCATTCTATATAGGCTGATAACAGAACTTCTGTATCCGAATGACCTTGAAAGGAATATCCTTTTATTAGTAGCTCTTTGCGTATTTCTTCCGTATTGTACAGTTCACCATTGTAACAAATAATGTAACGGTATCCGTTCTTGTCTCTTTGCATCGGCTGTCTACCGCCTGCCGCATCGACCACGATCAGTCTTTTGTGACCTAATCCTACATGTGTGTCTGTCCAAATATTTGTGTCATCAGGACCGCGTTTCGCTAATGTTTCTGTCATTGTACGTATCGTTTCCGTTTCAACTTGTAGATTTTTTCCGAAGTCTACCCAGCCTGTTATTCCACACATTGTTATCATCCTTTCGTTACTGAACGTGTGTCTTTTCACATAAGCTTAGTTGTATCTTATGCTGGGCTCAAAAATTGGTTAATTGTCCTAAATTTAAAATCACGGTTTAAAAAAATTGGAAAATGTCTACAACAAATGTTGAGGCATCGATATTTTAAATTAAGGCCGTTTATGTTTTTTTCGTAAAACCTGAAAGTAACATGCCTTAATTTCAAAACACCCAGTCTGAACCTGAAAAACATAGGGGTTTTTCTTTTTGGAGGTAAAGGATGAATAGACAGCAGCGCTCAAAACTAATCGAGTTTCAAACCCGCGCCTTTATCGAAGGGACGGTTGAGTATATCAATGAACAATGGGTCTTTTTCGAAAATGAAACCGAAGAAGCCTCCTTGCTAGAGGAATACCTTCATCAGGAAATTGAAGTATTCCGTCATAACCGTTTTCGGAAAGGCGTTTTATTTGAGGAAGGCAAAATTGCATTTACAGATGAAATCCTTGTGCTCAAAAACAATGATACAATCCGTATTCGAAAAAATTTAATCTACTCATTGGAAAGATTATTAGAGGAAATTTCAGATGATGCCTTTTATCAATTCGTTACTCATTTAAATTCATTAAAATTTTCCGTGTATGACTGCATTTACTGCTACAATCACCTCACCTTCTTAAACAAAGAAGAACGCAAAGAAGGTGTGAATTTTATTATTTTTGATAATCAAGAGGATATTTGCAGTATTCAGCATCATTTTTGCTATTATGAAAAGAAAAACGATCGCTTCGAGTTCACGCTGAATAATGGAAAACGAACGATTATCGAAAAGCTTACATCATAAGAAAAAGCGCCGTTCGGTGGTGACCCCAAAAGTTAGATTCTTACTCTAGCTTTCGGGGTGCAGTACCTCTTGGCGCTTTTTTTAACCTATAAGAACTTTCTCAAAATCTTCAGATGTTAGTGGGCGATGCAAGAAAAATCCTTGTGCGTAATGGCATTTCAATTTCTTTAATAATTCGATTTGCTCTTCCGTTTCAACACCCTCTGCGACTACCTTAACTGCGAGTCCATGACTCATCGTAATAATCGCTTTAACAATGGCAATATCCGATGTATCGATACGTAAATTATTGATAAAAGAACGATCAATTTTCAAGTGATCTATCGGTAAATCCTTTAAGTAGCTAAGGGATGAATAGCCTGTTCCAAAATCATCAATCGAGACACGTACTCCTAGCTTTTGCAAGGATTTCATCACTTCAATGCTATGGTCAATATTGCGTAGCATTGTGCTTTCAGTCAATTCCAAGGTCAAATATTTGGGTTCTAGACCTGATTTTTCTAATGCCCTAGTTACCTCTGCAACAAATTTTGTTTGCTGGAATTGATTAGCAGAAACATTGACCGAGACTGTTATATTTTTTAACCCTTTTTGCTGCCACAACTTGTTTTGTTTACAAGCGGTCCGTAATACCCAGCTGCCAATTTCCTCAATTAATCCCGTCTCTTCTGCCAATGGAATAAAATCACCTGGAGATACAAGACCGAGTAGAGGATGATTCCAGCGAATAAGTGCTTCGCTACCATATAGTTTTCCTGACTTTAAATCAATTAATGGTTGATAGCATAAGAAAAACTCATCTTTTTGTAACGCTTTTCTTAAATAACTTTCAAGCTCAAGTCGTTTTAGCGCTTCTTCATTCATATCATTCGAATAAAGTGTAAGCCTGTTTCCGCCTTGAGACTTGGAACGATTCATGGCGATATCGGCATTTTTCATTAATGTCATCTCGTCGGTACCATCTGTTGGGTAGAGACTAACGCCAATGCTTGCAGATACATAAAATTCTTGGCCGGAATAATGAATCGGTGCCCCAACTTGACGAAGGATTGAATTGGCTATTTTAATCACTGCTTCTATCGATACGTTTTTCGAAAGAATTAAAGTAAATTTGTCACCATTAAATCTTCCTAAAAAAGCTCCGCCGGGAATAGCAGCCTGAATCCGTTCACTAATTCCCTTTAAAATCTCGTCACCTGCATCATGCCCCAAACTATCATTGATAATTTTAAAACGGTCCATGTCTATTACCATTAAAGCAAGCTTTCGTTTTGTCTTTTTTGCATTCTGTAATAATTCAGTTAGCCTCTCACTGAATCGAATCCGATTAGGAAGTCCAGTATCCTGATCATAGTAGGCAAGTTGAATGATTTTATCCTCTATTTTCTTCTGCTCGGTAATATTCCGTCCAATTCCGTAAATTCCTACACATTCACCATTCACGGTGATCGGAATGTTTTTCAAATGGAGAAGATTATTCTCTCCAGTTTTCGAGCTTACCTCGATGTTGTAATATTGTTCTTTTCCTTTCAATGCGCTATAAAAGTGCGTACGTACTCTAGGAATATCCTCTTTATTTATGTACTTCAAGGCTGATTTTCCAAGTAATTCTTCCTTTTTATAGCCTAATAATTTTTCAAAGGCAGGATTCACACTTGATATGTTTCCATCTAAGTCAGTGGAATAAACAATGTCTGTATTATTATCAAATAATGACCGATAATATTGCTCAGAAATTTGAGCATGATCATTGAGAATCTCAAGATCCGCTTGTGACGCCCTCATTAAATGAGTAAGGGTAACAATCGTTTTCACACTATCTGGAATGTGATATTGGAAATCAATTTTTCGATTCGATAGCTTCTTTTTATTCTCTGACAATGCTAAAAAAGTTAAAGCATGACCGACTAATTGTGGCTTTCCATTTTCAGTAGATATTTCCCCATTCGCAAAGAAACCATTGGTTGGCGCAATCGAATTAAGCATTCGCATTTCATCCGCAGCGAATTCGTGAAGCATTCTTTTTCGAGATGAACAATTATACGCAAAAATGGTCTCAACGTTCTGCTTCGATAATCTCTTTAGTTCACGAAGGGAATTGTCAATAATCTCTTTTAAATGGGCATAGGCAAAAACAAGGCTATCCCCTTCTGAAATTGGGTGATTAACTGTTACGGTTCCATCTTCTAACAGATTCGTTATCCATATCGGTGTTGATTTGTCTTTTGTTCCTAGAAGAAACGGAAAGTCATTTCTTTGTAACTTAATTTGCTCAAGAAAATCTTTTCCTAAATAGCTTTCAAGTACTTTACTCGGCTTTTTCTTATCGATTGATACGATCGTATTACCTATTGCCTTTGTGATCTTGAACGATTTTCCGACTTCCTGAAACTTAAAGTTCGTAAACGTCTGAACCTGTAAGTCTGAGTTATTCAAGCTCACAGCAACGATCCCTTCATTTGTCGATTCTTCTTCATTAAAGATAATACCCTCTCGGAAGGAATCTTTTTCTCCAGCAATACCACCAGCTAAGGTTATATCTTGCTTTTCCTCATCAATACTATCAAGAAGTGGCTGTAGGTCCACCGAAGATGGAGAAGAAAACAGTATAAGAGCTTTCGTATCCGCTCCACATAGTTTTGCTACAATGCTCTTTCCCATTTCACGGATATTTTCGTAGTCTTTTACATAAAACAGAGAAGAATCTATTTTCGTTTTTTCGAAAATGGTAAAACTAATACTAATCTTCTCTTTAACAAAGCTGCCTTCTACGATGTCTCCAGAAGTCGTGCATCCCATTACTTTGGCAAGCGGAAGAGAAGTACGAATCGTCTCTTGAATCTTTTCTAACTCCACTAAATCAATGTTACTAGAAAAGATTTGAATAAATATGTTTGGATATTCATATAAGACATTGTCTTCTATTAAATTTTTAAGGTCATCCGTATTTTTATACACATAGGATATCGTTTTTATCATGCCAACCACCAATTGTTTGTCTAGTCAGTGCATAGTATATTTTCTTCTAAAATAACATATTTACCTATTAAAAAATAGAAAAAGCTGCCTTTTTGGCAGCTTTTTTCGAAAATCGTCGAATTTTCTTAATATATCTTCTTAAAAACCAAGTGGCAAATAGAATCCTAACACAAGAACAACGATTAAAGAGACAAAGAACAATACCCAAAACATCGTTGTTTTCTTTTCTTTTTTCGTACGCACTAGCACCATTTCCATGAAACCAATTACTAGGATTCCGAAAATAAATTTTAATACATATGTGATTGGATATTGAGAGAACATTAGATGTGCGATCATTCCACCTGTTGCAATCGTTAATAGGTAGAATAGACGTAGAATCATGTGAACAATCTTCTGTGCTTTTGCTTTTCCACTCTTATGTAGACCAAGGGCAACGAAAAATAGGATTAAAGTTAACACCCAAGTTGTAATATGTAGATGTGTTGATGCTGTCATGTATATGCCTCCTCTTCTAATTTCTACAATATCTTATCATATCTGCGTCAGAAATCCTAAAAATTAACCGATCAAAAGTTTCATAGATTTCGTCTACTCTTCGATATAGTTCACAAGTTTGCCAATTTTTTCAACAGTTACTTCCATTTTATCTCCAGACTTTAAAAAGATTGGTGGTTTAAAGCCTTTTCCAACTCCTGCTGGTGTACCTGTTGCAATAATATCACCTGGCTCTAATGTCATTCCTTCTGATAATACAGAGATGACTTCCTCGATAGGAAAAATGAAATTTTTCGTATTAGAGCTTTGACGGACCTCATCATTAATACGCGTTTCTAGTTTAAGTTCATTCGGATTCTCAATCACTGAAGAATGAACGATCCATGGCCCCATTGGACACGATGTATCCAAGCTTTTTCCAATAAAAAATTGTTTATGCCTGGATTGGAGGTCTCTTGCGGTAACATCATTGATAATCGTGTATCCAAAAATATAGTCTAGGGCTTCTTCCCGCTTAATGCCTTTACCTTTTTTCCCAATGACAACAGCCAGTTCACCTTCGTAATCTAACTGCTCTGTCACATTTTTGTGATTTAAGACCGTTTCATTTGGACCAATTACCGTTGTAGGAGCCTTTGTGAACACCATGACATGTTCAGGAATATCATCCTTGCTGCCCATTTCGATTGCGTGTTCCGCATAGTTTTTTCCAACACAAAAAATGTTTTTCGCAGGTCTTGGAATCGGTGCTAATAGAGTAGCATCTTTCACAAATAATTCTTCTGCATTTTCGAGACTCCACTGTAGGATCCCAGAGGCTTGTCCGGCAAAGCCTTCTAATGCAATACATTCTTGTAAAGTTTCAGGAAGGGTACTTTCCCCTTTCCAAGCTTCCTCCGCTCTTTTTAAAGGTAAAACGCTATCAGTCTCTTCTCCTATAATGCCAACAAATACACCATGATGATCCTCTGCTGTTACAAACTTCACGGCTAATCCCCCTTTGTTTTTTGAATTTTAACTCAATTATACTACATATCTATCAATTATTCCTTTTCCAAGCTGGCCATTTCAAGTAGGTTATGCTTCTCCATAGCCATTCCACCGGTCCGTAATAATGATTTTTAAGCCAATAAGAACTCCATACGATTTGTAAGATATAAATAAGAACAACGAGAACGGTACCCCAAAATGCCGAAATCTGATCATATAGCCCGAAGCCATAGGAATAGAAGAGTAGCGTTGACACAATGGATTGAAGTAAATAATTACTCATCGACATTTTTCCAACAGGAGCAAATATTTTTAAAACTCTATTTGACTTCGCTGCCCATAGAGCAATCCCTAGTGAATAGGAGAATGCCAGCAGCGGGCCACCAAAAGTATCTTGTGCATATTCATAAACAATATTTCTATCTACAATATAAGGACTTAGTTTTAGAAAAAGACCCACAATAATGAAAACGAGCATACTGATAAAAAATGGCTTCTTTAATTCTGTAACTCTTTCCATCCATTTCAGTTTGGCAGCGCCTCCCCCTATGAGGAAGAATGGAAAGATCGAAAATAGCATAAATACCCCATTTGCTAAATTATTCACTGCATACCAATCCTCAAAACGTTGGTGAAAAATAGAAAAATAGCTTCCTTGCTGATAGATTTCAACGGATTGTCTAGCAAGTTCTGGTTCATACATAGTCAGTTCCCCTGCTGGGCTTAGCAGAAGTGCCACAACAAATAGTAATGTTAAGAGGATATTCGGAATGAGCCAGAAAAGCGCCCCCATGATCATCATCGCTTTTCCTGATAGCTTTCTAAAAAGAAGGAATAGGAAACCGAAAATAGCATATGTGATGAGAATATCCCCGTGCCAAATAAAAAATGCATGGACCATCCCAATGAAAAGGAGGGCTAAAAGCCTTCTTGTTGCCATCGAAAGAAAGGCTTGTTCTCTTTTAATCGTTCTTTCATAGAGAAGCACAAGACCATAGCCAAACAGAAGTGAAAACAAGGGATAAAAGCTACCTTGAGCAAAGACATCAATAAAAATATACGTCCCCTTATCTAGGTCTGATTCCCACCATGAAAATGGGTCCAAATAAAGGAGGGGAGAGTGAAATGAGAGCATGTTGACGAGGAATATCCCCAATATCGCAAATCCCCGCATCATGTCGAGTGAAACAATTCGATCTTTTTCCGGTATGTACATATTTAGCTCCTTTTCCAAAATATTCTTGCTTCAAATTATACTCTCAAAATAATGAAAGGACCAGATTTCTCCGGCCCTTTTAGGTCTAATTTACAAATTTACCGCCTTTTCCGGATGCTTCCCAAAAATCATTGCGAAGGACCACTTTTTGGATTTTACCAGAAGCAGTTTTCGGTAATTCATTCACAAAGGTTACGCCTGTAATCGCTTTAAAATGGGCAAGTCTTTCTCTTGAGAACGTAACTAGCTCTTGCTCTGTTACATTTCTCCCTTCTCTTAAAACAACAAAAGCATGTGGCGTTTCTCCCCACTTTTCATGAGGAACTGCGATCACCGCTGCTTCTAGTACATCTGGATGGTCATACAAGACCCCTTCTACTTCGATCGAAGAAATATTTTCACCACCCGAAATGATGACGTCCTTCTTCCGGTCGACAATATCGATATGTCCATATTCATCAATCGTTGCCATGTCTCCAGTATGGAGCCAACCATTCTTGATTGTTTCCATGGTTGCCTCTTCATTCTTCCAATACCCAAGCATGACATTATTACTTCGCGTAATGACTTCACCAATCTCCTTGCCATCATGAGCAACTTCCTTTCCTTTCTCTGTGACAACCTTGACCTCGCAACCAATCATGGAAATCCCTGCTTTTGATTTGATCCGATATTGCTCTTCGACTGATAAGTCTTTTAGCTGAGAACGAATAACAGAAATCAAACTTAATGGCGTAGACTCTGTCATTCCGTAAACTTGTATGAATTCCCAGCCTAGTTCTTTCTCCACTCGTGTGACAAAAGCTGGAGGAGGTGCAGAACCGGCAATAATGACACGGACGGCTTGCTCAATACTTGGTGTGTTTTTTTCATAATACTGGAGAAGTGAGTTTAGAACAGTTGGAGCCATATGCATCACGCTCACTTTATGTTTTTCAAGCGCTCCGAAGATTGTATCAGGAGTTGTTTTTCTTAAGCAAACTTGGGTGGCACCGTTCGCTGTGTAGTAAAAAGGAGAGCCCCAACCGTTCACATGGAACATTGGTAAAACATGCAATAGTACATCTTCATCCGTAACGCGAAGATGATGCATCGAACTTAATGCATGTAAGTAATTATTACGGTGGGTCAGCATAACTCCCTTTGGATTGCCGGTTGTCCCGCTTGTATAAAGTAGGCTGCACACATCGTTTTCATCCAGTGGTACACGGTCAAAAACATCAGAACTTTGCTGACTCAACCATTCATCATAGCCTAACTCATCTAAGTCATCTTCCTTATAATGCACAATGATCTTTTCCACTGTTTTTAGCTGCTCTTTAATTGGGGTAATAAGATGATAGAGATCTTGGTCGACGAGCAGAACTTTTGATTCACTGTGATTTAAAATAAACAAATAATCAGCAGGTGTTAAACGAATATTTAGCGGTACCATCACTCCTCCTACTTGAAACACCCCGTAAAACCCTTCTAGCATTTCGATCGAATTCGGAGCTAAATATGCGACACGGTCTCCTTTTTCAACACCTGCATTTTTTAAACCATGAGATAGACGGTTTACTTGCTCGTTCAACTGTCCATATGTAAGTACTCGGTCCTCACTAATGATCGCTTGTTTGTCCCCATACAGATTAACTGCACGGTCTAAAAACTGTGGAAGCACTAATGGTACATTCATACATATCCCCCTAGTAAAATTCTAAATATTCTTAATTAAATATATTTTACCACGTTGATCGGGAGTGTTATATAACAATTTTGCGAACATCAATTTTGCAAATGTAGGCATTTGCATCACATTTGCCCAGTCAATACATACAATAAAAGTGGAAATAAGAAATAAAGGGTGTGAAATATGCCTGCCATTGTCGGGATTGTTCAAGTGAATTCGATCGGAACCAGTTCCGTCTTCAATATCGGGGATGTCTATAAAATCATGCCAGTTGCTTCTGTTAAAACCTTTTCTGGAGCGGGATCATTTAACACCGGCGATTATGTAGAAGTATACAATCACATTAGTTCCACGAATACATTTGATCAGGATGGAGCCGATCAAAGCATCCTTTTCAATAATTAAAGGTGTGAGACTATGAATTATTACATTCAGCAATCCATTGTGATAAATAATTTAAAAATTGAAAGTATCGCTAACTCCTCTGTGCTTCAAATTGGCACCGCAGGGATTATCAGAGGTTCGAGTCACCTCTATAATACTGGTGGTTTTGTCGAACCTGCCCCTGAAGCAGAAAAGCCAGGTCAACCTCAGCCTGCTGAGCAAGGAGACACTCTAACCATGCCTTCCGTACCATTAGTAACAAGGCCAACTTAAATAATGAGGTGTTTGGATGAATCAAGATCTATACACTTACTTGCAACAGATGCATTCGTTTATACAATCCCAGGAAAAGAGAATTATCGAACTTGAACAAAAGGTCGAGCTCCTCGCAAGCGAATTAGAAGAAGTGAAGTCACGCCATCCTATTCAAGTAGGCACGATTGAATACAAATTTGATCAACTCAAAGTTGAATCGTTAGAAGGAACATTAAATATTGGGCTCAATCCTGCCGAAATTGAACAGCAAATCGAAGAGCTCGAGCTGCCAAATAACAATGGAAATGGAAATGGCAATAGTAACAATAATTATCATAACGGGCTCAACATCCATCCAAAAAAGGGGAAAGTAAACCACATTCAACCGAAAAAGAAAATGCAGAGAAGTATGGATTTAGAAGATTCCGTTTTTCAATACTTAGAAACTAAATTAGAGCCATTAATCAAAAAATATGAAGAACAGCTCGGCAGAACTTTTGATGAACCATACGTTACCTTTATTAAAGAAGATATTATTAGACAGCTACCACAGCGAATTGAATATTATTTAAAGAAAATCCCTGATAAAGAACGAACAGAGGAAGCTGAAAAGAAAATCGATGAGCAACTCCAACAGCAAATGAAAACGGATATAGAAAATGCAGTGCTTGCTTTTTTAAAAACTTTACCAAAGGATGATAAGGATGAACCTTCAAGTGTATAACCGTGAAATTGGGGTTGGAAATATGCAGGTTGAAAGTGTGTCAAGTTCTTCAATTGTACTTGTAGGGGATACGGAGACGATTCAGTTGGCTTCAACCTTTGACACTCCTGCTGAGTCGTTGATTATTGGACCTTTTGTTCCATTAAATCCACAGGCATAGGATAAAATGATTAGCAAAAGAACATCTTCTGTTGATCGTATCAATGTTACCTCTGTGACCACAGCATCAACCTTAGAAATTGGGGATTCATCACAAATTCAAGCATTTTCCCGTGCGCTCGCTGTTCAAAGAGAGCATGAAATTTTCTATGACCACGAAATGGATTTTTCTCAATTTGATACTTTTAATGAACCTCTCACTCTTGATCCCATAATAGACGAAATAGCCTTTGAAACAATTGCACTGAAACCGATTATTAAAGTTAAGCACATCGAAATTATTGGTATTTCCACCTCATCCCTGCTTCATATTGGTAATAGCCGCAACATTTCTATGGAATCAAGGATTAAGCATATTCGACACCTTCGGGATAACGACTAGCAACTTTAACTTGTTTTTTGCATAGGATCTTATAACAACACTCTCAGGGTGCTTATGTCAAATTTACGAAAAGGGTGTTTTTATGCCTGCTATAGTTGGACCAGTACAAATTGTCAATGTAAGCGGCGGTGTTGTTCAATTCGGCGACACTTTTTTCATCTCCCCTAAAAGCTCATCTAAAACCATTTCGGGATCGGGCGCAGGAAATACAGGCGGTTTCATCCTTACCAATAACGCCATTAGTGCGAACAATACATTAGATACAAACTTAGTGGATCAACCAATTGCGGGGAATAACTAGAAAAAGAGACTACTCCAAAGGCTAATCAGATTGCCTTTTTAGGAGAGTCTCTTTTTCTATGAGTTTTTGTTTGAATGTTTGACAGGTTTCGGCTTGGAACTACATTAGTTGGCAGACATTCGTTGGTTGATTGACAAGTTCCAGCTTGAAACAACAATAGTTGTCAGACATTCGTTGGTTGTTTGACAGGTTCGTGCCCTGAACAACAATAGTTGTCAATCATTTGATCGTTGTTTGACAGGTTTGGGCCCTGAACAACAATAGTTGTCAATCATTTGATCGTTGTTTGACAGGTTCGGACCTAAAACAACAATAGTTGTCAATCATTTGATCGTTGTTTGACAGGTTCGGGCCCCGAACAGGAAAAGTTGTCAATCATTTAGTGCTTGATTGACAACTTCCGACTTAATCTAATACAAGTTGACACGCATTTGCTATTGAACAACATATAAGCCAAATATGTAGAACCAAAAAACAAAACTGCTCTCATGAATCGCTCATGAGAACAGCTTTTTATAAAAAATCATAGCCCCAGTATATGCCCACCATCAAAGAAGAACAAATACCGTTCCGTCACTTTTTTCTTTAAAATTTGCTCGAGTGCTTTTGTGTAGAGCTCGATTTGTACCTGGTATCGCTTCTCCAAGATTGGTCTAGCTTCATCAAACCCACCTCTGTAGCGATCATGAATGCCGTCAGTCTTGTAATCGACAAGAACGAGTCCATTCTCGTCTTCAAATACACAGTCGATGACACCCTGTACTAAAATCGGTTCGTTCTCGCCTTTCCAATCCGGATAAGCGACACTCGCCGGAAAGGCAGCACTGAATGGTACCTCACGTTTAAGTGACTCTGCCTTTAACATCCTTTGTCCCAACTCAGAATGGAAGAATTGAACAATCTGCTCCACATCGATAACCTGTTTTTGTTCCTCTGTTAAAAGCTCTTTTTCGACCATTGCTTCTAACTGATGCCCAATGGTCTCCGCCGTAATCGCCTTCCCTAAATCTACATGCTGCATGACCATATGCATAGCCGTTCCTCTCTCCGCAGGCGTAATGCTCTTCTCCTGTAGAAAACGAGGGCGATTAAAAATTGGACGTGAAACTCTAGAAAGCAGTTCCTTCCCACTATGCTCATCAACGATTTCACGCTGTCTCTTCATTTCAGATACAGACTGCTTTGAGCGATGTGAAGCAGCCTCTTTAAAAGAATATTGCCAACTCAAAGCTTGTAAAATTTCTTCTTTTCGCTCTGATGCCAAATCAATCGCTTCGCCACGATAGACCTTTTCTAGCAATTGATCTTCTTCAACTTCTTGCTCTTCATTCCTCGAAGCAATATCCGTCGATTTAATAATCTCTATCCGCCAAGATGAAGGATGCTCCGTAATCTCCATTGGTACCAATGGGTCGATTCCTTTTTCACCACGAAGTATTTCACTATCTTGGTGTCTTATAAGCGCTGGCCCTATCCAGTCTAAATAGCTTTTAGCTGATGCTCGCTCATATTCGCCTAATAACCATTCTTGATGCGCCAATCCTTGCGACCAGCTTTCTAACTTCTTCTCTACTTCCTTTACCGAAGCGAGCATATACAATTTTTCCTTTGCACGAGTTAAAGCCACATAAAGGACGCGCATTTCTTCGGCTAACATCTCAAGCTTCTTTTTCCGCTTAAAAGCAAGCTGTGGAAGAGATGGATAGGTGATTCTTTTCTCTGCATTCACGTATTTTGCAGCAAATCCAAGCTCTTTATCGAGCATATACGATTTGCGTAGGTCCATCATATTAAACTGACGAGCAGTTCCCGCAATAAACACGACCGGGAACTCCAAGCCTTTACTGCTGTGGATCGTCATAATTCGAACAACATCCTCTTGCTCACCGAGTGCTCTTGCTGCCCCTAGGTCATCCCCACGGTCACGCATTCTTTCTATAAAGTTCAAGAACCGGAATAACCCTCTAAAGGATGTGCTCTCGTATTGTTTTGCTCGGTCATAAAGAGCACGTAGATTCGCTTGACGCTGCTTTCCACCAGGCAACCCACCAACAAAATCATAGAATTTCGTTTCTCGATATAGCTGCCAAATCAGCTCTGCAACCGCCCCTTGTCGTGCTTTCTTGCGCCATTCTTGGAAACTCTCTAAAAATAGTTTCAGACGACCATTTAGCTCTTCTGTTTCGGCTGTAGGAGCTTTCTCGCAGAAAGCTAGAACTGCATCATAAAAAGAACCACTTCTATGATGAATACGAATCGTCGCAAGCTCCTCTTCATTTAATCCAACAATCGGTGAGCGAAGTACTGCTGCTAGAGGAATATCCTGATACGGATTGTCGATCATTTTTAAAAGAGACATCATAATCGATACTTCTGTCGCTTCAAAATAACCCGAAGATAGATTCGCGTAAATTGGAATCCCTTGCTCCTTAAACTCCTCCATAATTTGCGGTGCCCATGTCATTGAACGAAGCAAAATTACGATATCTCTGTACATAATCGGGCGACTTGACTTCGTCTTCCCATTATAGACTTCCTTCCGTTCTGCAATTAATTGTTTGATTTTCTCCGCCATAACCCGAGCTTCTAATTGCGATTGCTCAAGTTCTACTGCATCAAACTGGAGCTCTTCTACCTCATCGGTTTCATCCTCACTGTCATCTTTACCTTCTTGATCGATTAACAGCAATTCAATCGGATGTTCCCCTTCAGGATAGTCGGCTCCCTTAACAAGTTCAGCTGCTTCATCATATTCAATCTCTCCGACGCTAGTCCCCATTAGCTGTTTAAAAAGAAAATTCGTTCCATCTAGCACTTCTTTGCGACTTCGGAAATTTCGTGCAAGATCAATCTTAAGTCCAGAATCCTGTCCTTCACTTGTAAAACGGAGGTATTTGCCTAAAAATAAATTCGGTTCAGCCAAACGGAAGCGGTAGATGGATTGTTTTACGTCTCCAACCATGAACATATTGCCGCTCTTCTCGCCTTCCTTCGTCACGAGCTGAAGAATCGATTCTTGAACCATATTCGTATCCTGATATTCATCCACAAATACTTCTTTAAAATGGTTTCGGTACGATAATGCAGCTTCAGAAGGAATCAGACTTCCCGCATCCTCCGCTAATATTTGCAGACAATAATGCTCCAAATCAGCAAAATCAACAAGCCCTTTTTCCTTTTTCACCGCATCAAATCGACCCGCAAAGCTCTCAACAAGTCGAACCAATGTATCCACATGTGGCGCCATTTCTCTCATATCACGGATAAAGCTTTCAGGTTTTCTTGAAAACAGTTCGTCCTTTATGTTCCGGATCATTTTTTTCGCTTTATCTCTCAGCTTTTGTGCTTGCTCTAAAAGTTCTTTATCAAATTCATCCCCACGACAAGCTTTTGCGCGAGAAAAATTCACGACCTGCATGCGCAAATGTAGCTCCTGCCAAGAAACCTTCTTTGCCTCAAGTAGCCCATCCATTTGACTTATATCATCTATCAGATTCTCTGCTCGCGGAGCTGGTCCTCCTGGAAGCTTCGTTAATTCAAGAGCATTTTGTAAAAGTTGCTTGGCTCCTCGGAGCTGCAATTCGATGTCAAAAAGGAGTGCATTGACAAAAGGAAGCTCTTCGATTTCTGTTCCTTCCCCAAGATGGTACATATCCTTCATCGAATTTAAATACTTGCTCGGTGAAGCATTTGCTTGTGAGAAATCATAGATTTCACGAATAATTTCCTGAAGAGCCACATCGCTACGGTCATTTGAAAAAGTATCCACTAAAGCAAAGAATGCTTCATTTCCGTCCGTACCATATTCGTCCTCAAACAGTTCATCCATCACTTCATCACGTAATAGCTGGGCCTCTGTCGCATCAGCAATTCGAAAGCCAGGATCGACATCAATTTTATAATAATACTTACGTATGACTTCTAAGCAGAAGGAATGCAAGGTCGAAATTGAAGCTCGATTTAGCAAGCTCAATTGTTTTCTTAGATGCTTTGAAGATGGATTGGCATTAATCGCTTTTTCCAAAGCTTCTCCGATTCGATGTCTCATCTCAGCAGCAGACGCATTTGTAAACGTCACGACTAACAGTTCATCTACATCAATCGGGTCTTCCGTCGAAAGAATTTTGTTAATGATTCTTTCAACAAGGACAGCGGTTTTACCAGAGCCAGCTGCCGCAGCCACAAGTATATCCTGGCCACTTGCCCATATCGCTTTCCACTGGTCGTCTGTCCATGTCACACCCTCAGGCTTAGTTGGAATCGCCATGTGCTTCCTCCTCCTTTCGAATCATTTGTAGAACCTCTTCTTTTGAATGAATTGGGAGATTACGATAATCATTCCCCTCCATCGATTCATCAAATTGACAAACCGATTTAAACGAACAAAATGTACAAGGCTTTCGGTCCTTCATTTTATAAGGGGCAATCTCCACATTTCCACCGGCAATGGCATTCCCTGTTTTCACGTAAAAATTGCGGACATACTTTCTTAAATCATCAAACTCATCTAGACTTGCAACCTTCGAACGCTTCGTGAGCATGCCATCCTTCTTAATGCCTGCAGAAATGATGGAAGATTCTCCTGAATCCAATGTTTGGTCCATCATCCGAATAACATTTTCGTCTCCAAGTAATAGCCCATTCATCTTAAACTTCTTAAACAAGGCATCTTCAAGCTCATCAAGAGAAAGCATTTTCGATGCATTCACAATCGGATTATGAACATGGAAATAGAGCATCCCTGCCGGATTTGCTTCTTTTCCAATTAACATTTTTGAATTGGTTAAAATGATGTCCAAATACGTCAGCATCTGCAGTGCTAATCCATAATACACTTCATTAACATTCAATTCTTTGGCACTCGACTTGTAGTCAATAATCCGTAAATAAACGCCTTTGTCATCCTCAGCCTTGTCGACACGGTCAATCCGACCAATTAGCTCCATCTTTGTCCCATTATTTAATGAGAATTTCATTGGTGGAAGCTTTTGTTTTGGACCAAATCCTAGCTCTAAGCCAACAGGAGCAAAGCCACTTGCCTTTGCGTGTTCTTGTAAAACGAATGAAGCCCTCTTGATAATTTGCTCAAGCTTTCTTTTTATATAATGATGACGATTCGAACTTAACAAAATTTCATGCTGAAGCTTCGGTGCTAAAAGCTCAACCGCTTCCTTTGCTAGCCTTTCAATTTCATCCCTCGTTATGCGGTCCCAGGTACGTTCACTGACCGTCACGGTCTCAACAATATATTTCAAAGCACCATGGAATAATTCACCGATATCAGGCGCTTCTAGGCGGAATATTTGCCGTTCTCTTAACTTCAGGCCGTGCTGAGCAAAATGGGAAAACGCACAAGATGAAAACAGCTCCATCCGTGAAACACTACCCTGAATTACATCGGAATACAGTTCTCTACTCGTTTCTTCCGTAATTTGCTTCGATTCATTTGTATAATTCAAGCTCGACAAGACATTTTTTGCTTTTTCACTCAAACGTGGATGTGATAAATAGTAGTTATATACATCCCACCACATCTCATAGACTGGATAATTTCTCTTCAATAGCTGAAGCTGAGCCGTTAAATAAGACAGACTCGTTTCCTCATGGGAAATATAGTCCACTTGCTCATCCTCATGAAGCTCAGATATTTCAGCTAAATAGCGATGATGGTGAATATTTGGGAACATCTCCATCATTCTTGAAATATACGGAGATGGCATGAGTGCCTTTCCTTCATCATTCGCCATTGGATAACTGATAAAAACGCGGTCCGAAGCAGTTGTAAAAGCTTTGTAAGCTAAAAACTCTTCATCTAGCAATCTTTTACGGCTGCTAGGGGCAATCTTCAGCCCTCTTGTTGCGAGACGCTCCCTGTCCTCATCTGCGAGCAATCCATCCTCTGTAAACTTCGCAGGAAGTACTCCATCATTTAAACCAATTACAAAGGCTACCTTAATATCCGATAGACGTGATAATTCAAGATCCGCGACTAATACTTGGTCTACGGCTGGTGGAACAAGAGCAAAACGCAACGATTCCAAGCCCGCATCTATGATACTAGCGAATTTTTTCAGCGAAATTGGTTCATCGGAGAGCATTTCCACAAACTGATCAAGTAAATCGATAATCCCATTCCAAGCCTGATCGTGTTCACGGGCTGCCACAAGATTTCCTTTTTCCTCTTCTTCTGTTTTCCACTTTTCTAATTTCGCTGGGATTTCGAGTTCCTCAAGAAAAAGATAGAGTGCCTCACATAGCTGCTTACCCGTCTCTGCCTTCTTAAATCTTTTCGCTAATGTCAGAATAGGAGCCGAAATCATATCCCTTAATTCATTCAATTCATTTTCTAATTCTTTTTCCGCATCCGTTTGAACACCAGTTTCAAACTCTAATCCTCTGAATCTACGATACTTCCAACGTTCCTTTTTCGTCCATTTTCCACCCTGAACACCGTGCTCAAGAACATAATTTTCGAGCTTGTCCATTTTTGCACGTAGCACTCGCGGGTTCTGATTTAATGGGAAAAAGAGCTCTGTTTTCGCCGCTCGAAAGACAGGCTCATAGCGCCAAAATCCATTGATCACTTCAAGACTTGAACGAATAAGTTCAACTAATGGATGGTTGAGCATTACTCTTTTTTGATCAATAAAGACTGGTACTTCATAATCTGCAAAAATATTTTCGATGAGATCCTGATACTCCTGCCCATTTCTCAAAAGCACAGCAATATCGCGATATCGATAATCCTCATCTCGTACGAGTTTGCGAATAGAACGGGCAATTCCTTCTATCTCTGCTCGCCGATTGACCGCTTCGGCAAGATGAATGAGAGGCTCTTTTTCATAAGGAATACTTGGTCGTTGATCAAAAAATGATTCCATGTGTTGCAAGGAATCGTTTGCCAACCTCAATTGTTCTTCAAAAAGGACCTCTTCTATTTCCAGTCCTTCTACTCTTGCCATTTCATAAAGGGTTTGACACGTCTCACCTGACATGCGGAAGAGATGAAGTTCATCTGGTGCCTCATGAGTAAACGGTTGATCTAAAGTTAACGCAATCGTTACTTGTTTAGCGTGTTTCATTAATTGTGCAATAATCAAATATTCCTGCGGTGTAAAGCTATAAAAACCGTCTACATAGATGGTTGCATTTTTCAAATAAGATGAGTTCGCAATCTGCTCACCTAGTAATCTTAAATAATCCTCTGAATCTGTATATTTTCCAAATAAGGCATCTTCAAATGCCTGATAAATGATTTCTAAATCGTGGAGCTTGTCCTGCAGAACTTTTTCATTAGTATCCCGCTGTTTTTCTGCTAATTCTTCAGGCCGAACGAGATAGCGTTTAAACTCGGTTAGAATAGTCTCCATTTGTTGGATAAACCCATTCTTATCAGCTGCTCTTTCAAAAAGTCTAAGCTCTTCCTTTTTATCCATGATGATTTTTCGAATCAACATGCTGACCCCAACATTGTTGATATGATATCGACTAATTCCGCCTGTTTCTTGGAGAATTCTCCAGGCAAGACGAGAGAAGCTGAATACTTGGGTACGGATCATCCCAGCGATATCAGGGGTTGTGATTAATTTATATTCAGACAGAAATGTCATTTGGTCTGGTACTAAATAGATGATTGGATCACCATCAGGGTCCCTCTTCATTTTTTCTTGTATTTCGTTTAGAGAGAAGGTTGTTTTTCCTGTTCCTGATCTTCCAATCAATAGTCTTATCGACATTGTTTAACCTCCTAAAACACCCACTATGCGTCTTCTGTGTTGTAGACTATACACATCTTACCACAATATGTAGTCAATTTTTCGGATCATGTTTTGTTACTTTTTTCATATAAAAAATTGTATTCCTTTTCTGGAAGGTTATGCTAGATAATCGTTGATTTTTCGCTATTAGAACATGATCCAAAAAAAAGCCGAACATTGCTGTTCAGCTGTTAATAATCGATTGTACTCTTCCCACTTGTCCGTCTGTTAGTCGGACTTTGATTCCATGGGGGTGGAAGGAGGAATTGGTTAAAATATCTTTCACGGTTCCTTTTGTTAATTTTCCTGTTCTTTGGTCTTTTTTTAAGACGATTTCCACTTCTAGTCCTTCTTTTATATCTTTACGATTACGGCCATCTGACATTTTACTTGCTCCTCTATTTCTCTGTTTTTGTTAAGGTTAAATCTAATGGTATAATGAAACGAAATTAAAATCCAATTTTAGTGGAGGCACCATGCTATCATTTGAAGAAAAGCTACAAATTATTGAATCGTTCCCTCAATTAACTCGCCGTGATGTATCATTAGGTCGTGTTAATTTTCATTATGAAGAAAGTGATTATGATAAAAAGACTGTTGTTTACCATTTACATCCCAATGGAAATGGCTTTGTCTATGCTGAATACTTAGATGAATATGAACCAGACCAAAAAGGAATGGTCAATATCCGTGAATTCTCAGCAAAAGAGCTTCGTAAAATTATTGAACAATCGATTGAATCACTAGCCCCAAGATCAAACATCGAGTCTGCGATTGTCGGAGAATCTGAAGAAGAAGAATATTGGATTAATGAAGAAAACTTCACCCTTATTCTTATTTATGAAGATGAGATGTGGAATGTTTATGCTGGATTAAATCTTGATGGAACATTTCCTTCCTATAATGAAGCAGCCCAGTATTTGAAAGAAGAAGGATTCCGATTGAAATAATATTCAATTGCTTATACAACCTACCTATGCCACAGTACTTGCATACTATGGCATAGGCGGGTGATATATGTGGATACGAGATTAAGATACACAGCGGTTTTACTCATCATTACTGGCGTTTTTGTTGCCAGCAATATTTATACCTTAATCCCCATTTATGACACTGTTTCTCACTCCTTACAGATTAAAGAAAACCATGTCGTCTTTGCTGGAAGTTTATTTTCCCTTTGCTACGCGGTTGGGCTTCTCTACTTCGGTCCAGCATCTGACCAATTCGGAAGAAGAAAAATCATTATAATCGGCATGCTCGCTTCAGCTTTTTCAACCTTAATGGTCGGGTTAGTGGATACTACAATTGGTCTTTACACCGCACGTTCTCTTCAGGGGCTAACACTAGGAAGCTTCGCACCAGTCGCGTTCGCACTTATCTTTGATCACTATACCGAAAGAACAAGAACACTCCTACTTGTTTTTATTAACACAGGCTTCTTAATGGCTGGAATTCTCGGTCAATTAATTAGTTCTTCAATTACCGCTCTATCTGTATGGAATAATGTCTATTATTTTTTTGCAATTAGCTACTTTGTCCTTTTTATTCTGAGTCTAATCGTCCTTCCAAAGTCCAAAATATCACACTTTAAAAATCGTGCTATCCTATCCACAATGACTTCCTTATTCAAACATAGAACCTTACTTAAATGCTACGGAATTACCTTCACATTGCTCTTTTCTTTCGTTGCCCTTTATGATGGAATTGGACGCTATTTTGGAGAACAACCTGAGCAGCTATTTAGCCTTCGTGCCGTTGGATTAACCGGAGCCGTCCTTTCCCTATTTACCGGGAGACTGATTGAGAAATTTGGGATAGAACGTACCATGTTTACAGGTTTTGCGATTGGTATGATCAGTCTCATTGCTATGAGCCTCTTTCATAGCTGGTTTGCTTTAATGACTCTATCGATTTTATTTGTGGCTTCAATTTCATTACTGATTCCTACCGTGATCACATTAGTTGGTACGTTAGGAGGAACACACCGTGCCAAAGCCCTTACTATCTATTCATTTGTCCTCTTAACAGGGGCAAGTATTGCTTCGCCAATTGTCATGCTACTCAACTTCCAATTCGTTCTTTTTTTACTAATAGGATTTTTTATCCTTAACTTTATTTTAGGGATCTTTCTATCCCAGGAGTTAGTTCAGGAACAACACGCCTTTTAGAAAAAAAATCGAGCATCCATGGCTCGATTTTTTTATACAAGGCTCTTTTCGCAAACTTTGTTGCTTTTGAAGCTAAGTTGGTATAGGAATTACCTAGTTGACCCTAAAAAACAATATGATATTAGCGAAAAGTGCCGTGCAAAATTTATGTGTTCCACTAAACCGAGTAGGAGGCGTAAATGTCGGCCTCTGGACATTTACGAAAAAAACTACAACCATTATGAAAACAGCGTTACTCAAAGAGAGATATCCCAATATAGATGGCTGTTCCCCACATAATAATGGCTGAAACCTTGTTTAGAACGTTCAAAAACTGACCTGATTTATTCAGGTTGCCTACAAGTCTTCCTGCAATTCCAAGTCCAGCAAACCATATCCATGATGTTATGATGCAGGCAATCGCAAAGGCGAATTTTTCAGTTCCTATATACTTAATAGAGCTTGTTCCAATTACGCCGACCGTATCCATGATCGCATGAGGATTCAACAAAGAAACCGACATTGCGAAGAGAATCTGTTTTTTCGGTGAAACTGACGTTTGCTCTCCATCAAGCTGTGTAGGCTTGCTTCTCCAAACGACGATTCCCATGTATACAAGAAAAATGATCCCACCTACAAAAAGAATCGTTTTAATCCAATAGGAGCTTAATACAACAACTGACACTCCCAATACTGCTAATGAAATAAGTAGCGTGTCACAAAGCGATGCGGTAATAATAACAGGGAGCGCTTTTGAGAATTTAGGTTGAATTGCTCCTTGATTAAATACAAATACGTTTTGTACCCCTAAAGGTAGAATAAGTCCAAATGCTAAAATCAATCCATGAATCACTGCTTCGATCATAATAATCCTCCAAATTTTTGAAACTATTTATCAATTAAAACACAAAAAGCGTGAAAATTCATTCTTCACGCTTTTTCGTTTATATTTGAGCCCATTTCCTTTAACAGCTTTTTATCAATTTTCCCCACATGTGTTTTTGGGAGCTCTTCTAGAAAAAAAAAACTTTTGGAATTTTATATTTTCCTAACTTATAAGAACAGAATGTTTTCAACTCTTCACTTTCAATTTCTTCATCCGGTTTCGGGACCACGAAAGCAGCCACCATCTCTCCCCATTTTTTATCTGGCAATCCAACAACCGCTACTTCATCCACCTTAGGATGAGAAGCTAGCCAATGCTCCACTTCTAAAGGATAGACATTTTCTCCACCCGTAATAATCATATCCTTTTTCCTACCAACAATGTAAAAATAGCCTTCTTCATCCATTCGTGCTAGATCACCAGTCTTAAGCCAGCCATCCTCTATTGTTTCCTTTGTCGCCTGTTTATTGTTCCAATAATATTCGAAGGAGTGCTTTCCTTTTATCAGCACCTCTCCTACCTCGTTCACACCTGCTTCTTTTCCGTTTTCCTTTACCAATTTGATTTCATTAAACATCATCGGCTTTCCAACTGAACCTAGTTTCTCCATTGCAACATGGGGATCAATGAAAAAATTATTCGGACCAGCTTCTGTCAGTCCATAGCCTTCTTTGAATAAAATTTCTTTTCTTTTAAAAGCCTCATAAATTTCTAACGGACATGGAGCACCCCCTGATAAAAAGGTTTTCATCGATTCAAAGGTACTCGTTTGAAATTCGTTTGTTTCAATCATCATTTGATACATGGTAGGAACTAGTAATACAATCGTGCATTGATAGTCCTTGATATACTGAATAGCTTTTTCAGGAATGAATTCTCGACCGATGACAACCCTTCCCCCTGCCATTAAAAGAGGAATCGATAACGCATTTAGACCTCCTGTGTGAAAAAGAGGCATATATGTTAGCGTCGTGTCATCATTTGTTAAATTCCAGCTAATAATCGTATTTATCCCATTCCACATGATCGATCGGTGAGACAATACGACTCCCTTTGGATTTCCAGTCGTCCCCCCTGTATAAATAATCGCTAACGGATCTCTTTCGTGGATAGGTTCTGCTGAATATTGGCCTCCTTTTTCTACATTCTGATTCACTTGAAAGGAACAGTATGATGCAAATATTTCATGTTCCATATTCTCTTGAAAGCTTTCGTGATAGCCAACTAGTTTTGGTGAACAATCCTGTAAAATATAGGCTATTTCATGAAAGGACAACCTCCAATTTATCGGAACGAATATTGCCCCAAGCTTAAGGCAAGCACAAAGCAATTGAAAATAGCTAATATCATTTGGTGAAAAAAGGGCAACGCGATCGCCTTTTTTCACTCCTTGTTTATATAACCAATTTGCCGTATTCTCGCATAGGTGATTGAACTCAGCAAATGTCCATTCCCTCTTTTGCTCCGCATCAATAATTGCTACTGCATTTGATGTTAAACTCGCTTTATTTGCTAGCCAGTCAAGCTCCCACCTCACCACAATCTCTCCTTCATTCTTGATGGATTGATTGTAATTAGAAGTGGTTACAAGGAAGTTACAAATGCAAAAAAGTAGCCCAAGGCTACTTTTAAAGTATTACATCCGAATCCCACCATCCACGTGTAAGGTGATGCCATTTACATACCTTGCTTCATTAGAAGCTAAAAACAAATAGGCGTTAGCAATATCTTGTGGTGCCCCAAGCCGGCCAAGTGGAATCTGCTGTTTCATTTGGTCAATAACCTTGTCAGGTACCGTAGCGGTCATTCCCGTTTCAATAAATCCCGGTGCTACTGCGTTAACAGTAATTCCTTTGCGGCCAAGCTCTTTTGCCCATGTTTTTGTCATGCCTACAACTCCTGCTTTTGAGGCAGCATAATTTGTTTGCCCAATGTTTCCATATACACCCGAAACAGACGAAGTATTGATGATCGCCCCGCTTCCTTTCGCCACCAAAGTAGGAAGAACCGCTTGTGTACAATGAAAAACACCTGACAAGTTTACATCGATTACCTTTTGAAAATCGGCCGCAGTCATTTTGGAAAGCATCGCATCTCTTGTAATTCCAGCATTATTGACAAGAATATCAATAGTACCAAAACGGTCTAGTACTCTTTGCACCATCTCATCAACGCTGACTCGTTCCGAGACATCTACTTGAAAAAACGCTACATCGTAGCCTTTTTCCTGGAGTTCATTTGCTTTTCCACCACCAACCTCTTCATCAAAATCAGCAATGGCTACCATTGCCCCTTCGTGAGCAAAGGTTTCTGCTGCAGCGAAGCCAATTCCCCCTGCTCCTCCAGTAATTATCGCTACCTTTTCAGCTAATCTCATAGTTCTTCCTCCATTAAGATAAGAAATCAGTTATCTCCTGTAACAATTGTTCTAAATCATCTACGAGAGGAGAATGCCCACAATCTTTCAATTCAACAAAACGAGCATTTCCCCCAAAGTCCTGCATAATCTCTTCTGCCATATGCTTAACAACAACCAAATCACGTTCACCTCGAAGCACAAGTGTTGGGATGATAATATCTTTGGCTTGATTTTCCCCTCCTGTTAAACCATTGTTCACCGAACTAATGTTGAAAGTATTGAGCGCATGATACACCTCTGCTAAATTTCTTTGTGTCAGCATATCATCAACATACTCCTCGTAAAGCTCTTCACTTGGTTGATTTTTTGTGTAAATCAACGCATTCCAAGTCGCTTTCAACAGTTCACGATTTTGCGTATCATACGCTCCTTGAATCGCCAAGGTTTTACTATCGTTTTTCACATCTTCATACGTTTGGAGACGATTGTTCAAGTCAACTTGACCATCCGTTGTTACTCCATAAAATGGATAACCCCTTGTTGAAGCGGAGGCTAAAAGGACGAGTTTTTCACAAACACCAGGGTAATCAGCGACAAACTGCATTCCAACAGCTCCTCCTGTTGACCAACCAACAATCGAGAAATCAGTCAACTGTATGGAATCAACAAAGAGCTTCACATCTTTTGAAAAATCCTTAATTGACTGAATAGGAGTATGATAGGTGGACCCTCCAAATCCTCTTAAATCAACCGCATAGATTTTAAAAGAAGGCGCGATGTTTTCAATAACCCGATCCCAATGCTTTGAAGAAGTCATATTTCCATGAATGAGCAAAACCTTCTTTTCTCCACCTTCTCTTTCTCGATATGCCAATGTTTCACCGTTCGACAACAATACTTTTTTCAGTTCTACTTGAACACCCAGTGTCATACTAATCTCCCTTTCCCCAGCGAATTGTTGTTGCCCCCCATGCATAGCCGATTCCTGCACTTACTAAGACGACGATATCGCCATTCTTTAACTTACCTTCCTGTTCTGCAAGCTCTAGAGATAAAATTTGATCAATTTGTCCAATATGACCGTAGTTTTCTAGATAAATAGAATGATCTTGAGACAAACCTAATTCCTTTAATACATATTCATGTGCTGATTTTTTCATGTGTAAGAGACCCACATACTGAATATCCTTCTCAGAGTACCCACTCTTTTTCAGTGATTCGCGAATAACCTTCAAGAAGTTGGCCATTGACTTCTGTTCCAGTCGATTTTTCATCCCCTCAGGATCTAAGACATCAAGTTGGTGGAGGTGAAGATTATCTTTTGTAAGTGGGTTCTTTGTTCCCCCTGCTACAACCACTACGTCTTCAGAAAAGCTTCCATCTGTGATTAAGTCGGTTTCCAGGAGTCGATTTTCGCTGTGACCCTTTCGTAACAGCATCGCTCCACCGCCTGCACCAAGATTAAACATAAAACGAGTTCTCGTATTCTCGTAATCAATAAAATCGATATTACGATAGCCCCCTGCAAGTAAGACGGTTCCTAGCTTTGGGTCCGAACTCATCATATCCTTCGCAATCTTTAAAGCCATAATTGTTGTTCCACATCTTAGTGCAACATCAAAGGCCACAGCATTATATGCACCAATTTCCTCCTGAAGCTTAATTCCGGCAGTCCATAAAGGATACTCCTTATGTTCTTCACCAATATTTATAATCAAATCAATCTCTAATGGATCGATTCCTGCTCGCGCTATCGCCTTTTTGGCAGCCTTTATCCCCATTTCACAAGTATGATCATCCACACCTGGAATCGGTTTACATTTAATCCCCATCTTTTCTTCCACAATTTCATATGGAATCCCTGCTTTTTTTGCAATTTCCTTTCCTGTCATAAAAGTATCAGGAATATATGTCGCGACACTCAAGATTCCAATTGTCATTTCCCCTCACCTCAGTTTTAAGCTTCCCCGACAATCTTTTTCATAAAAAGAGTCGCTTCCTCAATCGTTTCAAAAAGGGTTTCCTCGTCCTCTTGTACATGCGTGACTTTAATTCGCCAACTCTTTTTATTTGATTCCTTATCAAACTCAGCTAAATGAAATCGAATAATAAATGAGGCAATTTGTGTTTGCTCCATAACCATTCCTCCTTAACCCGCTGCCTTTTGTTGCTCTGATTTATCGGTTACACGCTTTTTGGATTTCAGTTTTATATTCCTTACTGTTCCGACAATTCCTCGCGGAAAAAACATCACGACAAGAATATAGATAATGCCAAAGAAGATAATCCAACGTTCAAAAATCCAATGAACCTTCGCAAGCTCGGTTAACCAATGGTGAGCAAATTCAATCAATCCAGCTCCTATAATCGCTCCGATTAATGTACCGACACCACCAATTATCGTCATTAAGAGAGCATCCAACGTAATGTCCATCGTAAATACACTCGTGTTAACAAAACGCAACGATACGGAGTAAAGGATTCCTGCAAATCCAGCCAAAACACCTGAGACAACACTCGCGATAATTTTGTATTGTATAACGCTGTAGCCTAAGGATTCTGTTCTTTGCTCATTTTCCCGAATCGCTTGTAACACCTTTCCTAATGGTGAGTTTGTAAACCGGTTTAAGAGCAAAAAGACGACAATCATGGAAACGAGGCAGATTAGGTAAAAATCTAATCGATCTCGAAATATTTCAGGCGTTCTAAAAGTAAAACCGTCATTTCCATGGGTCAATGTGCGCCATTTTTCAGCCAATACTAAAAACAAACTAGCAAATGCTAATGTGAGCATTGCGTAGAAATGACTTTTTAAGCGTAAAGTTAATAATCCTACTACATAACTAACAATAGCTGTGATGAGGATCGTTATGACGACGGCCAGTAGGAAATAAGGTAAGGTGGGTTCAAATTGTTTCATAAAGATCCCAACTGCGTATGCTCCAATTCCAAAGAACATCGCATGACCAAATGAAACAATTCCTGTGAATCCTAACAGTAAATCATAGCTCATGGCGAAAATCGCAAAGATAAACACTTGTGTAAATAAAATCATCATCGAGCGAGAATCATTCATAAATGGAAAAAGGATAAGCAAAATCGCAATGATTGTATAAACAATGTTTTTTCTTTGAACAAATATTGATTTCACTTTTTTCTCACCCCTTCCACCCAAATAAGCCTTGTGGTCTAAAAATTAGGACTATCGCCATTAACAGCATGTTTGCAGCAAGGGCTAAGTCTGGTACATAATAAGCCATAAAGGAGCCAGATAAACCAACGAGAATGGCTGCTAGAATCGAGCCTGGGAAACTCCCCATTCCCCCAATGACAACGACAATAAAGGCGAGAATCGCAAACTCCATACCCATTTCTGCATGAATGACGCCGGAATATGGACCAAGGAGAACCCCACTAAGAGCTGCCATTCCAGAACCAACCATGAAGACAAGCATAAAGACCTTCTTAATGTTGATTCCAAGTGCTTGCACCATCTCTTTGTTCATAACTCCAGCGCGAACAACAAGACCGATTTTTGTATTCTTCAACACATATTGAACGGCGAAAAACACAAGTAACCCAACAGCAATGATAAAAAGGCGATATTTGATAATAATAACTCCGCCCACCTCAAAGCTTCCTTTTAAGAAATCAGGAGCTGTTGCCGAAAGCTGATTCGGTCCCCAAACGACCTTTAATAATTCAGATAAAACAAGCATGAGACCGAGAGTAATTAAAATCTGCTGTACATGATTACCGTATACTGGCTTAATGATGACCCGTTCTGTAATCAGCCCAAGAATTAATCCCGTAACCACGGCACCGAGAATGCCGATGATAAAACTACCGGTTGTAGCATAGAGCCACGTACCACTATAAGCTCCCCAGGCAAATAATCCACCATGGGCAAAGTTTAGGACATCCATCAATCCAAAAATCAGTGTTAGCCCTGCAGCTAATAGAAAAATGAGCATGCCCGTCGCCAATCCATTTAATGTTAAATTAAAGAAAACATCCAATTCCTCTTCCCTCCTCTACGCGATGCCTAAATACTTTCTCCTCATCTCATCGTCTTCTTTTAGCACTTCCATTGGTCCATTTTGTACCGTCTGCCCATCGTCAATAATGTAAAAATGGTCCCCGATCGTACTCGCCATCATGAAATTTTGCTCGACAAGCACAATCGTTGTTGTATCCTTCATTTCGATAATCGATTCCATCACTTTTTCCACGACAATCGGAGCAAGTCCCTTACTCGGCTCATCAATCAAAAGAAGCTCATTATCGTTTACATACGCTCGTGCAATCGAAAGCATCTGTTTTTGCCCGCCACTTAAAAGACCACCGGGCTTCTTCCAAAACTTCTTTAAATCAGGAAACAAATTTAAAATATAATTAAGACGCTCTTTTGTACTGTCACTTTCATTTTTCATGGCAACCTTCAAATTTTCTTCAACTGTCAGCTCGGAAAAAATGCCCTGATCCTCCGGAACATAACCTATCCCCTTTTGCGCTACAGAATACGTCGGAAGTGACTGAATTTCCTCATTGTTAAAAGTGATCGTTCCTTTTGTAGAGGGATTTAAGCCCATAATTGTTCTTAGTGTCGTCGTTTTCCCGGCACCATTCCTCCCGAGGAGCACGGTTACCTCACCTTTACGTACTTCTAGTGAAATGCCTTGTAAAATATGAAACTGGCCAATATAGGTTTCAACCTCATTTAACTTCAATTGGATAGTCAACTGTGAATCCCTCCTAGATAGGCAGACTGGACGGTTTCATTTAGCATAATCTCTTTAGGAGTGCCATCTGCAAGCAACCGCCCGTTAAACAACACCATAATGGAGTCGGATAGATCCAAGATCATATCCATTTTGTGCTCGATTAATAGAATCGTTCGATCACCTTTTTCTTTAATTCGTCGGATCACATCTAAAATCGCAGGTACCTCTTCCAACGACATTCCTGCTGTTGGTTCATCTAACAGTAAAACCTCTGTGTTTAACGCTAGTAACATCGCAATCTCTAATTTTCTTTTTTCACCGTGGGCCAAATTGATCGCAAGTGTCTCTTGCTTATCCTCAAGCATCACCATTTCAAGCCATTCCAGTGCTTTTGCCTCTAAGTCTTGATATTTTTTAAAATGGGAAAGCATTTGATATCGAATACCTGCCTGAGACTGAACAGCAAGTCGTACATTTTCTAATACCGTCAAATTCGGAAACACATTCGTGATTTGAAAGGAGCGTCCAATCCCTTTCCTTGTCCGTTCAGTCGAAGAGAGCTTCGTAATATTTTCTCCACGGAAAAAGATCTCCCCTTCCGTTGGAGAAAGCTGACCACTCAACAAGTTGAAAAATGTCGTTTTCCCTGCACCGTTCGGACCGATGATCGATTTGAATTGATTGGCAGGAACCGATATGTTCACGTGATCGACAGCTATATGCCCACCAAAAGCGATGGTTAAATCCTTTGTTTCAAATAATGTCTCCACCCGAAAACCTCCTTTTAAAATAGAACAATGAACTTCGGTAAAATTACCGAAGCTCATTGTCCGTACTAATGCTAATTCCTAATTGGAGGAGCAGTCTCTTCCGGACTCAATTCACGAATTAAAACTGGGACTGGATATGGAACTCCGTCCTTTTTCTCCAGTTTAATTGCATATAGCGATTGTAACGCCTGATGATCCTCTGGTCTGAAGGTCATTGTGCCTTTTGGTGTGTCAAAGCTCATCCCTTCCATTGTTTCAATTAAGGTATCTGCATCAGCTTCTCCCTCTGTTTTCTTGAGGGCTTCTACAATCGCAATGGCCGCTGTCATACCTCCTGGTGTAAATAAGTCAGGTACATCTCCATTAAAACGCTTTTTATGTTCTTCAACGAGCCAGGTATTCATGTCATTTTGCGGTAGGTCATGATAGTAAACGGTGAAGCCTTCCATTCCAACAAGGGGCTCCATAGTCGCTAATGCCGCGATATCTGGTGCACCAGTCGAGATTTTAATTCCTTTTTCCTGTACTTTCATGTCAGCAATTTGATTCCAAGGAGAGTTTGCCCCAGCCCATACGACAAATAAATAATCTGGCTTTGCATCAATGATTTTTTGAATATTAGACGTGAAGTCTGTTGCATCCTGAGGGGCATATTCTTCATGAATAATTTCTGCTCCTAGTTTTTCAGCAGCTTCTTTGAATGCTGCCACTCCATCCCATCCAAAGGAATAATCAGGGGCAAATGTAGCAATTTTAACCCCTTCACCAGCAATGGCAGCTGCACCAGCTACGGCATCCTGGGAAGAGTTACGAGCTGTACGGAAAATATATGGATTAAACTCTGAACCTGTTACACTATCTGCAGCCGCTGGTTCAACAATCATAATTTTTTCATATTCTTCAGCTAGTGGTAGTACGGCTAATGTGTCACCTGAACTAGAAGAACCGACTAGAAAATCAACCTCATCTTCTTCTAATAGTTTTGTCGCTTTTTGAACGGCAACTTCAGGCTTTGTTTCTGTATCTTCTATGATGTATTCAATTTTTCGTCCAGCTACTTCCATCGTTCCTTCTGTCGCATATTCCAATCCAAGTTCAAATCCTCTTAATGTTTGCTCACCATACGCTTCTAGCCCGCCTGTTTGTGAGGCAAGCACACCAATTTTAATTGGTTCTGTTGGTGCTTCTTCTGTTTCAGTTGTTCCTTCTGTTCCTTCATTGCCTTCAGACTCGGTTTGTTCTGAGTTGCTACATGCGCTTGCAATCAAGAATAATGATAAAAAGAATGCAAAAAACAAGCTCCGTTTCAACGTTTTCACAGTCGTTCTTCCCCCTTAAATTTTTTCAAAGACTCATTGCTTACTATCTTGTTTCTTTCCGCTCCAGGCACCAAGTCTTACCCTAGTGCTGCCCATCAACAAGATGTGTAAAACATAGTCTTTTCCATAAGCTTACGAGCTTTGAAAACATCATAAATCGAGCAGGTTACATTTGAGTTACAAAGAGGCTCTTTTCTCAAACATTGTTTATTTTCTTACGAAAAAAACTTGTTGCTTTTGAAACAAAATAACAAAAAACAACCCATCATCTGGGTTGCTCAAATCGGTTCGATATTTTCTTCCGCTTCTAGAATCATTTCATACATGTGACGAGTAGGATCGAGAGGGGTGACTCCTAACTCTTCTTCTAAGATTTCGCTACATTTCTTATACCACTTCAAAGCAAAAGGTCGATTGTTTTTTCGATAATAACAGTACATGATTAGCCGATATGCTTCTTCCCATGTCCGGTCCTTCTCGATAATTCGTTCACACCAATAGATCGCCTTATTATAATCCTCAATTCGCACATACAATTGGGCGAGCTTTTCGGCTCCTCTTAAAAAGAGAACAAGCAATCTTTCCCGTTCATTTAAGCACCAATCGTCATATAACCGTTCATGCAAATAATCTCCTTTATAAATTTGGAGACCTCGTTCCAAACAAGAAATCGCTTGATTCCGCTCACTCTCATCAAGTCCTAGCGTGACCCACTCTTCAAATTCTGATGCATCTAATTCAATTCTAGCAGCGACATTTATTCCATATGTAGCCCCTTCTCTGATTACAAAAAATGGTGTTTCTCGTGCTTTTCGATTCGGCTCTAAAGCGCTGTGCAGAGCATTTAGCGCAACTTTAAAATCTCTCGTCGCACCTTTTTCATCTAAGGTTGGCCATAGCTTTTGAAAGATTTCTTCCTTCGTAAACATATGGCGAATATGGGTCATAAATAGCTGAAGAAGTTCCTTCGCTTTTCCTCTTTGCCAATCTTTTTCTTCTACTTCTTTGTTCCCGAGCCATACTTTAAATTGCCCCAAGGCTTTTATTCTAAGAGTATATCCTGGATGGGAATCAAGCTGGTATATACCCATATCCTGTAAAAGCTTTCCTGTGTAACCTGAGGAAATATTTTTTCGATGTGCTTCAATTAATAACGGGGCAAAGATTTGCAGGTCTCTTGGGCCAAAGAGAGTTCTTTTATGAAAAATATATTCATAGTTTCCAAGACGTACATTTTTTAAAAACTGAAGGATATATTTCTTAAAATTCTCTTCCTCTTGCCCTAAAAAAGAACAATAAGATAGCCAAAAAAAGCTCAGCATTTTCCCATATTCATCTTGGCACTCAACGAACATTTTTTCCGCCTTTTGAAAATAAATAAATGCTTCCTCAAGCCGGTCATTATTTATAGAGGCAATCCCCATTCCTAACATAATTAAAGATGAAAGCCACAGATCCTTGACCTTTTCCGTCTCTTGCAGGGCTGCTTCTCCCATTTCAATGGCACGCTCATATTCTCCCTTACTTCCATATAAAATGCATAACCCCATTAAGGGCTCAGCTTTTCCTCTCTCAACTTGAATCTGTTCCATAATGTCTAACGCCGTTTCATAGCACTTTTTTGCCAAAGTATTTTCATAGTGATGAATGAGTTGAACTGCATGACCCATTCGAATCCAACCACAAGCTTCCACAAATGGGGAATGAATTTCAATTCCGTATTGAATGCCAGCTTGGGCCAACTTCTTGGACTCCTCATCATTTCCTTTAAATGCTTCAATAAGTGCTAATAATAAATCGGTTTCACGATGAGACTGGGGAAGTTTTTGCATATTCGATAACTTTCTCGCTGACAGTAACGTTTTTCTCGCTTCCTCTAACCGACCTGTCCGTAAATAAAGCCTTGCTTCTAAATTCCCATCAACAATATTTTCATGGAAGGCTTGTGCTCTCTTTATCCATTTCTCCGCCTTCTTTGCCTTCCCTGAGTTGATTAAATTCTCTGCTAGCAACCGATACAGCTTATGAGTTTCTTCTTCGGGGCTTATATCACTATTTTCTCGAATTTCAATCGCCTGATACAATAAGCGTTCCGCATTGAACGGCTGAATCGTATCAAGAAATATTTGTGCTTTTCCTTCTAACGCTTTGCTTTTTTCAAGCTGATTGCCTCTTTTATCAGCCTCCACAATCGCCCGATCATATGAAACAGATGCTTCCATATATAAAGAGCGATAGCGCTCCACCTCACCTTGCAAAAACCACAGCTTGAAAAATTGATCCTTAATTTCATCCGGAACTTTACCTAAACGGTCGTATAAGCTTTCTAGCTTTCCACTCTCAAGAAGCTTTGAACCATAATCATTTAAAAGTGCTGCAACTGCTTGAATATGGCCCATTTTTTCATAATGTCTAATAGCCGTTTCCCATTGTTCTTTTTTCTCGAAAAAACGAGCACATCGTTCATGAATTAATGCAAAACTTCGAGGTTGATTCGTGCGCAACTGTTCCTCTAGAAATTCTTTAAATAACGCATGATAGCGAAATTGATTATCCCCCAATTTTTGGATAAATAGATTTCGCTCATGAATTTGCTGTAACATCGCTCTCGAACCAGTAAGCCCAAGGACCTCATTACATATTTCTTCATCAATTTCCTCAAGCACACTTGTTTGCTCAAGAAACTGTTGAATCATTGGTGGCTGCTTTTCAAACACCTCTAACGCTAGATAGTGAAATAAGTCCTCTAATGAAAGCGAGGGCTCTTTAAAAACCAGCTCTGGATATTCAGGAATTTGCTGGGCGACCATCCCTAAAGCGATTACCCATCCCTCGGTTAAACGGTACACTTCCTCAAGTTGTTCTTCCGTTAAACTAAGTTGATAAAAATCATATAGTAGGAGCTCGACTTCCTCCTTTGTTAAAACGAGATCTTCCTTAGTTATTTCTAGTAGTTGATTACTAACTTTCATTTTCCGAAGATATTTCCAAAGCGGTCTGCTCCGACTCGAGACAATAAGATGTAAATTCTCCGGTATGTGCTCTAATAATTTCTCCATCCAGTGATTTATGTTGTACGAGTGCTCAATTTGATGAAAATCATCCAATATTATCGTTATTTCATCTTCTAAGCTAACGATTTCATTTATAAATACCGTACATAGCTGGCTAATTTCTTCTTCACGGATATATGGATCCATTTTTTCCATATACTCAGCTAGGTCCTTACCAAAAGAAGGAATTATGCTCTGGACCGCAGCCATTACATAAGTCAGAAAAGGGACAATATCATCGTCAGAGGAGGTGATCGAGTACCAACAACAACGAATTTCTTCATCATGAACATATAATGATAATGCTGTGCTTTTTCCATAGCCTGCACCTGCATGAACAAGCGTCAAAGGATACTTTGAAATCGTTTTCATTTTTCGAGTAAGCCTTGCTCTTCGAAGTGATTCTTCACGAAACCTTGGTGGAATGAGCTTTGTCCTCATCACAGCGAGTGGTTTTTCCATCGTCTCCCCCCCCTTTTATTTTCTGACTTTTCTTTCTTATTAGTGTAGCACAAAAATAGGAACCCGAAAATAATCGAGTCCCCTCAGTATGCATTCATTTTTTCAAAGGCTGTTTCTTACGTCCAGTCAAGTATTTTTTAAATATTTCTTCTTGATGGGTTCATTGTTTTGTTTGGGGACAAGAGAAAGAAACGACAAATAAGCCTAATCTATAATCATTTTTTGAATAGGCTTAAATATATGTTAGAATGTGAGGTATAACTATGATGAGGTGGCTAGCCGGTAGTCATAGCTTATACCATGTGTGATTAAATGAAAGATACTCTTTAGTAGTTTATTCACACAAGCGATGGACGCAACTTTATGACATTTGTTATAAGGTTGCGTTTTTAATTTGTCGTAATAATCAACGATGTGGTTATTCCCGTTTCGACGTAGCCTAATCATATTTTGAATAATAATAAACAGTAGCTTACGCAAGTGCTTATTTCCACGCTTGTTAATCTTGTCTTTATAGAAGGACTTCCCAGATTGAAAGCGTCTGATATCAATTCCTGCGAAAGCATTGAGTTGTTTATTATTATTAAATTTGAATATATCTCCAATCTCAGCCATTAGCCTTACAGCTGTATTTGGGCCTATACCTGGAAAGCTTAGGAGGATCTTATACTCTACTCTTTGTTCAGCGAGCTTAATCATTTTCTCGGTACATCGGTCTTTTTCATTTAAAAGCTCTTGAAAACGTTTGGAGTAGATTCTTACTTGTTCACAAAGAACATCAACTGATGAAACAGCTGGATAGGATTGTTCCGCAGCTAGTAGTAGTTCCTGTGCCTTCTTTTCAGCTCTGTTCTTAGAAATATTTTTATTGGTATTCGCTATAATTTTGTTTCGAATAACTGTGTTTGAGTGCCCAATTAGAAAGTCAGGGTGGGGGAAGAGTTGGGCAATGTTTAAAAACAAATCTGATTTTCTTGTGAAAATGGTCTCGAGTTCTGGGAAAGTTTCCTGCATAACCTTATGTAATCGATTTCGAATAACCGTTAATTCGTCGTCCAATTCACTGTAGAATCGCGAAAGTGATTTCAGTTGATCAAAGACTGAATCAGACACCTTTTTTTCTTTTCTATCCATCGTAAAATGAGTTAAGGCTAATTTATGCGCATCACTTCGATCTGTTTTATGGATTCGCAAGGAATCACATTGAATCTTTGCCTCTAAAGGATTCAATAAGCAATATCGGTAGTGGTTCTCTTTCATAAAACGCTCTAAAGCCTTAGAGTAGACTCCTGTAGATTCAAACACGATTTCAGGGAGCACTCCATAGCTTATAATAATTTGATCAATCCTTAATTTGACTTCAGCAAAGCCCGTTTTAGTGTGATTAAATTCGCCTTCGTATACACACTCTTTAAACGAGTTGTATATAACCATGTAACTTTTCCCCATACTTACATCAAATGAAATAATATGTTTCACGTTCCTTTCACCTCTCTCTAGTATAGTACGATTGAAGACTTCATTTTACACTTATCGATTCCCATTTCTTATACACGATCTTAAGGATCCAACATACTTAAACCTGATTCAAATAAGGTAAATGAAGAAGGTCAGTTTTTTTTACGGATTCTAGATCCCAAAGAGCCACCGACCTATTCTTCACTTCTACTATATAAAAAAATAGTAGTGCTAACCAATGCCTTGGTCCGCACTACTAATCTTAGTATGTTTTTTTTGTTATAATCTTAAAGCCTAAAAGCAACAAAGTTTGAGAAAAGAGATTTTTAAAAAGACATATCCATATGATCAATTGGCCAATAGCGTAAATTCACTTTGCCCACTACTTGATCAATTGAGATAAAGCCGAATTGACGACTATCGTAGCTTTTTAATCGATTATCTCCCAGGACAAAAAGCTTCTCTTTTGGCACGGTTAAGGTAAAATCCTCTGTTAGCCTTATTGCGAGGTGTTGTTTACGATATTTATCGAGGTAAGGTTCATTGACTTTCTTCCCATTAATAATCAACTGGTCGTTTTTGTATTCAATTTCATCTCCAGGCAAGCCGATGATTCTTTTCACATAATCTTCTTCCTCGTTTGCATGAAAAACAATGACATCAAAGCGGTTAAAATCTCCGATTTGATAGCCAAGCTTGTTGACAATCAGCTTATTTCCGTCCTCGAGAGTTGGTCTCATCGATTCACCCTCTACGACATAATTAGAAAAGAAAAATGCACGAATGAAAACAACTAAAATAAGACCAATTCCCACTGCTTTTATCCATTCAATGCCCTCTTTTTTTACCTCTTCTCTCAACTCCTTCACCTCCAGGAAAATTTAGCTATATGTAGAATGTCGACTTAACTAATTTGTTTTTCCTTTTCCACGTTTTTATTTAGTCTGACTTCAATTTGTTTCCCAACAAGCCACAAGATGAAAATCACGACTCCTACAATGGCTGTTCGGATAGGCTGTGTAATCAGTGATCGAATATCATAGCCAACAAAGCTTATCGTAAAAATCATCACCATTTTTCCAGCTATAACGGCTAGCATATACTGATAGATGCTTATTTTCGAAAGACCCGCCACGATATTGACAACAGCTGATGGCGTAAATGGAAAGCATAGTAATAAGAATAATGGTCCAAATCCGTGCCTTTCTAACCATGCCATTAATTTCTTTACCTTCGGGCTCTTCTTTAGGAAGGAGAGGAATCTTTTTTGCCCATATCGACGAATAAGAAGAAAGACAAGCAACGCTCCTACAGATGCTCCTACCCAAGAAAAGAGAAATCCAAACCATAACCCAAAAGCATTGGCGTTCGCCATCACAAAGATCACCAATGGCAGAAAAGGCAAAAAGGCTTCTAGCATAGGTAATAATATCCCTGGAATCGGTCCAATTGCACGGTAGTCTTCGATAATTTCCATTATATTTTCTAATGTGAACCATTCTTTTAAAACTTCAACTTCCACTTAAATATCTCCTTTAAAAAATATGAGAGAATTTGTTTTTATTCGATTGGGCTTTTTTGTTCTACAAGAAAATCATGAATCGCTGCTTTATTTTCTTCTAGGTCGATTGTGAGCACTGATGCATTGTTAATAGTTGGATCATTCCACGAACCATCAACTGGAATTCTTAAAGAATCGATATTGCGGTTTTCCTTGGATAAAAAGTCTTTCCCAATATACAGCATATCTCCGGTGTCCATATTCGTATTTATGAAAGGTGTGACAACACCAATCAATTTCGGCAGCTTCGGTATCGTTTGAATGCTGGTCAGCTGGCTACCTATTTGTTTGACCACCTTTTGTTGTCTCTCCACTCTTCCGAAATCCCCGATGGCATCGTGACGGAATCGAACATACCCTAATAGATGCTCTCCATCTAAATATTGAACACCAGGCTCTAGTGTGACACCAATATTTTCAGACATTTTTTTCTCAACATCGATTCTTACGCCTTTTGGAAAAGCCTCATCAACCAAATGAACAAAACCTTGGAAATCCACGATGGCATAATACTGAATATCTAAGTCAAAATTTTCTTTGATTGTTTCTCTAAGTAATTCTGGACCACCAAGTGCAAAAGCGGTGTTGATCCGATTCTCACCATGACCTGGAATTTCGACATAAGTATCCCGCATAATGGAAATTAATTTATAAGAACCTGTATCCGGATGATATCTCGCAACCATGATTGTATCTGCCCGCGACTTTTCCTCTCCTCGAGAATCACTACCAAGGAGAAGGACATTCGTTCCTCCATAACGGTCTTTTTCTCCGTTAAATTCATATTCTTCCTGTACAATCGTTTCGTTATCTACTTTGTCTAACGATTGCGATACCCCTTGTTTATATTGAAAATAACTATAGATAATCGCCCCTACCACCAATAGCAAAATAATGAGGAGGAACACTTTCCATTTTCTTTTTTTCTTTTTCACTTGTCTCTCATATCTCATTTAAAAAATACCTTTCATTTAAGAAATTTTACTCCGTACTATATTGGACATATTTTTTGCGCTAGAGGTTTCGAAATTAATAAGAAATCATTTATTATGTTCAAAAACGAACATTATCACATTTTTCTGTATCTTTATTATAAACTCTTATAAATGACTAGACAGATAAATTTTCACTAAATATTCATTCGATAGTAGTATGAAGTTTATTTAATTCAAGAGTACCAAAAATTGAGGGATTTTTCTAATTTGAAGGAGGACTAGTATTTACCTGAGATAAAAAGAACCGCAAAACTTAAGCTTTGCGGTTTAGTCTTCTTATTATTTAATATACTCATGGAACCAATTTAAAATGTAATTTAATCTAGCAATTCTTAAACTAGGTTTTCCGCTTCGTGAAAGCTCATGATTGGATTCAGGGAAACGAACAAACTTTGTTTCCTTCTTACGATGTTTTAAGGCAATAAATAGTTGCTCTGCTTGCTCAATTGGACAACGGAAGTCCTTTTCGCTATGAAGAATGAGAAGTGGAGTCTCAACGTTTTTCACATAAGCAAGTGGTGAGTGCTTCCATAAGGTTTCCGCATCTTCTAATTCACTCTTAATTTGCCATGCATTAAAATAGTAGCCAATGTCACTTACACCATAAAAGCTAATCCAGTTGGAAATGGAGCGCTGGGTTACTGCCGCTTTGAAGCGATTTGTATGACCAACGATCCAGTTTGTCATGAAGCCTCCATAACTTCCGCCTGTTACGCCAAGCTTCGTTTCATCGATAAAGTCGTATTGCTCTAAAGCATAATCGACGGCTTCCATTAGGTCTGCATAGTCTCTTCCACCATAATCGCCTCTAACTGCGTCGACAAATTTTTGTCCATAGCCATGGCTGCCTCGTGGGTTAATGTATAACACAGCATACCCTTCTGCCGCTAACATTTGAAACTCATGGAAATAGGAATTGGCATACATCGCATGTGGCCCACCGTGAATTTCAAGAATAAGCGGATATTTCTTTCCTTCTTCAAAGTTTGCTGGCTTCATGATCCAACCATGAAGGTCCCAATCATCCTTCGATTTAAATTCGATTTCCTCTACTTCTGCTAGCTTCACTTCATCTGTGTATTCTTTATTAACCTCAGTTAATTGTTCTAGATTTCCTGTTGGAACGTCTAGAAGGAATAGTTCTCCATGCAATGTTGGTTTACTAATCGCCACTACTGCTCGATTTAATGTCCCACCTGTTGTTAATCCATACACATGCTGATTTTCCAATAGGGCTGGATACAATTCTCCCTGTAGCGAGCCGTAATAGACCGCCGTATTCCCATGATCAGAAGCAAGGAAATAGAAGCTTTCATTATTCTCAGTCCAAAGTAGACCAGGTGAAACAGCTCCTTGTTGAAAATCTCCAATTGCATAATCACCAATCAATAAATCGGTTTCAGCTGTTAAACAAGAAAGTTCTTTTTGCTCTGTATCGTACACCCAAATCTTACTTAGGGTTGCATTGTCATACTCTCTTTCATGTCCAAGAAGACCAATGTATCTTCCATTTGGAGACCACGTAACACCACCAAAGTATCCATTACTGTTTGTAATTTTTTCAAGTTCTTTTGTCTGTATATCTAATAGATACACATCACTCACAAAGGAGAAATCTAAGTCCTCGTTGAGGTCTGTTGACACTGCTAGGTGTTTTCCATCTGGTGACCAGCCTTGCAGATGATAATCATTTTTCCCTTTTGTCACTAATTCTGTGTCGCCTGTTTCTAGGTCCACTACAGCAATTTGTGAATACTTTCCATTCCAGAAGCCAGCAGCATCTGATTTATACTTCATTTTATCTACTTCTAATGGAACAAGTTTTTTCTCTTCTTTTTTATCCTTTTCTACTAGTTGTTCTTCTTCACCTAGAGAAACGTTGAAGGCAATTTTTTTGCCATCTGGAGACCAAACTGGATTAGATGCTCCATTTGTGCACTCAGTCACTTGACGTGCTTCTCCACCTGTTGCTTTTAATACGTAAATTTGATTCTTGCCACTGCGATTGGAGACGAAAGCTACTTCTTGTTGCGCTGGTGACCAGCGTGGAGAATGATTGCGGTGTTCCCCATATGTCCATTGAACAGGCGTTGTTTTCTGTTCTACATCTATGTAATAAAGATTGGAAACATATTCATCCTTCTCTTCAGAGATCTTTGTCTCCACATACACAAGATCCTTTCCATTACTGCTTAGACGTGGGTCTGCCACTGATTTCAGCTTATATAAATCTTCTGCTTTTAAATACCCTTTTGTCATTTCAATCATCCTCCATTTTTTAGCTTCTCTTTTATTTCGATAATTGAAATAATTTATCCTTCTTTTTCAACATTTTTTTTACAGATTTTAAATGGGAAATTATTCTTTGCACTTTGTGGAATTAATCACTTGCCAATTGCATATAATTTTTATAAAATAAAATCGAACATTTGTTCTGTTAAGGGGTGAATGAATATGACGAGGATCCCTGAAGAAGACCGGGATATCATTGAGAAGGCTATTTATCTGCCTATGGTCCTCACCATTTTAAATAGAGATTTGACCGTTATCCATAAGAGTCCTTTTAAACTGAAGGATCCTTATGTAAACCTCATTGAAAAAACAATGAAGACCATCCAAAATGAATTATCACAGGTTAAGCAATATATGAAAAAAAACAATCTGAAGGTTTTCGAATTAAAACGTGACGAAGCCTTTACTATGTATACGTTTCTCTATAAGGGTTACGAAGAGCACCATAACTACTTCAATCCAAGAATTCGTAACAAAGTTCAGGAGCTGCTAGAGTTTTACTTAACCCATCTTGGCATTTAAAAAGAAGCAGTCTTACCAAAAATAATTTTCTGGTTCTTCCGCCGAATTTGACTTTCGAAGCTTACTTGAGTAGATCGTCTTTGCTGTTGGGGTATCTTTGCTTTTCAAAATCTTTGTTTTAAGCATGACGGTGCGGATTAACTGATTTTCAAAAGAACTTAACGAAATAGGAAGAGGGATATACTGGTTGTTACTGAATTTAACAATCGTCGTACAATGCTCTTCTCCTCTTTTGTAATCGACAACATGTTCATGTGCTACCCAAACACAATGGGGATTTTCAGGTGATGTTGTTGGGAACAAATAAATGAGTGGGGAAACAGCAATGGGAACTTTTTGGACCGCTCCTATAAGTTTCCTAGCGGCCTCCTTTCTTCCCTCATAAGTGCTTCCAAAGCTATAGCAGCTTTCCTTGACAATCTCAAGGGGCTTGAATGGAGAAATTGAGTCCTCTTCAAGCTCATGAATCTTTGTAAAAATTCGACTTCCGTACACAATAGGTAGCAAGATAATTGTCGAAGAGTTTACCTCGTATTCTTCAATTAGCAACCTCCCATTTTCCATATATTCATCTCCTTTTTCCTCAAATAACTCTTTTATCAGGACTTACATCTGATATAGAGTTTCGCTACTATCATAACAAGGAAATTTGAATTTTTGTCGAATTTTGCCAATAATTCAAAAAACATTCACTATTCCATTTTATTTTTCAAAATTTTTATACAATTTGATTGATTGCTTACCGAAAATCCTTTATAATATCAAAAAGGCATCAGGGGTGATTTCGGTGAGAGAACAATCTTATACAGAATTTATGAAATCCGGTGCAATGAATCGCAAAAAGTTAAAGGAAGCTTATGTGTTAAACTTATACATCGATATGATTTTATCAGAAGCACTGCTCAAGTCAGAGAAGGAAAAATTATCAAAACGCATTGACAAGGCCATTGACGAGCAGGACAAAAAAACCTTCCTTCAGCTGTCTACAAAGTACAAGGAACTGAACAAAAAATTTGGCACGTAAATTTACTCATGCGAAAAGCTGTCTCAAAAGGTTCGCCCTTTCTTGAGACAGCTTTGTTTTTTTGAGCTATATTTCCAGGCCTAACCTCATGAATGAAGATACGATAACCGTTCCTGTTCCACTTTCTGTAGGTCCACTTGGACACGCTGCTTTTCTGCTTTTAATTCCCTCTGTAACACATCCAATCGTTCTAGACATTGTGCCACTTGGGAAGCAGATGCCGAAATTCTTTCCTGAACCATCCAATCTGAAAAAACATTATCAAAGAAAAGATCTGCGATATGTAGAAAATCAGATACCTCCAAATTTGTGGTTAATTCCTTTCCAAGATCGTTAAGCTCGGCTTGCAGGCGCTTCAAATAATACTGAGCAGAGTGCAAAACTTCCTTTGCTTCGTCCATATGAGATTTCTTAATTAAAGTAGACATGAGCCCTCCGCCAGCCATATCCATATAGCCCCAATTTTTCGCACTCGTCAAAGAACTATCTGCCTTTTCCAACGCATTTTCAGCTTGTAGGGCAGCATCCTCTGCTTCATCCAGTTCTTTTAACGCCATTTCTAAATTTATCTTCTGCTCCGTCAAATTATTGAGTAGAGCACTAAGAGCCGGATCGGATTCATGAATGAGCTGCTCTTTTTTCGTCAATACAGCCTTAAGCCTTTCTTCTACATCCCCACTCTCTTCAATCTTTGCATTTAAGGCATGAATATCTGTATCCAACTCTGCTAGCTTTTGCTTTGACTCCTCATACAGGATTCTTGCTTTAAACGCCTCTTCTTTTTCCTTTTCAAGGCGCTCTTCCTTTTTTCCAGCAATCATATGAAAAAATCCTGAAAGGGACACACCTTCGAGCTTATCCACGTCCTTTAATTCTTTTTCTAATCGTAGTCTCAAGCTTTTTCCGTTATCAGCTTCGTGTTGCCGATCTCTCTGAAGCTCTTCTAATCTCCGAAGAAACTTATCCTTTAAATATTTTTCTTGTTTTAGCTCCATAATTTGATCATCTAGTTCTCTCATAATTTCGCCCCCTAAATTGATAATACTACTTACGATATTCTTTGGAAAAAGTTTCAAAATAGAAAAGCGCAAACGCCTTGCTCATTGCCGTACAAACTGGAGGGGCATGTTCTTTCGATAAAGGAAACTTGAATTGCGTGAGCAATTCATAGTTGACTTATCGTAGGTAGTAAAAATGTACTTCAATTTTTACCTAATGACCCGAAGTTTGCTAGGCGATAGGCGCTGGAGCTAGACAGTGCTCAAAGTAGAGTATACTTTCTTAGATTAATAAAAACAGAGCCCAATTGGACTCTGCTTATTCCTGATTCTCTCTTCTCTTTTCAAGCTCATACTCCTCAAGCATCGAAATTCGTTCTAGCATTGTTGGGTGTCCATACCGAAAGAGTTTCACTAAAAGTGGTGGATTGACCTGGCTGAGTCCCGCTCTGCTCAGTTCCTGAAAAGTCGTCACTCCTGCTTCTACATTATCAGTCATTTCTATCGCGTATTTATCCGCTCTCGATTCTTGATAGCGAGAAACAAGATTGGAAAACGGACTAGCCGCAAACATGAGGACCGATAGCAGCAGCAAAAACAAAGGAAAGGAACGGATATCATTAACTCTTGGAATCCTCAGGACTTCTCCCCATTTAGCGACTATGATATTCATCAAACGAGCAACTAGATACAGCCCTAATAATGATAATAGTAAATAGCCTGCTATCCCTATATAGAGATGTTTTTCCACATAATGGGCCATTTCATGAGCCATAATGAATAGAATTTGATCATCCGTTAACCGATTTAACGTCGTATCCCAAAGGACAATCCGCGAATTTGCTCCAATCCCAGTAACATAAGCATTTAACGAATTCGTTTTTTCCGCCATATTGACTTCAAACACATGCTCAGCTGGAATATTCGCCTGACTGGCCATATCCAATATTTTGGCTTCTAGTTGCTTGTCCTTTAACGGGTAAAAATCATTGTATAACGGGTCGATGACAACAGGCTGAAGGAACATCACAAAAAGTGTGAACGGCACCGACAACAGCCATGCGTATAGCCACCATCGCTTCTGACTTTTACTCATTAACCAATAGACTACTGCAACTATGATCAGCATCGTGCCATAGTTAATCCAGAAATCAATCAACTCATCTTTCATCCACGATGGAAACGATTGAGTCGAAATATTATAGGACTTCGATAAGGAATGGCTGATATAGCTTAATGGGAACGTAACTGCATAAGCAAATAAGGAAAGCCAGAAGGTATAGATCGCCACTTGGATCATTTTAAACTTTGAAGACTGCCCTGCCCATTTTTTAAAAGCACCCGAAAGCCCTGTTAATAAAACAAATATATAAAGGAGCCATTCAAAGGGTGTACTTAAGAAAAATAACAAATTTCGTATTTTCGAGTATTCTTCACTTAGGGTGAGCTCGCGTCCATTCAGAAAAGTTGCCGGATCTGCACTCGAACCTTCGTATTCAAAAGGCAGACTCGAATCAGCAAAATAGAACAAATACCAATAAAAGAATAGACCATATACGATATACGCGAGAATGCCATATAATCCAATTTTTCTAGCCATCCCATTCCCCCTCCATGTTGTAAAAATGAACTGCTCGTTGGACAACCAATCTATTATCATTTTAGTAAAAAAAAATTAAATTTAGAACTTAAGACTGCTCTTAGCATCTCAAAATTTCCAAATTTAATCAAAAAAGCTCGCTCTCATATGAAAAAAGAGTACAATGATAAAACAGCAATTGAGCCTAATACAACAACAATAACATTGGCTCCGAGAAAGGAAATAATAATTGCCGCTGCCGCTCCTAACATTCCATACCAAATATCCTCGTGAATAAAAAGGATTCCTGGAAAAATGAGTGCACCTAATGTGGCATACGGAACATTTTTTAATACCCCTTGAAGAAATTCAGGCAATTCCTTTCCGCGAAAAAGAACAAAAGGCAGCATTCTTGGAATATAAGTGACAACTCCCATTCCAATGATCATCCAGACGATTTCACTCTGCATCTTTTGTCCTCCTTTCTTTCATCATCACGATTAATTCAACAAGCACTGCTGAAAGCAAGGTTGCAGTGACAATCGCCCATCCCGTTGATAAAGCATTGGTAATCGTAAAAACGGTATTAAAAATAGCCGCTAACACAGCTAAAAAGACAACCTTCACTCCTTTTTTCATTGAAGGCACTAACAGGCCAACAAACATCGCGTACAAAGCAACCGACATGCTTTCTTGGAATGTTTGTGGCAAACTCGCACCGACCGCATGACCGATTCCCGAAAAAATCACCCAGCTTAAATAAGCGATTAAGTTTAATCCGAACATATAGCCTGCTGATACAGTCCCTTCTTTGACTGCAGCAACTGAAAAGGTCTCGTCCGTTATCCCGAATGCATAGGCTGCTTTTATTATCGGCTCATCATCTTCACTCTTTTCATTTAATGATGCTGACATAAGAAAATGGCGGATATTCACAATAAAAGTTGTTAAGACGATTTCAAATGTCCCTGTACCTAGCGCTAGCAGACTCAGCGATATATACTGGGCAGCTCCTGCATACACAGCCAAACTCATTAATAAAGTTTCACCAATTGATAACCCTGTTGTCTTGGCGAGCAAGCCAAATGTTAGAGCAACAGGTAAATAACCAATGCCAATACTAATTCCTGCTTGCATCCCCCGTCTAAATTCCGTGCCCGATTTATTTAAAGCAATTTCTGACATGTGCCACCCCTCCATTGTACACCGTTTTTGCACTTAACTAAAAATTCTGATAAAATATATTATACATATGTGCGTTATAATATACAACGATTTCGGAGGAGAAAATGGAAAACATTCAAAAAAACATTGGAGATAATTTAAGGACCATTCGAAAAAATCGTGGCGCAAGTCTTGATCAGATTGCTGAATTAACAGGGGTTAGCAAAGCGATGCTCGGGCAAATTGAAAGAGGAGATTCAAACCCAACAGTTTCAACTTTGTGGAAAATTGCACGAGGATTGCAGATCTCTTTTTCTTCCTTGATTCAGGAAGAAGATTCAAATATCACAGTCGTGAAGCTAGAAAGCATTACTCCTGTGACAGAGAGTAATGGGGATTATCGTGTATATTCGATTTTTCCATTTGACCCTCGAAAAAAGTTCGAAATCTTCACAGTAGAGGTTGAGCCAGGCTGCACACATATTTCTGAAAAACATAATGAAGGGCTAGAAGAACACATCACCGTGATGAGCGGAGAGCTTGAGTTGAGTATTGGAGAGGAACACTTTGTCCTATCTACAGGTGATTCCATTCGTTTTCTAGCCAATAAAATTCATAGCTATAAGAATTATGGTACAGAGTTGACGAGCTTCCAGTTGGTGATGCATTATCCGTAATGAAGTCGTACATCGGAGCAACTCCTCTTTAAACAGCAAAGTGCTGTCGCAAACTCGACAGCACTTCATTCATTATTAAATTAACACCGTTCTGTCACTACTCAATTTTTCACCGCGAATACGTTGGAATTCCTCTAGGAGCTTATCAACTGTTAGCTGATTCTTTTGCCCTTCATTCGCTTGAAAAATGATTTGACCTTTATCCATCATAATCAAGCGATTGCCTAGTTCAAGCGCTTGCTCCATATTGTGCGTAACCATTAATGTCGTGAGCTTAAACTCTTCAACAATTTCCTTCGTTAACCGTGTGATTAGTTCTGCCCGAGATGGATCTAGCGCAGCCGTATGCTCATCCAATAGTAATATTTTCGGTTCAGTAAAAGTGGCCATCAATAATGATAGAGCTTGGCGCTCCCCTCCAGACAATAGTCCCACTTTCGCCTGTAGACGATTTTCCAATCCTAAATGAAGGATTTCCAATTTTTCTTTGAAAAATTCTCTTCTCTTTTTCGATACGCCTCTTGCTAAACCACGCGATTTTGTTCTTGTATAAGCAAGTGCTAGATTCTCCTCAATCGTCATCGACGGGGCAGTGCCGGCCATCGGATCTTGAAAAACACGACCTATAAATTGAGAACGTTTATGCTCTTTTACCGTTGTAACATCAGTTCCGTCGATTTTGATTACTCCAAGGTCAGGCACTAGCTTCCCAGAAATCATATTCATCAAGGTCGATTTCCCAGCACCGTTACTTCCGATTACCGTCACGAAGTCGCCTGGTTCAAGCGTTAAATTAACATGGTCCAGAGCAATTTTTTCATCCGGCGTTCCTTCGTTGAACACTTTATATATCTGATTTAATTGCAGCAAGGCTTTCACCACTCTTCTCGTTCGCTTTTATATTTTTCTTTGATGCTAGTAATCTCTTTCTCTTCTTTTGTTTATCCCTTTGCCAATCAATTACTTTCGGAATGATAAGAGCCGCTACCACGATAATGGCTGTAATTAACTTCATATCCCCCGTTTCTAAAAACTCCACTCTAAGGGCAAGAGCAACGATTATACGATATAAAATCGCTCCACCGATGACAGCAAGCGTCGCTCGTACAATGCTTTTCGCACCAAACACAGCTTCACCAATAATGACGGATGCGAGGCCAATGACGATCATCCCAATTCCCATCCCAACATCACTAAAGCCACTGTACTGACCGATTAACGCTCCTGAAAGAGCAACAAGTCCGTTCGAGAGCCCAAGACCAAGTACCTTTAAGTAATCTGTATTAGCAGAAAAGCTGCGAATCATCGTTTCATTATCACCGGTTGCCCGAATCGCTAAGCCGACATCTGTTTTTAAGAAAAGGTCAATCAGAGCTTTCACCGCAAATGCTAAAAGAAGCATAATAACGAGGATGCCCCAGGTTTTAGGAACAAAAGCAGATAGACCGATGGAATTAAAGAGGGCCTGTATACCATCATCGATTTTAAGACCTTTCCAAAAATCCGTCATTTGCGTAATCAACGTTTCTTGATTTAAGAGTGAGATATTCGATCTGCCCATAATTCTTAGGTTGATAGAATACAAAGCAATCATCATTAATATCCCGGAAAGTAACGGATTAATTTTCCCCTTTGTATGAAGCAATCCCGTGATACACCCTGCAATAAAACCTGCGACAAATCCTGCAACCGTCGCCACAAAAGGGTTTGTTCCCCCGATAATCAGCATTGCTGCAACCGCTGCACCTGTAACAAAACTTCCGTCCACCGTTAAATCAGGAAAATCTAGTATTCTAAAAGATAAGTAAACCCCTAAAGCCATGAGTGCATATATCGCACCGGCTTCAACAGAGCCAAAGATAGCCGTAAACATAAAATCTTCCTTTCGTGGAATTTAAACAAAGGGCTTTCCTACTAAAAAGTAGAAGCCCTTTGCATTCTCTTTTATTCTAGAAACTCAGCAATATCGTTCCATTCTTCCTTCAATTCAATATTCATTTCTTCTGCTGCCTTTTTATTGATGACTAGCTTTACTTCCGTCGGATATTGAGCTGGAATATCAGCAGGAGTCTTTTCGCCTTTTAAAATTTCAACAGCCATTTTACCAGTTTCATAGCCAATTGCTTCGTAAGAAATACCGAAAGCAGCAAAAGCACCCTTAGCAACAGAATCTGTTTCCCCTACAAATAGTGGAATGTCGTTTTCATTTGAAACTTGAATAACAGAATCTAGTGCAGAAACCACGGTATTGTCAGTAATGATATAAATGACGTCAACTTTTCCAATTAAAGATTCAGCTGCTTGCTTTACATCAGCAGTTGTTGCAACTGAACTTTCCACCAACTCGACATCCTTGCCTTCCAAAGCCTTCTTAATTTCTTCTACCTGAACATTGGAATTTTGTTCTCCTGTGTTATAAATCGTCCCAATAGATTTAGCACCAAAGTCTTCGACGATAAAATCGACTGTATTTGGAATCGCATCAGGATACATATCGCTTGTTCCAGTGACATTTCCACCTGGCTTTTCAAATGATTCAATCAAGCCAGCACCAATTGGATCCGTAACTGAAGTGAAGAGGATTGGAATTTCCGTTGTTGCATTTAATGCACTTTGCGCGCTTGGTGTCGCATTTGCAAAAATCAAATCGACTTTATCACCTACAAAATTAGTAGCAATTGTTTGAGCATTATTTAAGTCATTTTGAGCATTTTGTTCATCAAATTCAACTTTCAATCCTGATTCTTCGAGAGCCTTTTTGAATCCGGCTGTTGCTAAATCTAGCGAAGGATGCTCTACGATCTGAGTAACTCCAACCTTGTATGTTTTTTCCGAATCTCCACTACCTGAAGATCCACCATTGGATTCCTCGGCTCCACACCCACTTAAAATAAGTGCTCCCATCATTCCAACAGCAGCTACTGCTTTGAATTTTTTCAACATCTTTTATATCCCCCTATTTTTCTTTCACTTTGTTGCTTTTATGCTTTTATGCGCTAAATAATAATATTTAACTAAAATTATATAATTACCTTCCATTGGATTTCAAGTGTTTTTACACAAAGTTATAAATTTTTCGAAAATAATAATTATAAGATTAGAAGAGTTTATTTTTGATCTTATAGAGGATATTGCCCGTTCAGAGTTAAGGTGGGTTGAATTGAATTAAATTTCATTTCGTTGACAAAATGAGAAAATGTCTGAAATAATTGTCAGTCAACTCTTTTTGATAGACAGATTTATAGATATCTGACCTTTTTTTGTCAGACAAACCTCTTTTGTCTGACAGATTTATAGATACCTGTCCATTTTTGGCAATCAATCTTCTTTTTAGCTAAAAGTGCGCTAATAAAACAAATAAAAGCTGGCAGTCACTACCAGCCAGCTCAAAGAAAACTTCTAATCCACTTGCCAAACTCCACCTGCTCCTGGAGTAAAGCCACAAGTCTTGTAGAAATTCGTATTTTTTTCTTCGTATGTAACGGTTACTATGCCAAGCCCAAATCGTTCAGACTCCTGCAATAATGCCTTTACCAACGCTACTCCAATTCCATTCCCTTGATATTCAGGATGAACCATTATATCCTCCATATACCCATGCTCTAAGCCCATGCCACAAACATAACCAAAGGCAATCAATTTCTGATTTTCATCTCGAACCCCTGCCCAGAAATTACAACGCTCAAATATGGCTGGATAATCCTTATCGCGTCTACCCCATCCTACCAAAGCTCGCAATTCAGGCACTTCATGATTCTCTATCTCCATGTTGATCAAAACTTTATAGTTCATTTAATCGCTCCCAAACTGAATTTTAATAGTAAATTCGCGTTCCCATATCTCTAATCCTTCTTAAATCAAATAAATAGAGTAGGCGCATGAAAAATTGCATGCGCCTCTCACAGCTCCGTACATGCGGGCAATACATATGGCTCATCACCCTTGGGAATGCACTTCTTTATGAATATCGGCTATAAAGGCTAGCAAGTCCTCCGAACAGAACTTCTCAGTACCTGCACTACCCATCGGAGAAATTCGCTTCCTCAAGCACAATAGAGTAGGCGCATGAAAATTCATGCGCCTCTCGCAGATCCGTACGTGCGGGTCATCGCATACGGCTCCTCCATGTTATTCCTCTTGGGAATGCAGTTCTTTGTGAATGTCGACAAGAAATACTAGCTTTAGTTCTCGAAACCATTTGTTAGGTAATGCCGTGTGTACAGGGGTTGATTTTGAACTCCTCCATCTATCCATTCTTAATCCCGGAAGTTCATCTTTCCATTTCTTTTTCCTAAGCTCCTTATGGAGTTTTTTTAATCTTCTTCCAACTTCTCAACTGAACCATTCTAAGCCTACGCCTAATCCAACTATCTAATTCTTTGAAGATTTTCGCAGAAAAGCCAATGCCATAATATCTCCCCCAACCTCTGATAATGGGATTCACTTTATGTTTTATGAATTCTGCCATGTTAATGGTCTGGTTTTTACTTGTGGCTTTTCTGACTTTATCCTTGAACTTCTTTATAGCTTTATCTGAGGGTTTATGCCAGTACGCTTGTTTAAAGGTATAACCAAGAAACGTGAAGGGCTCCTCCATGTTATCGACTATTCTCGTTTTATCTGGATGTACTGTAAGTCCGAGTTCCTCTTCTAAGAGTTTCTTTATAGATTGGAGGACTCTTTCCGCACCTTTCCTTGACTTACAACATATGACGAAGTCATCCGCATAACGGGTTAAACGATGTCCACGTGTTGTCATGAGTTCATCTAAAGGATGGAGGTATATATTCGCAAGAAGCGGACTTATCACTCCGCCTTGTGGGCTACCATGTTTGCTTTCGTGAACAACTCCATTTTCAAATATTCCTGATTTAAGGAATTGTAAAAGTAAAGATAGTACACTGCTATCTACTACTTCTTCCTTTATCAGTTCAATTAGTTTTTCATGAGGAATTGTATCAAAGTATGTTTTGATATCAGCGTCTATTACGAATGTAAATCCATCCATTAAATCCTTTCGGATTTTCTCAATCGCCATGTGCGCACTACGATTAGGTCGAAAACCATAACTACAATCTAAAAATTTCTCCTCAAAGATAGGCTCTAGTTTTTGCTTAACTGCGGCTTGGACGATTCGGTCCTGTACAGTCGGTATTCCTAACGGTCTCTGTGTTCCATCAGCTTTAGGTATATATACTCTTCTTACTGGTCTCGCTCGATACGTCTTTTCTTTTAACGATTGTTGAAGCACTCTTAAGTTGTGCTCCAATTTGATTTCATAATCCTTTATCGTTACCTTATCTATCCCATGTGAACCCCGATTTTTCTTCACTTCACGAAAGGCTTGTTCCAAGTTCGGGATGGACCATATTTTGTCGATGAGACTATACCATTTCCTTTTCTTTTCTTTCCTCTCTACTGCACGTAAGTTCAGCGTTCTCTTAGATTCCTTCATGTATTCGTATCATTCCTATTCTCTAAACCATCTGAATAGTTGTGCACTGGATGGTTATCAAGTTAGTACTCCGCCCCAAACAACCTACTTTCTATTCGGTCTCGAATCTATGGCTATCTGCCTCCTCGATTTCTGTTCGGTACATGTAGAGTCTATTAGTGCTTTCCTTTTCTTTCATGGACAGACGGGCTTCGCATCAAATCACTGCCTTTTGGGTCAATGTTTGTCTTATCAACGTTGTGATAAGTCACTTACCTTTGTGGCCTTTCTGGTAAGTTTATTCACTACTATCCCCTGCTCTGACTTCTCACCTTCCGTAACATCTTTCTAGTCCATCCGGGTTTTGAAATATGCTTACCACTAAAGTGAAGAAGATGAGACCTCCTTGGGTCACGTCATCTCTCTTTCTCTCGAAGCCAGTCCTCATAACTTGTAGGGTCTTATTGCATTTGTGGATTGGACTGCCCCATCTCTTGCAAGGTACTCCAACCCTACCAGCCAACATGGTAAATGCCACCTGTTCCGAGATTTGCCTTTGAGTCCTCCGCACAGAACTTCACAGTACCTGCACTACCCATCAGCTATACACTTCCGCCACAACGGCATGTAAGGGACTTTCACCCATTAGAGAAATGCGCTGCCAAGCGCACAAGAGATTCAAATCAATACGATTTGAACCTCTTTTACTAGGAAATTATTTTTTTACTAACGTATCCCTCTTCAAGAAATATAATTGAATCAGTGTTAGAGCAATTAAGATAATCGTTACAACTGTTGCGAGCCAAAAATCTAATTTCCAATAAAAAAACCACTATTCCGATAACATATAAGGGTATCCACCTTATTACCCTTGTATACTTTTCCTGTTTAGATAATTTATGATATGGTTTCACAAAATGTATCTCCTTCTCATTTAATAAGGAAGATGATTAAAACAGAAAACAACTTTGAAAATTTCATATTCAAATTTACCATTTAATTTAATACAGAATGTAGTCGTTCATAATTTATGATCTACCACTCAGGAAAATTACATATTTTTACAAATTTACACAAAGCCCACGAATTGAATAGTATTGTTAAATTTAAATCATTGATGATAATTTTCATGAAGATAAAATGTAATTTCTCACAGAGGGAATCTTAATTTAACTTCTAGATCCCCCTGCTAGATCCCTTTCTTTCCACATAAAAAGGCGTTTCCACTCATACTGGAAACGCCAAAAATAATTAACTTTTAGTGACTTGATCCTTCAGTGCTCTGCGCAAAATTTTACCAGTCGTATTTTTTGGAAGCTCTTCTAAAAATTCGATCGCACTCGGAACCTTATATTTCGCTAAATGCTCACGGCAATAAGCAAGCACCGCTTCTTCAGTTAGACTAGGATCCTTTTTAACAACATAGGCTCTTACTGCTTCGCCTTGATTTGGATCAGGAACACCAATTACAGCAACTTCAATAATTTCAGAATGATTATACAAAACCTCTTCCACTTCACGAGGGTATACATTGTATCCACCGACAATAATTAAATCCTTTTTACGGTCCACAATGTAAAAATAACCTTCTTCATCCATGGTCGCCATATCTCCTGTATAGAGCCAGCCATTACGAATCGTTGCAGCTGTTTCCTCAGGCATTTTGTAATAACCCTTCATAACATTCGGACCACGTACAATCAGTTCTCCCGATTGCCCAGGTGGAACCTCTTCCCCAAGCTCATTGACCACTTTATTTTCAACGTGAACGATGGATTGTCCGATAGATCCTGCTTTTCTCGGACGATCAAGTGGATTGAAACATGTTACAGGTGAAGCTTCTGATAATCCGTAGCCTTCGGAAATCATAACGTTGAACTTTTCTTCAAAGCTTTTTAAAAGAGCAACAGGCATTGCCGCTCCACCAGAAATACATAATCTTAAAGATTTTAAATCCTTTGGATCGCCTTCTGGATATTGATAGAGGAAGTTATACATTGTAGGAACGCCAGCAAAGATTGTAGGCTCATATTCTTTTGCTAATCGGAAAATTTCCTTTGGACTGAACTTTGGATCAATCAAAATCGTCGCTCCACTTAACAATGGTGCATTCAATGAAACAGTCAAACAAAATACATGGAACATTGGAAGCGTCGTGATTATCCGGTCATCTTCATTCATATGCAAGTAAATGCCAACATCTCTCGCATTGGAATATAGATTCTTATGGGTAAGCATAGCCCCTTTTGGCTTCCCGGTCGTTCCAGAAGTATACAAGATAACTGCCACATCATCCTCATCTAGTTCTGGTCCTTGAAAACTTAGTTCTCCTGTAGCTAATACATCGGTAAACGATTTCAATTTTGGAAAAACAGATAGTTGCGTTACGTCCACATTCGCTTCTTTTCCTTGTGGTGTTTCACAAATGATATAGTTCTCCACCATTGGCAACGCATGATGTACTTTTTCAGCTAAAGGTACCATTAAATCAAGTGCAATAATCGTGTTGACGTCCCCATTATTCAAAATATATCCGATTTCATCTGGCGTGTAGATTGGATTGATCGGGATAACCGTCGCACCTAATCGTAGTGCTCCGTACATGCCAATGACAAAAAATGGCGAGTTTCCTAATAATAATCCAATATGATCCCCTTTTTTGACTCCGAGCTTTTCTAATCCTGATGCAAACTTTGTAATTGCCCCATCCAGTTCAGCATACGTACTTGATTGGTCCATAAAGTAATATGCTGGTTTTTGAGGTAATCGTTTTGCTGTTTCATGCAGTTGAGAAGATAAATTCATCTACTCCATCCCCTTTGTTTGTTGTGAAGGCCTTCCCGCAAAAAACTTATTAGGATGACTAGGAGGAGTGTATCTTCATGCTGTTTTCCAAACTCTCGCGAAAATGTTCACAAATAAAATAAATTTCTAAATATATTATATTGAAAGAAAATTATATACACAAGAGAAAACGCATACATAAATGAATTTTTAAAATATTAAACGTCGATTCACCTATTTATCAGACAATTTAGCCGAAATAAAAAAACGATGCCAGATGACATCGTTAGTAGATTAATGTTGTGAAATCTTCTTTTGTTATATTTCCAAAATAATGTTTTATATCTACATCTTCCATTGCTCGTTCAATTTCTGCTTTTTCGTAGCGAAGTCCGATTAGCTTCTGTTCAATATCTGCAACATCACCTACGCCAAAGAAGTCTCCGAAAATCTTGCAGTTTTCGATGATCCCTTTGTTGACCTCTAAACGTACATCGATACCGCCAACAGGGAAACGATGCGAATGCTGAAGATTGAATTTAGGAGATTTTCCATAGTTCCAATCCCAGTTTTGATAGCGTTCCTTTGAAAGCTCATGGATATTTTTCCAATCTTCATCAGTTAACACATACTCTTGAATATTTTCTTTTCCACCAAAGATATTCTCTAGTAACAAAGCACGGAAATCCTCGATTGAAATCTTCTCAGTAAGAAACTCAGAAATATTCGCAACTCTGCTTCGAATTGATTTGATCCCTTTTGACTCAATCTTATCCTTCTTCACTTTTAATGCAGATACAACATGATCAATTTCTGAATCAAGCATTAATGTACCATGGCTAAACATTCTTCCGCGCGTAGAAAATTGAGCGTTTCCAGAAATTTTTCGACCATCGACAACAATGTCGTTCCGTCCACTTAGTTCAGCCTGCACGCCAAGCTTATGCAAAGCTTCCACAACCGGCTCCGTAAACTTTTTAAAATTGTGGAAAGACTCTCCATCATCTTTTGTAATAAAGCTGAAGTTTAGATTTCCTAAGTCATGATAAACCGCTCCACCACCAGAAAGTCTACGGACAACCTTAATTCCGTTTGCTTCAACATACTCTGTATTGATTTCTTCAATCGTATTTTGATTTTTACCTATGATAATAGAAGGGCCATTTATGTAAAAAAGCAGGTACGTTTCGTTAATATCTAAATTCTTTAACGCATACTCTTCTATCGCTAAATTAATTTGAGGATCTGTGATCCCCTTGTTATCAATAAATAACAATGATGTCATCTCCTTATAATGTTACAACTTTCCCGTATTCTGCTAACGCAATCGGGCCATTGTAGATTTCTCCTGCCTCTTGAACTAATTTCGATAGCTCACCGTATTGAGGCAGATGAGTTAGAATCACCTGTTTTACCCCTGCTTCCTTCGCCAATTTCCCTACATCTGTGCTGTTCATATGACCAGCATTACGACCATCCTGATGGCTAAAGAAATTGCACTCTGCAAGCAACAGATCAGCATCAGTGGAAAAAGGTATAAACTCATCCTTGAAGGAAGTATCCGCTGTATAAACAAGCGCTTTTCCTCCCGCTTCAATTCTCATTGCGAAGCATGGGACTGGGTGATTCGTCCTTAAAAATTGTACCGCAAAAGGACCAACCTTTAAAGTTTTTTGCGGGTCGTAGGCAACTCCTTCTGTTATCCCTTTATGAGTTAGCTTGGCGAATTCATATTCGTCTAAGGTATGTCCATAGATTGGGAGTGTTTCTGGCTTCTCACCTAGAAAATCTTTGATAATACGAGCGTGCTGCAGGACACCGATGTCGGCAATATGGTCAGCATGATAATGAGAAATAAGAACGGCATCGAGGTCCTCTGGCTCAATAAAATTCTGCATTTTCGACAGGACCCCGCTCCCACAATCAAGAAGCAATTGGTACCCGTCATGCTCCAGTAAATAGCCTGTGCTCGCTTCGTTTATTTTTGGATAACCACCCCAAAAACCGATAACTGTTAACTTCAAAATAGTACCTCCTCAATTGAAACTTTTGTCTAACTTATATTATAAAGTATTTGTTTTAAAATTTATAAAATCAGGATTGACACTCACCTAACTGTTATAATACAATTAAGTTAATAGTTAAACTGTTTCAAACACCAACAACACAAGGAGGCAGTACAAATGATTGAGAGCATCGTTGAATTTTTCAGGAATTTACCAGCCAAGGAATGCAGCAACTGTGGGGCCAAGATTGAAGAACAACACGAATGCTATAGCAACCAATGCGATCATTGCCAAGGTGTTATAAATCTATAATTTTATTATTTTAAGTATTTGAATCTATTTCATAATGAAACAGTTTAAGAAACGAACTTAGATAGTCCCCAGCTTAACTGTTCGTTTTTTAAAATCATTGTGAAATTGTCTCAAATAGATCCATGTTTTACTGGAAACAATTTGCGCCTGCATTTTGTTCCATAATCCCTTCCAAATTGAAAGCCAGCTGTTTCATAACAGCTGGCCTTTTTTTATTCGCCTTTTTTTAGCTAACACATAAAATTGTCGCTTATGCTTGAAGCGGAAATATAGTAAGCTTCCAACAATAAATACGCACATAAAACCTAACAAAATGAAAAGGTTATGCCACATAAATCCAAAGTCTCCACTAGAAATGACCGCTTTAAATCCTTGAACCGAGTAAGTCATCGGCAAAAACGCATGGATTTTCTGAAGAAATCCTGGGATTAATTCTAATGGGAATGTCCCTGCACTTGTTGTTAATTGGAGAATCAAGATAAGAATGGCAACAAACCTTCCTGGATCTCCAAGTGGTGTTACAAAAAATTGAATTAATGCGACAAAGGTAAGACTCGTCACAACGACAAACAATAGGAACAATGTAATATTTTGAACCTCTAACCCTAATACTCCCATCAAAATGGCAGCTGCAATTAAACCTTGAACAATTCCAATTCCTGCAAGAATCGTAAATTTACTTGTGAACCAGCTCATTCCATTTCGAGGAACAGACGCTGGCTCTCTAAATGGAAATACGATAGAAATCATTAATGCCCCAACGAATAAACTCAGTGACAAAAAGTATGGAGCAAATCCAGTACCATAGTTGGGTACATGATTGATTTTTTCATCCTTAATTTCTACTGGATTAGCCATCATATTGTAGGTTTCCTTATCTGCATCAACAGATGTTGCTTCCTTCGCTCCATCAGCAAGCTTTTCAGATAATTCCTTGCTTCCTGCTGCAACCTCATCTGTCCCATCAGCAAGCTTGCCTGCACCATCTTCCAATTGACTTGCACCACTTGTAATCTTTTCCGTTCCTTGTGTTAATTCATTCAAACCACTTTGTAGACTTGAAGCACCTTCCGCAAGTTTACCTGCACCCGATTGTGCTTCTGCTAATTTCTGATCAAAAGTCGTCATTCCTGCCTGGAATTGTTCTTCTCCTGCAAGAATTTTATCTGAACCTGCCTGAAGCATGGCACTGCCTGAAGCTAGTTGATGAACACCTTGTTCAAGTTCTCCCTGTTTTTCGCTTAGAGTATTTAAATTTCCAGCAAGTCCTGCTGCACCATTTGAAATAACCCCAGCTGATTCGGACAATTGTGTTGCTCCTGTTTGGAGATTAGCTAAAAGTGCCTGAAGCTCTTGTCTCTCAGCTGGCTCCATTCCGGCCATGACACCAGCAAGCTTTTGCTGAAGCAAACTCAATCCACCATTCACTTTTTGTGCCTCTGTGCTCCATGTATTCAAAGAACTAGATAAATTTTCTGCCCCTTGAGCAAGCTGTTCAGTTCCTGACGTCATTTCAGGTAGCTTCTGATCCATCTGATCAATCCCTGCTTTAGCATCAGAAATTCCTTTTGCAAGCTCAGTATTCCCTTCTGCAATATCCTTCGAAGCCGCCGTTAACTGTGAATGTCCTTTTCCTAATTCTGTTAAGCCTTCATTCAGCGTTGTAATCCCAGATGCTAAATCTGTGGAACCTGAGTTGGCACTGTTCATACCTTGATTAAACTCAATCGATTTACTAGCCAATTCCACCAGATGCTCATGAAGTTCCTTCGTACCGTTATTTAAATCAATAGAACCATCTGTGAGCTTTCCGGCACCTTCACTTGCTTGTTCGATTCCATCTGCTAGCTCCTCAATATTCGCGAACACTGATTCAGCATAGGTTTCGGTAACTTTTTCCGAAATTGAACTCTTAATCTTCTCCATTGCGTTTCCACCAATTTGCGAAGCTAGAAAATTTGTACCTTCATTTGCAACATAAATCAATTCTAACTTCTTCGGTTTCTCATCCAATAAAGTAGTCGCATTTTCTGAGAAATTCTCAGGAATTTCTACAAGTAAATAATACTTTCTTTCTTCCAATCCCTTATAGGCTTCTTCGTTATCGATAAATTTATAGTCAAATTCATGATTTTCCTTCAATTTATCGACTAATTCTTCCCCTAGTTTTAACTGTTCTCCCTCAAATGTGGCACCTTTATCTTCATTTACGATCGCAACCGGAAGATCTTCAAGGTGACCATACGGATTCCAAAAGGCCCATAAGTACATGCCACTATATAATATCGGAATAAACAATATTGCAATTACAGGGATTAAGAGTTTCTTATTTGTGAAAAGTTGACGTAATTCTGCTTTCATTCTTAACCTCCATAATTATTGACCGTTTTGTTCATTTGGTCATTTTTGTTCAAAAAGGAAGGATTATCTATTTTGACAACCCTTGAAAAATATGTTGTTCCAATGTTTTTGCGATCATTTCCTTGGTTAAAGGCTGATGATTTTTTTCCCAATCAAAAATTAGGGCAATATACATCTTAATCATGACAAACGCAGTAAGCTCCGGGTCACATGGTTGAATTTCATCTTTCTCAATCGCCAATTTAATCTTATCTTTAATAAAATTCAAAATGGCTTTTTCGATTCGCTCAATCACTTCCATGACAGCTGGTGTTCTCATTTCTCTGCCCTCTTGGAATAGCTTAATCGTCAGCTGATGCTCAAGGCGAAACTCCAAAATTCGGTATAATGCTCGGTGAACATTATCTTGAAAAGATTTAGATTCATCAATCGATTCTTCTGCAGCAAGCTTCATCTCCTTAATGAGACTATTCGTAATCTCATCAAAAAGCTCTTCTTTTGTCTTGAAAAAAGTATAGATTGTGCCTTTTCCTACATTCGCAATTTTTGCGACTTGCTCCATCGTCGTTGCCTTAAAACCAAACAAGGAAAAGGACTTAGTTGCAGCTTCAACAATTAGTTGTCTTCTATCAACAGCCATTTCGTCACCTCTTCTGACCAAATGTCTAATTCGGTCAATCAGTACGAAATCTATTGTACTCCTTTAGATTTAATTGTCAATAGCTTGGTACATTTTAAACAACCTCGAATATAGAAACACACTTATCAACGAAAAAATAAATAATAAACCTAATATTCCCATAGGTTCAACCCATTCAGATAAAAAGACGGTGATTGGAGCTAAAAACCTTCCAATTGTATATTGTAAATTATCTGCACCAATGTACTTTCCTCTCGCGTCAGGAGGTGCATAATGACTGACAAAGCTCTCCATCACGGGCGAGCGCATCAGTTCTCCAAAGGTAAAAATAATCGTCACAATAAATAAGTACCAAATATTTGTGTGAAACCCTAATGCAAGCATTCCAATTCCTGATATAGATGATGAGAGAATAAAGACATCCCGTTCTTTCCAATTTTTTAACCACTTTGTAACAGGTAATACGAATAAAACAAATAACAGTCCATTCAATCCTAATATCCAACCAAAAGCTTCTGTACCGGTTAAGTTAAATGACCAATCGTTCCAGTGAATAAGCGTTTGAGATGGGACATGCTCCACAAAGTATACAGGCAAATATAAATCGAGTTGCATAACCGTCACTACAAAAAATACGCCTGCCAATAGGTAAATCGCGAATATTTTATCACGAAGAATAATATGATACTCTTTCCATTGTTGTATAATGATTGTTCCAATCGAAGCTTTTTCATGAACCGAATTCGGCTTCGTTTCCCTAACAATGAAAAATATCGCGAATGTGTATGCGAGCAATACGATCGCGCAAGTCCATAAAAGTTCAGATCGATATTGAAAGAAAAAAATCGCTCCAAGTCCTGGACCGAGTACAGCTCCGATGTTTTTTGCCGTCGTAAAGGTCGCGAATACTTGGCGACGTTCTGACTCTGGAATTAAATCGGCTACCATCGCAGCACTAGGTGGTCGGTACATGGCACCGCCTAAGCCAATGCCGATAAAAGCAAGGTAATCAAGCCACGGAGACCACGACATCGCAAATGCTATGAACATCATTGCTTGAAGAGTCGACCCAACTAACATCATGGGTCTTCTTCCCAGACTGTCGGCTAGGCTACCTCCAATCAAGCTCCCTAACATACTTATGATCGGAGGGACGGTCATAAGTAACCCTGCTACATGATTTCCCAATTCCATGCTGAAATAGAGGGCAATAAACGGAAAGTACATCCAATACAGTAAATTAAACATCGCTTCGCCAATGAGACGAACTTTTAAATTATAATCCCAATAACGCATATACAAGAGATCCTCCATTTCACTGCTTTCCCGGCCAGGTGTTATTAATATAAAAGAATTTTCAGATAAAATATAGACTACAATTAAAAATTGTTTTATACTAATAATATGGAAATCGAGGATACTCGCTTTTTAATTTGAGTGCTTCACAAAACGAACATTTATTCGTATATTAAAAGACCAAACCCTCATAGGATTTGGTCTTTATTTGTTAGTTAGCTTGGACAAATTGTAATACCTTCTCAACAGCAGCCTCGCCCTGGTCGATACAATCCGGGATTCCTAAGCCTTCAAATGAAGCCCCAGCAATAAATACTCCTGGCAATTGTTGATCAACTTGTTCGAGTACTTTTGATAAACGTTCCTTATGCCCAACCGTGTATTGAGGCATGGCGTTTTTCCATCTCGAGATCACGGCAAACTCTGGTTCCATCGTAATATTCATCGTCTTGTTCATATCCTCAAGGACGATTTTAACGATCTCATCATCTGATAAATCAACGATCGTCTCATCTCCAGCTCTACCGACAAAGCAACGCAATAAAACTTTATCATCTGGACAAGCATGAGGCCATTTTTTATGCACCCATGTACAGGCTGTTATCGTATAATCACTGTTTCTTGAAACGACAAAGCCTGTTCCGTCAATATCCTTCTCTATTGCTTCTTTTGGGAAGGCTAGTGCCACATTGGCAACCGAAGTTGAAGGGATGTCCTCAAATACTTCAAAAAACTCGTTTTCAGAAAAGATAGCAGGTAACACCTGATGGGAAAGAGTAGAAACTACACAATCCGCCTGAAGGATTTCCCCGCTATTCAATTTGATATTATAGCCTTCCTCCGTTTTACGAACGTACTCCACTCGATGTCCTTTTAAAATAGAATTTGGATCAAGCTTCGCTTCGATTGCGTCAACCATCGATTGCAATCCACCTTTTGGCGTAAGAAACATGCCTTTTTTGCTCTTATTAGAGCTAGGTGTTTTCTTTGGAGGAGCAGGTGTACCTTTTTTCATTCCCAAAATAAGGCTACCATATTTTTGTTCGACCTCATAAAACTGAGGGAATGTTGACATTAAGCTCATATCATCAATGTTACCAGCATAGATCCCAGACAAGAGGGGTTCAATCAAATTCTCAAGTACTTCATCCCCAAGTCTTCTTCTAAAAAAGTGACCAAGTGACTGGTCTTGAGAAGGATTTGATTTTGGTAATACAAAATCAGCTGCCGCTCTCATTTTACCTGCGAGTGAGAATAATCCAGTTGTAATAAAAGGACCGATTTGGGTTGGTATTCCCATTATGGAGCCTCCAGGCATTGGATGGAGACGTTCCTTAGCTAGTACGTATGACTTTCCAGCAGTATTACTAACTAATTGGTCTTCCATACCGACTTCCTTGGCTAAACGGGAAGCGCTCTGCTTTCGTGCCAGAAATGAATCTGGTCCCCTTTCGATCACAAAGCCGTCTCGAACTACCGTCTGCATTTTTCCACCTAATCGGTGAGTCGCTTCTACGAGAATGACCTCTAGTGAAAGCTGTTTCTCCCTTGCTTCCTTCTGTAAATAGAAAGCAGTAGTGAGTCCAGTAATACCTCCCCCAAGTATTACAACCCTTTTCTTTTTCTCAGACACAGTCAATCGCCTTCTTTACTTAGTTTGGATTAATGACTTATTTTAATAAATCGAGTAATACAGTTGCCATTGCATCAATAAACAATGGATCTGTGTTTGGCATTTCAGGACGATAGTAGCTGACGCCAAGCTCTTCTGTAATAACCTTACACTCATAGTCATTATCGTATAATACTTCTAAATGCTCAGCTACAAAGCCTACTGGTGTATACACGAATGCTTTAAAATGGTGATCTTCATATAATTCTCTTGTTAAGTCCTGAACATCTGGCCCTAACCAAGGCTCTGGCGTATTTCCGGCACTTTGCCAACCTAAGTAATAGTTACTTACTCCTGCACCCTGCGCAATTAATTCAGCTGTTTCTTTTAGCTGGTTTGGATAAGGGTCACCAAGTTCAAGAATTTTTTCAGGTAAGCTATGAGCAGAAACAATTAAAGCTGCTGCATTTTTCTCTTTTTCAGGCATCCCTTCGAAAGTTGCCTTCACTTTTTCAACCCAATATTGAATGAACTTCGGCTCTTTGTACCAGCTTTCAACAGACTTAATTGTAAGTCCACCTAGCTTTTCTGCTTCCTCTTTTGCACGTCCATTATAAGACTGAATGCTAAAAGTTGAAAAATGAGGAGCTAATACAATACTCAAAGCTTCTTCAATGCCGTCATCATGCATTTGTTTTACAGCATCCTCGATAAACGGTTCGATATGTTTTAATCCAATATATAATTTGAATTCAATTTCATCTTGGATTTCATTTAAGTGATTTTGTAGAGCTTTCGCCTGATTATTCGTCGTTTCAGCAAGTGGAGAAAGTCCTCCAATAGCCTCGTAACGACCTTTCAAGTCCTCTAGCATTTCGTCTGAAGGTCTACGTCCATGACGAATATGTGTATAGTAACGCTCAATATCTTCTTCTTTATAAGGGGTTCCATATGCCATAACAAGCAAACCCATTTGTTTTTTTGCCATTTCTTCTGTTCACCTCATAATTTACGTCTCTAGTCCATAATCTTGCCAAAAACCAAACGAACATTTCAAACAAAATGCTCAGGACTAACGACGTAATTTTTCTGCTGAATATTCATGAATAAATGCAGTAAGTTTTTTCAATGTTTCTGGGTTAACTTCTGGGAAAACCCCATGGCCAAGATTAAAAATATAGCCAGGTTGAGCCATTCCTAGATCTAAAATGGCCTTTGCCTTCTCTTCGATTACATCCCAAGGGGCTAAAAGAATAGCTGGATCTAAGTTACCTTGTACCGTTTTTTGAATTCCCATTGCGCGTGCCTCATTGATCGGAAGACGCCAATCTAGACCAACTACATCAAGTGGGAGGTCATTCCATTCAAGAGCAAGATGGCTCGCTCCAACACCGAACATGATTAGTGGTACATTTTCTTCACGTAATGCTGAGAAAATCCGATTCATGACTGGTTTAATATAAGTACGGTAATCTGCTACATTTAAAGCTCCTACCCATGAGTCAAAAATTTGGATCGCTCTAGCTCCTGCTTTAATCTGCGATTTGACATATGTAATTGTCGTATCACCTAGCTTGTCCATAAGCGCAAACCAAGCTTTTGGCTCTGCATACATAAATGCCTTTGTTTTATTGTAATTTTTCGAAGGTCCACCTTCGATCATATAGCTTGCTAACGTAAATGGAGCTCCAGCAAAACCAATCAGTGGAACTGATAACTGTTCCTCTGTTAATAACTTAATTGTCTCTAACACATATGGGACATCCGTTTCCGGATGAATTTCGCCTAAGCGCTCCACATCTGCTAATGAACGAATGGGATTGGAGATAACAGGACCAATACCTGATTTAATCTCAACATCTACACCAATTGCAGGAAGTGGCGTCATAATATCCTTATATAGAATCGCAGCATCTACCCCGTATTGTTCCACAGGAAGTCTTGTTACATAAGCACAAAGCTCAGGCTGATGCGTAATTTCAAATAAAGAGTATTTTTCTTTAATCGCACGATATTCTGGCTGCGATCTCCCAGCTTGTCTCATATACCAGACAGGAACGTAATCTGTTTGCTCCCCTTTTGCTGCTTTTAAAAATGTTTCATTTATTTCTTTCACCATGCAAAAAAGTCCACCTTTCAAGACCATTTATTCTCATTTAAACCCTTTGTTCGAGAATAATTTATTTATACTCATTCTAATATAGCGTTTTCTCCTATCGTTGTATACCTTACTCGGAGAAGTGTCAAAAAATAGACGTTTTTAGAATGGCTTTTTCAAGTTGATTGTAGTTACTTACTCTCATTGATTTTGATAGAAAAATTTTATGAAAGATTCCTTAGCTGGAACTGATTGCGATAAGAATCGTAGTAAAAACCTTTTCGATCCATTAAATCGTGATGGGTTCCTTTTTCAATGATTTTTCCATTTCGAACTACTACTATAACATCTGCATTCTCGATTGTTTTTAGACGATGGGCAATGACAAAACTTGTTCTACCCTTCATCAAATTGGCTAAGCCTGTTTGAATTTCAATTTCTGTTTTTGTATCAATGCTAGAAGTCGCTTCATCCAAAATTAAAATATTCGCATCCGCCAAAATAGCTCTCGCAATCGCAAGTAGTTGCTTTTGTCCTTGACTTAGATTTCCTCCACCAGGCGTAATAATCGTTTCGTATTTATTCGGCAAGTATTTAATAAATTGATGGGCAGATGCCGTTTTCGCGGCACGAATAACTTCTTCATCTGTTGACTCTAATTGGCCATAGCGAATATTGTCCATGATGCTTCCAGAAAATAAGAACGGCTCTTGCAACACAATCCCGATATTTTTTCTTAGATCACTTAATTGATAATCTTTAATATTTCTTCCATCAATCTTAACTTCCCCTTCATCAACATCATAAAAGCGAGCCAATAGATTAATTAACGTCGTTTTGCCTGAACCGGTTGGTCCTACAACTGCAATCGTTTGTCCAGCTTTAGCTTTTAAATTGATGTTTTTCAAGATCGGCTTATCCTTTGAATAACCAAAGGACACATTATCAATCTCGACATTCCCTAACAATGAATGAACTGGTACAGCAGCTGCCTTGTCCCTGATTTCTGGGACTTCATCCATTACTTCAAATACTCTTTCAGCCCCTGCAATAGCTGCTTGAAACGTATTCAAGAGACTCGACATTTGGTTAATCGGTCGGAAAAATTGGCGTGAATACGTCACAAAAGCAGCGATGATCCCAACAGTAGCAATATCATAAAGGGTCAACAATGCTCCCGCTGCAATGATTAATCCGAGCCCGAGATTATTGATAAAGTTATTGATAGGACCTAGAAATCCTGAAACCATTTCTGCTTGGGTAGAGGACTGGCGTAGCCGCTCGTTGATCGTAGAAAATTTATCAAATACCTTCTTTTCTTTGCCGAATAATTGAATGACTTCAAGCCCCGAAATCGACTCTTCGATCACACCATTTAATTCGCCTAAGTCCCTTTGCCTTTTGATAAAATTGCTACTGCTGTACTTAAGAATTTTTTTCGTTACATAAAACATCAGAGGGATCACGCAAAGTGTCACAAGCGCCATCATCCAGTTTAAAGAGAGCATCGCGATCATCACACCAACAACCGTTAAAACAGTTGAGAAAATTTGGATCACACTTTGACTCAATGCGTTATTTAGTTGGTCAATATCATTCGTTACGCGGCTCATCAGTTCGCCTGGGGTCTTTTTATCAAAAAATCGTAAAGATAGATTTTGAATCTGATTGAATAAATCCTGACGCAATCTCTTAATCGTTTTGAGGGAAATATTAATCATGATATAGGACTGGAACCAAGTGAAAAGGGATAAAACCACATAAATCCCCGCGAGAATGACGGCCATTCGAATCGTCCCCGAAATGTCTTTCGGAATAATATAGTCATCAATAATAACGCCAATTAAATAAGGACCAACAAGTCCTAGTAAGCTAGTCAACAACACCATTGCAATCGAAAGAATGAGTGCCGTTTTCTCTTGCTTCATATACAACCAAATTCTCTTCAATGTTCCCTTGCTGTCCTTTGCTTTGACAACCGGTCCTCCAAATCGTCCCTTTCCTCCTGGGTGACCTGAAAACTTAGTTGCTGGCTGATTCATGAATCATTCCCTCCTTTCCACCTTGCGTGTTGTATATGTCTTGGTACACATTGTTTTGTTCCAACAATTCACGATGAGTCCCAATTCCTACAATTTTTCCATCTTCCATGACCAGAATTCGATCCGCATTCATAATCGATGAAATCTTTGATGCAATGATAAAGGTAGTGGACTGCTCGTACTCATGGTACAAGGAATCAAGAATCTCTTTTTCAGACAACGCATCAACAGCTGAGGTAGAATCATCCAATATTAAAATGGCTGGTTTTCTGATTAGTGCACGAGCAATGGATAATCTTTGTTTTTGCCCGCCAGATAAATTGTTTCCACCCTGAGTTAGGACATGTTCAAATCGTTGGTCAAGCTTGTCGATAAATTCAGAAGCATTAGCTGTAGCGGTTGCTGCTTCCATCTCTTCCTTACTTGCATCCTCTTTTCCAAATCTTAAGTTTTCAGTAATTGTGCCTGAAAATAACATAGCTCTTTGTGGGATAAATCCAATTTCTTCTCTTAATTGTTCTAGTTTATATTCTTTGATGTTTTTCCCATCAATGATAATTTCTCCAGTATCAACATCATATAGACGAGGAAGCAATTTGATTAGGGTTGATTTGCCACTTCCGATCGACCCGATGATCCCAATTTTCTCTCCTTGCCTCGCTTTAAAATTAAGCTTCTTTAAGACAAGCTCTCCATTTTTGCTATAGCTAAAGCTAACATTACGGAATTCAATGTCTCCTTTGATTGAAGACGGCTCATACGTTTCTATTTGATTTTCGATATCCATTTTTGTATTCAACACTTGCTGAATCCGCTCAGCTGATGGGAAGGCTCTTGTTATCGCCATTAGTACATGACTACTACTAATTAATGCGTTCAATGTGATCGTTAAATAGTTGATAAAAGCGAGAATGACCCCTACTTCTGTCGTTCCGTTATCTACCTTTATTACACCCATCCAAAGTGCAGCGACAACGCCTATATTGACAAGAAACAGCATGACCGGCATAAGCCCCATAATCATTTGACTAGCAGACGTATTTATTCGAGTCTGTTCTTCGTTTATGTCGGCAAAACCCTTTTTCTCATAGTCCTGTCGCCCGAATGCTTTTACCACACGGATTCCCGTCAAATTCTCCTGTAGCTTTGTATTCATTTTATCGACGGCTTCTTGGACTTTTCGGAACAGCTTTCCAGCATTTTTCATGAAATACCAGTTCACGATCGCAAGTAGCGGAATTAAGATTAAGAGAATTAAAAAGAACTCTCTTGCTGAAATAAAAACGATGATCACACTCCCTATGAATAAGAGAGGGCTTCGAACAAGAATTTTCAACGTCATCATAACCGCCATTTGAACGGAAGTAATATCATTCGTGGCAATCGTTATTAATTTCCCTGTCCCAAACTGATCTGTATTTTTAGCCGAAAATTTTTCTACCCTACGAAAGACATCCTGTCGAATATCAGTAGCGAAGTTCACAGCTGCTTTTGTGCTGTAAATGGAACAGACAATCCCACCGATTAATCCAATAATGGCGACAAGGAGCATGAGTAGACTCATTTTCACTACATAAGCCGTATTGTCCGTTGCGATTCCATTGTCAATGATGTGCTGCATAATCATCGGCTGCAACAAATCCATCCCGACCTCAACACACATAAAAAGAGGGCCAATAATGGCAAAGAATGTGTACGGTTTCAAGTATTTTAATAGACTAATTAATGATTGCATGCGAGATTCCTCATTTAGTTAAATTTAGACAATGGATTAATTATAATCCTCTAAAAAGTGAAAGACAATTTAAGAATCTCTGGCACAAATAGAAAAAGCACTCGCGTTGAGTGCTGTTATGACCGGTTCTGGACCAGTCCATTCCTATTTGCATATACCGCTGCTTGCGTTCGATCAGTAACATCGAGTTTGCTTAAAATATTGCTCACATGGGTCTTAACTGTCTTTATCCCAATAAAAAGTTCTTCACTTATTTGTTGATTCGTCATACCTTCCCCGATACACAGGAGCACTTCCATTTCTCGTTCGGTTAATTCGTCATGGGGCTTCTTCTCTTGAGGACGGAATCGCTTCATCATTCGATTCGCTACCTTTGGCTCAATTACAGTTTCACCCGCAACAGCCTTGTGGATTGCTTTTACCACTTCTTCTGCAGTGGCTGTTTTAAGCATATAGCTAAAAGCCCCTGCTTCAATCGCCGGAAACACCTGCTCATCGTCATAAAAACTGGTGATGATGATGATTTTACATTCTGGGTACTCTTTTAAAATTTCTTTAGTCGCATCAATACCGGTTCCATTCTCCATCAGTAAATCCATTAATACAACCTCTGGTCTCTTTTCAAGAACGAGTGATACAGCCCTATTTCCGCTATTTGCTTCCCCAACGATTTCAATTTCAGGTTCGGTAATTAAATACGAAATAATCCCTTTTCTAACCATCTCATGATCATCAACAACAGCAACACGAACCAAGCCTCATACCTCCCTCACAAATGGTACTCGAATATCAATATATGTACCTTCCTTTTCTTTGGAACGAATCTTAAAAACGCCCCCTAGCTCCTCACATCTTTCTCGCATTGTTTTCAAACCGTAAGACACGATTCTTTCTGTATTTGGATTGAAGCCTTTGCCGTTATCGCCAATAAAGAGATAAATATAGTTTTCTTTCTCGGTAAGCGTCATCGTAATTTTTGAAGCCTCAGCATGGCGCAAAATATTCGAAAGAGCTTCTTGAATAATACGAAACAAATGCTCTTCTGTTGCCTTTGATATATGTTCAATTTCATCAATACTGGCCTGAAAATCTAAATTTGTTTTTCCCTTAAGCTCTTGTAAAAGTTTAATGACTCCATCACAAAGATTATCATCGCTTAGCTGTATCGGACGTAAATGAAGGAGCAATGCCCGCATTTCTCCTTGGGCATTAGCAGCAATTTTTGAAATTTCCTCAAGTTGTGATTTCGCCTTCTCTTGGTCCGTATCAAATAATCTTAAAGTTGCAGACGACATCATACTTAACGCAAACAATTGTTGACTTACAACATCATGTAAGTCCCTAGCTAATCTTTGCCTCTCTTCCATTACAACAGCTGTATGAGCCGACTGGGCTAAGGACGTTTTTGTATCTGCTAATCTTTGCAGGGAGCTACTTTGTTCTTGAATATAGTTTCCAAGTTGATTTAGTTCTTCAGCGATTAGACCGATTTCATCCCTTTCATTGATTTTGAGCTTTTCAGAAATATTGCCACTTCTTAATGTAGAAATATAGAGTAGGACATCCGTTAATCTTCCTTTTAAAAGCTGGCTCCCCTTTATCCCAAAATATCCTCCGACAAACAAAAAAATGATGAGTGCCGATATGGATAACCAAAAGGTCATTTTTATATCAAGAATGGTAGAGTCATTATTAAATAGATAAATTTGCAAACCGACGAAAAGAATTAATGTACCGATAAAAGCCATCATAATAAAGCTTTGAATAAACCAACCCCGAATACCAAATAATTTTTTCATAAATAACTCCTATACCTTATCAATTCGAATCGATCCGATTTTCAAGTCTATGATAATATTCAACTTCCTAGTGGCTTCTTCATAGCCTAGCGTCTTATAATCTAAAATTCGATTAAATGAGTCTGTCTTTTGATCAAAAATACGAATATCCCCTACACTGATCTTTGAGTGAATTTTGACCGGTATATCTTCCGGAATGATCATCTTCACATCGCCTATCCACCCACGAACCACGACTGGCGTCTCTTTCTCTGGGATAAATGCTTTACTAAAGTCAATATAGTAATCCCCAACTGAGTTCGATAATTCGAGTGGTTCCAACGCCCAGTTGCTATCTTTGAAACTTATATCGCCAATGGATAAACTACTACCTTTTCTATGTCCCTTATATTCCTCGTCCTGTTCTATATCCAATCCTGTTTTGGAACGATCTCTTGTAATGTGAATCTTAATTGTTTTCTTCTGAAACAGCATCGAAAGGGCCATTAGTATAATAATCGCTGGCCACAGCTTCCAGATGTCCCAAAAACCAAACGAAATGTAATTCAGGCGATCGAGTACGAGCATTGTTGCAAATAGCATTAAGAAAAAACTAAAAGATATTGAATCTTTCCTTCTGCTAAAGAGCCTTTTAAAAAACATGCTGATTCCTATAAATAACAGCAAAAATGGATAAAAAACGACAAAAAGCTCTTTTATTTCCAAGGAAATGACACCGATATTTATAAGTAAAAGAACAACTCCTACCGCTAATAAAAATAATGCAAATAAAATTTGATTGATGGATCGAGACTTCATGGCAATTCCCTTTCTTTCTATTCCTAGTTTTCTATATTCGATATAAAACGATAATCCCCTTTTAAAATATAGTTTACTTTTTGTTTTCCATTTCTTAAACAACCTTAAGAGTGTTTTCATCTCCGTCTACAGACGGAGAAGTCGTCACACACCATTTTTACATTTTCACATACTCTGTAAAAAATGGGTTATCGCCCAAAGGGGGAAGGAAAATGGGCGTTGAGTTAGCAGCGCTTCATTGGATTTACGTTCTATTTATTCTTTTCATCATTGGCTTCATGATTTTCAAAAGAGATACCACTCTCGTTTGTATAGTCGGAATCTTTCTCATTGCCATCACAGCAACTGGATCCTTAACTGCTTCTGTCAGCAGTATTTTTACAAGCTTTATCTATGCGATCACCGAGCTCTTACCTACTATTCTTGTAATCTCCATTATTGTCGCCATGAGTAAAACCCTGACTTCTACCGGTATTAACGACGTCATGATCTCTCCATTTGCCAAAATGATTCGCACCCCTGCTTTAGCCTATTGGACAATTGGGATATTAATGATGGTAATATCCTGGTTCTTCTGGCCATCCCCAGCGGTTGCTTTGTTAGGTGCTGTCTTGTTACCTGTAGCTGTGAGAGTAGGGTTACCCGCTCTTGGCGTTGCCATGGCTATGAACTTATTTGGACACGGAATCGCCCTGTCCGGAGACTTCATTATCCAAGCAGCACCTAAGCTAACAGCAGACGCTGCAGGACTTCCTGTTAGTGACGTCGTAAGTGCAAGCATTCCCCTCGTTATCGTCATGGGTGTAGTGACAACGATCGCTGCTTTCTTTTTCCTAAAAAGAGATATGAAGCTCGGGAAACTTGTGGTTTCAACTACAATCCAAGATTCAAATGAAAATCTCGATACCAAACCTTCACTCCTATCAAGGACCCAACAACGACTCCTAGCCATACTTGTCCCTATCCTATTTGTATTAGATGTTGTTGGCATGTTTGTTCTAGATTTATCAGGCGGGGATGCGACTGCCCTTGTCGGTGGCACAGCAATCTTCATTCTGATTGTCATTACCTTAATGAGCCATAAAAACAAAGGACTTGAAAAAACAACGAATTATTTAATAGAAGGTTTTCAATTTGGCTTCAAAGTATTTGGTCCCGTTATCCCCATAGCTGCCTTCTTTTACTTAGGCGACTCGGGCTTTACAACGATAATTGGTGAATATTTACCAAAAGATTCTCTCGGAATCGTCAATGATTTAGGGGTTGCCCTTGCATCTGTAGTACCTTTAAGCAAAGAAATTGGAGCCATTACCTTAACAGCTGTTGGAGCCATTACCGGTTTAGACGGTTCAGGATTTTCTGGTATTTCTTTAGCTGGTTCAATAGCCAATTTATTCGCCCACTCGATCGGAGCTGGTGCTGAAACATTAACAGCACTAGGGCAAATCGCTGCCATATGGGTCGGCGGGGGAACTTTGGTTCCTTGGGCGTTGATCCCAGCAGCTGCAATTTGTAATGTAGACCCATTTGAACTGGCACGAAAAAATTTGCTTCCTGTTACGATAGGTTTGATTGTTACTACTATTGTTGCGATGTTCTTAATTTAATAATGACCCCTGTTGAAAATGTCCAGATGCTCTGGGCACTTTTTGTTACCCCTTCCATTAAATGATTTAGTATAATGCATATGTAATAATGTTTTTTTGAAAGACATGTTGGTTTTGGAATAGGTAACAATACTTAAGACTAAATTTTTTAGTATCGGAGGAATTAGGATGACGAAATACACCGGCTATGTTGGAACCTATACAAAAGGTGAAAGCAAGGGAATCTATTCTTTTGTTTTAGATACGGATGCAGCAAAGTTAATCGAAGTGAAAGTAGCGGCCGAGCTCGAAAACCCTACATACTTAACGATTAGTGAAGATAATCGTTTTCTTTATTCTGTTGTAAAAACTGGAGATTTAGGCGGTGTTTCAGCTTATAAATTAAATGCTGAAACAGGACAATTATCTCTTTTAAACACTCAAGCTTCTGCAGGCTCTCCCCCATGTCATGTAAGCGTTGGCAGTGATAACAAGAATATTTTTTCAGCAAACTATCACAAAGGAACGGTTGAATCCTATTTAACGGATACGGATGGCTCACTACTTCCACCTGTATCTGTTATTGAACACAAAGGTTCCGGTCCAGATTCACGACAAGAAAAGTCTCATATGCATTATTCAGCTTTTACACCTGATGAAAAATATATGGTTGCTGTTGATTTAGGAAGCGATCTTATCTACACATACGACGTTTCTAACGGCGTTTTAACAGAAAAACAAAGGCTTTCTGTAAAACCAGGTAGCGGGCCACGTCATCTTGTTTTTCATCCTACATTAAAAATTGCATATGTCATGACAGAATTCAGTTCTGAAGTGATTGTTCTAAGCTACAACGAAAATGATGGTAGCTTCACAGAGCTACAGGTAATTTCTACACTTCCAAGCGACTTTACAGAAAACAATCAAGGAAGTGCCATCCATATTTCGACTGATGGAAAGTTCATTTACGCCGGAAACAGAGGACATAACAGTATTGCTGTGTTTGCTGTGAATTTGGACAACGGTGAGCTTTCATTTGTAGAGCGTACATCGACTGAAGGAAACTGGCCACGGGATTTTGCTCTAGACCCATCTGAAAAATTCATCGTAGCATCCAATCAGGAGTCAAGTAATCTCGTTCTCTTCTCCCGAGACAAAGCTACTGGCAAATTAACAGTGCTGCAATCGGACATTGTAGTACCTGATCCAGTTTGTGTGAAGTTTATTAAGTAAAAAAAGGTGCAAAATGGACCGATTACTTTGATTTTCGGTCCATATTCATTTGTTGCAACATTATTTTTGAGTTCTACCATTTTTGACTGACAGCTATAGCTATGTGCACCTTCATCCTGTCAATCATATGATCTTTCACTGACAGCTTTTCCTTCTCTTTGAGTCATCTTGTCAATCAAATGATCTTTCGTTGACAACTATTCCTCTTCTTCGCTTCATCTTGTCAATCAAATGATCTTTCATTGACAACTATTCCTCTTCTTCGCTTCATCTTGTCAGTCAAACTAGTTTTCATTGACAACTATTGTCTGATTCAAATACTTCTTGTCATTCAAAACCAACTTCCCAAGAACTTCCCCTTCATTTTGATGAAAAAACTTAGATTATCGAATTATTTCTGTTATAATTATCAAAATAAATAAAAAACTTTTACAAAGGAGAGTTGAGAATGATTGATCAACTATTTACAAAGCTAGAGTCTTATTATGAGGAAATGGTTTCAATTAGAAGATATTTGCATCAGCATCCAGAACTATCCTTTCAAGAAGTCAATACTGCCAACTATATAAAAACCTTTTATGAAAATTTAGGTATTGAAGTAAAAGGAAATGTTGGTGGAAATGGTGTGGTTGCTAAGATTTATGGTGCGAAACCTGGAAAAACAATTGCACTTCGAGCCGACTTCGATGCCCTTCCAATTCAAGAAGAAAACGATGTTCCCTACAAATCTCTTAATCCAGGTGTCATGCACGCATGTGGACATGATGGACATACCGCCACATTGTTAGTTCTTGCTAAGGCATTACATGAGATTAAGGATGAACTTGAAGGTACATATGTAATGATTCATCAGCATGCGGAAGAATATGCACCAGGTGGAGCTATCGCCATGATTAAGGATGGTTGTTTAGAAGGTGTCGACGCCATTTTTGGAACTCATTTATGGGCAAGTGAACCAACTGGAAAAATCCAATATCGCAAAGGTCCTATCATGGCAGCAGCAGACCGCTTCGAAATCAATATTCAAGGTCAAGGTGGACACGGGGCTCAGCCGCACAGAACAAAGGATGCTGTCGTGATTGCTTCACAACTCGTCCTCAACCTTCAACAGATTGTCAGTCGTAAAGTGAGTCCTGTTGACTCTGCTGTTGTTTCTGTTGGTTCCTTTGTGGCTGAAAATGCATTTAATGTTATCGCGGATAAAGCAAAGCTTGTAGGTACTGTTCGAACCTTTAATGAAGATGTTCGTTCTTTTATCGAAAATGAGATCGAGAGAATTGTAAAAGGAACATGCCTTGCTGCAGATTGTGAGTATGCTTATGAATTCAACAGAGGCTACCCCGCTGTTGTAAACCATGACGAGGAAACAGAGTTTATTGTTGAATGTGTCAACAGCATTCCAAGCGTAGAAACAGTAGAAGAAGCCGAATTACAAATGGGTGGCGAAGATTTCGCATACTACTTGCAGCATGTGAAAGGTACATTCTTCTTTACTGGAGCAAGACCAGTTGGTGTTCCAGTAGCGTATCCACATCATCACCCTAAGTTTGAAATTGATGAAAAAGCATTGTTAGTTGCTGCGAAAGCATTGGGAGCTGCGGCATTGACATATGAACCGCAAAAAGCTGAGGTTACACTCTAATAAAAACTAAAAATACGAAGAGGATACTTCATTCTAAATAAGAATGTGTATCCTCTTCTTAATCATGTTTTTCCATTATATCTTTGGTTAGAAGGAGAACAATAAATGAAATATCCTATCCGAGTAAGAGCATGTGCGCTCATCATAGAAAATAATTCGATTCTGTTAGTTGAATTTAATGATGAAAGAGGTATACATTACAATTTACCCGCTGGTGGAGTAGAGCCGAATGAATCGGTTATTGAAGCAGTTCATAGAGAAGCAAAGGAAGAAGAATCGATCGATGTGGAGATTGGTCCTCTAGCGTTTGTTTATGAGTATGCCCCTCACTTAAACTCAAACAGATTTGGGTCAACACACTCTTTGCAGTTAATGTTTGATTGCAAAATTAAAGAAGGCTCGATTCCGAAAATGCCACCTAATCCTGACCCAAACCAGATTGGTGTTAAATGGATTAAGTTAGCCGAATTGGACGATATCATGCTTTTCCCAAATATCAAAGAACAAATTGTTAATTACGCAAAAAACAAAAAGAATATCGAGTTCATTGAAGAACAGACTCTAGAAACATATGCAGTTAGATAGAAAAATCAATTTAAGAAGAAAACAAGTGGAGAAAAATATATTCTCCACCTTTTTCTTTGAATATAGAGTGTCAATAAAGCTTCGGAGAACTCCCCAATATCCTTATTCGATAGGCGTTTTTTGCCACTTCCCCTAACTGGTCCAATAAATTATAGTTTGCATATGCGCCAACAACTGCACCGATTCCTGGGACGAGCTGAAGCATTTTGACAAAATCAATATAATCACGATATTCCTGTTGAAACTCTTGCCAATCCATATCGATGATTTCTTTCTTACGCTCCTCCCAATTCTCAATAATTTCTAACGTCTCTCTTCTTTTTTCGTCGCTTGAGAAGGCGAGCTTAAAAACATGGAGAATAAACAGCCGTTCTTCGTATTCTTTCGTATCAAATCCGTAGACAGCTGCCGCCTCAAAAAGAAACTTCATTTTTATCGAAAGTAGAAGTGGAAAGTCTGCTAGCCCTACTAATAAGCCAGCCGCACCAGTCCCTGCTCCTTCAATTGTTGCCGTTTTACGGTATAACGAAATCTTTTGTTCAAGTTCCTTGTCTCTATCTTCCAGACTCATATTCCTAATATCATTCATTTTCGTGGTAAAACTAGAACCTGCAATCGTCATCTTCACCATATTCTTAATGGCATCCGTAATAATCTGATGTGCCTTTTCTGGAATTTTTTCATTTATTTTAACCTGCGCTTTTTTTGATATACGCTGTACTAAATTTGCTCGCTTAAGAAGCTTTCGTTTCCATTGTTGAATTTCCTCGTATGCTTGTAACTCATACTTCGTCATGCCGTCGACATCCTTTTACCATAGTTTATAAATAGCATACGAATCAGAAGCAGGAAATGTTTCAAAAACAACTAATTCACTCTAATTCACCTTGGTGAATCCCTCTTCGGCCTCTCAACCAATTACGCCATTTCAAAAGGAGTAAAATGGCAATGGTACAGCACAAGATGATTAGGATGAAACTAAAAAAATGCTCTATCCAAGTAAAAACGAGCTGCCATTGATTTCCGAATACATAACCAACCCCGATAAATACGGAGACCCACAAAGCTGTCCCAGTATAGGCATATAAAACAAATGTACAAAATGGAACATGAGTTATTCCTGCAAAGTAGCTGTTAATCTGTCTAACACCTGGCAAGAAAAATCCAAAAAGAAGCATCTTTTTCCCGTATTTCTCATAGGCTAATTTTGCTTTCATAAAATGCTTCGGCTTCAAAAAGAACCATTTACCATATTTTTCGATAAGTGGCAGTCCCAACTTGTTTCCTATCCAATATGTAGTGGTGATGCCTAGTATTGTTCCAGAATATGCTGCTGCAAAAGTTGGTAGGAGTTCAAGCACATGTTTATAAGATAAATATCCCGCATATGCTAGTGTCGTGTTTCCAGGAGGAATCGGAAGAGCTATTAGTTCCAATGGCAGACCAAACAGTAACACTAAATATCCATATTGAGCAAACAATCGTTCAACGATATCCATAAGCTCTCCTCATTCCAATACGCCTATTTCGTTTATTTCAGGTGCCTTTATTTTTTGTTAATAATTGGTCCTTATACAAAAAAAGAGTCATGCACCACAGAATCTGAGTGCATGACCTCTTTTACATACCTATGCTTTTAACTTGTTGCGATTATACACAAACACAAATAAATAACTAAAAGCAAAGCCTGCCGCGACGGATACGAGTCCAATTAGCCATTCCGCTTTTAAAAATAATGGAATGCTTAGTAAGAGTGATTGAATGAACAATAAGACCACTAGAACTTTTTTGAATGACTCCCCTTTTAACTCTTCCCTGACAGGATATAGATTCAACCAAATTTTATTCTGATGATGATTCCAGAGCGGAAGTAGTTGAAATCCTGTTAAAAATAAGAACAAGAGCACAAAAAGAATTTGTCCATTGCCAAAGGTAATAAAATACAGAACAAGCATACCAATGACGGTTAAGCGAATGAATAGGCCTAAAAAATCTCCCCCACGTATGAAGGTATGGACAAAGAGATGGGTGTATACCCCTTCTGTCCGATATTTCAAGAAAGAAGAAATCCAATCGAGCCACTTTCTTCTTTTTACCTGATCGCGAAGTTTTGGAACATCTGTAAACATGTTAGCTAGACGATAAAAGGACATCATCCTTCTCTCTTCCTGCTCAATGAGAAATTCCCACTTCAGGCCTCTCTGCTTTGTCTGCGAGTAGTATACCCCATATAGAACAATAAAAATGAGAACCACTGGAATGAAAAACCATACAGCCGCCTCAGAAAATAACAGATAAAGGAACACACCATTCACCAAATAGCGCACGACCGAATCAGACTTATGTACATTGGTGTCCACGTAAAATTGAACTCTCCAACGGATGATCAAGTTCATTATTTTTACGATAGCTAATACGAGTAAAAACGGCAGAAATTTGCTATAGCTCCCATTATGCACATGGGCATACAAAGGCATCAGGACAGCAAGTCCCATAATCAGCAAATACAATTGGACAATAAAGCTTACAACCATTGATCGCTGAAAGTATCCCCCGAGCCGCTCTTCTAAAGGAAGTAAAAAAATCCGATCCGCTTCCATTAGAAATGTGTAAATCGGAGTATATGTGAGCAACAACCCAATTAAAGCAGCCATTATAATTGAAACCGGAAAGCTTTGGCTTAATGTACTAATCCATTCTTGATAGTAAAAGGCTGCAGTTCCTAATAAAAAGACAAGAACAATGACGATATGGCCATTAAAGATATAGCGTAGGTATTTGCTAAGCTCCGTATTTGTTCTTCCAAATCGCTGCTTCCATAGAACCTTTTCATCAAACATAATCTTCTTCCTTTGTTAGCTGAATATACAAATCATCGAGCGTTGCATTCGGCATAGAAAATTGTTCGCGCAATTCATCCAACGTTCCTTTCGCGCGAACTTTTCCTTCGTGCAAGATGACGAAACGGTCACAGTATCGTTCTGCAGTAGCCAGAATATGCGTGGACATTAGAATACCTGCCCCATCTTCTTTCATTTTTTTCATTAAATCGAGGAGCGATTGAATACCAAGTGGGTCAAGACCAACAAACGGTTCATCAACTATGTATAGGTTCGGTTGCACAAGGAAAGCACACATAATCATAACCTTCTGCTTCATTCCTTTTGAAAAATGAGCCGGGAACCATTTCAAACGCTTATTCATCCGGAATTCCTTTAACAGAACTTCCTTTCTCTCTTCGAATGATTTCTTATCTAAACCGTAAGCCATAGCAGTCATAGATAAATGTTCGTCTAATGTTAATTCATCATATAAAATCGGCGTTTCTGGAACAAAGGTAAATTGCTTTCGATAAGCCTCCTTGTTCTCTTGGAACGTTTGTCCATTGATACTGATTTCGCCTTTATGAGGCTCCATTAAACCGATAATATGTTTAATCGTCGTACTTTTCCCAGCACCATTTAAACCGATTAGGCCCACGATTTCATTTTGTTTGACTTCAAATGATACGTCTTTCAAGACAGGATTACGGGTGTAGCCGCCTGTCACATCTTTTATTTGTAGCAAACTCATTCTTAACAACTCCCAACAGTAGTTAGTCCCATTTTAACAAATTGTTCCTTCAAAAAATAGCGATACATATTTCTCTCTTAACCGGACATCATAATATTCGAAGGGGAAACAACCTGATGATAAAAAATCATCTTAAAAATTGAGATGGGGTGTCTATCGCAGGCAATTTCCTTTCAATATAAGCTTCCAACGTTCCTACAAGGGGATGGTTGTTTTGGACTATCAGTTCATTTAACCTAAGATCTGAATCCATTTTAATAAAAAAATGGGGTGTTTACGAAAGACTATCTCACTGCTTTATACGTTGCTGATAACTTATAAAGAATTGGGGATGGTACGCTTGAACTATAGATCGCTTTCTCATTAGATAACATTCATATCAAATGAGGTGTTTATCAAAGAAAGTAACCCGAAAGAACAATGAAGCATTTCCCCTTCAAACGACGGGCGGGATTCCTAGCGGATCCTGCCCTTCTTATTTATATTATCTTTGTGGTAAAATGTAGGAAATAAATAATGAAAGGAGCATAAATATGAGCGATTGTATTTTTTGTAAAATCGTCAATGGAGAAATTCCTTCGGCAAAAGTTTTTGAAAACGAACATGTTGTAGCATTCCTTGATATCAGTCAGGTAACAAAAGGACATACACTCGTTATTCCGAAAATACATAAAGAAAATGTCTATGAATTAACACCTGATATTGCCAAAAATCTTTTTGAGGTCGTTCCAAAGATTGCAAATGCATTAAAAGCTACATACAATCCTGTTGGGCTTAACCTACTGAACAACAACGGAGAAAAAGCAGGACAATCTGTTTTTCATTACCATATGCACTTACTTCCACGCTATGGAGAAGGTGACGGGTTTGGAGCAGTTTGGAAATCCCATCAAAGCGAATACACTCCAGAAGATTATCAAAAAATGGCTAGTGAAATACAAGCGAATCTGTAAGCTAATGGCTGAGGCTGTCCCCTTTTTTTAGGTGGACAGTCTTTCTTTTATTTTGACACAGCTCCTCCGATTGCTCTTGTCGGTCAGATCTAGTTCCTTTTTACACAACTTGGCGAACAATTTTAATTTGTCCGTCAGCTCTGGCTCTTTCCTCTTCATCTTGGCGTACAAACCGAATTTGTCGGTCAGATCCAGCCATTTCTCGCTCACCTTGGCGTACAAACCCATTTTGTCCGTCAGCTCCAGCCATTTCTCGCTCATCTTGGCGTACAAACCCATTTTGGCAGTCAGCTCTAGCCATTTCTCGCTCATCTTGGCGTACAAACCCATTTTGGCGGTCAACTACGACCAATTCTTGCTCACCTTGGCGTACTAACCCATTTTGTCCGTCAGCTCCAGCCATTTCTCAGTCATCTTGGCATGCAAATCCATTTTGTCATTCAAATCGCACCCACCTCTTATTTAGATTTCTTAGACAATTATGAAATTTATCATTTACACTCATTTTGGAATTAAGTAAAATGAATCACATATAAAAAGCGAACTAGTGGAGGTTAGACCAATGACTCGAGCACTCAATTTTAATGCGGGACCAGCTGCACTCCCAGAAGAAGTACTTCTCCAAGCCCAAAAACAATTACTGAATTTTAACGACACAGGAATGTCTGTGATGGAGCTGAGCCACCGTAGCAAAGATTATGAAGAAGTTCATAACGGTGCACAAGCTCAATTACGAAATCTTCTTCAAATTTCCAACGAGTACGAAATCCTCTTTATTCAAGGCGGAGCGAGTCTCCAGTTTTCCATGGTGCCGATGAATCTTTTAACAGAAGGAAAAGTAGGCTCTTATGTACTAACAGGCTCTTGGTCAGAAAAAGCCTTGAAAGAAGCCAAAAAAGTTGGAGCCACTTCCATCCTAGCTTCTACAAAAGAAGAAAACTACAAATCAATTCCTCAATTGAATTTAGACAACTTAGAAGCGAATGCTGCCTATCTTCATGTAACAAGTAACAATACGATTTATGGTACCCAGTGGCAAAGCTATCCAGATGTATCTGTCCCACTAATTGCCGATATGTCTAGCGATATTTTAAGCAAATCATTGAATATCAACCAGTTTGGACTGATTTATGCGGGGGCTCAAAAGAATCTTGGACCATCGGGAGTAACCGTTGTAATCGTAAAAAAGGATCTCCTACACACAACTGTTGATCATTTACCGACTATGCTTAATTATCAGACCTATAGCCAAAATAACTCGCTTTATAATACGCCACCTACATTCGCTATTTATTTGCTTAAACTTACACTCGACTGGGTGGAAAGCCAGGGTGGTATTTCAGCTATTGAACAAAAGAATAATGAAAAAGCAAAAATTCTTTATGGCGTAATAGACGAAAGCAATGGCTTCTATTCTGGTCATGCGAATCAAAATAGTCGCTCCAATATGAATGTTACATTTACCTTACCTAACGAGGAATCTACAAAAGAATTCCTTACTCTTGCAAAAGAAAATGGGTTTGTCGGACTGAATGGTCACCGCTCAGTTGGGGGATGCCGAGCTTCTATTTATAATGCTGTGCCAGTGGAACATGTCATCCAATTAGCTGAGTTCATGAAAAAATATCGCCAAAAGGGTTAATATTCCAAATTCCGAATTTAACTGTACGCCTTTTGTAAATATGCTATAATAGTACCAAGCTTTTCGCCTTAGGCAACGAGTGCACTATGGGAGAAGCAATAGAATAGACAGAATAGTCGAGGAGAGATGAGAAATGAATACAAAAAATTTGGTGGCCTTAGCCCTTCTAGTTGGGATGGGTGCTGTACTACATTTGGCCATACCAGGATTCGCCTTTGGGATGAAGCCAGATATGATGTTAGCCATGATGTTTTTAGGAATTGTTTTATTCCCTGATAGTAAGAGTGTCTTACTAATAAGCTTAGTTACTGGTGTCATTTCAGGTTTAACAACAAGCTTCCCTGGAGGACTTATTCCAAATATCATTGATAAACCGATTACTGCATTTATATTCTTTGGATTATTTTTAGCACTTAAAAAGTTTCGTTCGAATATCATCAGCATCGCTGCGTTAACAGCACTAGGTACGATTATCTCTGGAACAGTGTTCCTAGGTTCAGCATATTTGATTGTCGGCTTGCCTGGATCATTTGCAGGATTATTCGGCCTTGCAGTGTTACCTGCAACAGCTGCTAATACACTGGTCATGATTGTCCTATATCCAATCGCCTTAACGATTGTAAAAAGAACAAAACTTACAAATAATACAACATTTTCTGGTTAAGTAAAGAACCCATTTGGGTTCTTTTTTGTTATCCAAAACCGATTGAGAAAATTTTTTATTTGAAAAAGGAAACAATCCATCCTAATAGAATACATACTACCGCAATGCTAGCTAACAAAACTGCCCTCTTTTTCAACACTCTCTTCGGAGGATAGAACCCTGGTTTTTTTAAAGACAAAAAGTTATATATGGCCCCAAACAGTAGCACAACGCTTGCTGCAAATAAGCCGAATATCATTCCATCCAAACTTGCCCACACTCCTTTATAAAAAAGGTATAATACATTTATATGCTGCGAATCATTTTCCTATGAGGCAAGCAGTGTCCCGAGAATTTGTATGATGAGGTGAAAGAATGAACGGAAAATCTTTATTAACAGGTTTTATCATTGGAGGAATTGCTGCGGGCATCGCAACGATACTGACAGCCCCTACTTCAGGAAAAGAAACAAGAAAATATTTAAGTGAAAATAAAGATACATGGATCGAACAGTTATCACAACTTAAACTTGATCTAGGTGAAATCACAAAATCCATTACAACTCTTTCAACAGAGGGCAGAGAAGGGCTGACTTCCTTTATACTTGATGTAAAGACGCTTATCGAAGGATGGCAAGCAGATATTAAACCACATCAAGAACAACTGAAGAGTGAAATAGATGCCATACAGGATACCCTCCAGGAGCTTGAGCGAAAAATAGAACTACATAACTGATGAACATTTTTAAATTAATAGTAAAATCCTTCTTTTTCCTAACAATTTTTATTTAGAAAAAGAAGGATTTTTTATTTAATAAGAAGAAAACTAATATACTATAAAAATGCTTGCGAACAGATTTATGATTTAAACTTATTCATTTTGCCGAATAAAACAAACTTAATGAAAAAATTTCTAAAAATTTAGTATATTTTTTCTTTATTTATTTTTGTTTTCTTGGCATAATGATAATAAAGAAAACTAAAGCGGGTGAATTAGGGGATGACAGAAAAACAATATTCAATGAAAGAAGCAATGATTTTCAGTCAAAGAATCGCACAATTAAGTAAAGCTTTATGGAAATCGATTGAAAAGGATTGGCAGCAATGGATTAAATCTGCTGACTTAAATATTAATGAACACCATATCCTTTGGATTGCTTATCACTTAAACGGCGCATCCATTTCAGATGTCGCAAAATTTGGCGTGATGCATGTTTCTACCGCCTTCAACTTCTCAAAGAAGTTAGAAGAAAGAGGTCTCCTTAACTTTTCTAAAAAGGAAAGCGATAAACGAAACACCTACATCAAATTAACTGAAAAAGGGGAAGCTGTTTTACTTGAGTTAATGGAAACATATGATCCAGACAAAAATGCTGTTTTTACCGGAGCAATGCCATTAAAAAGCTTGTATGGTAAATTTCCAGAGATCGTTGAAATGATGGCCATAGTTCGCAATATTTATGGTGATGACTTTATGGAGATTTTCGAAAGATCCTTTGAAAATATTGAGAGAGAATTCAAGGACGAGGATGGACACTTGAAAAAGAAGGATTCTTCTAAGGAGCTCGTGTAATCCTATATATATTTCTTAAACTCTATCATTAAAGGCAAAAATAATTTTTGGCGGAGACAAGCCAGTATGACTTCTTCTGCATCTAGGTTTGGGTGAAGCGATTCTTTGAATTTCTTTAATAGAGATTCAAAATACACAAATCCCTCCGCTTGCTGTTCTTCTAGTTCTATCATTAATTCATTGCATTCCTTATAAAAATTTTCCACATCTTGTTTGTTTAATGATCGTTCGACAATTAACTTATAAAAATGATCATCGCTTTTTGAAATCATCTTCAGTAAAATGGATTGATGGTATTCAAGGCGATTCATTTTTTCTATTAAAGAATCAAGGTTCATCAATAAAAACCTCTTTCGACTAATTTAATTAAATTCAGGCATTTTCCATTGCCTTCTCCGCTATTATTTTACAAAAAACAATCAAAAATTGAAATACGATTTCCTATTGATTTTTTTATTCTTTCATCGTAAAGTATCATAAGTAAGTTAGAGAATATCACATTTTATTCCTAAATACTCCTTTTGGAGGATGATACTTTTGAATTGCTGGAAAACAGTAAACTACACAAGACAATACGGCACACATAGACTGTTTGTTATCTCTTTGATTACGATGTTGCTAACTTTTATCATACTATATATTTCGTTATCATATTTGTTTGTACCAACTACATTTTATGATAATCATTTCTTTCTCTTTATATTCTGTTTGATATTAGTTTACCCAGTCCATAAATTGTTGCATTTATTACCCATTTCGCATCTTGGGCCAAAGATTAGAAAAAGAATTGAAAGGAAATTTATCTTCTTCCCTTCCATTCAAATTACAGCACATGAGCCTATCTCAAAGCATTTATTCTTACTCGCGTTATTATTACCATTTGTAACTTTAACGGCGATATTGGTGGCATTCTGTTTCATATTGCCACATTATGTACACTATATTACGATTTTACTAGCTTATCAGACTGGTATTTCCGTTCCAGACCTTGTCCGTACTGTAAACATTCTGAAGGCACCAAAACATGCATATATTGAAGAAAACGAAGATGGTTTTGAAATATTGGTAAGCAATCAACAATAGCCCATCTAAGACATCTGTGAAGATGTCTTTAGTGTGTAGACAATAAATTATTGATAGCAGTTACCCTCAGGCTGATTGAAAACGTTTGTCTTTCAAGGCGCGAAGCCTTGGGAGGAGCGGAGTTACCATAGTAGGTAATGAGCACCGGACAAGGCGAAGTAACGAAGAAAGCGAGCGTTTGTCAACAGTCTGAAGACATCTGTGAAGATGTCTTTTTCACAGCGATGCTTAAAGTGGTACTCCTATTAAAATTTTGTTATCGTAGTAAGAAAAGAACAGTACTCACCTATAGGGAGGGATTTGGTGATCATCTCCATTTTTATTATTTTCGCTATATTTATTTTGTTTAATATTAATAAGCTAACAACTTCCCTTTGCTTGCAAAAAGAAATTCCGGAAGAAAAACAACCAAAGGTTTTTAGAACGATTAACGTATTAGTGACGATTCTTCTGATTACCTCATACGTCGAAATCCTTTTCACATAAAAGATCTTTTCGCAACCGTTGGTATGTTTGAAAAATAAACGAACAAAAAGAACATGAGACCCATCTCATGTTCTTTTTGTTTTAACATTCATTAACTTAGAACCAAGCAGCTCCAACAATGATTAATAAAATAAACAGTACTACGATTAAGGCAAAACCGCCACCATATCCGCCTCCGTGACCCATCGTAACACCCCCTTCCAAATGTGCTTGTTATATACTATTCATGAATAACCCCCACCGATTAGGCGAGTAACAAGTTAATGATGATTTCCAAAGAACTATTTCCCTATATATTCTTTGGACGTAAGCAAGAAATGGAGGGAACTCCAAGTTTTTTGCTTACACTTTATCCTATGTATTAGTCCCAATTATGGTATAGGTAGGTTGCCTATTTTTATCCATCTCCATCTTTTACCCCATCCCATATTTCTTTTGTTCTTTTTCCAATTTGTGATATAGTATAATTTGTGATTAATACATGGAGCAATTTCATAAATCAAAACGACAGACGTGTAAAAATCAATGTCTAAAATTTGTGAAATTTAACTCTCATTCATTAATGAAATTAATTTTAGGAGTTGTTTTGATGAAAAAGTGGATTCTTTCCCTTCTTTTACTTGCGGGCATCGTCACTTTAGCTGCATGTAATAACGGGGACAATTCTGAGGCAGTTGCAGAAACAAAAGCTGGAAACATTACAAAGGACGAGCTATATGAAGAAATGAAGAAGACTTACGGTGAACAAGTTCTTCAACAGCTTGTTTATGAAAAAATTCTATCTGATAAATATAAGGTAACTGATGAAGAATTAGATGCTAAGTTAAACGAAGTAAAAGAACAACTTGGTTCAAACTTCGAAATGGCTCTAGCACAATACCAAATGACTGAAGAAACATTTAAACAAAGTCTAAAATTAGACTTATTAGTAGAAAAAGCTGCGACAGCAGATATTAAAGTTACAGATGAAGAAATCAAAGAATACTACGATAACTACAAGCCACAAATCAAAGCTCGTCACATTTTAGTAGCGGATGAAGCAAAAGCAAAAGAAGTAAAGGCGAAGCTTGATGAAGGTGGAGATTTTGCTGAATTAGCAAAAGAATACTCAACGGATACGGCTTCTGCTGAAGCAGGTGGGGATCTTGGCTGGTTCGGTACAGGACAAATGGTACCAGAATTTGAAGAGGCTTCATACGCTCTTGATGTGAACGAAATTAGTGATCCTGTGAAATCTGAGCATGGCTACCACATTATCCAAGTGACTGAAAAAGAAGAGAAGAAGAGCCTAGAGGATATGAAAGCTCAAATCGAGCAAGAAATTAAAGTATCCAAAATCGATAACACAAAAATGACTGAAACATTACAAAAAGAATTAAAAGATGCTAAGGTTAAAATTAGCGATAAAGACTTAAGTGGCTTTATGCAAACTGAGGAAGCTACTGAGACAGAAGAAAAGAAATAAGAATGGAAAATGGGTCCCCTTTATTCGAGGGAACCCATTTTTTATTGCCATCAACCGAAAGATCGTCCTTCAGAGCGCTCTTCCTTCTCTTTCTTGAGTCGCTCCATATAGACCTCTCCTTCTTTTTCTATTAATTCTCTTTCCTCTTCTTTTTCTTCTCTACCAACCTTTACAGCCATAAACGCACTAATGATAATTCCCCCAACGAGCAATAAGATCCAAACAGGAATATCCATTTCTCATCCTCCATACATCAAATGTACAAGCCTTGTTTGTTAAAAATGTATGCACGTTTGGGAAAAATATGATAAGTATAGCTCTCTTCTTCTTGAGTTGATAGACACAAAAAACAAACATAAACACAAAAAATGCCTCACAATGGAGGCATTTTTTAGCGTTACTTATGGAAAGTTGGTTTATAAAATGAGCGATTATCAAGAGCAAACACTCTTTCACTGAATTCGCCTGGTTTTACTCGTTCCAGAGCACGATCAAGCATATTCATCTTCGCGTCAATATTATCAATATAATGAAGAATTTCTGCCTCTTTGATAAGTGGAGGCTTCGGACTACCCCATTCTGCTTTTCCGTGATGGGATAGCACAAGATGTTGAAGCACCAACACTTCCTCACCCGTAATACCAAGCTCGTCTGCAGCTTTGACGATTTCTGAGACCATGATGTTAATATGGCCTAAAAGGTTTCCTTCTACTGTGTAAGTCGTAGAAATCGGTCCTGACAACTCTGTAAGCTTTCCTAAATCGTGGAGAAGAACTCCGGCATATAATAAATCCTTGTCCAAGCTTGGATATAACTCAGCGATAGCTTTCGCTAAATCAAGCATGCTTACAACATGATAAGCGAGCCCCGACACAAATTCATGATGATTTTTTGTCGCCGCTGGATACTCCAAAAATGCGTCCTGGTTCTTTTTTAAGAGATGACGCGTAATACGTTGGATATTCGGATTTTTCATTTCAAAAATATATTGCGTTATTTTGCTATGCATTTCTTCCTTACTCAAAGGAGCGGTAACAAGAAAGTCTGATAGATTAACTGCATCCGCCTGCGAGGAAGGACGTATTTGTCGAAGGCGCAATTGATTTCGACCTCGATAGTTTTGAATATCTCCTATTACCTTAACAATCTTTTCATTGCTATAGTTCTTCTCATCCTCATCAGAGACATCCCATAGCTTGGCCTCTATTTCCCCACTCTGGTCCTGCAAAACAAGTGATAAAAATGGCTTTCCATTGCTAGCAGTCCCTTTTGTTGAGCTTTTAATTAATAAGAATTTTTCTACTTGCTCTCCTACATCATGCTGGAGAATCCCTTTACTCATAAGACTCCTCGCCCCTTTCTTTCAATCTATTATATCATATTGGTCGTTATCCCTTCTCCCACTTCGATCACTTCAGCTTCATGAAAATATTTCAATAAATGCTGGTGACAGGTAAAAAAGAGAATTTGATTGTCTTTTAATGTCTTTAATAATTCAATGACCTTGCTTGTACGTTTATGGTCAAAATTAACAAAGCTATCATCGATAATAATCGGAAAGGCATATTTCTTATAAATTGTGGCTGCAAGGGCTAAACGAATGGAAACATATACCTGCTCAGTTGTTGCCTGACTTAGCTCATTCGCTTCAAAAAGAATATGGTCCTTCCGTTCAATCAGAAATCCATTACTCTCTTTTTTAGGCAGGATTCGTAGATAGTTTCCTTCGGTTAAAAAGGTCAGATATTCTTCTGCTTTTTGTAGCATGCTTGGAAGACGTTCCTCTTTAAAGCGATCCACTGTTTTCGTCAGCATTTCTTTTGCCATTGACAGCTTGGCCCATTCCCTTGCCTCTAAATCGAGTTCAGACTGAAGCTGTTTATACTTGTGTAAAAGGTCTCCATATAGCCCACCTTCCTCAAGTAAGCCAATCTGATACTTCACATCGGCTAAAGCTTGGTGAGCCTTCTGACTTGCCTCTAAGCTCTGAGTTAAGGCGGCTGTTATATTTTGAAACTCTACCTGTGGGTCGTCGATGCTATTAAGTTCCTGCATCGCCTTTTTGTCTAGAGAAGACAATTCGATTTGCCTTGATAACTCCTCCACCCTAGCGGCCATCTGCGCACGTTTTTCAGCTTGTTTCCCTACTAAGCGGTATTCCTCTTCAGTTTCCACCTCAGCTGCTTGAAAAAGCATTTCCTGTTCTTGGTGAAGATGACTATATTCCTTTTCCACAAGTTCCATTTGTTCAACGAGTTCTTTAAACTTCTCTACTCTTGCTTCATATTTCTGTTGTTTAGCAAGTTCCTTTTTAAGTGACTCCCTTAACAAATATCCTTGCTCACGAACAGGAATCGCTTCATCTTGGAAAAATAACTGGTACAAACTCACAATTTCTTTTTCAATACTATCTTTTATTTCTAATTTCTTCTGGAATTGTGTCTCCATAGATTGATACTCTCTGAATGCATCCTTTAATTTCACAATTAATAGAAATGCCTCATTGATTTTCGATTGGGCAATCTCTTTTGGAATGAAAAGTTGCTTCCCTAATTCACTCAACAGTTCTCTATGAGACACAGCCTCTCGCTCCCAGTCTTCAAATGCTTGAATGACCCTGTCGTATTGCAAATTCTGTTGTTCAAGCTTTATTTGTAAAACAGCTAGCTGTTCTTGTAAGGCTGTGTCTCTACGCAACTGTTCTTCAATTAAATTTAATTCTGCAAAGGAGAAATTATTGAACTGATGCTGCAAGTTTGATTCCTTCGCTTTAAGCTCTTGAATCTCTCTTTCCACATCTTGATTCCTATTACTCTTTCTTTGATAAAGCAGAAAGAGCATGAAACCGAAACCAATTCCTCCAACCACTGCAATTAACCATTGAGTTTGAAACAATCCCCAAACTGATAGCAATAGAAAAACAACACTCAAAATAAGTGATTGATACTGATTTTGCCTTGCCTGTTTTCTTTCGTTTTTCAAGTTCATTTGCAAAAGATAGATCTTATCCTGTGTATTTCGAAGTTCTTTTTCAATGGACTCCTGATTGCTTCGCTTTAATAATTGCTGCTTCTTTGCATCTCTTTCAGCTTGCGGAAGCATGTCTTCTTTTAAAAGCTCCTTCTGGACCTCAAGTCTCTCTAGCTCTTCTTTTTCTCTTGCAAACTGCTCATCTAGTTCCGCTTTGCGTTCTTTTAAGCGCATCTGCTTTTTCTCCGCTTCAGCGATTTTTTCCTTCATAAAAATACTCGTATCAATTTGGGCCAATCGCTCTTCGTGAATCGGAAAATGGAGTCTTTCTTTTAATTCCTCGATATTGGCAGAAAGATGACTTCTTTTAGCGAACCATTCATTCTCTTCTTCCTTTATCGTCTCGTAAAGCGGAAGCCTTTCTAAAGCACGCTGAATGGCATCCGCTTTCTCAATCAGCTGTTCATTTGGATGAATCTCACTCAATTCGGCTTGAAGCTTTTCTTTTTGCTCGATTAATGATTTTCTTTGAGCCTCTAATGGCTTTAAAAGCTGCTGTACCTGCTCTAAACGCGATAAACCATCAACTGGAAAGGTAATATCAATCTGTTCCAAATCGGCCTGCAGCAGGTCTCTTTCCTTCACAATAGGCGCAAGCTTTTCCCATTCCTCTAATTGCCGAATCTTTTTCTGCAATTCAGTTACTCTCAATTGATTGTGCTCAATCTCTTGCTCTAGTAATTCTTTTTCCTGTAAAAGCCTGCCATATTGTCCATTTTGCTGCTCAGCTTTTTTTAATTCTTCATAAACAGCCTTAACTTCCTGTAACTTTTCATTGATTAAAGGCTTCTTTCCATTAGGTTTAAAAAGAATGTCTATTTCCTTTTGCAGTTCACTTTCAACAACCAGTAGTCTATCGGAACCAATCGTTCCTGTCGAAAATAAGAACTTACCCAAATCCTCATTTTTAAGATTATGTACGTTTTGAAGGCCATGGAGATTGAAAGAAAAGATCGATTGATAGAGTGATTTATCTATTTTAGAAAGTAGTTCATTTAACAGCTCGTCTCCACCAGTTGAACCATCCTCTAATAAGACAGAGACATCCCCAACAGCTCTCCCTTTTACACGTTCGATGATGACTTTCCCTCTCGCCTCAGTTTGAATCACCAATTGCCCACCATATTTTGCACCCTTTTTCGGCTCATATCGCAGTTCAATTTGCTGCTTTGTTGGAAAACCAAAGAGAATGCTATGAATGAAGGACATTATGGTCGATTTGCCTGCTTCATTTTCTCCATAAAAAACACTGAGATCCTTTAAGTTTGTTAGCACTTTATTTTCTAGCTTTCCATACCCATAAATATGGATTTCCAAAATTCTCAAATCGGCCACCTCCTTATCCATTTCGTAATAGCTTTTCTATTAAAACAGCTTCTGCCTCTTTGCTGATTTCTTCGACTTCATCCGTTAGAAGTGGCGTCAGGAATTTTCTTGCAACTGGATTCCGGTAGAGGGTGGCCAATAGGTCGTCCCATCCTTCAGTCTGTTCGAGTACATCAAATAGTTCTCCATAAAAATCCGATTCCTTTGATAACTCCTCACGCTTCCACTCCAACTTTTCTTCAACACGTATAGAGGTTGGCCAAACAAAGGACTCTTCATCTTTCTCATCATCTTGCAGAGTTTCGAGTAGTTCCTCTAGCTCTTTCATATTCACTGATAGGTTTGAAATCTGGAATGCAGTTATATTTCCTTTTCCTTCTATTCTTATGCTCTCAAGGGTATCTTTACATAGCTGGTAAAATTGGTCGAAAGAAGAAATATCACTAGCATCGATCGCAACCTCAGACCAGATGACATCACTCGTTTCCACAAACTCGAGCTTGGAGTCCGATTCATCCAACTCAACCAAATAACAACCCTTTACACCTGTTTCTTTTCGATTCCTTCCCTGGGTATTCCCAGGATAAATAACGACAGGCTCCTCTTTTAAAATGGCTCTCTTATGAATATGACCTAGTGCCCAATAATGGAATTCTTTTTCGATAAGATCATTGAGTTGAAATGGAGCATAGTTGCCATGATCCGTACTTCCTTCCATATTCCCATGAAGGATACCTATATGAAAATCAGCTCCATCTTTTCTTTCGTACTCATTGATTTTCCTCTCATACACATGTCGCTCCGGATAACTAAATCCGTAGAGATGGACAATTGCATTGTTTTTCGTTGTAAATGATTTTACTGCTACCTGTTCCCCAAACACATGAACATTGCTCGGAAGCTCAATTTGACTCCAATTCCCGCTCATATGATCATGGTTCCCATGTATCAAGAACACATCAATTTCCTTTTCGGCAAGTCTCTCCATTTCTTTGCGAAGAAAAACTTGTGCTCTCACACTGCGATTTTCATTATCAAATAAATCACCTGCTAAAACAACAAAGTCTACATGACTACTAATCGCTGCATCAATCAAACTTCTAAATGCCTGGAAGGTACTTTCCTGAAGTCTTTTAAAGATACGAGGAGGCAATGATTTCAGGCCAACCATCGGACTATCTATATGTATATCTGCACCATGAATAAATTTCACTTTTTTCATATTGATTCCTCGCATATGCTTTTTCCTACATTTTACCACAAAAGCGAATGTATGTTCTAGTGTAAAATAGGCAAAATAAAAAGCAGACCCTATAAAAGGATCTGCTTGAAAGTTCGAAAGTTAATTAAGCTTTGTTAACGTTAGCTGCTTGAGGTCCACGTGCACCTTGCTCAACGTCAAAAGTTACTGCTTGACCTTCTTCAAGAGTTTTGAAACCTTCGCCTTGGATAGCTGAGAAATGAACGAATACATCTTCTCCGCCTTCGCGCTCGATAAATCCGAAGCCCTTTTCTGCGTTAAACCATTTTACTTTACCATTTTCCATGTATGTTGCCTCCTATGTGCGTATAGCGCACAAATGTATTACTATTCTTGCTCTTCCAGGCGAAATATATAATTCTTCCCTTAATTGTGAACAAAAATAATTCTTCCTAAGAATAACAGATACAAATGGAAAAGGCAAGCAAACTTAATTTTTTCCCAGTAAATTCTTTTTTTAATGCTCTTTTCTCAAACTTTGATGCTTTTGGAGCAAAAATAATACGAAGCAAGCAATTCTGTTAATATTCATTTTCTTATAATTATTTGAGAAAAGAGCAGGTTTTTTTCAGGAAAAAAACTTGTTAACAATATAGAAAGCACATCATATCTTTTTCTACGTTAAAATCGGCCTTAAGATTTTAACAACAGGTTTTTTTCGCAAGAAAATAAACAATATAAGAGAAAACAGTTTTTGTCATTTTTCGGATTTAGTTAATTGAAGTGCTTTTTTAATATCCTTAAAGGAATTCGATTTTCCATACATAAGAACTCCACCTCTGTATACTCTTGCCCCAAAGACAGCTAAGATGATAATAGAGACGAGTAAGATGACAATTCCTAGGATTGGTTCCCATGCTGGTAAAGTCAGCATTCCAACACGCATAAACATTAACATTGGTGTAAAAAATGGAATATAGCTCGTAACCGTAACAAATGGAGTATCCGGCTGTGAAAGACCAAACATCGCAATCATAAATCCAGCCACGACCATCATTGTCATTGGCGTAATCATCTGTTGGACATCTTCAATTCGACTAACAAGCGACCCTAAAAAGGCTGCTAATGTTGCGTATAAGAAATACCCTAATATAAAGAAGACAACTGCATAAATAATCGTGGATACAGGGACATCACCAAAACCAAAGACGCTAAAGAATCCACCTTCCATTGATTCCAGATTTCTTTTAATTGAAATATACCCTACACCTAACAAAACAGCCATTTGGGTTAAGCTTAATAAGCATATACCTAAAATCTTGGCAAACATCTGCTTAATTGGAGATACACTTGATATTAAAATTTCCATGACACGAGAAGATTTTTCAGTAGCAACCTCCATCGCAATCATATTGGCATACAAAATAACAGCAAAATAAATAACAAATAATAATACATAGACAAGACCTCTTGCCTGGTTTAGCTCTTCTGCCGTTTTAGCATTTTCCTCTAAAGCAATCTGCTCCATTTCCATTGGCTCATAAAGCTTTGCAAGTTGCTCTGATGTTAAATTGATTTTACCTGCAGCCATTTGAGTTTTGATTTGCTGTAAGCCTGTTTGAATAGCAGTAACTGAGGCAGAGTCAGATATACTCATCGCTTTATATGTGGCAACTGGAAGACCCTCACTGTCAAGGGACAACACTAAGAGACCTTTGTAATCTCCATCTTCGACAGCTTTTTCTGCTTTTTCTTCACCATCTTTATATGCTTCTAATTCAATTTCTGAATTACTTGCTTTTAATTGCTGTTGAAGTGGCTCAACTAACGTACTACTTTCATCGATAACCGCAATAGTATCCTTGCCTTCTCCCTTATCGAAAAAATTAATGATATTCGTCATATTCGCTAGTCCAACTACAATTAAAACAGTAATAATTGTTGTAATAATAAACGATTTTGTCTTTAATTTACTTAAATACGTATGAAAAAAGATAATCCAAAAGTTATTCATAGGAAGCACCTACTTTCTCGATAAAGATATCATTTAAGGAAGGCTCCTCTAACACAAAACGGCGAATAAAACCTTTTCCTACAATATCTTTTAATATCCGTTCAGCTACATATTCTCCTTCGATTTGTAGGTGAACTCCCTCTGGTGTTCTCTTTACCTTCGTCACACCCGGATAATTGTCAAAACCACTTAACTCAAAATCAGCATGAATGACTAAATTTTTCTTACCAAAGGAGCGTTTAATATCCTTTAAAGAACCATGGACAACAGGACTTCCATGATGCATGATACATAAATTTTCACACATTTCCTCTACGTGCTCCATGCGGTGGCTGGAAAAAACAATCGTCGTTCCTTGCTCTTTTAGCTCGATAACAGCAGATTTTAATAGCTCCACATTGACTGGATCCAATCCACTAAACGGCTCATCCAAAATTAACAATTTTGGCTTATGTAAAACAGCTGCAATAAATTGAATCTTTTGCTGATTACCTTTTGAAAGCTCTTCTACCCTTTTATCGAGATATTCAGGAACCTTAAAGCGTTCTAACCAAATCTTCAATTCCGCTAAAGCATCCTGCTTATTCATCCCTCTTAATCGCGCAAGATAGACTAGCTGATCCCTTACCTTCAGCTTTGGATACAATCCTCTTTCCTCTGGCAAATAGCCAATTACACCACTAGTCGAGTAATCTATCGGCTTTCCATCCCATGTGATCTTACCTTTACTTGCATCTAATAATCCAAGTATCATTCTGAAGGTCGTCGTTTTTCCAGCACCATTTGCTCCTAGAAAACCAAACATTTCTTTTTCAGGAATGGTTATCGACAAATCATTTACTGCAGTAAAACTTCCAAAACGCTTCGAAACATTCTCTATCTTTAGAACCACATTCATTCCTCCTCTTCCATCATTCTATACGATCAAGAACACAAAAAGGGTTCATTTTTCTCTATTATTATTTTGCATAATTTAGATAATTATGCAAAAATAGTAATATAAGAATCTGAATTTTACGAACAAAAGGGGATTTTTTGCGAATGAAAACATATAAACTGACTGTTTTCGAACCGAATGGGGAAAAAGTAATCGACGAGACTTTCGAAGCGACTGACGACAATCAAGCAAAAGAAATTGGAGAAAAGCTACTTGAGGAAAAAGGAGCTTTGAACAAAACACATCGATGCACATCTTCTAGCGGCAAATTGATCTTATTTCACATGTAAATGACAGGAAGTGGTTCAATGCATCCCTTGTTACAGGGTATTTTAGGTGCCGTAGGAGCATGGCTCGTTTTCGGTTTGATTTTTAAGGACTTTGGGACCGATTCACTGTTCCCGCTAATAATCGGCCTCATCATTGGTTTTAATGCTGGGAAACGGTATGAAAGGGACTGAAAAAATCAGTCCCTTAAATTTGTTCAAGCATTACTTCTTTTAATACAGATAAGCCTTCGTGCAACTGTTCATCCGTAATCACTAGCGGGCTTAATATTCGAATGATATTCCCATACAAGCCAGCACTCATTAAAACTAATCCTCGCTTATGACACTCCGCTAAAATTTTTCCTGTTAACTCTTTATCTGGTTCTTTCCCTGACTTCGTCTTTACTATTTCGATTGAGGTCATCGCTCCTAATGTGCGAACCTCGCCGATAAATGGAACCTTTTCTTGAAACTCTTTGAAAAAGTTTACAACAGTTTCACCAATATGATTGGCTCGCTCTGGTAATTTTTGTTCTTCCATTATTTTTATAACCTCTAACGCAGCCACACATCCAAGAGGACTTCCTCCATATGTTCCACCAATCTCGCCAACATTTGGTGCGTCCATAATTTCAGCTCTACCTGTAACAGCGCTAATCGGGAGACCTGCCGCAATCGACTTTGACATCGACATCAAATCGGGCACTACATCAAAATGCTCCATCGCAAACATTTTTCCAGTTCGTCCGAAGCCTGTTTGGACTTCGTCAGCAATAAAGAGAATGCCATTTTCCTCACAAATCCTTTTTACCTTTTGGACAAAGGTTTTCGAAGGAATCACAAATCCCCCCTCACCTTGTACAGGCTCCATTATGACAGCAGCTACTTCCTCTGCAGGTACCTCACTTAAGAAAAATGTTTGGAACTCCCTAATGATTTGCTCGTCAACATCTTCACGTGTCATTCCTTCCGGTGCACGATAATAATATGGATAAGGCATTTTATAAGTATCTGGCGCAAATGGGCCAAACCCGTATTTATAAGGCTTTACCTTGCTCGTCAATGACATCGCCATATACGTTCTACCATGAAATCCTCGCTCAAATGATATAATCGCTTTTCTTCCTGTATACTTACGTGCTATTTTAATCGCATTTTCAACCGCCTCTGCCCCACTACTAAGGAAAAATGTTTTCTTTTTATGGGTGCCAGGAGTAATCTCATTTAATTTTTCTGCTAGTTTAATATAAGGCTCATACATCAACACATGGAAAGACGGATGCAAGTATTTATCGATTTGCTCCTTTAGTGCTGCTACAACATTAGGCGGACAATGACCAGCATTTAACGAACCGATTGCACCCGCAAAATCGATCAATGTATTTCCATCTATATCCGTCACGAGTGCGCCTTCTGCTTTTTCTATAAAGGCAGGAACCGTGTTAAACGGACCACGCGGAACATGTTCCTCTCTTCTCTTCAGTAGCTCTACCGATTTTGGACCAGGAATTGCCGTCTTTAAGTCGATGGACTTCTGTTTAATCGTCATTAGGGAACCTCCTATTCTATTTCGCACCAATCTAGTAATGTAAGTGCAATTATCTCCGCTACGATAAACACTTTATCGAGCTCAATATATTCATTTGAAAAATGAGCCATTTCCGTCACTCCAGGACCAAAGACAACAGAAGGCGTATTCCCGACATTCGTTAATAATCCACCGTCTGTCCCCCAAGGCGAAGCTTCAATAATCGGTTCCTCTTTTAAAACATCTTTATAATTTGAACTGAGTGTTTGCATAAGCTCATGTTCGATATCGATTGCACCTGGTAGCCATCTCGCTCCAAACCACTCTAATATTGGAGGATGTGTTTCAAACCAAGGATCTATTTCTTTTAACCGATCTATCCATTTTTCCATCTCCTCTTTGGCTTCATCCAATGTCTCTTCCGGTGAAACGCCCATACGGCCCTCAATTTGAACTAAATCGGCAACAGAGGATGGCCAGTCTCCTCCCGAAATTTTGCCCATATTGATTGGAAAAGGAATCGGAATATTTTCATACAGCGGATCAGTCACTCGCTCATTCCGAACTTTTTCCAACTGCAAAATATGCTCAACCACAGTCATACTTTTTTCAATCGCACTCACACCTTCATAGCGAGTTCCACCGTGCGCAGATTGACCTTTCACATGAATTCGGAACCACATCGAGCCTTGTTGCTTCGGAAAAATCTTCATATTTGTTGGTTCAGGGATAAGTGCTGCATCAGCCTTGTATCCTCTTAAAATCGTCGCTAATGTGCCTGCTCCGCCACTTTCCTCTTCTATTACACTTTGAAAAATAATGTCACCTTTTAACTGAACTCCAAGTGCTTGAATGGCTTGGATTGCTAAGAGCAGAGAAACATTGCCACCCTTCATATCCGTCGTTCCTCGCCCATACATCTTTCCGTCGATGATTTTGCCACTGTAAGGATAGGCGTCCCATTTATCTAAATCCCCTTCTGGGACAACATCGATATGCCCATTGAGGATGATCGACCGTCCTTCTCCACTTCCTTTTAAGACACCAACTACATTCGGACTGCCTGTGAACTCACTTCTAGAAGAAGCAAAATATGGACTTCTCGCCAACTCCTTTCCATCTGGTTCCCACACATCTACTTCTAGCCCCATACGTTTAAGCTCAACAATTACAAGTTCTTGAACATTTCTCTCCATCCCTTGGGTACTTCTGGCCTGGACAAGATCTCGCAAGAGCTGAATTCCTCTCTCTCGATTTTCTGCAAGCCATTGGTTAATTTGTTCCTTAATCTCAGTCAAATGCGTTCCCCTCCATTCGAATCGTTAATGGAGCTCCTGTACTTTTGACCACTTCTTCTACCGTGTAAGGCTCCATCACTTCTCTTAAAATAAATCCGTCTCCTCCAACCTCAATCACTGCCATATCGGTAATAATCAAATCCACACAGTTTTTCGCAGTCAAAGGCAACGTACATTCCTTTAAAATTTTCGGTTCTCCATTTTTATTGACATGACTCATTAACACAATGACCTTTTTCGCTTTTTCCGCAAGCTCCATCCCACCGCCAATGCCAGGTACTCGTTTGCCTGGGATGACCCAATTGGCCAAGTCCCCTTTTTCACTCACCTCAAGACCACCAAGAATCGTAATATCTAGGTAACCACCACGAATCATGCCAAAGGCTGTAGAACTGTCAAAATAAGAGGCACCCGGAAGTATCGTGACTGGAAATCCTCCAGCATTACAAAGCATTGCATCTTCTTCTCCTTTTTCAGGTGACCCTCCCATCCCAAGAATGCCATTTTCAGCGTGAAACATGACGCGAATATCCGGAGAAAGATGATTGGAAACAAGAGAAGGAATACCAATACCTAAATTCACAATCATGCCATCCTTGATTTCTTTGGCAGCCCGACTTGCAATACGATTTCGAATATCTACTCCCATGCCCATTTCCAGTCCACCCCCTTGCTTTGAACAATGAAATCGACGTAAATTCCAGGTGTGATGATTGACTCTGGGTCGAGTTCTCCAACCTCTACAATTTCTTCCGCTTCAGCAATCGTAATTTTTCCAGCAGTTGCAACCACAGGGTTTGTATTTCGAGCACTTTTGTCATAAATGAGATTTCCATAGTTGTCGGCTTTTTTTGCATGAACAATGGCTACATCTGCTTGGAGAGGCGTTTCAACCAAGAACTCTTTTCCACCAACCAGCACCTTTTGCTTTCCTTTTTCAATCATGCTTCCTAACCCGATATCAGAAAGAATCCCTCCAAGGCCAGCTCCACCAGCGCGAATTCTTTCAGCTAGTATCCCTTGAGGGCAGAATTCAACCTCCAGCTTGCCTTCAACCATTAGCTTTCCAGCGATCGGATTAGAACCAATATGGGTCGTAATGAGCTTCTTCGCTCGTTCACGACTAACAATTTTTCCAATGCCGATTTCAGGAAAGCCTGCGTCATTTCCAATTAAGATGAGGTCCTTCACGCCTTTTTCCAGAATTCCATTTATTAATGTCGGGGGATTCCCAACACCGCCAAAACCACCATACATTAAGACACATTCATCTGTAATATAAGAAAGAACTTTTTCAAGTGAGGCTACCTTCGTCATGCTGCACCTCCTTGTTTTTTTGAATATCTGTTATCGTTTCTTTAAAAAGCTCGACTAACTGATCGATCTCTTCTTTTTTAATCGTTAATGGAGGAGCAATAATGACGGCATCTCCGTCTCCACCCTCCACTCCTGCTGAAGCCGGATAGATTAATAGACCTTTATCTCTTGCCGCCAATACAATCAAATTGGTTAAATCGAGGTTTTTAGGAAAAGGGGTTTTGCTCAAACGATCGGAAACAAATTCTACCCCAACCATCAAGCCCTTTCCGCGAACGTCGCCAATAATCGAAAAATACTCAGCCAATTTTTGAAGCTCAGCAAGTAAATAAGCCCCTTTTTCTTCTGCTTCATTTACTAAATTATGCTTTTCAATATACTCTAGAACAGCGAGGGAAACTGCAGCAGACTGAGGATTAGCGCTATAGGTGTGACCGCTCATAACAATCTTGGATCCTTGTAAAATAGGAGCCAGTACCTTCTCACTTGCAAGAGTAGCCGCAATCGGTGTATAGCCAGCACTCATCCCTTTTCCAAGGGCGATAATATCAGGCACGACACCCCAATGCTCCATAGCGAGGGTCTTTCCAGTTCTCCCAATTCCAGTCATAACCTCATCAGCTATAAAAAGGATTTCGTTCTCTTCACAAATCTCTTTGATTCGCTCATAATACCCGTCTGGTGGAACGATCACTGCTCCAGCTGCCCCAATAATTGGTTCAGCAATAAAAGCAGCGATATGATCGGAACCAATTCTTTGAATGGCAGCGTCCAGTTCTGACGCGCATTTGAGCTGACAGCTTGGATAGGTAAGATTAAATGGACATCGGTAGCAATAAGGTGCTGGAATGGTTGGTAGGTCATCTAATAAGGAAACAAAGCGACGTCTTCTTTCTGAATGGCCTGATAAGGATAGAGCCCCCATCGTAATGCCATGGTAACTAGTCCATCTGGAGATTACTTTATTTTTCGTTGGTCTGCCTTGCTCCTGCCAATGCTGAATCGCGATTTTCATTGCCGTTTCCGTCGCTTCAGAACCGCTATTTACGAAAAAAGAGCTGTAATGACCATCTTTAATAAAATCAATTTCGCTCAACTTTCGTGCCAGGTCCTCGGCTTCCTTTGTTGTAAATTGGGAACGGTAAACGAAGGAAATCCTTTCGGCCTGCTTAGTCATTGCTTCAATGATTTCAGGAACAGCATGACCAATACTGGCTGTTACAGCCCCTGAAGAACCATCAAGATAGGCTTTTCCGTTTTCATCATAAATATAGATACCCTTTCCGTATACAGCAGTTGGATAGTGACTTGCTAACATCGGCTTAATCAAATAGGAGTGTTCCACGCCGCTCCCCCCTGAATGTGTATTGTTATGTTTATCTTATGGGAGGGAAAAGATAATTTGAATACGACAAATCCATGTAAAATATCAATCTTTTATTATACAATGTGTATAAATAGCCCTTATTAGGAGGGAATACAATGAGCATTACAGTCCATGAAGCTATAAATTTACCAGTCATGAAATCTACCAAGCTCTTAGCAGGAACTACTGGACTTCATAATCAAATTAATTGGGTGACAATCGTCGAGGTGATCGAGGATATCAATCGTTTTCAGGATGGAGAGTTTTTGATCACCACAGGTTACGGGCTCAACGAAAACAGCTTACACTTTCAAAAACTTCTCACGCTGAAAAGGCTCTCTGGTATTGCCATTTATAGCGGTTTTTATTTAAAAGAAATCCCCCAAATCTTCTTAGAGCTTGCCAACAAACATCACTTACCTCTCATCGAGCTACCAACAGAACTTAACTTTTCAACAGTCACCAAAAGCATTCTTCAGGAAATTTTACATAAACAAATGGAGACGACGTTTCTAGAAGATCTAATCAACAACTACGTTCATTCCTCTGCCATTCTTCACGAACGAGGAAAAAAATTAGGAATTAATCTTTCACTAAATCAAGTAGTGCTGCAAATAAAACTAGATAATGAGTTTAGTCAGGAACATTTAGACCTTCTCTACCACCATTTTTTCCGAATGATGGAGCAAAAAGAGCGTCAATTTTTGCTTCGAACTGGATTAGATGGATTGACTCTTCTTACAGAAGTACATTCTGAAAAGAGAAAAAGTTTGAAACAGGACAGCCTAGATTTGGCGGAGGAATTTTTGCAAACATGGAAGGAAAAGCAGCCTCAAATTTCGATCTTAATTGGAGTGGGAAAATCATATGACACTCCTAACCAATTAAGTGAAAGTGCAAAAGAAGCGAAATACGCAGTTGATCTCGCAAGCCTTTTATCATCAAAAAAGGAAATTATCCACTATGATGATTTGGCCACCTTTCATTTATTACTTCAAATGAAGGAATTGGGCATTAGTCTCAAGCAGTTTTACGAGGAGCAAATTGGAGAACTACTCACGAATAATAAGGGCATTGATTACATTCAGACTTTAGAGGTTTATTTTCAGCAAAATCTAAATCTCCAAACGACTGCAGCGAAACTCTTTATTCATCGTCACACGCTAAAATATCGATTACAGCAAATCGAAAATCGTTTCGGCTTAAACATTCGCTCTGTAGACGAAAGATTGAAGTTACAATTGGCTATTGCCGCTTATAAGCTAGAGAAATATTTTAATAGTTAATACAAAAAGGTCCGTATTCTCCTCGAATACGGACCTTCTTAAACTTATTTCCCAATATATTTAGGCTTTCTCTTTTCTAAAAAGGCAGCGATGCCTTCTTTATGATCCTTCGTTTGTCTCATCGCAAACTGCCCATGCTTTTCAAGCTCAAGAAGTTTCAAAAGCTGTGGACGATTCTTTTCAGCATAAATCTTTTTTGTCTTTATCATTGCTTTCACTGGCTTCCCTAACCACTCTTCTATCTTCGCCTGGAGGGATTCCTTGTAATTCTCAGATACCTCATGAATCAACTTCATATTCACAGCCTCTTCGGCTGACAACACTTTACCTTCCCAGATAAGCTGCTTGGCACGGTCTTCTCCAAGCCGTTTTTCCAGGAAGAAGTGGGCTCCACCATCTGGAATCAGACCAATTCCGATAAAATTCATTGCTAGTTTACTATTTTTATCTGCAAGTATGTAGTCTGTTGCGAGCGCAATACTTAACCCCAATCCCGCTGCAGCACCTGAAATCGCACTAATCGTTAGCATTGGCAAGTTATGAAGTGTGACCATCAGCTCACTTATACTATCCATAACTACATAGAAATCGTTTTCATTTGCATTCTCACTCAGCATTGTCTTAATGTCTCCACCTGAAGAAAACGCACGCTCATTCCCTGTCAGGACAACAATATCAATTTCATCAGAATTGCTTATCTCCTTAAGACAACAACTTAGCTCTTTAATCATTTCTACATTAATCGAATTCAAGCTTTCTGGGCGATTCAATTGAATCGTGGCAACTCGTCCATCTACGTCGACTTTCACTGTATTTGTCAGGAATTCAATTGTCATATTCATTCCCCTCCCCTTTGTCTTCAACTCCATTATAAGGGTAATTATAAGAATGTATAAGCGTTTTCTCAAAAATTTTTAGAATTCATTTATTTTTCTAATAAAATCCCTGGTTATTCTTGAAAGAACCCACAGATTTTTTAGAATCTTATGATAGAATTCATATAAAGTTATTCTTTTTATAAGATTGAGAACTTTTTTTCAGAATTTCACAAAGACACTGCAATCTTTCACCTGGGCTTAGTCATTGTTAAGCTAAAGAAGAGTTGAATATTTATAACGTTGCTAAATGGGCAACAGAGGAGACCACATGAAATTAAGGGAACATACAAGCTTTGTTCGATTTTGGTTTGCATCAACAACTTCAAACTTTGGTACATATATTACGACTGTTGCGCTCCAAGTCATTGTGATAGTGAATATGGGGGGCAGTGCAATTGATGTTGGCTGGGTTTCAGCGTCTAGATGGCTCCCTTATGTACTGCTTGGATTAATTGCTGGGGTTATAATTGATCTTTTTCATCGGAAGGCGATCATGGTCATAACTGATATAGGTCGTGGAATTCTACTTTCTTTCATTTGTTTAATGGCTTACACAGAAGTACTCAGTATTGGTTGGCTAATGTTCCTACTTGTACTCTTTGGTACAATGTCTCTTTTCAATGATGCTGCTAGTCAGTCCTTTGTTCCGCAATTAGTTCCACGCACCTTATTAACACGCGCAAACGCAAGACTAGAGCAAAGCGCAGCTGTTGCAGAAACTAGCGGTCCGGCGATTGGAGGTGTCCTCACACAAATACTCAGTGCTCCATTTGCCCTTTTAGTAGATGCTGTTACGTATTTAATCTCAGGAATTTTCATTGCTTCAGTCAAACACCAACCCACAGAAAAAGTGAAAAATGGTCCACTTGGATATCAAATCAAGGAAGGTTTGCATTGGATATACAGACACCAACACCTAGGTACTCTTGCTTTAAACACTCATACTTGGTTTCTCTTCCACAGCATGACAACGACAGTGTTCGTATCCTTCGTTTTGACCGAAATTGGTTTTGATGCCGCACTTCTTGGAATTGTACTCGGAGCCGCTGGTGTAGGTGCCGTCGCTGGTACATCTCTATCGGTTCGAATTGGCGAACACTTTGGGGCTGGACGTGCGATATCTTTTTCCAGAAATCTCTATGGTCCAGCTGTTGTTCTGATTGCTCTAGCTCCAGCAGCAATCGACTCCAATCCGCAAAACATTGCTTTCCTTCTAGTGATTGTTGGGCAGTTCCTTTATGGCTTTGCAATGGGAATCGAAGGTCCTCTTGAAATGGCTTATCGGCAATTTGTCACTCCATCACATCTTCAAGGTCGAATGAATGCCACACTTCGTTCTATCAATCGTAGCTTTGTGGTAATTGGCGCTCCACTAGGTGGTTTAATAGCGGACCAGCTTGGTTCACGAACGGCATTATCGGTTTCGTTAATTGGGCTTACTTTATGCGGACTTTGGTTTAGCTTTTCACCGATGCGACATGCTCAAATAGCGGATTAAGAAAACTAAAAACAGACTCTGAATACAGGTAGTGGAAAGAATCTAATTTCACTTAATACAGTTAGAGTCTAGTTATCTTATAACCTTGCTGTTCCAATTGGTGAATAATCCCTCGTTCTCCAATTACATGTCCTGCCCCTACGGCAATAAAATAAGTATCTCCGCTGGCAATGTATTCTTTGGCTAATTCAGTCATCCTATCATTACGATCAAATAAAAACGCTTCATAATACCCTTGTTCTCTATTATTATCATTTTTTGGGTACGTGGCATCAATAATTGACTCTATATCACCCTCTAAGACAAATTGGGATGCTTTTTCATAACTAGAAACACTATCTTGAAGTGGTAATAAATTCTTAAGTAAAAATTCAGTATAAGATTTATTAAACTCTTGCATTAGATCAACATGAAATTTAGCTCCTTCCATTTCGACTATCTCTTTATTTTCATGTTTTGCCTTGTCTAGAAAATAATAATCGATTCCATACGTAAGGCTATGACCCAATTTGGATAGAGTTGCTGTTAACATCAACGATTGAATCGTATAGGCATTATAATTTATCAAATTATCATAGCTCATCGTAAGTCCACCAACGGTTTCAGGATAAGTATCACTTACTTTTTTTAAATAAGTTAATGCGTCTTCACTAACATTCAAATCTTTTATTGCATTAGCTTTCATATCCATTACAGCATTTTCTGTACTAGTAACATCGTATTCAACAGCTAAATAATCACTTTCATCAAAAGCAGATTCAATTTCTTCTCTAAATGGGTATCTTTCAACTTCACCAGCATGGATCGTACCTAATACATAAAGATGCTGCCCTCTTTCATTTTCAACTTTATAAGCGATTAGTTTATGATCTGATGGGGTGTTTCCATATTTGCTATTAATTGAGCAACCAGCAAGTAAGAAAAACAAGATTGATAGTAATAACAATTTTTTAAATGATCTAGACATTATTCTTCCTCTCCATTTTTAATGTTATTTTAAATAGCATTTTCCCACATTGATTTTGATAATTCGACTCCTGTAATAAGCTGTTTATATATGCTCATTAGATTCTAAGCCATGCATTATTTCATATAGTGTTTTTTCACTCATAATTGCTTGAGTAACTTTATTTTTATCTGTTACGGTTATTTTCTTTTTTTCAAAATAGGATATCGCTTGGGGTAAGTAAGGAAGAAGATTATCATATAAATTTAAATCTTTAATGGAACCATTTTTTTGACAGAGCCGAATATATAAGTAATCTGGATTAATATCCATTGGACCATTTCTAGATTTTTTTTCGTATATCACAGAGATCGAAAGAATCGCATTGAAGGGGATTGTTGTTTCGTAAGATATTTCCTTACCAAATAGAATCATAGATGAGTATTTGATTTTATCTATATATCTGGGAAATTGCTGATATACTATTCCCGTTTTTGTAATAATCCAATATGGCTCAATAAAAGTAGGTAACATTATGAATAAATAAATACTAATTGCTATTAAAAGGGACAAAAAAGGTGTTAGTAAATCAAGTGTGATAAGGATAAAACCATAAAAAATTGTCAAAAGGAAACCCATATAGAGCATAAATTTCTTAGTGATTTTCTTTCCCACTATAAAGGGTTTCGGGAAGTATACTGCTCCTCTAATTAACTCATCTAAAGAAATATCATACAAATCACTTAATGAAATCAAGTTATATACGTCTGGAATGCTGTTACCATTTTCCCACTTTGAAACAGCCTGTCGTGAGACGGTTAATTTCTTTGCTAGTTCTTCTTGTGTGAAATTATTTTTTTCACGGTATGACTTCAGCAATTCTTGTAGTGGCATTTTGATTTTCTCCCTTCTGCTTATTTGTTTAAAAATACCATATTTTTCATTTTTTTGTTAAGCAACTATTAGTTGCTATGTGTTTTATTTTCAAAAATTTGAATAAATATGGACTAATTAAAGGGAACTGAGGAACTTAATTAAGCTATTAGAAAATTGTCAGATTTAATGGTTGATTCTTATCCTCAATAAACAAAGTGCCTGGGTTAATCCAAGCACTTTGTTTTCGGTCTATTTTTTTGGTTAATTCTTTTGTAGCTCATCCTGCACCTGATCTCTCAACGCACGCTTCAAAAACTTCCCGACTGACGTTTTCGGAATTTCATCCATAAATAGAATGTCGTCTGGTAGCCACCATTTGGCAAATTGAGGTGCTAAAAATTCGAGCAATTCTTCTTTTGTCACCTGCTTATTCTCTTTTAACACAACACAAGCAATCGGGCGCTCCTGCCATTGTTCATGCGGTACAGCCACAACCGCTGCCTCAAAGACAGCTTCGTGTGCCATTAACGCGTTTTCAAGATCAATCGATGAAATCCATTCTCCACCACTCTTAATTAAATCCTTTGTTCGATCGACAATATTAAGAAATCCTTCTTTATCTATGGTGACAACATCCCCTGTGTACAACCAACCATCTTGGAAAGCATCTGCTGTTCTTTCATCCTTGTAATATTCGGAGGCAATCCATGGTCCACGGATAAGAAGCTCGCCCATTTCCTTTCCATCCCAAGCCACTTCTCCGTTTTGTCCAATAATCTTAATCTCTAGGCCTGGAACCAAAATTCCTTGCTTCGCTCGGAGATTAAGCCGTTCTTCATAGGACAACTCTTCCTGATAGCTTTTTAATGTAGAAACAACCACGAGTGGACTTGTCTCAGTCATGCCATAGCCATGCATAAACGGTATATTGTATTTCTGCTCAAATGCTCGAATAACAAATTTAGGAGCAGCTGAACCGCCGCAAAGAACTGCTCGCAAGCTACTAATATCGTATTCTTTTTCTTCTAGTTCCTTTAGTAGACCTAACCAAATCGTAGGAACGCCAGCGGAAAAAGTTACTTTCTCCTCTTCAATTAGCTCTGCCAATATTTTCGGGGTAAAATATGGTCCAGGCATAACAAGCGTAGTTCCGAACCACACACCTGCAAATGGCAGCCCCCATGCATTCGCATGGAACATCGGAACAATCGCCATCGCGATATCCTTCTCACTTAATCCAATACTATCCGCCATTCCAAGAGCCATACTGTGCAAAACATTACTTCTGTGCGTATAGACAACGCCCTTTGGATTTCCCGTAGTTGCTGAGGTATAGCACATTCCTGCCGGTTCATTTTCATCAATATCATCTGGATACTCATAGTCATTGCTTCCGCTCGCAATTAACTGTTCATAATGATAGACAGGTGAAAGGCTTGTTTCTGGAAGCTCGTCTTCATCCGTCATGATGACGAATGCTTTGACCGATGTTAGTTCATCTTTGCATCTTTCAATGAGTGGAATAAGATCTGCGTCAATAAGTAGAATTTTATCTTCTGCGTGATTAATAATGTAGGAGATATGCTGAGGTGCTAAACGAATGTTGATTGTGTGGATGACCGCGCCACTACAAGGGATGGCAAGATAGGCTTCGAGATGGCGATGGGTGTTCCAGGCAAGGGTTCCAACCTTGTCACCTCTTTCCACGCCGAGCTTTTGCAGGCTGTCTGCTAAACGTCGGGTTCTTTCTGCAATTTCTTTGTAGGTGAGCCGTACAATTCCTTTCGATGTCCGTGAAATCACTTGCTTCTTTGGAAAAAATTTCTCTGCTCGTTTAATCATTTGTGTCATAGTTAAAGGTGTTTGCATCATCATTTTTTTCGTCCTCCCTTCAATTAGAAACCGTTTTCATTTAGGTGCCTGTAAAATATTATGTATGACCTCTTAAAACATTCTACTTTCGTAGGGAAAATCCTTTCTATTTCAAAAATAAAACCCTTGCTTATTTTGCAAGGGCACTGTTCTTATAAATATCATTCAGGATGCTAATTTTTTTGTTTGTATACTCTTCAAAGCTGTCGTTATACGTTTTCGGATCCTTTGGATTAGCAAAGTGCATAATTTTTCCGTCTTGGTCGATAAACTTACTTGCAGCCCCACAACCAAGTCCAATAATCGTTTGCTGCTCCTCCATAATCATAATGTTGTAGATGCTTTCTTGATTCGGAAGAGAATAACCGACATTTTCAAGGTTTCCTAAAATATTCTTCTGTCTGTACAAGTAATACGGTGCATATCCGTGTTCCTTCGTCCACTTTTCCCCTAAGTCCATCATCTCGATGATTTCTTCTCTACTCGCAACCTTATAACGATCTTTATTTCTCGTCATTTCAGAAGCACGTTTAAAGGACAAGGTATGAATCGTTAGTGACTCAGGCATTAGCTTCTCAGTTTCATCAAGAGAATGCTGGAATTCTGCAACTCCCTCTCCAGGCAAACCAATGATTAAATCCATATTGATATTATTCATTTCCATCTGTCTTGCAAGATGGAATTTCTCAATTGTTTCCTCCACGGTATGATGACGCCCAATCGCCTTTAATGTTTCTTGTGTATATGATTGTGGGTTAACACTGATGCGGTCAATATTCCATTTCTTCAAAACTTCCAGCTTCTCTGGAGTAATCGTGTCTGGTCTTCCCGCTTCCACTGTTACTTCTCGTATATTTTTCACGTCTGGAAACGACGTGTACATTTCTTCATACAACATATCCATTTCTTCCGCTGTGATACTCGTCGGAGTCCCTCCACCATAGTAGACAGTTGTGATCTTCACATCATTTTCCTTCAGCCATTCCCCAATTTTTCTCATTTCAAAGTGAAGACCGCCAAGAAATGAATTGACCGAGCCCTGTCTACCATTGATGGCATAGGCTGGGAACGTACAATACGCACATTTTGTAGGACAAAAAGGAATCCCAATATAAATGCTTACTTCATTTTGAAGATCGTACAGGTCAGGAACAACAGCCAATTGGCGATCGACGATATCCTGCATTAATTGAATTTTTTCATCAGTAATTAAATAATCAGTCTTCAGCTTTTTATGAGCCTCTTCTTTTGTAAGTCCCTCTTGAAGAGACTTATGCAATAATTTTGTTGGGCGAATTCCTGTTAAAATCCCCCATTTTTGCACCATTTTTGTGTAATCTTGAAGCACAGATAAATACACATGGGCTACGGTATTTTTGATGACTTTAAACTGTTCTTTTTCCGTTGCCTCTCGGGGCATTTCTTTATCATATTGAGCTTGAAAGGTTTGACCATCCGCATGTTGTAAAGTAGCCTGTACCTCTACCTGGTGTCCAACCTTTAATTCAAAATCAATAACGAAATCAGGTTCGCCTGATACTTTTTCCAAAGAGACGCTCGTCTCTTCAAAGAATAAATTGGCGATTAACTGTAGTGGCCTAGCAAAGCGCTCATCTTTGAGGCCCTTTATATGAATATACAACGTATTGCTCTCTCCTTTTTACGTACGCAAAATTACTTTAAGTGTACAATTCGAAGCAGATAAGGTCAATTCGGAAAAACTCACCAAAAAAGCAAGCTAAGGGGACTGGCCCCCAAGCTTGCTTTTATCTAATAATATTCATCTTCTTCAAAAACTCAATCGGCTGTTGCTTACGAAAATGTTCTTTCACCATGTAGCCTACACCCTTTTGATTATTGGAGCGAGTAATCCAATCGGCTGCCTTCTTCACCTCTACGGGTGCATTTCCCATGGCCACTCCAAGGCCGACTGCCTCAATCATCTCAATGTCGTCAATCGCGTCACCGATTGCAACCATTTCACTACGCTTAATCCCTAACTGCTGCCCTAAATAAAGCAGCCCTGTTAGTTTCGAAACTCCTCGTGGGACGATTTCCAAGCGGAAATCAGATAGCTTTAACGTTTCCACCTCTGAAAACATCCCTTGAATCGCCTTCTCTGCATCTTGTAAGTCACTTTTTTCTTCGAAATACACTTCTATTTTAGGCGGAGCACTCGGGTCATCCATAATCGTATCGCTAATAGAATCTACAAATTGATGTGGATAAAACAGTGGGTCTCCTGAATTCACAACTGTCTTTGCCAGTAAATTGTTATTCATTTTTAGTTTATTCGCAAGTGAGTAGTTTTCATGAACTAATCTAATTTGGCAATGAAAGCCCTCTAGAAGTCTAACGATTTCAAAGGTTATATCTTCATGAATCCTTTTTGCTAAGAGCGGTTCTTCTTGTTCTTGTGCAATGTAACCTCCACGATGTGTGACAAGGACAGAGTCTAGTTTCAATGCTTTTGCAACCTTTTTGGCAGATGGAAAGCTTCTTGATGTTACTAGTGTTACATAGATTCCTTTTTCCCTTACATAATCAACTGCTTCTTTCGTTGATTTATGGAGCCTGCCATTCGATTGCAGCAAGGTTCCATCGATATTTATAGCTAGTAGCTTATATATCACCCTTAATGCCCCCATTCTTTGTTGTCCTAAAAGGTCCTATTCGAAAAAGAAAAGACCATCTAATACACTTTTATGAGAAAAAAAACCTAATTAGAACAAGCAACTAGGACATTTTTTACACGTAGGAAATGACTTTGTAAAAATTACCATACTCCATCTATGAATAAGAAATAAAATATGATACATAACTAGAAATGTAGCACCAAACAAATACACCAAGGAGATGATTTACATGGCAAGAAGCAGCAGTTCAAACCAGCTAGTCGTTCCAGGAGTACAGCAAGCAATTGATCAAATGAAATTTGAAATTGCATCAGAATTCGGCGTTAAGCTTGGCCCAGATACATCTTCTAGAGCAAATGGTTCAGTTGGTGGAGAAATTACAAAGCGTCTTGTACAAATGGCTGAGCAACAACTTGGCGGAAAGTTTTAAAATAGAAAATCTTATATAAAAAGACCCCGCTAAATCAGCGGGGTCTTCCTATCCTAATTATTCAGCAGCACCATAAAGCTCTTCAAGAGGCTTCATGATGATTTGATTTAATTCAGTGATAATAACGCTCATACGTTGTTCTGCTTCCATAAGCTTTCCAATCATTTCGTGTTGCTGAACTAAAGCAACAGATTTTTGCGCTTGTTCCACTTCTTCTTGCGTAATTTCTTCACCCATCATTTGCTTTTGTTGAAGCTGCATTTGGATGTTACGAAAGTTCTCAAACATCGTGCGCGCTGTATCATCAGCATTCACTGCATCATACATTTTTTTTAATTCATTTAGCTCATTGCTATTGCGAATCGCTTTTTCTAATTCATAAGCTGCATCGTGTAAATTCACTGCCATTTTATATCCAACTCCTTATTCATAAACAATCCATACCACTATAACAAACTATGAAGTAAAATGCACATCGTGACATACTCTCTACCCAACGAACAGCATCACGATACCCTGGAACAGTCCGATCAGTCCACCAAGTAAAGCCCCTAAATAAGTAATCATTTTAAGCTCGCGACTCGTAATCATTAAAACCATTTCCTCAATGCGTTGAACAGAGAAGGACTCTACCTGTTCGCGCACAACATCAGCTAAATGGAGTCGTTTCATCAAATCCTCAATACGATTAGATAACCACCCTCCAAACATCTGTACAGCAGTCGGCGCTACGTTTTCAATGATTCTTTCCTTATAGATTTCTGTTAAACTCGAAATCGGAGTGGATAACACTTGCTCCACACGAATGATCTTGTGTAAATATTGCTTTACGGTTTTGACTAACTGCTCTTTACCAAATTGCTCTTCAACCTTCTCAGCCTGCCAATCCAAAACCTTATCCCATTCTTTTCTTAAAAGGGTTGTGACTAGATCCTTTGTCCCCTCACTATTTAAGAATTTAATGATCTCTTTTTGAATTCTCTCGGTTAAATTGACATTTCCTAAAAACATTTGTAGCATGTTTCCAAGCATCCCGCTCCGCTCTTTTACAAAATCATTGACCATTCGATCAATCCGAAGCTCACCTTCAACACTAGCAAAATAATCTCGACCTTTTACTAAAATGTAGCCACTGATTTGCGGAATTTTTGAATCAATTTTTTCTAAAATTTCGTCTGATAAGACTGTTTTAAGGGGACGAGCTCTATATTTATCCATGAGTTGATCATACTTTTTCTCCAAAAAGGCATCTAACTCTTCTTTCAGCTTAACCTGACTATCCGTATAACCAATACGTTCCATCAGTTGTTCGAGGCTTTCCTCACTCGTAAGGAATTTCTCTAGTTCCTTTTGTACAACCTTTGTCATTTCCTGTTGGAAACTCTCATTCAAAAACTTTTTCTGAATACTTTCTGGTGTTAGTAAATGCTTGACTACCATTTCCCCTAGTTGGTTAGCCAGTTCATCTCTCCGTTTTGGGATAATCCCTGGTGTAAATGGCACTCTCCATTTGCCAATATAAACTGGATTATACGGGCGAAATAACATTTTTATCGCGAGGTGATTTGTAAATCCCCCAATAACTGCACCGATAATCACCATAAATAAAATCGTATAAACAATACTCATACCCATCTACCTTCCATCTTCATATAAGGAGCCACCTAGGCACCAAACATCCGCATATATCATACATTACTTTATACCGACTCTTGCCTATATTCACTCTACCCTTGCTATTATATATGGAGCTACAAAGACGAGCAAATGAGGAATGCTTATGACGTCAGCTTCTTATTTACCTATTACGATTGTACCCTCGAAAACGTTTCAAGATCATCAAAATACTGTTTATTTAAGCAGTTCTTTACTAAATCATTGGGGATTAAATCCTTCCGACGAGCTAAAGCTCTGTATCGGAACAAGGCTTCTTCACGTTCAAGTAGAAGTAAGAGCCTTAGAAAAGGATTTACTCCTTGTAAGTGAAGCATTCATGAGCAATCTTCCGTTGCCCATTAAAGAAATTCGTTTCATGAGTCAATATGACAGGAGCCATAGAACCCTTTATCTCGGACCTGTTTTTGCTTTAATTACAGAAATCCAAGAACAAGAAAATGGACCTAACTTTCGTTCTATTCATTCCTTTTGTGAGGAACTCCATTTTACCTCCAATATTGGCGGTGGATTTTTCTATGTTTTTCATATAAAAGATTTTGCGAATAATGCGATTGAGGGGTATTACTACGACAACGAGGAATGGAAAAAGGGGAGCTTTCTTCTGCCAAATGTCATTTACAACCGAATTCACTCTCGGACAATAGAAGCTAGTTCGTTTTTTAAAAAGAAAGTGAATGAAATAGCTTTACATCAAATCCCCTTATTTAATGACCGATTTCTATCAAAATGGGAAGTCCACAATCTTTTGTTTGCCGAAGAACATTTGCACCCATTTTTACCAGATACACAATTATTCAGCCCCGAAGTTTTACATCTCTTTCTTGAAAAATACGATTCTGTCTTCATGAAGCCAATCAACGGTAGTCAAGGACGCAATATTTTTCGTGTTACCCAAATTGGCAGAGAAATCATTGTTCAATCCTCTTCTGCAAGTGAACAAGATAAGCGAAAAACTTTTGATGACTTAGAAGATTTTATCGAATGGTTTGAAAAACGGAAGCAAACGATTTTCCTTGTACAAAAAACGATTCCATTAGCAACCTTCGAGGGACGCCAGCTTGATTTCCGTGTCCTTTGCCATAAAAACTTTCAGGATACTTGGAAGGTAACATCAATTATTGCCAGAGTTTCCTCCAAAACACAATTTGTCTCAAACCTTGCCCAAGGTGGAGAAATGATGAAGCCAGTTATTCCTTTGACGGAACTTTTTGACTACAAAACTGCCCGTTCACAAGCCACCTTCATGAAAGAGTTATCTCTCGAGGTTGCAAATGTCATCAGTCAATCCGCTGAAGGAATTGTTGGAGAATTGGGTATCGACATTGGTATAGATGAGAATGGAAGACTGTTTATTATTGAAGTGAATTCAAAGCCCTCAAAAAATGCAGAAGAGCAAAAAGCGAAAATACGTCCGTCAGCCAAGGCGATTTTCGAATACGGAACAACCCTAGCTTTTAGTCAGATGAAAAAGGAATGAAATGAGGGAGTAAAATGCTTACGCTTGGATTTATGACCTTACTATTAGAGAATGAGCACACCTATTTTACGGAAATAGCAAAACGTGCACATAAATATAACATTGAATGCTTTCGCTTCATCCCCTCAAGCATGGATCCAACCACCGAAATGTTTGAAGGCGAATATTTTTCCCATCAACAGGACCGTTGGGTGAAAAAGAGGTTCCCTCTCCCAGATGTCTTGTATGATCGCTGTTTTTACGGAGAAGACTTTCACTCACGCCAATGCAAAGGCATCGTAAGCTGGCTCAAGAGTAAGGATAATGTTCGTTTCCTTGGATACGGGCTGCCAAATAAGCTTGAACTATATGAGGTACTATCTAACTCAAACCTTTCTGCCTATCTTCCGAAGACGGTTAAGGTAACATCGCCACAGATGATTCACAGTCTTCTACAAACATTTCAGCGAATCATCCTTAAGCCAAGCAACGGCTCTCAAGGAAACGGTGTTTATTATATCGAAAGACATAATAAGCATTTCATTGTGAAAACGGATAAGTTGGATCAGCAAGTCTCCCGTGTATTTGCTGATGAAACTTTGCTGCTGAATTGGCTTGAGCGACTCCTTAAGAAAAAGGAGTTCATGCTCCAGCCTTATTTATCCTTAACAAATGAACATCACGAACCATTCGATATCCGCTCTCTTCTCCAAAAGAATCGAAACGGGCATTGGATAACCGTTGGAAAAGGCATACGCCAAGGAAAAGAAGAACGGATTGTTTCAAATTTAAGTGCTGGTGCAACTGTCATCGATTATGAAAAATGGATACAATCTATCCCCCAGCAAAAACGGAATTTTATCAAAGACGAAATAAAGTTTATTTTAGAAAGCCTTCCCCGTTTATTAGAAGAGAAATTTCATCCACTCTTTGAGTTAGGGGTAGACATCGGGGTAGCAAAGGATTATTCCATTTGGATCTTAGACGTTAACTCGAAGCCTGGACGTAAGGTATTACTCACAAGTCAGCCTGATTTGCAGGATTATTTATACGAAAGTCCCCTACTCTATGCTAAAGCAATTATGGAAAGGAGCATTCTAGATCATGAAGAAACCGTATTTGATTGAATTTATCGATGACATGAAGAATACCGTTTATTATCCTCCAGAGCTGCCATTAGGGGAGATAAAAAGAATCGCTTACGGAACGTTTTCGGCTAATGCGATTTGTGTTCCCCATCCAACAGGAAGAAATACAGTTGCCATCAGCCATGATATCGCGAAACGAATAAAGATGCCGAATCTTCAAGTCGCACTACATTTATTTTCCCATGATCAAACATTGCACCTTGGTCCCCTTGTCGGGATTTTCACATCTGGCTTCACCCCCTTCCCGCTGAGACCGATTGGCGAAAGGTCCCTATTCTTTTCAAAGCTCCTTTCCGTTGAAAAATTGGTTGGGGCTCATGCATTTGTATTTGGAGAAGAACATATTAATTGGGAAAATGGAACGGTGCTTGGCTACTTCTTTTTAGAAAACGGTTGGGAAACAATTGAGGTTCCGTTACCTAATGTCATTTATGACCGACTTCCTAATCGGCGCAGTGAAAAGAAAGCACAGCTCTCAAACATAAAAGAACGATTGCAAAAGGAATATTTAATCCCATGGTACAATCCTGGATTCTTTAATAAGATGGACGTTTTTGAACGTCTTCATCAAGATGAGTTAAGTTCGAATTATTTACCTGAAACACACCCTTTCACCTCTTTTTCAATGGTTGAACGAATGCTGGCTGATTACGGTCATGTGTTTATTAAACCGATGAATGGGAGTTTGGGACTTGGTATTCACCAAATCATTTATGATCGGGAAAACGATGCTTATTATTGTCGCTACCGTGAAAAAGATGGTTCAAATAAGCTGAGGAAATATCCAACGCTTGAGGGTCTATTCAAGCATGTATTCAAAAACCGCAAGCTTTCCACCATGCTTGTTCAGCAAGGCATCCATTCCATTCGGGTAAACAATTGTACAGTCGATTTTCGCATTCATACGAACAAAGATATGAAAGGCAATTGGCGAATTACCGCTCTTGCTGGGAAAGTAGCAGGTCCTGGTAGTGTTACAACCCACATTAATAATGGCGGCGTAATAAAAACCATCGATGAGATTTTTGAAACAAAGGAAGAACAAACGGCAGCTTTAAACAAATTAAAGGAAGCATCTCTTGCTCTTAGCCAATCATTGGATACTCAAATGGAAGGGTTGATTGGAGAAATCGGCTTTGATTTGGGGATTGACCGGAAAGGAAACGTCTGGTTACTCGAGGCAAACTCTAAACCTGGAAGATCGATTTTTAAGCATCCTCAATTAAAGGATTTCGACCTTTTAACAAGAAAGTTATCTTTAGCTTTTTCTGTTTTCCTCACAGAGAAATCTATTTTATCACCAGAGGAAATTATCACATGATCCTTTATTACGACCCCGATAAACAAAGCTGGTTTCACACTGAAGCTGAGCAGGAATATACATTTGGAGTGGATGAAATTCCTGTTCCATACAGGAATAAACCTAGTTCATCATCCATTCCTTTTCATTTAGGATATAGGAAAAAAAATAATCTTGGACCCTTTCTGGGCATTTTAGCTGGTCGTAAAAATGAACGAAACATTATCGGGAACGGTCCCCTTTTTAAAAAGCTGCAGGAAGAAATTCTTGATTATGGTGGGCTCTCATTTGTATTCACATTAGAGCATATGAGGGAACAACAAGTAGATGGTTATCTTTACTTACCGTATAAGGAGCAGTGGTTACTAGTAAAGCTTCCCATTCCTCATCTCGTTTATAATCGACTTCCTTTTCGGAAAATGGAACAAACGGAGCAATTTCAATCTGCAATCAGACTCTTTCAAAAAAAGGATGTCTGTTTTTTTAACCCTTCGTTTCTGGATAAATACCAGCTCTACAAGATTTTCAAGGAGGATGCGCATTTAAGCCGATACTTCCCTGAAACCATTCTCATACAAGATCGGCTTTCTCTTGAATCCTTTTTGGACCAACATAAGGACATCTATGTGAAGCCCTCTAATGCAGCAAAAGGAAGAGGAATTTATAGAATAATGAAGAATGAAAAGATTCTCGTCCAGGGTTTAAAAAAGAATCAAACCTTTACCGATTTCGATGAGCTTTGGAAAGAATATAGAGCTAAATTAACTAAGGTTCCTTATATCGCTCAAAAATCCATTTCTCCCCTTTTACACGAAGGGAATCGTTATGATTTTCGAGTTCTTGCCCACTTTGATGGGGAAAAATATATTGTTACTGGAATAGGGATTCGGCAATCGGTCGAACAAAGTGTTACTACTCATATTCCAAACGGGGGCAGATTGATTCCACAACAAGAAGTATTGAAAGAAAAAGATAAGCAATTTATTCAGGCAGTTGTTCAGCGTTGTGGGGAGATTTTAACAAAAGAAATTGGATTCTTCGGGGAATTTTCCATGGATGTTGGTCTAACCGAAAACGAAGATTACGTTATTTATGAGATCAATTCAAAGCCGATGAGCTTTGATGAAAAAGATATTGAAGAAGCTCGAGTTCGTCAATTGGTTCAGCTGTTTGGTCATAGTTTTTATACCGATGGAAAGGGATTTAGGTATCTCTTCTAGCGAACAATGATGGAAGTGCAGCTTTATACTGATGTAGGAGAAAATATGATAATTAAAAATGACAAGCCTAAACAAAGACTCGTTAATGCGAAAGAGACAGAATAGGATTTTATGCTATTCTGTCTTTTATTTTTTATCCACTCATTTAGAGTCTAGTATTTTTCATTGCCATCAATTCTACCAAGATATAGAATTTAGGTATCGAAATGTAAAGGGGATAGGTCAATGAGTAAATATACTATTGTTTCTTTAAATGTCGAGGTGAAAAATAACTAAATTAGGAGATTATTAAAAATGAATCTTAATTATTCAAGCTTTTTCAACGGTAACCTAGTTCGATTAACAGCACCTAAACAAGGCGATGTTGATATCATGGCACTATGGCACGAGGATGCTGAGTACTTACGAAATGTTGATACTGACATAGCTAAGGTGAAATCAATTATCCAAATTGAGCAAGAAGAAGATCGTAATTCAAGTAGTTTCTATTTTCGAGTTAGGACAATTGAATCTGACGAACTAATTGGCTTTGTTGTCATTCATAGTGTTGAATGGAATAATCGTGCTGGAATGCTGGCAATTGGGATAGGAGATTCAAAATTCCGTGGAAAGGGATACGGAACAGATACATTACAATTAATTCTTCGTTACGCTTTCCATGAATTAAATTTAAACCGTGTGGGTTTAGACGTAATTGAATATAATGAAAGAGGTATTCGTGCCTACGAAAAAGTGGGCTTTAAACTAGAGGGCCGATTACGAGAAGCTGTACAGAGAGATGGAAAGACCTTTGATCGTATTGTAATGGGAATTCTTCGCTCTGAATGGGAAGAACTAAACAATATTTAAAAGAGACTCGTTCTGCCATTTGGCAATTTTTCTAAATAATCTTTTCTTTTCTCCTACTCAAGGTACAATAGCATTAGGGGAGGGAAATTATGATTACACATTTTCAGTACAAGCCTTTATATGAGAATAAAGAGATGCCCGGCTGGCGTTTTTCATTTTACTATCAGAAGCAAAAGTACAACGGTATCTATTTTCCAGATGGGAAAATTGAATGGTCTTCAGACGAAGTTCCAAATGACGAAGAGAAAATTATTAAACAAATTCATGAAATCATGCTGTTTCATGTCTATGATAAATAAGGAAGAGGGAGTTCAATATAGGCTCCCCCTTATTCATTTATAAAGACAATTTCATCATATCCGCACTGAGGACATTTTAATAAGTGCGGGCATTGGTGGTTTTCATAATCATTCGGATAACCATCCTCCAGCTTCATTAAATCAATTGGCATGTAGGGACTGTAATCATCATAATAGTCCATCACTCTCCCACTATCCTCTAAAGATGTTCCGCACGTCTGACATTCCTTGTGCAATTCTTGAAATCCATTACATATCGGACATATTCCCATCCATTACCCCTCAATTTCTTATAATATCGAGTAGTTATAGTTTGCATCTATTTAGAGCAAGTATGAATTTTTCAGATTGATGATTTGTAAGGAAAATATTCCCGAGTCTCTTTTTTGAATAAATCATTCCAAGCTTTCCATACTAATGAGTACAGACAGCAAAACAATTTCTTACACCGATGGGTTAAACCAAGTATAGGTGGCAAGTAATTACTGACTCGCTCAAGTAACGCTTGCTCGCTGGTGCAAATCCAGCTAACCCAACCAATAGACAAAAATTTCTGAAGGAGAGTGTTCAGCAATGGCAAACAACAGTTCTTCAAACCAATTAGTAGTACCTGGAGCACAACAAGCTCTAGACCAAATGAAGTATGAAATCGCAAGTGAATTTGGCGTAAAATTAGGAGCAGACACAACTTCTCGTGCTAACGGTTCAGTTGGTGGAGAAATCACTAAGCGCTTAGTTTCTCTTGCTCAAGGACAACTTAGCGGCGGACAATTCTAATTAATATAATTTGCAAAGTGACAATTTAATATGAGAAATGGCTATAGCCCCCTTCTTTATCGAAGGGGGCTTCATGCTGTACTTTTTATGTTCTTATTTTTCCATATTTGAAAGCAGTGAATTGACAATGAAATAGCCTAGAACCATTATGCTAGCAATTGCTAATGTAATGCTTAATTCTTCCATCACTAATGCCCCCTTTAGTCATTTCTCTGTTAAAAATATCACAGCTAAATAGGGGGCTTCAGTGATAAAACGCAAACCTTTGTGACTAGAATATGAATTTTTTTTGAACAAGTTACCCTGCCATGGACTGGCCTTGTTGGAGTTGATACATTTGATAGTATTTGCCTTTTAACTCCATCAGTTCATCATGGGAGCCTCTCTCAACGATTTTTCCTTTATCCAGAACAATAATTTGGTCAGCATTTCGAATCGTCGATAAACGGTGAGCAATAACAAAAGTCGTTCTCCCCTTTTTCAACACATCCATCGCTTCCTGAATAATGACCTCAGTTTCTGTATCAATACTTGAAGTCGCTTCATCCAGAATCAAAATAGCTGGATCATAAGCAAGAGCCCGCGCAAAGGAAATCAATTGTCGTTGTCCACTTGATAAGGTACTGCCCTTTTCAATTACAGGCTCATCAAAGCCTTTTTCGAGATTCATTAGAACCTTATCTGCACCAACATCTTTCAATGCCTTCTCCACTTTTTCACGGGAAATCGATGGATCATTTAAGCTCACATTGGAAGCAATCGTTCCTGTGAAAAGGTATGGATCCTGTAGTACAATCCCCATATGCTTTCGTAGAGTTTGATGAGAAATGTCTTGAATATTCACTCCGTCAATTGAAATCGTCCCTTTTTGACTATCGTAAAAACGGAACAAGAGATTGATAATCGAGCTCTTCCCTGAGCCAGTATGACCGACAAGCGCAACAGTCTCCCCTTGTTTGGCCTCAAAGGTAATATCCTTTAATACATATTCATTTTCCTTATAGCCAAAATGAATATGATCGAACTTTACATTTCCCTTATATCTAGGAATAATTTCATCACATACATCGATTCCATCCTCATCCAAAAGCTTAAAGACCCGTTCCCCAGCAACCAAAGCTTGCTCTAAGTTTGCTAATTGGTTAACTACTCCTGTGACTGGTTGGAAAAGGCGATTAATGTAATCGACGAAAGCATAAAGCATTCCCAGTGATATAACCGTAGTAGCATTTAAGGCAGCTCCACCGAAATACCAAATAAATGCGACAAAGATGATATTCCTCAGAACACCCACTAAATTATGAGATGTTAAGGAATTCAAGCTTAACAATTTATTTTGATAGGTAAAATGCTCGTTATTCAATTTTTCAAATTCATCTTTAATCTGTTTTTCTCGGTTGAAGGCTTGAATCACATTCATGCCTTGAATCGATTCATTGACCATCGCATTAATGTCACTGTTGCGTGACCGTATTTGATGGTTATACTTCGAAGCGTATTTTCGATAAATAATAGTCCATACATAAAGAATCGGTAATAAAAGCAAACAGATTGCTGCAAGCTTTGCGTTCAAAATGAACAATGCGATGTAAATCCCTGTTATATAAATTGCACTTGTAAAAAACGTCGCAAGCACCGTTACATACAGTTCACGAATGGCTTCTGTATCGTTCGTAATCCGCGCAACTACTTTCCCGGCCGGTAGATTATCAAAATATTTGATTGGAAGCTTTTGAATTTGCCCGAATACATCCTCACGCATTTTCTGAATAATTCTATGAGCCGATTTCTGTAAGAAAAAGCGCTGGCCGAATTGAAAGAATGCTGCAACAATCAACACACCGAAATAGATCGCTAGCAATTGTATCATTCTAGGAACTTCTGGCTGATAAAATCGCAAAAGCTCTTCACCTTCTAGAACAGTCCCCGAATAGGTAGCCGTCTCTTTTCCAGATGTTATCGTCACAGTCCCGTTCTCAAATTTCCTATCTCCATCTAAAGTGACTTCGTCTTCAACAAAGATAAAGTCTCTGTTAATTTGGAGAATGCTTACCGGATCCATTTTTACATCATCTGGTTCCAGATATTTTTCTCTTTTGTAAAAATGCCCCTGATATTCAACGGCATCCTTGCTATTTTCCGTTTCATACCAATTCGATTCAATTCCGAGTAGATGGTGATCAATTAATCGTTTAGCAATAAACGGCCCCGATAAATCCGCAGCAACCGAAACTGTAAGCATGAGTAAAGCTGCAATAATCAATTTTTTATAAAGTAGTGCATAATCCACTAATCTTCTGCCCGTGGATTTCGTTCCGAAAGATTTCATAATGAAAACACCTCCTCTTCAGCAGCGGTTTGTACTTGCTGGCGCTCAAATTGTTCCTTGTACCAACCTTTTTTCGCCATCAGTTCGTCATGTGTTCCTTCTTCTACAACAAGCCCGTTGTCTAGAACAACAATTAGATCCGCATGCTGCACAGCTGACATTCGATGGGTTGAGATAATGGTTGTTTTTCCACTACGCTCTGTACGAATGTTGTCGATGATTTTTTTCTCCGTTTTTGCATCGACTGCAGAAAGAGAATCATCAAGAATTAAAATTTCTGGGTCTTTAATAAGTGCCCGAGCGATCGAAATTCTTTGCTTTTGACCTCCAGACAACGCCACGCCTTTTTCACCAACAAGTGTTTCTAACCCTTCTGGAAGCATTTCTAAATCTTTTTGGAAATCAGCAATCCGCATTGCCTTTTGAAGTTCGTCCTCGGCTGCCCCTGGTTTCGCAAACAGAATATTTTCCTTTACGGTTTTCGAAAAAAGAAAATGATCCTGTGGGACATATCCTAACCAATCCTTTGTATCCTCCAAATTTTGCAGATGCAGAGGGATATCCGATATTGCTAGGACACCTTCCCCATTTGGGTATTCCCGTAAGAGTTGCTTAATTAAAGTCGTTTTTCCGCTACCTGTTTTACCCACCACTCCAAGAGTTTCACCTCTTGCAACATGGACCTTAATATTGTTTAAATTATCTACCTTCGAGGATGGGTAGCGGAAAGTTACCTCTTTAAAATCAATTGAGTTTGGTTCTTCCACTTTAGTTGGCTCATCCGGATTCTTTACATCCGCTTCATAAGCCAAAATTTCTTGAACCCGATCTAATGATGCATTCCCTCGTTGCATAATATTGATGAGTTCTCCGATGGCAAACATCGGCCAGATCAACATTCCTAAATACACATTGAAGGACACGAGTTCCCCAAGAGTAATGGTTTGATGGAATACAAGATAGGCTCCATATCCTAATCCAATAATGTAGCTTAATCCAACTAGGACGTGAATGGTCGGGTCAATAAACGAATCAATTTTAGCCACTTTCACGTTCTTTTCATATACATCTTCAGTAAGTTGATGGAATAATTGCTCATCCGCTCTTTCTTGCACATACGCTCGAATGACCCGAACGCCCGCGACTGATTCAAGAACCCTGTCGTTGAGTTCGCCAAATGCATCCTGTGCTTCTGTAAAACGTGTGTGGATTCGATCCCCATATATTTTCATTAGCCAAGCCATTATCGGCAATGGCAATATTGCCGCAAGTGTTAGCTTCCAGCTTACGAATACAGCCATTGTCGTTAAAATCGTCAGCATAAAAGCTGTTGAATCGACTAATGTTAAAATTCCAAATCCAGCTGTTATAGAAATAGCTTTTAAATCATTCGTTGCTCTTGCCATTAAATCTCCCGTTCGATTTTTCTCAAAAAACGTCGGTGTCATTTTGAGCAAGTGTTTCATAAATCTTGAACGAAGCTTCCTTTCCACAAGATATGCTCCACCAAAAAGTTTATAATGCCATACGTACGTTATCCCGTAAGATACAATACTAATCAACATAAAGATCCCAATAAACCAAAGTACTCTATCCCATGTCATTGTTCCTACATGGATATCATCAATCGCCATTCCTACAAGTCTAGGTGGCATAACATCTAATATTCCAACCAATATAAGTAATCCAATTGCTACTGTGTAGCGTTTCCAGTATTCCTTAAAAAACCAACTAAGCTTTCCTAATATCGAAAACAAAGAAGTCATCTCCTTTCATCTGTCTGAACTTCACTAACCGCCTTCTAGCTCCACTTTTGTTACTTCCTTTCTAATTTTGACCAACATCGTCATTACCTCCTTATCAATTTTTCAATCTATAGAAAACGAGTTGTAACTCGTATTTCCCGAATTTACGGATCAAAAAAAGACATATCGAATTGCGATATGCCTTCCTTCATATAGACAGCACACGCTACGGAATAAACGTAGACCTGTGCCAAGAATTTAATTAGATAATGTTCTTATCCAAGGATGCTAGGTATGGTTACGTTGTGATCATATTTAGTTGTCTTAAGTTTATGCTTTCTTACAATCATGTTCGTAACCTCCTATCTCATTTCATATTTTTTCCACTTTGTTAGCTTATCATCGTTAGAATTGAAAGTCAATTCCTATTTTTCAAACAAGAATCAATCTACAACCACTGCCGTCCCATAAGCGATGATCTCCGATGCCCCCTGCATCACGGCTGAACTTGCCAGTCTCATCCCGATAATCGCATTGGCTCCTTTTGACTTAGCATCTTCCACCATTCGACCGATTGCTTGCTGTCGAGCTTCTTCCATCATTTCTGTGTACTCTTTTATCTCACCGCCAACAATCGTTTTTAGCCCTGCGAGAATATCTTTCCCAATATGCTTTGAATGGATGGTGCTTCCTCTTACAAAGCCCATTAATTCTTTTACTTCTTTTCCCGGTACATAATCAGTAGTCACGATAATCATGTTCATCATCCTCCTGTTTTTCCTTCCTTCGCTCCACTATTAATAATATGAAGAGTGTAGCACAGGCTAATCCATAAATAATGAAGCTGACGATAGCTGCTTTCATGTGAACAAAAAGGAAAATGATCCCTTATATTTGCCCTAAGACAGCAATTAAAATTAGAAACTGCTTCCATTTCCCCATTGGATTCATGTCTTCTTCCAAATTTTTCGGGCAAAAAGAAGATAAAAAAGAGTTGGCATCGGCGCTTGAATTAGCCCTATAGTTCCCCAAAACCAATAATTATGTCCATACTTTCTGGCATTTATAAACAGAAAAATACTTTGGCTAATCAATATAACTCCTATCACAAAAACGAGAGGCAAGGAAATTTGTTCATTCATCCTTTATCCACCTTCTTCACATAAGATTTCATACAATAGCCAATAACAAAAAAGAGCGATATTCCTTGTAAAGTCCAAAACATAACCGGCCGCTGATGAAGTGAATATAGAACCAGACTAATAATACCAAGAGCAAGAATTAAGAAAATGGCCAACTCTTTATAAAGCTTTCTACGTATGTTCACCTTCTGGTCTACTATAAATTGTTCAAACCACTCTACACTAGGTGTATCAATGTCAATTCCTTCGTCCAAGCGTTCCATGCCCTTTCTAATTAATTGACTGTCCTTATTCAAAGTTTCTTTATCATGAGGCATCATGTATTCAACTCCTTTCTCACTGCTAAAATTCCGTTATGAATTCTTGACTTTACTGTTCCCGATGAAATTTTCATAATATTTCCAATATCATCATAGGAATAGCCATAATAGTGCTTTAAGACAATTGGGATTCGAACATCATCACGAAGATGACTTAACGCTGTTAAAACATCATTCCATTCTTCATTCCGGTTCTCCATCTGCCATTTCAAATGACGAATTCCCTGTTCTTTCTCCCAATTATTTTCCCGTTTATTTTTTCTAAGCTGATCCATATATAAATTAGTCGCGATCGCAATCAGCCATGAAGAAAATTTGGACTTTTCATCATATTGATGGATTTTTTCCAAACACTTGGCGAACGTCTCTTGAGCAAGGTCTTCAGCCATTGCCTTATTCATCGTGGCTTTGATTAAGTATTTCAGCAGAAAGGTGTAGTTTTGCTGAAAAAGCTTTGCTAAAGCTTGAGAATTGCCAAGCCTTGCAGCCTTTATAATATCTTTTTCGTTCATCAGCAATTCCTCACTTTCTCCGCCACTTCTAGTTTTCGATTATATGACGCTTAACTAAGAACAATCGTTCATTTAAATTTTAAAATATCTTTTTCCAAATAAAAAACCCCAATTGTTCGTTGTCTTGAACAATTGGAGTACTATATTTTTCTAACGAGCTACACTCGTTTCTTGAAGTTTTGAGTTCTTTATTTGTTCCTCATTATTCGTAAGTTTTGGAAGAGTAATCATATAAAAGATTCCTACAAGAACCAGGCATCCACCAACGAGCCAAAAAATCATTTCGATTGATAAAATGGATGGGAAACTTAGCGTAATAAATCCAAGTGTTAGAGATTGAGCTAGCATCATTAGTGGATTCATTAGGCCCTGTACCCTCCCCATCATTTTCGGATCAATAATACTCGGCAACCAGCCCCCAATTCCCACATTCACAAATGGAAGACCTAGTGCTGCAAAAAACAACACTGTCATAAAGACCACAATGTTATTTGGCAAAGAGGCTGCAATGATAATGCTACCTGTTAATATAAGTCCAATATTAATTAAATGATATAGTTTCATTTTTTGACTTAGCAAGGATGCAACAAAGCTTCCAATTAATACTCCGACTCCAAAAACGATACCAATGACAATTGATAACTCTTCGTAAGTCTCAGGAGCAAGCTTATATTTCAGAATAAAGACAGGCATGACCGAGAATCCACCATTTACTATGCCAAAAACACAGAATCCAATCATTAGGTTTTTTAAAAGTTTATGCTTCATCATATACAAGAAGCCTATTTTAAAGTCATCGAGGATCATCTTGACCTTCAGATCCTTCAAGCGATGCTCTCCATTTGGAAGCCTTACTTCCTGATTTATTTTACATCCTCTTATTAAAAGAGCACTTCCAATAAAGGAAAGTAAATCAACAATCAGCGCTCCATAAATCCCGACAGACCAATAAGCAAAAATCCCCAACCCATTTCCAAAAAGCATAAACAGGCTTCCTACTAACTGATTTAGTCCAGCAGCAGTCGTATAGTCACCCTCTTTAAGAATCCCTTGAACAATTCCATTCTCTGCTGGAAAAAAGAATTTCAGTACCGCGCTTCGCAAAAATAAAACTGTGAAAATTAAAGGCATCCATCCTATATAAATGGTTATTATCAAGGTCAAGGATAATAGTGCACTTATCCAGTCACAATAATAAGCTATTTTTTGTCGGTCCATTCGATCAGCCAATACACCGACAATAAAAAAGACCGCTAACGTAGGTAATGAAAACATGAGCTCCGTAATCGTTGCATAGGCAGGTTGGTCAGTAAAGCGATCCAGTAAATAAAACATAAAAGCTGTTAGCCCAATAGTACTTCCTAATTGAGAAGTGAAATTCGCTAAAAATAACTTCGTAAAATTTCGGTTCTGAAATATTTCTTTAAATTTTCCCATTCGATATTCTCCCATCTCTCTATGTTAGCTATATCTTACGGGAGATTTTTCCAACCATGAAGAGACTGATGTTGGTTTCCATCTCAGTCTCAGGTCTGATCGTCTATAGGTTCTTTTCACTAACTAATTCATGAAATCTTTCAAGAGATGCTTCCTCATCTGTACTACTAAAAATCCGAAAATACTCATCATCCAAAATCCGATAATGCTGGCTAAGAATATTTTGCTGAAGAATAAAGCCTTCCTGTTTTTGGACTTCTCTCCACCAAAGTTTTCCGCCCATCGTCTTTTCTTTCCGATAATCAATTCCGTCCCTAGCAACTGTTTCAAGTACTTCTAGCGGTTCATTTCCAAATAAAAATTGCACCGTTTCTGTCTCACGAAAAAGAGCGCAGATCGTAACCACTGTTGGCCAATTGGCGTACATTCGACCCTTTTCAATTTGTACCAGTGTCTTTTTAGATACACCGATAATCTCGGACATTTTATCTTGTGTATATCCTGCTTCCGTTCGAATAAGACGTAGTTTTTCTGAAACCTTTAATATAATCTCCTCACGAGTCAATCCAGCGTCACCCTTTATATGTAGATTCGGTGTAAATTTACACTTTATACCATCATTATACAAGCAATCGCAAAAAACTACTACCCTCAAGGAAATTTCCTATTTGTCCCCCTATCCTTTTTCAAAAAAACCAAACATATATATAAGGACTAAAGGGGGGTTGGGCGATGATTAATATAAAGGTAGATAATGAGATCGAACTTCAATTGTTTCAACCTTATCACGCAGAGGAATATTTTCAATTAGTGGAAAGAAACAGATATTATTTACGCGAGTGGCTGCCTTGGATTGATGAAGTACGGTCACCAACAGACACTTATTTACTTATCCAAATGGGACTAAATCGATTTCATGAAAACAATGAGCCCAATTTTGGCATACGTTTTAGAGGAGTATTAGTTGGAAATATCGATTTTCATGATATCAATTGGTATAATCGGCAAACTCAATTGGGGTACTTCCTTTCTCAACACGCTCAAGGCTATGGAATAATGACACGGTCCATCCAGGCTATACTTCATTATGCATTTAGAGAATTAGATCTCCACCGAATAGAGATCCGTTGCGGAGAAAAGAATCGAAAAAGTCGGGCCATTCCTGAACGTCTTGGTTTTACATATGAGGGTTGCCTTCGTGATGGTGAGTATTTGCATGGGCGCTTTCATCATATCTTCGTTTACAGTATGCTAGCGCATGAATGGAAGAGAAAATAATAGGCTAGTAGATGATATGGTGGCTTCTAAGAAAAAGAATCTTGGTTTTTATGGCCGTTTCATAAAGACAATATCTCTTATAGGTGCTTCATCTATGTCCGAATTAATCGTTCATAGAGACAACTATTGCTAAAATACTACGAACTATGTCCGCATGAGCCGTTCATAAAGACAACTATTGTAAGAACCAAACGAACTATGTCCGCATGAACTGTTCATAAAGACAACGATTGTAAGAACCAAACGAACTATGTCCGCATGAGCTGTTCATAAAGACAACGATTGTAAGAATCTAGTAAACTTTGTCCTAATGACCGCTCCAAGAAGCATTCGTCCCATTTTGTTTGTAAGAATGCCTCACCATCAGCCCTTGTTTCACTTAATTTTCTAGGCATTTACTTCTAAAAACAGCAAATTTGTTCATATTACTCTCAGTTTATAATAAACTATAGGTAACATCTTTTTCACAACCGCAACGTTTGACTGTATGGTTTTGTTTCCTTATAATCTTAATTATAAGTTTAGGATTGAGGTGATATGATGGGGCTGTCTATCGTATTGGCGAACTAGCAAACTTAGCGAATTTATCAAAGAGAACCATTGACTACTACACAAGTATTGGTCTTTTGAAGGCACAACGCTCAAAATCAAATTATCGTATATACACACAACAGGATCTAGAGGATTTGAAGTTTATTGAAGAATGCAAGAATCTCCATATTCCTTTAGAAGAGATTAAAAGAAAACTAGAAATAAAGAAGTTAAAAGAAGTACACGAAGGGGAATTGAAAAAACATATCCAATCAGTAACGCAGCAAATGAAGCAGCTACAGACCGATCTAAATGTTCTGATTCCTTTGTTTGAGAATCTTGAATCTAGCCAAGTCGAAAGCTATTCCAAACTGCTCAATACTGAAAGTGAAGTGTTGCTGAAATCCCTTTCCGAATTAACAAGTTAAGCGAATTACAAAACATTTTTTTAATTATCGGGAGGTGACTCCTTACTCGTGTCTTACGAGATAAGGAAACTTATTTGGACATATTTAACTTGGTTTTGTTAGCCATTTTGATTGCTTTTACGGCATTCTTTGTCGCTTCAGAATTTGCGATCATTAGGATAAGAAGTTCAAGAGTTGATCAATTGATTGAAGAAGGCAGCAAAAGTGCAATTGCTGCGAAAAGAATCATTACTCATCTTGACGAATACTTATCGGCTTGTCAGCTCGGGATTACAGTTACAGCGTTAGGTATTGGTTGGTTAGGAGAACCAACTATTGCAGAAATGCTTGAACCTCTATTAGAAGGTTTAGCCTTCGCACCAGCACTGTCCCATGTAATTTCTGGCGTTATTGCGTTTGTGTTAATCACATTTCTCCATGTTGTTGTTGGTGAGCTTGCTCCTAAAACGGTTGCTATTCGCAAGGCTGAAAAAGTAACCCTGTTTGTTGCAAGAGCACTGATTTGGTTTTATCGTTTGTTCTATCCATTTATCTGGGCATTAAATGGTTCTGCCAGAGTAATTGTTGGATGGTTCGGATTAAAACCTGCAAAGGAAAGTGAAGAAGCACATTCTGAAGAAGAACTTCGACTCATTTTGTCCGAAAGTTATAAAAGTGGTGAAATTAACCAATCAGAGTTTAAGTATGTAAATAAAATTTTTGAATTTGACGATAGAATCGCAAAGGAAATCATGGTTCCTCGAACAGAAATCGTTTCATTATCAAAAGATGATACGATCAAAACGTTTATCGAAGTCATGTATGTTGAAAAATTCACACGTTATCCTGTTATTGATGGCGATAAGGACCACATTATTGGTCTAATCAACTTAAAAGAAGTGATGACGGATTTATTAAATAATCCAGAAATCGCTACGCAATCATTAGCATCCTATATCCGTCCAATCATTCGCGTAATTGATACTGTTCCAATTGGTGATCTTTTAATCAAGATGCAGAAGGAACGTATTCATATGGCGATTTTAATGGATGAATATGGTGGTACGTCAGGTCTTGTAACCGTTGAGGACATTATCGAAGAAATCGTCGGTGAAATCCGAGATGAATTCGATATGGATGAGGTTTCTGAGGTCAGAAAAATTAGTGAAGACCACTATATTTTCGACTCCAAAGTATTAGTCAGTGAAGTAAATGACTTGCTAGGACTTGAAATTAATGATGAAGACGTTGATACGATTGGTGGTTGGATTTTAACAGAGAATTTCGAAGCCCAAGAGGGAGATTCTATCATTAATGATTCCTATGTATTTACAATCCTTGAAATGGAAGAGCACCATATAAAATATATCGATGTGACTAAGCTCGAAAAAGAAATTGTAGAGGATTTTAAAGAAATACCCTTAACCAATTCTTCGGTCGTCTCATAACGATCATCCCCCATTCGTTTGGGGGATGATTTTTTTTACCCTTTTAACACGTGAATAAAACATACCCCAGCAATTAATTTCAATTCCTCCTCATAATTTAGCAAATTATGGTTAACCTATATTCGTATTAGACTATGAACAAAAGGAGAGAACACGTTTTGAAGAGACTAAGTATATTAATGATGAGTCTGATGGTTGGGTTGACCTGGTATCCAGCTCAATTCGCACAGGCTGCCCCTGTAAAACATGATCATGAACATAAAATGGATCATCATCATAAACATCACCACAAATTACTTGAACGTGAACAAGTAAAAGAATTGGAAGACAAAGGCTACACGAAAGCAGATATTTTTAGAGCAGCTATGCTTAGTAAGAAGTCAGATAAGAAAATTGATGAAGTACTAGATATACATAAAGAAACGAAATCTTGGGAGAAAACAGCCGAGAAGCTCGGCGTTGATAAAGAAGAATTAAAGCGAATTGAATCGATGATTGAGTGGAAGGAATTTGTAACGAAGAATGAGCCGGCAGTAAAAGAATACTTAGCTAGCTATTCGAACAAAACCATAGAAGAAATTGATGCTTATATTGAGGACGGTTTACATTTGCGCTTTCTGATTGGGGCAGCAGCCCTTGCAAAAGTAAGTGGCAAATCACTGGATGAGATCGTTGCCCTAAAAAAAGACGGAAAATCCTTTCATGACGTTCTCGATACTTTAAAGGTTGATATGGAGGATCTTCATAAGGAATTAGACAAATTTAAAGCAGGGGCGCAACAGAGCGTAAACGAAAATAGCAGTAGTTAAATGGGAAAGGCTGTTTCCAAAAGGAACAGCCTTTATTTCTTTATGAATTTCTTGAAGATGTTCAGCTCGTAGGAATATTGCTAGTCAACTTAACCTTCACCGTCTTCTCTTCACTGCCACTATAGATTTTCAACTCTACCTCATCACCTACATTAAGTTCCGTGTAAAGATATTTTCGAAGATCATTCGTCGTTGTAACCTCTTGATCATTAATGGCGACAATTACATCTTGAACCTTAATTCCAGCCTGACCAGCAGCTGAATTGGGATCCACATATGTGACCACAGCCCCACCTTTTACGTTCTGAGGAAGGTTTTGTAAATACTGTTGTGGAATCTCCTCTAGACTTGCTAGACTAACTCCCAAATACGGTCGACTGATTTTCCCTGTCTTAATGATTTCATTGACAATTGGAACAACATCATTGCTTGGGATTGCGAACCCTAACCCTTCTACTCCACTTTCTGAAATCTTCAAGCTGTTAATTCCAATAACCTGACCTTGTGCATTCATGAGAGCTCCACCACTATTCCCCGGATTAATCGCTGCATCAGTCTGAAGAACATTTAATTCCCATTCCCCAGCTGAGGTTGAAACAGCAATGTCGCGATCGACAGCACTGATAATTCCCTGAGTAACCGTACGTGAGAATTCAAGTCCTAGAGGATTTCCGATGGCTAGTACCTGTTCCCCTGCCCTTAAAGTAGACGAATCACCAAATTCCAGAACAGTATCCGCATATTTTGCATCAATCTTCAAGACCGCCAAATCCGTTAATGCGTCTGCTCCAATTAATGCAGCAGTCGTTTTTTCACCAGTATGAAAGGAAATCTCAATTTCAGAAGCACCTTCAATCACGTGATTATTTGTCACAATATAGGCCTCATTCCCAGATTTCTTAAAAATAACCCCTGAACCTGAGCCACTCTCAACTGCCTCAGTAGACCTTGAAAATGGACTGCTTTGCTGTTGCATATTAACAATCCCAACAATAGCGGCGGATGATTTTTCCACGATATCCGCAACTGAATTGCTACTATTTGATGTAGATGTTGGAACGATATTAACAGGGTTTTCTTCGGTCGTTGCGACTTCCTCCTGTGCTTTCACTGGTTCATAAAGATTTTGAAATGCATCAGTATGAGGGACAATTGTCATCGTTAAAACGGAACCAACTACTCCAGCTGCCACCATACCGGAAAAACTTTTCATAAAATTTCTAGGCTTGGATTTTTTTATATACACTTCTTCGTGAACTTGAACTTGTTCCTGAGCTTGTTCTTCTACTTTTTCTAAATCTGTCATTTTAAATTCCTCCTCCGTGTTCCTTATGCTCTAATCCTATCCAACAGATATGAACAAAAAATGACAAAACCTTTAAGAAGGTTAGAACAATTTTAGAAAAATTATTAAATAATTGTTCAATTGAATATGGCAATATAAAAGCTCTCTAGTTTTATCCAGAGAGCTTTTCATATTTCTGAAGTTATTCACTTTTTTTAAGAATTATATTTTCCTTACTCTAATATTCTCAACCTGATGATTGATTCCTTTTTCGATAATAATGTCAGCTCGAAACTTAGTTGGTAGGATGTTATTTTCTAGATTTACTTTATTTATCCGATTCCAAATATCTGTTGCAACTGCCTCCGCTTCGGTATCGGAAAGTGCTGCATATCGATGAAAGTATGATTCAGGTTGGGCAAATGCCGTTTCTTTTAAAACTTTAAATCTTTCTAAATACCAATTTAAAATATGATTCTCTTCTGCATCCACATATATCGAAATATCAAAGAAATCCGATACAAAGCGACTTGGAATAGAATCTCCAACTTGCTTTGGCGTTTGCAAAACATTTATTCCCTCAACAATGATAATATCAGGCTGACAAACATCAATGTATTCGTTTGGAATAATGTCATAGTGGAGATGGGAATAGACAGGTGCTTGGACGCGCGGATTCCCCGACTTAATTTCCGTTAAGAATTCGATTAAGACCTTCAAATCATAACTCTCAGGAAAGCCTTTTTTATCAGATAGTCCTTTTTCCTTTAATACAGCATTGGAAAATAAAAATCCATCTGTTGTAACGATTTCTACTTTCGGTTTTTCAGGTAAATTGGAAAGCAAGGATTGAAGAATCCGTGATGTTGTACTTTTTCCAACAGCTACACTTCCTGCAACACCTATTATAAATGGCAAGTTCTTTGTATCCTTTTGTAAAAACTCATTTCTTACACGATGCAATTGTTTCATTGCTTGGATATTGAAAGACAAGTATTGGATTAATGGTACATAAATCTGATTTATTTCCTCATTCGTCAGGTTTCCGATTGTCCCCTGCAGTGTCTTAATTTCTAATTCTGATAACTGAAAAGCTGGACTTGAATGCAAAGTAGCCCATTCTTCTCTTGATAAGGATATGTATGTAGAATGTTGTTCAGTGGTCATAATTAAACTCCTGACGGCATGATTTGATCTAGCTTCTTCAAAAATTATGCACTTTCAAATCAAAAATATCCAGTATTAATATTTCATTCAACAATTAAAGAGGCTGGGACAAAACCCCACCTCTAAGATGAAAAAGCCGGTGAAATTTTACGACAAGTAAAATTTCACCGGCTTTGATTATTTTTAGAATAAAAATAAGGACCACTTCTGATAAAATA
>NZ_SUND01000007.1 GCF_005280205.1 Bacillus yapensis | reverse complement strand
AAAATTCACTGCCATTAACTAAAGTAATAGAAAAATTAACACACAAAAATAGAGAAAGGTGAATTTGAGTACCCTCAAATTCACCTTTCTCATTATTTGAAGCTAGTTATGTCCCAGCCTCTTTCTAGTCTCTGCTTCCAAGGATTCCAAAGATCCGAAGAATGCTAATAAATAGGTTAATAAAATCTAAGTAAAGATTTAGTGCCATTAATGGTACTTCTTCTGCACGTACGCCGTAATGTTTCATACGATTGAAGTCAAATAATACGTAACCGCTAAATACTAATACACCGATAAAGGAGAATGCTAGCATACCAGTTGAGCTTAATGGCCAGAAAATGTTAAAGATTGAGATCGCAATAAGCGCGATGAGGGCAGCCATTAGCATTCCGCCTAAGAATGATAAATCTCTTTTAGTTGTTGAAGCGTAAATAGCTAAGCCTGAAAATACAGCAGTAGTTGTACCAAGTGCCATAATGACTGTATTAGCACCAATTGTCGCCACATAATGCGACACGATTGGATAAGTCGTTAAACCAGAGATGAAGGTGAACACATACAAGAATGTATAAGACATTGCCTTTTTACGTCTTAGGAAAAACGCACCTAGAAGCATCGCGAATTCTAAAATCATAAGTGGCAAGAATAAAGCAGGTGGGACAAATACACCTGTCATTGTGCCAGCAAAGGCGATTGCAAGTGAAATCGCAAACGTTCTTAAGACAGATGGTAAATACTGATTCGTTGTTGGATATGAATACATAGTAACCTTTCTCCTCTTAAATAAATTGGTTTTATACTATTACGGATAGCTTAGACAAGAAGTTTCAATTATTTTTTAGCAAGTCACGAATTTCTCTTAAAAGTTCTTCCTTTTGATCGACAACTGGAGCTACCTCTTTTGGCTCTTCCTTACGTTTAAATTTATTCAGGGTTCGTACAAATAAGAAGATCGAAAAAGCGATAATCAAAAAATCTACGATGTTTTGAATAAATAAACCGTATTCTATAATGGCATCCCCAAATGGAATGGAGAGCTTAGAAAAATCAATACCTCCAATTAAAAGTCCAACTAAGGGCGTGATAATATTATCAACTAGGGATGAAACGATTTTACCAAAAGCAGTACCGATGACAACCCCAACGGCAAGGTCGATCACATTGCCTTTCATCGCAAATTTTTTAAATTCATTCCACATCTCTATTTCCTCCTTAAAACAAGCAATTCTACTCTACTATAATTTAAGACAAAAAGGTTGTACAATAAACATGGCTGTAGAGATAACTTGTTACAAAGGAGATTGAATATGAAAAATGGAATAGATGAAAAAGACCCACGCTTTAAAGTGGCGAACAGAGAAGCCTTGATTGGCATCATTCTAGTTATTATTAACTTCTTATGGTGGTTTGGGTTCGCATATGGCATGGGATCTGAATCAGTAGAAAATTATTCATACATAATGGGACTACCAGCATGGTTTTTTTATAGCTGTGTAGGCGGATTTATTTTGATGGTTATACTTGTAATCTTTGTGGTGAAATTCTTTTTCAAAGATGTGCCTTTTGAGGATGAAGGGGGAGAATCAGAATGAATTGGGCAGTGATTCTTCCATTCCTAATTATTCTATTAGCTTTTTTTATCATCGGTATATGGGCGAGTAAGCCTCTTGCTAAAAGCAACTCGTTTTTACAGGATTATTTTCTTGGAGACCGACAGCTTGGTGGCTTCATCCTGGCGATGACCATGGTGGCGACATACGGCAGTGCAAGTAGCTTTATCGGTGGGCCAGGGATTGCGTATACACAAGGTCTCGGATGGGTGCTTCTATCGATGGCACAGCTTGCAACTGGCTATTTTGTTTTAATGATTCTTGGGAAAAAATTTGCTATTGTCGCGCGTAAATACAAGGCAATCACGCTTGTGGACTTTTTAAAAGAACGATATCAAAGCAAATGGGTCGTACTTCTATCGGCTTTTAGCATCATTATTTTCTTATTCTCCTCTATGGGAGCCCAATGGGTTGGAGGAGGGGTTCTGATTGAATCCTTAACGGGGATGTCTTATACAACGAGCTTATTCATTTTCGCACTTTCAGCGATTGTTTATGTAATTCTTGGAGGATTCCGAGCAGTGGCACTTACTGACGTTTTACAAGGAGTTGTCATGTTTATCGGGACTCTCACGCTCTTGATTGCGACAATCATTGCAGGAGGGGGAATTGACAATATCATTGCAGATCTGACTGCGGAAAATCCGAACTTGATTACACCTTATGGATTCGATGGGGGACTTAAACCACTTTATGTTTCCTCCTTCTGGATCTTAGTTGGAATTGGGGTAGTCGGATTGCCACAAATTACGGTAAGAGCAATGTCTTACAAAAATTCGAAAGCGATGCATCAGGCAATCATTGTAAGTACAATTGTTGTTGGCTTTATTATGCTAGGGATGCATTTAATCGGTGTATTTGCCCGACCAATTTTACCGGGAATCGAAAAAGGCGATACTGTTATGCCGTTATTAGCGATGGAAGTTTTACCACCGTGGTTAGCAGGAGTTGTTTTAGCTGCGCCAATGGCAGCGATTATGTCTACCGTGAATGCGTTGCTCTTACTTGTGAGTTCGGCGATAGTTAAAGATGTTTATTCCAATTACATCAAGCCTGATGCAAGTGAAAAGACGATTAAAAACATAAGCTTGATTGTGACAACGGTAATTGGGATCTTAGTATTTATCATGGCACTAAGTCCCCCAGATTTTATTATTTGGCTAAACCTATTTGCATTTGGCGGATTAGAGGCAGCGTTCATTTGGCCGGTTGTACTAGGATTGTATTGGCAAAAAGGGAACAAGTACGGAGCTGTTTTCTCGATGATTATCGGGGTCGGTTCGTATATCTTATTTGATTCCTTTTATCCGAATGCGTTTGGGATGCATACCGTAACGTTGCCAATCTTATTGTCACTAGTAGCTTATGTAGTAGGAAGCCTGGTGACGAGGCAAGAAGTGAAATTGGGATAAATGGTTTGATGGGGTTTGTCGGTTAAGATCGTAGGGAAACTTGGTGGAGCTGGCCGACAAAAGTGGTTTGTACGTCAAGATGGTGGCGAACCTTGTGGAGTTGACCGACAAATATGGTTTGCACGCCAAGATAAAGGTGAAACTGTTTGAGTTGACCGACAAAAGTGGTTTGCACGCCAAGATGGAAGTGAATCTGGTGGAGTTGACCGACAACAGTAGTTTGCACGCCAAGATGGCAGTGAACCTGGTGGAGTTGACCGACAAAAGTGGTTTGCACGCCAAGATGAAGGTGAAACTGTTCAAGTTGACCGACAAGTCCAATTTGTACGCCATGAAGAGAATGAATCTAATCATAGTGACCGACAAATCAAAATCAACTTTCAAGTAGATCAAAAGAAGCTGTTCATACACCATGTACGAACAGCTTCTGCTTTAATATCTAATTTTAAAAGAATGAAAAGGCTCCGTATCCGTTAATTCATTCATGTTTATATCCGTCACTTTGGAAAATGGATTTCCTTGGCGGAGGCTCTTAATGAATTGATCTAGATTGTCTCGATCTCCGACTGCCACAATCTCAACGGCTTCACCATCAGTTGAATTTCTTACCCAACCATTGATGTTAAATTGTACAGCCTTCATTTGTGTAAAATAGCGGAAGCCAACTCCTTGAACAACTCCACTAACTGTAATATGTAATCGAACCAACCCAATTCACCTCTCAAACCTTAGGTCCATAAGCCTAAAAGTCTTCTCTATACTGTTATCCTCCCATAAACTTAAAAACAATGCAACAATGAAAAAGTGCAAATGAAACAAAAAAAGGATAGCTCACCATCATGGTGAACCATCCTTGCAATCTATTTAAAACGCCCAATCACCTTTACGGAAGACAGGTTCGACTGTTCCGTCAGCGGTGATACCATCAATGTCCATTTCAGCAGAGCCGATCATGAAGTCCACATGTGTGATACTTTCGTTAATTCCAGCTGCAGCAAGCTCTTCACTCGACATTTTCTTTCCGCCTTCAATACAGAATGCATATGCACTTCCGATAGCAAGGTGGTTTGATGCATTTTCGTCAAATAGTGTATTGTAGAACAAAATATTTGACTGAGAAATAGGAGAGTTATGTGGAACTAGAGCAACTTCCCCTAAGTAATGAGAGCCTTCATCTGTATCTACAAGGTCCTTTAGGATTTCTTCTCCTTCTTCAGCCTTCACACCTACAATACGACCATTCTCAAAAGTAACCGAAAACTTATCAATTAAGTTTCCACCATAGCTTAACGGCTTTGAACTAGCTACCGTTCCATTCACACCTGTTTTATGAGGAACGGTGAAGACTTCCTCTGTTGGCATGTTCGCCATGAATTCATGGCCTTTTTCATTAACACTACCAGCGCCAACCCATAAATGTCCTTCAGGAAGCTCGATTGTTAGATCTGTACCAGGAGCCTTGTAATGAAGCGTCTTATAGCGTTTTGCATTTAAATAATCAACCTTTTCATGCAATGTTTCATCATGCTTTTTCCATGCTTCAACAGGGTTGTCTAGGTCAGAACGAGTGGCTTTAAAAATTGCATCCCAAAGCTTTTGTACACTTGTTTCAGGAGCTTCGTTCGGGAATACCATTTCTGCCCATTTTACAGATGGTGCTGCAACAACTGTCCAGCTCACTTTATCTGATTGAATATATTTGCGGTATGTACTTAGGGCTGTTCCAGCAGCCTTTTGGAAGTTTGAAATACGTGCTGGATTCACGCCTTTAAAAAGGTCTGGGCTAGAAGAAACAACGGACATAAATGCAGCGCCACTCTCTGCCAGAGCTACTGTTTCTTTAGCACGAAATTCTGGATATTCATTAAATGCTTCATCTGGAGCAAGATCATATTTCAAGCGAGAAACAGTATCATCATTCCAGTTCACGACAACATTATGAGCCCCTACTTCATAGGCTTTCTTTACAACAAGGCGAACAAACTCAGCTGCATCAAGTGTAGCGTTTACAACTAAAGTTTGCCCTTTCCGGATGTTGACGCCGACTTTAACAGCAAGCTCAGCGTATTTTTCTAAGTTCTTTTGGAAATCGCTCATGGATTATATCTCCTTTTTGTTTGATAATTCATATTTTAACTTTAATTCAAAGAATAAACTAGTCAAAGCAAATCGGTCAAATAAAAAAATCGGTGTTATCGCCGATTTTTAAGATATTGATAATATTCTATTCGCCTAAGTCTACATTATGGTAAACTTGCTGAACGTCTTCTAAATCTTCTAATGCATCAATCATTTTTTCAAATTGTGCAACAGCGTCTTCTGGAAGAGTTACATCGTTTTGAGCAAGCATTGTAAGCTCAGCTACTGTAAATTCAGTTATGCCAGCATTTTTGAATGCTTCTTGAACAAGATGGAATTGGTCAGGCTCAGCGTAAACGATAACAGAGTCATCTTCTTCGATTATATCACGTACATCTAAGTCAGCTTCCATTAATAATTCAAGAACTTCTTCTTCAGATTTACCTTCTACACCAATAACTGCAGTTTTATCAAACATGTAAGCAACAGAACCGCTGACACCCATGTTTCCACCGTTTTTACCGAATGCAGCACGAACTTCAGATGCTGTACGATTCACGTTATTTGTTAACGCATCGACAATGACCATTGAGCCACTTGGTCCAAATCCTTCATAGCGTAGCTCATCGTAGCTTTCTTCACCGCCGCCTTTTGCCTTTTCAATCGCACGGTCAATGATATGTCTTGGTACACTGTACGTTTTTGCACGTTCAAGGACAAAACGTAATGCCTGATTTGATTCAGGATCCGGTTCACCTTGTCTAGCTGCCACATAAATCTCACGGCCAAACTTTGCATATATACGACTTGTATTAGCGTCTTTTGCCGCTTTTTTATCCTTAATATTATTCCATTTACGGCCCATTACTGAACACTCACTTTCAACTTTTGTAGATGTCTATTTTTCACAAATAATATTATAGCAAAAAATAGGCTATCCGGTCACATTCGAAATCAAATAGTCTTGTCTTTTAAGGAAACTTTTTGTAAAACGGCAAACATCATCCAATATAGGAATGAGCTCAACAAAGCTAGTAGACATAGGATGAAAAAAGTCCATTCATAGCCAACCCACACTGTTAAAGGAATGGATATTGGAGCAATTGTTTTCCCGAATGTGTAACGAAGACTCGCTGCTGCAAAGTATTGACCTCTCATATGTTCGGGAGAAATTCTTGAAATAAAAGTTTGCTGGAGTCCAGCGACCATTAATTCTCCAAAGGTAAACAATGCCATTGCCACTAGCAGTCCCCAAATCCAATTGGTCTGCCCGAAAAAGAGGATGGCCATTGCGTACATGACTGATGATAAAACAAACACATTTCTTTCCTTGTATTTCGTCATCCATTTCGTCACAGCAACGGTTAATAAGGCGACAAGCAACCCGTTAAAGGCAAGGATGATTCCGTAGGCTTGTTCTCCACCGACTTTAAAGCTCCCAATCAAGGTCTGGTTGTGGACGACATCCTTGACGTAAACAGGGAAAAGCAAATCTAGCTGCATAAATGTTTGAGAAGCTAGAACACCTCCAATGATAAAAAGGAGGAAGACTTTATCCTTGAAGATAACACCATAATCTTTAATCTGTTCAAGTAAGAAGGAGTACCATTTTGCATCAGTATTATGTCGCTTTACATTTGGTGATGTTTCTCTAGTCCATTTTGCCAATACGAGAGCCAACCCGACGCAAATCGCTCCACAAATAAACAGAAGTTCAGAGAAGTAATTTGTGTAAAAAACAGCACCTAATAATGGACCGATGACGACTGCAATATTAATAGAAGTATAGAAAATCGCAAACACATGACTACGATCTTTTTCCTCCACCACATCTGCCACCATCGCCTGGCTTGCTGGCCAGTAAATCGAGCTAAAGAACCCGACAAAAGCGAAGGCAATGAATCCTATCCATGGCGAGCTTGTCATGGCAAAGAGCAGGAAGCATATTCCTTGTCCAAGGGAAGAGAGGACCATCATTCTTTTTCGACCAAATCGGTCTGCACAATAGCCGCCTAGTAAATTAGCAAAGACGGAAAAGGCTTGCGAGAAAATGAGCATAATTCCAGCCTGTCCTTTGCCAAACTCCTCAGCGAAATAGATTGTTAAGAAGGGGAAGAACATCCAAAATGTGATATTCATTAATGCTTCCCCAAACAATCGAATCTTTAAATTTGTATCCCAATCTCTAATTCTCATGTTGAATATCCTCGATTCTTGATTCTACAAGATATCATACTCTTAACTGTTAATCTTTTACAAGGAAAAAACCAAGCGTGGATGCTTGGTTTTGGTAAAATCTATTCTTTTTCTTCTAACGCTGCCTTCAGTAAATCACCTAAGCTTGTTCCAAAATCATCCTTCTGGGAGTACTTTTGAACGAGCTTTCGTTCTTCACGTTTGGTAACTGCTTTTTTCTTTCCTTCAGCTTTTTCAACCTTGTTACAGGTACGGCATTGGAAGTAGAGTCCAGCTTTGCCTTCGTGCATTTCCATTTTTTTATGACAAGTTGGACAACGACGATTCGAAAGCTTCGGATCCTTTCGCTTGCGATACTTACATTCTAAACTTGAGCACACAAGAACTTTTCCTTCTTTTGTGTTTCGTTCTTTTAAGAAGGAACCACATTCCGGACACTTTGAGCCTGTGAGATTATGAGCACGATATTTCTGATTGCTCTTCTTAATTTCAGAGATAAGCTCTTTTGTTTGTTTACGAATGTTTTCGCGGAACACTTTCGGATCACTTTTTCCACGAGAGATTTGCTCGAGATCTTTTTCCCACTTAGCCGTGAGCTCTGGAGATTTCAATTCATCATTCACAATTTCAATCAACTGTTTACCTTTGGCGGTTGTATAGAAGCGGCCGTTCTTTCGCTCTACAACTTCGGTTTGAATTAAACGTTCGATAATTTCTGCTCTTGTAGCAGGTGTCCCTAGGCCATACTTCTCCATTTGAGTGAGCACATCTGCCTCTGAATAGCGGTTTGGTGGCTCAGTCATTTTGGATTCAACGGCAATGTTTTGGACAGACAAGCTTTGACCCTTTGTGATATTTGCGAGGCTTTGTGCTACCGGTTCAGCTTCTTTTCCAGTGACTTTTTTAAAACCTGGATCAACAACCACCGTTTCATTTACGGTAAAAGTTTCACCTGCTACTTCGATCACTGCTTTAATCCCTTCATAGCGATAAGGCTCATGGAAAAGTGCTAAGAATCGCTTAACAATCATGTCATAAAGCTTTCTTTCATCTGATTCTAGATCGCTTAAATGGGATCGTTCTTCCGTTGGAATAATCGCATGGTGGTCCGTCACTTTTTCATTATTGAACACTCGTTTTGCTAAAACCTTGCCTTTATTCGCAATAAGAGGCTTAACTTCATCTCGGTAGCTTGATGCTAGACCATGAAGGCGATCAAGCATCGTTGCTTCCATATCCTTCGTTAAATAACGGGAATCCGTTCTCGGATAGGTCACTAGCTTATGTTGCTCATATAATTTTTGTAAAACAGACAAAGTCTTTTTCGCCGAAAATCCAAAGCGATTACTCGCATCACGTTGTAATTCGGTTAAGTCATAAGGGAGAGGTTGTTGCTCGCTTTTTTCTTTGCGTTGAATGGCTTGCACAGTTCCTTTTTGTCCATTAACTTTTTCAGAGATTTTTTGTGCTGTTTCAGAAGAGAAGATTCTCTTTTCTCCATTCTGTTCCCAGCTTGTTTTCAGTGGACCAATTTGCGCTTCAATTGTCCAATATTCCTTCGGTACAAAGCTTTGAATCGCTTTTTCTCGTTCTAAAATAAGTGATAGAGAAGGAGTCTGCACTCTTCCTGCAGAAAGAGGATCTTGGTATTTTGTTGTTAACGCACGTGTCACGTTTAATCCAATGAGCCAGTCGGCTTCTGCACGACAGACGGCAGATTGATAGAGGGCTTCAAACTCTTTTCCTGGACGAAGCTTTTGAAAGCCTTCCTTAATGGAACGGTCTGTATGGGATGAAATCCATAAACGTTTAAGTGGTTTATTCCATTTAATTTTTTCTAAAATCCAGCGTGCGACTAGTTCACCCTCACGCCCTGCATCAGTTGCAATAATGCAGTCTTTAACGTCTTTTCTTTTCGCAAGGTTTTCAATTGCCTTGAATTGATGGCTTGTTTGCTTCATGACCTTTGTTCCCATATGGTCTGGGATAATCGGAAGGTCTTCTAAGTTCCAGTTTTGAAATTTTTTGTCGTAATGCTCAGGCATTTTTAATTCGATTAAATGGCCAAGTGCCCAAGTGACAATGTATTGGTTTCCTTCAATATAGCTTTTATGTGATTGATTGCACCCAAGAACGCGCGCAATTTCGCGTGCCACACTCGGTTTTTCTGCAAGTACAAGAGATTTCATGCTTTCACCTCGGGGTTAGATTCCTTTACAGTATAACGGAATTCAGGGGAGATTGGTAACGAAGGCAATTACTTGAGAGATGGGATAATATAAGGGTAGTAATTTTTTCAGGAGGCATTTATGATAAGAGAATTTATGATTGGGGAAAAAGGGGAAGAGGTTCTTCAGTTGCAGATGCAATCGTACAAAGTGGAAGCGGCGTACATCGGTACAGAGGATATTCCACCTTTGAAGGAAACTTTGGATGAGTTATTGCATTGTGGAGAAGAGTTCATTGGCTATTTTCTCGATGATACTCTTGCTGGAGTTTTATCCTATAAGCTAAAAAAAGGGGTCATCGATATTCATCGTGTGATGGTGCATCCTAACTTTTTTAGAAGGGGTATTGCAGGGAGCTTGATTCAATATGTTGAAGATAAAATGAATTCCGCAGAATATGTAATTGTTTCAACTGGTGCTGAAAATGTGCCCGCCGTTAAGCTTTATCAGAGATTAGGATTTGAAGTGCTCGATCAAAGTGTGTTTGGGGATTTAGTAGTGACAAATTTTAAAAAGAAGTTAGAAAAAGACAGGTGATTGTTGTGGGCACCTGTCTTTTGACGTTTAAAGTTTATTCTTAATCGTTACAGCCGTACCAGTCGCGATACACATCATCATGCCATCACGTAAGGTTTCAAAGTCGAGGTCAACACCAACAACCGCATTGGCTCCAAGTCTTCTTGCTTTGTCTTCCATTTCGCGAATGGCGATTTCGCGGCCCTCAGACAATTTGTTTTCATAAGCACTGCTACGGCCACCAATAATATCTGTAATTCCTGCTAAAAAGTCGCGTACGACATTGGCGCCCATGATGGCTTCGCCTGTTACGATTCCCATATAACGTTCAATTTCTTGTCCCTCTACAGTTGGAGTTGTTGTTACTAACATTAAATAGCCTCCTCATTAAGTGCATTAGGTGCACCCGGTAAAATTAATTTCTATATGGTAATACGTATTGAGTTAATGGGAGGTTTCACTAAAATGATGTTATTCCACATCCTCCTGTTCTACCCGGTTTTTAAAGGCTTCTTGAACGACAATGAACTCTTCATCGCCAATTGCCTCTTTCGATTTTTTCTCAACTAACGTATTTTCAGGAAAATCTCCAGGATGTCCTTTGCGTTTGTGGTTAAATTCTTTTCCTCTTGCCATTTTCTACACTCCTTTCGTACTTTTCATAGAATGCCCGAAAAAAGAAAATTTTATGGATAGGATTTTTTGTTTCTAAAAGACCAAAAGCCAAGCTGAAGCAATAGAATGGTAAATAATCCTAAGCCCTGACCAAACCAATACAAAAGCCCTCACGGTAATTAATCGTGAGGGCCAAACTATACAACTACGCATCAAGCGTTCTTAATCTTTTCTGCAGACTGCGCAGTTTCGCCTACATAGCTCGCAATCCTTTGGTTGTCTTCGTTAAGGGTTTCGATGGTCGCGTTCATTTCTTCAAGCCCGGCCGTTGCTTCTTCAATGACGGCTGCAAGCTCCTTTGTCGCAGCTTCAACTGCAAAAGATTGGGATTTCACGTTCTCGACAGTACCACTGAACGAACTGAAGTTTTCATTAAGTGTATCAAGAATCGTACCGACCTCATGAAATAATCCAGACACATGGCCGACCGCCAATAAGCTTTCGTTAAACTTGGTACTACTTTCATTCATTTGGACAAAGGCACTTTGATTCGTTGAATTCACTTCCCACAGATTTTTCGTAATCTGTACGGCGGTCTCTCTTGTCATTTCCGCTAGCTTGCGTATCTCTTCAGCGACAACGGAGAAACCTTTGCCAGCTTCACCAGCACGTGCAGCTTCAATCGATGCATTAAGTGCTAGGAGATTTGTTTGCTCCGTAATCCCTTGAATGTTCACGATAAATCCATTTGTTTCTTCAATTTTCTTTGTTAAATTGGAAAAAATATTCCCCAATTCCTGAATGGAATCCGCTAATTCTTTCATATCCGACTGTAAATCAGTTACCTTAGAAAGACCATTTTTAGAAGCTGTACTCGCTGAAGCAGCATCCGTTGAAAGATTTGATGAAATTAATGCCATGCTGTTCATCATCGTTCTTGTCGCTTCTGCATTTTCCGAAATATGATTGATTTGCTCTGTTTGAACTTGGCTTCCTGCAGAAATTTCGGATACGGCAATTTGCATTTCATTTTGTGAAGCAACATGATTTTGAATCTGTTCATTTATTTTGTTGAGGCTATCTGTAATGACCGAAATCTCACTATGTAAAAATTCGCTGCGGGCAGCTTTTTCTTGCTGTTCTGATTCGGAGTCCATCAAGAATTGCTCAATCTTTTTAAACTGAGCCTGATTTAGTTTAATAAGCACAAATAAGACAATTCCCATTAAGACATAAACAAGAATCGATGCGGAAAAGATTTCGTTCAAAAATTTTTCCGACTCAGGTGCTAATAGAGTATTAAGAATAAGATTCACAAAACCAAGTATATAACCGAGGATGAATAATTTTTGGTCAAAGTGAATGGCTGAAATAATTGTTAGAAATATAATGACCAAAAAGATCGCGCTGGCTCCACCAAAAAGACCAATATTCGTGAAGTTACATGCAAAAACGACAGGAATTGCTAGATAGGGGAACAGCTTTTCTTTTTTTAACCATACTTGTAGGGTTAGGAACAATCCGACAAACAAGACTAACTCACTTGCGTAAAGAATTGTTTTGTTAAAAGAATGTTGTTCAAGCGCGGTAAAAATAGTCGTACAAATTAAGGCGATTGAAAAAGTTGTAAACATCAAGGAGTTTTTCTTTTTCAAATCACTTCTTCTAAGGTCTATAATGGCCTGCAAATCAATCAACTCCATATATTTATATAATTTCAATTTAATTATAAATGATATTTAAACTTTGACTAGATGTTTATTTTTTTGAATAGAAAATATTTTTTGTCAACTTTTAAAAATGTATCCCTTTCTTAAAAACTATAATGGATCGACTAAAAATTCGAAGAATCTTGTCGAAATAAATAATATGATAGATTAAAACAATGATACTTTTATAAATAAAGAAGCTAAGGGATAGGTGGACTATAAATGGATAAAACGTCGTTATTTGGGATTCTGATTGCAGTTATAGGTGTTGGAGTAGGGATGGTTCTTAAAGGAGTAGAACCAGGTGTATTGTTAAATCCAGCTGCAATTCTAATTATTATTATGGGAACGATTGGTACGGTAACGATTGCATTCCCGACAAGCGAAATCAAGAAGGTTCCTAAGCTATTTGGAATCCTATTTAAAGAAAAGAAATTAATGAACCCTACTGAGTTGATCAGCATGTTCTCTGAGTGGGCCCAGCTTGCTCGTAAGGAAGGACTTCTTGCGCTAGAAGCCAAAACGAGTGAAATTGATGATGACTTTTTAAAAAATGGACTTTCATTAGCGGTAGATGGACAAAGTGCAGATTACATTCGCGATGTATTATCGGAAGAGATTGAAGCAATGGAAGAGAGACATCAACAAGGTGCTTTGATTTTCACTCAGGCAGGAACATACGCGCCAACATTGGGAGTTCTTGGTGCCGTTGTCGGATTAATTGCAGCTTTAAAAGATATGAGTGATATTGATGCACTTGGTCATGCCATTAGTGCCGCTTTCGTCGCAACATTATTAGGGATCTTTACGGGGTATGCTCTTTGGCACCCGTTTGCAAATAAGCTAAAACGAAAATCAAAGCAAGAATCGAAATTAAAATATATGATGATTGAAGGTGTATTATCCATTCTTGAGGGGGAAGCACCACGAGTAATTGAGCAAAAGCTGGCTTCCTACTTACCAGCAAGTGACAGGAAGAAGTTCCTAGAAGAAAGCGGTGAGAAGAAGAGTGAGTAGACGAAGAAGGAAAAAGGAGCACCATGAAGAGCATGTCGATGAATCATGGCTCATTCCTTATGCAGATATTTTAACGCTTTTATTGGCATTATTCATCGTATTGTTTTCTATGAGCACCGTTGATGCGCAAAAATTGCAAGCCATGTCGCAGGCATTTAACGAAGCCTTCTCAAGTGGAACCGGAATATTCGAATATCCTAGTCCAATGCCCGAGGAAGAGGCACAGGCTCTTGATGACGTGAAGAGTGAGGATGAGGAAGAAAAGGAAGAACAAAGTGAAGAGAAGGCTAAGCAAATTGAAAAGCTTGAGTTAGAAAACATACAAAAGAAGGTAGAAGCTTATATTGCAGAGAAAAATCTGACAGACAAGCTTGATACCTCGTTAACAGATGAAGGCCTTTTACTAACGATTCGAGACAACGTATTGTTTCCATCGGGAAGCTCAGAAGTGAGACCTGAGGATTTAAAAACGGCAAGTGAAATTTCAGATCTACTCGTCATGAGCCCACCAAGAAATATCGTGATTAGTGGTCATACAGATAATGTTCCGATTAAGAATCCCCAGTTCGAATCCAACTGGGAATTAAGTGTCATGAGAGCGATCAATTTTATGAAGATCCTTTTGAAAAATGACAAGCTCGACCCAGCTTGGTTTAGCGCAAAAGGATTTGGTGAATTCCAACCAGTTGCAAGCAATGATACAGCTGAAGGAAAAGCAAAAAATCGCCGTGTAGAAATATTGATATTACCAAGAACATCGTCGAATTAAGCATACAAAGGAGAGGGAGCCATTAATAGGGTTTCTGTAGGTAGGACATCTATCTACAGGACCGTATTAAACCCCTCTCCTTTTTTATTCATTCGAATCGTCCTGCTTAGCTGTTGGTTTACACATCCTATCTAAGAGAAAGCCGATAGCAATCATCGATGCAATGGGAATCGCAAAATTGAGAACATGAAAGAATGTCATTGCATTACCACCTTTCGTCCTATACTTATAGTAATTATATTCTCTTTGTCACCGATTAGACAAATGATTTTAACAGAATATTCAAAACTTATAACCGGCATAATATAGAAAGAGAAATGAGAGAAAAAGGCGAATTTCCAAGAAAATTGTTCTTTAAAAAGAAAAAATATGACGATTTATCTCTGTGTTAAAACTGTTAGAAAAGTACTAAAATAGAGATATATTCTTTATAAAGAACAAGTCGTCGGTTTATAGAACAATAGAAAAGGGGATTCGCATGTATCGGAAAAATTGTGAGAAATGTAATAGGCCCTCTTTTGGCAGTAGTGAGTTTGGTAAATGGTTTTGTCCTTTATGTGGCAACGATTTAACCGAACGGCCCTTTTTTGACGCTAACACGCTTGAACGGATTCATGTGAAAACCTTCCCAAGAAAGAGAATCCTACAAAACTACCAGAAAATATAGTATTCGGAACATCTCAGATTTTAAGTCCGTAGCAGCAAAAAAATCTTCTCATGCATTTTCGACAGAAAGAAACAGAAATAGTTGTAGTCCTACATAGAAAAGGAGGCATTGATAAAAATTAATTAGTTTTTCTGTTAGGGATTGACGATTTTTGTAGGAAAATAATATTCGAAAAATTCAATCTAATGACAAATACCTACACTTTTATTGCAAGAAAGGAAGTAGACTAAGTTTGGGATAAAAAATATAGGACGCTAAAAAGGCAAACTTATTGAAAAATAGGGGCGCAAAGTCTCAGGTCTAAGGTAGGGATTAATGCTATGACGGCTGGACTGCTGAAATTCGATCCGAATTTTAGGGGGAAATATGGTGATAGAAGTGAGAACGAGCATTGAAGGATTAGACACGGAATGGCTGGAATTAATCAAAGAAGCCAAAAAACTAGGGATAGAGAAAGAAGAAATTCGGGAGTTTCTTAACAAAAAAGAGAATTAAGATAGATTGTTGCTCACTCCTAAATGACCATAAAAAAGCCTGTTCAAAAAATGAACAGGCTATTTGCTTTGATTAATTTTCCATTTGTTAAATTCAAGATACTCTCTAAATTGATCTTTCGTTACACCTGAATCCATCGCTTCTTTTACGATTTTAATCCACTCAGAGTCAAGATCGTCGTCGTTTAAGTGTTCGTGAATAAGGTAATCAACTGGGACACGCAAAACACCTGCAATTTTCTCAAGAAACTGAATGGATGGGTTGCTTTGAAGATTCCTTTCTAAGGAACTTAAATATGACTTTGCCACTCCAGCTTGTTCAGCGAGTTCTGAGAGAGACATCTTTTTTTCTTGTCGGAGTTTTTTTACGCGATCACCAATCATTCAAGTCACACACCTTATCAATATGAATAATTTTATCATAACAAATATTTAGAAATAGTTCCATATTCAGAACGAAAAAGTTTTCTAATATTTTATCACATCTGATAACTGAAAGCCTATATAAGTTTTCGGAGTTATAGCAATTGTTAGAACAATATTTCATCTACATAATAGTATAATTATTTCATTGTGACAATGCTAAAGAATGGATGAGTGGAAAAATTTATTTTGATTGTGAGTTGAAAAGTATTACAATTATGGAGGGTGCTATTTGTACTCGTAATAAGGAGGGTCATAAATGATTGTTTTAAAATCACCAAGAGAGATTGAAATGATGCAAAAAGCTGGTGAATTACTTGCTTCTGTTCATAAAGAAATTGCGAAAATGATCAAGCCGGGAATTACTACTTGGGAAATAGAAAAGTTTGTTGATGCTTATCTTGAAAAGCATGGTGCAACAGCAGAACAAAAGGGTTATAAAGGATATGAGTATGCTACTTGTGCAAGTATAAATGATGAAATATGCCATGGTTTCCCTCGTAAAGAGCCGCTCAAAGAAGGCGATATCGTCACGATTGATATGGTTGTGAATTTAAACGGAGCTCTTGCCGATTCAGCATGGAGCTATGCGGTTGGAAAGGTTTCTGATGAGACAGCGAAGCTTTTAGAAGTTACCAAAGAAGCTCTGTATAAAGGTATTGAGCAAGCACAGGTTGGCAATCGAATCGGCGATATTGGTCATGCAATTCAGACCTATGTCGAAGGAGAAGGCTTCTCTGTTGTCCGTGATTTTATCGGTCATGGGATTGGTGCATCGATTCATGAAAAGCCAGATGTTCCTCATTATGGTTTACCAGGAAAAGGGGCGAGAATTAAAGAAGGAATGGTCTTTACGATTGAACCGATGGTAAACATTGGCGAGTTTTACATGAAGATGGATGATAACGGCTGGACAGCTAGAACCGTGGATGGAACTTATTCAGCACAGTACGAGCATACAATTGCTATTACAAAGGATGGTCCAATCATTCTTACTGAGCAAAAATAAACTTTATCTGAAATTGGCCTGAAATGGTCCCATAGAAAATATGGATTAAAAGGGGAAGTACATGAGACTTATTAGTATTGATGATTATAATCCAAAACTAATGCAGCTGGCACGGCCAATTTATGATAAACACCGACGAGTTTTACTTGGAGCAGGGAGATCTATTCATCCAACGTATTTGCAAAGAATAAAGGAGTTGGACATCCGATACTTATTCGTTGAGGATGCCGTTTCTTACGGGATTACGATGGAGGAAATGGTCGATATTCCAAACTGGATGGATGCTATTGATGTGTTAAAAAAGGCTTATGATGCTGTTGTTGAAAAAAAGGAACTTCCAATTCGGGAGCTTCAAAGACAAGTGCTTTTACTTGTCGATGAGGTCTCGAAACGAAAGGCGATTTTCTTGGTTCCAACCTCTTCCTTAGCAGAGGAGCTAAGAGAATATGCGCATTCTATTAATGTGACTCTTTTGGCGCTCCAATTAGCGAAAAAATTAGGGATCTCCCAAATTCAAATTAAGGATTTTGCGATGGGCTGCCTTCTACACGATATTGGAAAGGTTTTAACGGTTTCCGATGAGTCAGAGCATCATGCAAGGGTTGGCTTTGAATACTTAAGAAAGATACGCGAAGTGAGTCTTTTGTCTGCACATGTGGCCTATCAACATCATGAAGCAGTTGATGGAAGTGGGGAGCCTCGAGGGCTTGATGCAAAAGAAATCCATGAATTCGCACAAGTGTGTGCCTTGGCAAATTTTTATGAAAACAGTCTTTCGAAAGAAGGATTATCGCCACATGAGGCAATGGAGTATGTGATGACCAAAAGCAATACGATGTTTCGAGCCGATTTAATTAGTCTTTTTGTACAACAAGTACCTAGTTATATTCCGGGAACAAAAGTAAGACTTAATAATGGTCGAGAAGGAATTGTAACGAAGATTCTTGGAAATTTACAGCGTCCATATATCCGCTATTTGGATACAAGTGAAGAACTTTCATTAGCGGAGCACCATACACTGCTTATTACCGAGGTTTTACAAGAGGTATAAAATCATGAACATACAAAAGTCCAATTCGCAATGAATTGGACTTTCATTCTAATCTTTGGTTACTATAGCTTGCGTAAGTTTCCTAATTCTTCGGCAAGGGCCTGCATTTCGTTCGGACTGAAGGAATCCTTCTTCATCACTAGCTCATAGATTTCTTTTAATTCTTCATACATATTTTCATCAAAATGAGATGGTTTAATCGCGCCAAAGTTTAGCACTTTTAGCTTTTCTTTGATTTTTTCAATCATAAATTCCACATTTTCAACCGAAGCAACTGATAGATTCATGTTGATCCCCTGCCTTTACCTTATATTCGTTTTAGTATATGCACAGTCCATAGGTGAATATTAACATCTTTCAGGCATTAAATATATGATAATGGCAGAGATTTTTTTAAGAAGTTTTGATGTTGTCTAGAATTTTAAAGAAAATGGAAACAAGGAGGGAATGTCACATGGTTAAAGTATTATTTGTTTGTCTCGGGAATATTTGTCGTTCGCCAATGGCGGAGGCGATGTTTCGTCATGAAGTAAAGAGGGAAGGCTTAGAGAAGAAGATCCAGGTGGATTCAGCTGGAACAGGAGACTGGCATGTTGGACAACCTCCTCATCATGGTACTTTAAAGATACTTGAAAAATATAGCATTAGTGCTGAAGGATTGAAGGCTAGGCAGATCCAAGAGAGGGATCTAGATGAATTTGATTATATTATCGCCATGGATTCAGATAATAAAAGGAATATTGAAATGCTCAAAACAGCTTATCCGAAAGCAAAAATAGAAGTATTGCTGGACTTTGTCCCAGATGTTCAGGTGAAAAATGTTCCAGACCCATATTATACGGGAAATTTTCAAGAGGTTTTTGATTTAGTTGAACAAGGTTGCAAGAATTTATTGGATCATATCAAAACAACTGATTTAATTGGAAAGGAAGGACATGCTAAATGAGTACCAATAAGTTTTGGCAGGGCATTTTGCTTGGAGCTTTAGCTGGAGGCGTGATTAGCCTACTAGATCGACAAACAAGAACGTCTGTTGTAGAAAGCTGTAAAAAAGGAACAAAAGAGGTATCCCATTATATTAGTCATCCTGCTGAGATGGCGGAAAAAATTAAGGCGAAGACTTCTAAACTTCGTTCAGCGGTAGAACAAGTCAGTGAGGATGTATCGTTTATTGCAGAAAAGGTAGAAGAGTTGAGAGATGTAACTCCAACTGTAGTGGGCATCGTCAAAGATACGAAGGAAGCTTTTAGTCATGATGAAGAGGAAATTCCCTATTCACGATAAACCATAAACCATATACCGAGGTGGTGGAATGGAGCTTTTCAGTATAAGAGGGCTGATGTTTTTATGGAAAAGGGTGGAAGAGGATGATGTCTTCGGATTAGCCGCACAGCTGGCGTATTTTTTCCTTTTGTCTCTATTTCCACTTTTGATTGTACTTGTCTCACTGATTCCCTATTTACCAATTACACAGGAAGAAATGCTTGGAGTGGTTGCAGATTTCGCGCCAGGAGAGACGATGGCTTTTATCAATACCAACCTAACAGAAATCATGAGTCACCAAAGTGGTACGTTACTATCATTCGGGATTATCGCAACGATTTGGTCTGCCTCCAATGGCTTGAATGCAATTATACGTGCTTTTAACAAAGCGTATGAGGTGAAGGAGAATCGCTCTTTTATTGTCTCAAGGGGGATTGCCGTTCTATTTACCTTAGCGATGATCTTTGTGTTTATCGTTGCCTTGCTACTCCCTGTGTTCGGTAAGCAAATCGGACTGTATTTGTTTGACACTTTCGGGTATACAAACCTCTTTCTTGCGTTTTGGAATATGTTTCGCTGGTTAGTCAGTGCCATTATCATTTTTATTGTTTTTCTTGTTCTATACTGGCTTGCCCCGAATAAAAAGTTTAAATGTATTGATGCTTTGCCAGGAGCAATTTTTTCAACGATTAGCTGGTTACTCGTTTCAGGTGGATTTTCGTATTATGTCAGTAATTTTGGCAATTACTCGGCGATGTACGGAAGTATAGGAGCCGTGATTGTCCTATTGATTTGGTTTTATCTGTCTGGGATTATTATTATTCTCGGAGGAGAAATCAATGCTTTGTCGAGTTATTTAAAGGATGATAGCTGTTGAAATGACGTATGTGATCTCCATACGTCATTTTGTTGTTATTTGGAGGGGACGTGTATGAACTTTGAATCTTGCAAATTAATCTTTATGTCGATTATTTGGAAAAATACTATACAAATTGGGAAGTGTGATAATGGACCAACACAAAATCTTATTCGCTCCATACGATCCTAAGTATGCTGAGCAAACAGTGAAAATGTGGAGAGAAAGTAAAGAGAGAGCAATTGGTCAGAAAGAAAAGCATAGCTTCGAGAGTCATTTGTATTTTTTAGATCAAATATTACTAGAGCGATTTCAAATAGACTTAGCATTGATTAATGAAAGTGTAGTAGGAATGGTTGCCTACAATAAAACGGAAATAAGCCAGCTTTATGTTCATAAAGATTATCAAGGAATAGGTATTGGTCAAGCATTACTAGAGAGAGCGAAAGCACAATCAGACGGAGTATTAACCTTATACACTTTTGAAATAAATAAAAACGCACAGAGATTTTATGAAAAGAATGGATTTGAAATAATAGGTAGAGGCCATGAAAATGAAGAAAATTTACCTGATATTCAGTATGAGTGGAAGAACGAAAATAACATTTAAAAGGATTTAGATTTAAGAACCGAACCGGATAAACGCCGATACAAAGTGCTTTTGAGTGGCAGAAAATAAATAATATGCAAAAAGCAAACCCACCATTTAAGGAGAGTTTGCTTTTTCAATTAGCTCTGTTAAAGGTGGGGGTTGATTTTATTACATTGAAAAATAGAAGGAAAAATTCCGGCTAAATCAAGAAAATCCTCTTTCTTCCCTATAAATAAGCGGAATTTTTCCTGTTAGGGCTATACATGTTATCTGATTTTAAGGCTTTTTATGTTATTAAGCTGAAAATCTCCGCCTATTTCACTTAATATCCACTAATTTTTCAAAAATAAAAGGAATTTCTCCGGTTAAGTGGGTACAACTGTAGAAAATCAACAATAACAGAGCCTTCCTATTAGTTAGACTTCAATAGCCGTAATCCATTTAAAATAACAAGAATTGTACTACCTTCGTGGCCAATGACACCGAATGGAAGGTCGATAAATTGAAGGAAATTCGTGATGATAAGTAGCATGATGACACTAATCGAGAAAATCACATTTTGCTTGACGATTCGATTCATTTTCTCTGATAGTTTAATAGCCTCGGCAATGCGTGGCAATTCGTTTTTCATTAAAACGACATCGGCCGTTTCGAGTGCCACGCCAGACCCTTCACCCATGGCAATTCCCACATTAGCTGTTGCAAGAGCGGGTGCGTCATTGATACCGTCTCCGACCATTGCCACTTGTCCGAATCGTTCCTTCAGTTTTTTCAATTCATCCACTTTATTTTCTGGCAAGCATTCTGCGATAAATTCATCCACATAGCTTTCTGCTGCGATTGCGCTAGCTGTACTCTGGCTGTCTCCTGTCAGCATGACCGTGTAAATGCCTTTTTTTCTTAATGTCTTGATTGCTTCCTTCGTTTCGTCACGGACGACATCCTTCAAAGCAACAACGCCAACAATGACGTCATTCTTCTTCGCAAAAACAACGGTTTTCCCTTCGTTTGATAATTTCGTTGCAACCCCATTTAAGAATGCATCGGCTTCCGCTTTTCCAACAAAATTGGCTTTTCCAATTTTCCAATTATCCTGTTTAATAGATGCTTGAACCCCATAACCTGAAACGTCTTCAATACTGTCCAGTGTCATAAGAGGTTTTTGAAGTTCCTTTTTTGCATACAGTACGATGGCGTTCGCTAATGGATGGGTTGAATGACTTTCAATCGATGCGGTGATCAATAGAATTTCAACTTTTTCTAATCCTTCTAAAACGAAAACATCCGTAACTTCAGGCTTTCCTTTTGTTAATGTACCTGTTTTATCAAAAGCGATTGCTTTTAAATGACCGAGATTTTCTAAATGGACACCACCTTTAAAAAGAATTCCATGTCTTGCCCCATTTGAAATCGCCGACAAACTTGCTGGCATAATGGATGCCACAAGGGCGCAAGGTGAAGCGACAACGAGTAAAATCATTGCGCGATAAAAGGTTTCCGTCCAAGTCCAGTCTAGTAAGAAATGAGGTAAAAACATCATTAAAGCTACAACGGCAAGAACGACCTTTACATAAGTCCCTTCAAATTTCTCAATGAAAAGCTGTGAAGGGGATTTCTCGCTTTGCGCAGATTGGACGAGCTGAATAATTTTTTGAAAAAGGGTTTCCGTACTCGCTTTTGTAATTTCAACTGTAATTGATCCGTTCAGGTTCACCGTTCCAGCAAAAACATCTTCATCAATCCCTTTTGAAACGGGAATCGATTCACCTGTAATGGCAGCCTCATCCACATGTGTTTGTCCCTTAACGATTCGACCATCTGAAGGAACGCGCTCCCCAGGCTTAACAAGAATCAAATCACCAATTTTTAAATCCGAAACGGCTGTGATTTTTTCAATCCCGTTTGTGACAACTAAAGCTTCCTCAGGTTGTAGCTCCATAAGAGCGGAGATTTCTTTATGGCTCTTGTTCATTGTGTATGTTTCTAAGGCACCACTCATTGCGAAAATAAAGATTAAGATCGCTCCTTCAGTCCAATAGCCAATGATGGCAGAGCCAATCGCGGCAAAAATCATTAACATTTCCACATTGAGTTCTTTGTTTTCAATCGTATCCTCAATGCCTTCTTTTGCTTTTGCAAATCCTCCGATCACAAAGGCGAAAAGAAAGAAGACAATCGATGCTGTCGTTAAATCATTTTTTTCTAATATCCAACCAATTAAAATTAAAACACCACTTAAAATTGCTGCAATTAATTCGGCATGTGGTTTGATTTTTTCAAGTCTACTTTCTTTAGGTGTGTGAACTTCTGCTACTCTGTTCATTTCTGCTTCCATTTCTATGTCCTCCCCTTGTAGTGAGAATTAATATCAATTAAATACTCTAATTGAGAAAAATAATCATCATCAGTACCCTTGAAAAACACGAAAGCTGTCATCAAATGGATGACAGCGGGTTTATTTCTAAAAACTATTAATTTATATTTATTCTAATTATATCAGAAGGTGTTCGTTTCGTGAAGCATTTTTTACAGTGTTAGTCCTTTCATTTCCTTGCGTGGTTTAAAGAAGAATAACGCAATAAAAATGCTAATAAGCATTAGTCCGATCAAATAAAAAAAGCTAACCCCTTCTAAGTATTGAATCATCAAGCCACCGATAAATGGTCCTGTCATACTGCCAATTCCATAAAAAACACTGCACATAATATTCCCAGCAGGGAGAAATTGTCTTGGAAGAAGGTCCGCCATATAGGTGATGCCAAGAGAGAATGTAGAGCCAACTAACATCCCACCAATAAAAAAGCAGATAAACAGTGCTGTTTCAGATGCTTCGAATATTCCAGCCGCGATAAAGGTCAGAAAACCAGCACTCATAACAAAGCTTAATATCTTTTTTCTACCATAACGATCACTTAAATAACCAAGTGGCATTTGAAAAACGATTGTTCCAATGGCAAAAGCAGGCAATATGATCGATACGGAATCGACGTCAATGCCAATTCTTAACGCATACACAGGAAAGTTTCCGTTTAAAGAACCCTCCAAAAATCCGTAGCAGAATGGCGGGAGGAAGGCAATCCAAGCAAATTTCCAAACTTGTCCAAAACGCTTAAAGGTGTTAAAAAAGGATGTATCTTGGATTGAATCTTGAGCAGGAAATTCGTTTTTTAGCAAAAAGATGGTCACCCAAGCGAGCAAGCTTAAAACAGCTGATAGGATAAACGGCAAGCTTTCATTTATTTCGAGTAGTCGTGTCATCATTGGTCCACCAGCAAATCCTAAACTGAAAAATACCCCATAGAGTGCTATGTTTCGCCCTCTGTTGGCCGCAGTGGAGAAGGAGGTAATCCAAGTTTGGGTTCCAAAGTGGAGGAGACTATCCCCGATTCCAATCAATAGTCGCAAAATAAACCAAAACCATAATGATTTCCATACAGGAAAAAGTGCCATCGATAGAATAACAATTATTCCTCCTATAATGATTGTTGGCTTGAAGCCAAGCCTTTGCAATGGCTTTTCCATAAAAGGTGAGATGCCTAATATTCCGATGTAAATGGCTGTTGCATGTAATCCGTTGATGGACGACGAAAGTCCATCCTGTTCAAAAATAATCGCGATAAGTGGCATGAGCATTCCTTGAGAAAATCCAGAAATCGCAACAATACCAACGAGAATCCAAAGCCTTATGTTCATTTTGTGTATACCCCATGATTTCTATATTCTTCCTGATGTTAACTGATAATAGGGAATTTTGGCAAGAAGGAATCTTTGTCAAAAAGAACAACTCTTTGTATTATTAGGGATAAGAAAGGGTGAACAACATGGAGTTTAAAATTAAAGAAGTAGGATTTTATACAGAAACAGCGAATGGAAGATTGAATATTGCTGGTGATGAGAATCATGGGTTCCGCCCATTTCAGTTGCTTGTCTCATCCATTGCTGTTTGTAGTGGTGGCGTCATGAGAAAAATTCTAGAGAAAAAGCGAATTAGCTATGATGATATTCATATAAAGGCGGATGTGGAAAGAAATCCTGAAAAGGCAGACAGAGTGGAGAAGGTACATTTGCATTTTACCATTTCAGGTGCACAGATCGAAGAACATCAAATGGAGAAAATCATGGTGTTAACGCGGAAAAATTGTTCGATGGTTCAATCGGTGATCGATAGCATCGAGATTGAAGAGTCCTTCGAATTAGTAAATTAAATTTTGGATAAGATGGTAGAACTCTGAAAAAACTATGTGTACGAGTTGATTTCTAAAGGATACGTGACGAATGGAATTGACTCCTACATATTGTGAAGGGAGTTCTACTCATTATGAAAAAAATGATACCCTTTTTAGTAGTTGGACTATTCATTTTGCAATTGTCCATACCGAATGCGTTAGCAGCGAAAAAGGTTGAGGATATAAAGGTCCCAGATTCGGTACTCAATATTACGAAGGAAAATACGTACCCAAATCCAACGCAGGATTTGCCAAGATTGCAGCCAAGTGAGCTGACAGCGGATTTAATTGCAACGACAAAAGTGAAAATTGAGAATCCAAATTTAATCCGAATGCTTAATGAGACAAATGTGAATAGCACGCCATTTGCGATCGGTTACCGTGCCGTGATTTATTTAGGCCATTGGCCTTTAAACTATGAATCAACCGAAACGGCTCCTAACTGGGAGTATCAAAAAGTGAATACGAATTATTATGATAATCGTGGCGGAAAGGCGAATTATCAAATTCACTATGTTCAAGAAGCGCAAAAGATTGTGGAGGGTGGCTTAACGGCGAAAGTGCCACAAGCGGATGATGTGAAAAAAATGATGCTCCTAAGAGCAGCGGAAAAAACAAATCTACCTCTAGCATTCCAAACCGTAGTTGGAGCAGGAACGAAGAAAGGTCATATTTATAACATCGCTCCAAAAAGACTTGGATACTTGTATGGCTATGCACCTGCGGTCAATGAAAAAGGCAAGGTAACTTACGGAGAGGTTTATTTAATGCTCAAAGGCAATAAAAAAATGATTGTTGTCAAGAACGTGACTTCACAAGGAATCGGCGCATGGATCCCAATTCAGGATTACATTTCATTTCAGTTTATTGCGTCGGACAAACCTGTATAAAAAAGAACGTCGGCCAGTTCATTGGTCGACGTTTTCTCTATCATAGAGTGATCTTCGCTTTGCGATTTTGGAAATCGATATCTGGATAGTAACTATTTTTCACCAAGACGTTCGGGCCAAGGCATTTGACAGCAGGACAATGGCAATTCAAGCTTCTTGCTAAGTCAGACTGCATCCACTTTTCATAAGCTGCAGGAAGTGTGTCCGTTTGAATATTGCCAAGTGGAGGTGTATCGCCAAAATCAGTCACGATCACATCGCCTGTGAAAATATTGATATTTAAGCGTGAGCGTCCATCGGGATCATTGCGGACAGTTACCTTCTTACTATTGTAAAGGCGTTGCTGAAGCTCCAAATCTTTCTCATTGCTACTACAAGGGTAAAATGGCAATGTGCCAAACAGCATCCATGTATTTTCATCGCGGATATCAAGCAAATGATGAATTGCATCGCGAATCTCATCAAGGCTCAATACCTCTAGGGCCGAGGCGAAATCTGATGGGTACATAGGGTGCACTTCATGCCTTCCACACTTCATTTCTTCCACAATTTGATGATGAATATGCTCAAGGTGAGGCAATGTCCGCTTGCTTAGCATCGTCTCTGCTGATACCATCACGCCTTCTTCTGATAAAGCACGGCTATTTTCAATCATTCGTTGAAAAAGAATAGCACGTTGCTCCACGGTCGGCTTTCGTTCCATCATTGCGAATCCACCTTCGACGAAATCCTCGAGGGTACCCCAGTTATGTGAAATATGTAATACATCTAGGTAAGGTGCTATTTTTAAATAACGCTCCAAATCTAGCGTTAAATTTGAGTTGATTTGAGTACGAACTCCTCGAGAATGGGCATACTGAAGTAAAGGGAGCACGTAATTCTCAACGGACTTTTTCGATAACATCGGCTCTCCACCCGTAATACTTAATGAGCGAAGGGTCGGGATTTCGTCCAATCGTTTGACAAGTAAATCGAAGGGAAGGGCATTCGGGTCCTTTGGCTGCAATGTATATCCGACTGCGCAGTGTTCGCAGCGCATATTGCACAAAGTGGTTGTGGTAAATTCGACATTCGTTAATGTCATCTTCCCGTATTGCTCTACATCCAAATAGGCTTCCCAAGGATCAAAGCTGGGAGTTATTTGTCTTTTAGTTATATTCATGAAGAAAACTCCTTTTTTACTCTTTTCGATCATTATGCGAAAACAGTCTATAGCTAACACAAAATACCTTTATTATCAATTTCTATGTGCGTTATGTCAATGTATTTCTCTTATTTTTCGTTCGATACATGTTGCCTATATGAAAAGGGTATTGTACGATGGAAGACGATGTTTATAGGAAAGTGTTTTATTGGAAGGAGCAAACAACAATGGGTAATCCGATTAAAGAAAAAGGCGACCAGGTCGTTTTCTTAAAGCAACGTTTAGGTATGTTTTTAGACCTCTTAGATGCGATTGAGCCTGAAAGCACAGAGCTAGAGGATATTGATCGTCTAATTTCAATCATTGATGATTTAGAATCAAAATGCCGTGAATTCAAAAACCGAGATGAGTAAATTAAGGAGAGCCGACGGGCTCTTTTTTAATTTCTGAAAAAGGTGAGGAAATTCCGAAATTCTTGCTAAGATTTCCGAAATAAGCTTCTCAAGATGCCCCACTTTCAATCAAAAGCCGATAGGAGTATAATAAAAATCGAAGAATTATTGTAATTTTCACAAACAAAGGTTAAGCGTTTACTTTTTTACAGGCAAAAGGGGATAAAGGGAAAGGGGAAACTTCCATGGACATTCAAAAATTTCAAGACAGTATGTACAAGCTGATTGTTGAAACTTCAACTAACTTACCAAAAGATGTGCGCCGTGCGGTCAAAGCTGCCAAGGAAAAAGAAAGCGCTGGTACACGTGCGGCAATGAGCTTAGCGACGATTACGAACAACATCAAAATGGCGGATGATAATGTGTCACCGATTTGTCAGGACACAGGACTTCCAACTTTTAAAATCAAAACACCAGTTGGGGTTAACCAAATAGAATTGAAAAAAGCCATTCAAAACGCGATTGCGGAAGCGACTAAGGACGGGAAGCTTCGTCCAAACTCAGTAGACTCACTAACAGGGGAGAATAGTGGGGACAACCTGGGACTTGGTCTTCCAGTTGTGAAGTTTGAGCAATGGGAAAAGGATTATATTGATGCGCGCCTGATTTTAAAAGGTGGCGGTTGTGAAAATAAAAACATCCAGTACAGCTTACCTTGTGAGCTTGATGGCTTAGGTCGTGCTGGCCGTGATTTAGACGGGATTCGTAAATGTATTATGCACTCTGTTTATCAAGCGCAGGGTCAAGGATGTAGTGCCGGTTTCATTGGGGTAGGAATCGGTGGTGACCGTTCTTCAGGTTATGATTTAGCGAAGGAACAGCTTTTCCGTTCGAATGATGACGTGAATCCGCATGAAGACCTTCGTAAACTAGAGGAATATATTATGGTAAATGCCAACGAGCTTGGCATTGGAACGATGGGATTTGGTGGAGAAACAACTCTTTTAGGTTGTAAAATTGGCGTTATGAACCGTATTCCAGCAAGCTTCTTCGTTTCTGTAGCTTACAACTGTTGGGCATTCCGTCGCCTTGGGGTCGTCGTTGATGCAGCAACAGGTGAAATCAATGAATGGTTATACCAAGAGGGAGATAAAATTGATTTTGCACCGGAGACTGAAAAAGAATCAGCAGCTGCTATTGAAGCTGAGCCTGAAGTAATCACGTTAAAAGCGCCAATTACGGAAGAGCAGATTCGTGAGCTAAAAGTGGGAGATGTCGTCCGTATTGATGGCAGAATGTACACAGGACGTGACGCGATTCACAAGTATTTATCAGAAAATGACGCACCAGTAGATCTAAATGGTCAAATCATTTACCACTGTGGTCCGGTTATGTTGAAGGATTCAGAAGGCAATTGGCATGTAAAAGCAGCGGGTCCAACGACAAGTATTCGTGAAGAGCCTTATCAAGGGGATATCATGAAGAAATTTGGAATCCGCGCAGTCATCGGCAAAGGTGGTATGGGTCCGAAAACTTTAGCAGCCTTAGAAGAACATGGTGGCGTGTACTTGAATGCCATTGGTGGAGCTGCTCAATATTATGCTGATTGTATTAAGTCCGTTGATGGTGTTGATTTAATGCAATTTGGAATTCCAGAAGCGATGTGGCATCTAAGTGTTGAAGGCTTTACGGCGGTTGTGACGATGGATGCTCACGGAAACAGCCTGCATAAAGATGTAGATAAATCTTCATTAGAAAAACTAGCTCAATTTATAGAACGAGTATTTTAAGTCTCGGCAGGAAGTCGCAAAAAAGAAGAGAATTTAAGTAAATACAGATATTTTTACAGACGCTTGAATATACAATTTCAAGCGTTTGTTGTGTTTAAGGGGGACGAGATGAAGGAATTATTCAAGGATAGAAAGTTTGTGTTTCTTTGGCTCGCACAAGCGGCTTCTGGATTAGGAAGTACGTTTGCTACCTTTTCATTATCTTGGCTCGTGTATGAAATGACTGGTTCGAAGATGGCGATGGGAAGTATTTGGCTAAGCTTCATGCTTCCGAATATCATTATGCAAATGTTTGCTGGTCCTTATTTGGATCGATGGGATCGAAAAAAAGTCATGATTTTTTCAGAATGGTTCCGTGCTGCAGTCTTTCTTATTCCGGCCATTTTATTGCCTTTTGAGTTTTTAGAATCCTGGCATTTATACATCATATCCGTTGCGATTGGACTCGCTCAACCTTTGTTTTATCCTGCCAGCATGGCCTATATTGCGGATATATTGCCAAAGGACAAATTAACAAAAGGGAATTCTATATTAGAGGGAACTGGGCAGTTAATGACTCTTTTGGGACCGACCTTAGGGGGGATTTTGATTTCTGCATTTAGTGTAGAGTTAGTGCTCTATATCCTGATTCTTGCTTTGGGTATAGCAGGACTTCTGTTGATGATGAATCCAAGCTCGAAAACACAACGTGTAGAACAAAAGGAAAGTTGGTTTTTTCAATTTAAAGAGGGACTGCAATTCTATCGTGTCTATCCCGTATTGTTCTGGGTCGGCATCATGATGATGTTCATTAACTTTAGTTCTGGTGCGGCTCAACCAATGTTTCTCCCTTATATTACGGATGAATTAGGTGGAACAGCTTTTCAATATGGATTATTTACTTCAGCTTTTTCTCTTGGCATGTTGGGTGGTTCATTGCTGACAGGAATCCTCAAAGAACCGAAGAATCGAAAAAGAGTGATGTTAGGTTCTTTATTCATAGACGGAGTATTATTTATTGGCCTAGCTTGGACCCCTTATTATTGGCTCGCCCTCGTGTTTTCATTTGGCCAAGGCTTATTTGCAATTATTTTTAACATCAATAATACGACTTTATATCAGCGCAGAGTTCCTGAACATTTACGTGGCAGAGTTTTTTCAGTGAGAATATTGCTTGCACAGGCAGGCATTCCATTTGGGGCAGCATTAGGTGGTATGTTTGCCGAAGCCTTTTCCATTCCTCTATTATTTGTCGTTCTAGGGGGCCTGATGGTCTTAACGAATTTAATCTGCTGGATGCACCCTATTTTTGAGAAGTTGAACGACCAAGAAATTAAATTGGACGTGGATAATAGAGATTTTATGGCGAAAAAATGAAAATATTGTGTCTAGTATCGGAAATCGATTTTCATCTAGGACAGAAATAGTATAATTTTAAAATAAGGGAATGCGAATTGAGGTGACTATATGAAATCAAAGATTTTGACCCTTATTTTGTTTGCTAGTATGTTGTTGGCTGCTTGTAGTGGTGAGGAGAGTACTCCTAGTAATGATGAATCGGTGGACATTAAGCAATTGGTTCATGATTATAGTACATGGAGTATTGAAGACGAAACTGCATCCATTACATCAACGCAATTGATTGTTACCGATCTAGACAAGAAAGAGACATTGTATGACCTTCCGGAAGATGAATTTTTTGTTTCCATCGCACCTTATATCAATGAAACTCATCCTTGTACGAATCATAGCTTGACTGGCTGTCAAGGAGAATTGGTAGAAAAAGAATTCGATGTACATATTGAAAATGAAGATGGCGATGTTGTAGTAGACGAAAAGATGATGTCTCAAGCAAACGGATTTTTCGATTTATGGCTTCCTCGTGATGAAACTTATAAAATTACGATTGCTTATGACGGAAAAACCGTATCATCGGAGTTATCGACTTTTGAAAAGGATGGGACTTGTGTCACCACGATGAAGTTGAGCTAAAAATGAACTGTATCTCAATCAATTTGAGATGCAGTTTTTTGATCCAATTTAGTTCCAGAAGTAGTCTCCACTTGTACAAAACCTGAATATACTAAAGAAAAATGATTCGGAGGAATTCACAATGGATTTCTTATTAGTGGGAATCGGTCTATGGGGATTATTGATTTTGGGTGGATTGTTGTTTCTTTTTGGCCTTTGGAAAAAGTCTTGGCTCGCGCACTTTTTTAGCGGGTTAGCACTGCTCGTGCCAGCCATTATTCTTGCGACGCAAAAAGGAATTTTTATCTTATTTATACTTTTGCCATTTATAGCTTTTGGATTTGCTGTTTCAGCGAAAAGGTAATCATTGTAAATCATCTTTTCCCTCCAATTAACGAAAAATAAGGAAAAAGTGTTAGTAGGAGGAGAAGGAATGAAACTTAAACGAAGTATTTGTTTCCTATTTACTTTTATGCTCGTTACCACCACTGCTTCAGCAAGTGTTAGCAATACAGCTATTCACTGGGGTTTTAAAAAAGGTAGAGATGAGCAGCCTGCTGAAGCGGGGCCAGAGTTAGACCAGCTACTCGAAAAATATGATGCCGTATACAAAGGGGACCCAGAAAGAAAAGATATTTATTTAACCTTTGATAATGGATACGAAAACGGCTATACGGAACAGTTTTTAGACATTCTGAAAAAAGAAAAGGTCCCTGCAGCATTTTTTCTAACAGGACACTATTTGGAAAGCCAGCCTGATTTGGTTCGAAGAATGGCGGAGGATGGTCATATTATTGGCAATCACTCGTATTATCACCCTGATTTAACAAAGGTTGATGATGGTCGGCTGGAGAGGGAATTAGAAAAAGTTCGAAAGAAAACAGAAGAGATCACGGGAATTAGAAATATGGTGTATTTACGTCCACCTCGAGGCGTGCTTAGCGAAAGAACCCTTAAGCTTGCGAAGGAACAAGGCTATACCCATATCATGTGGTCGGTTGCTTTTGTCGATTGGAAGGTCAATGAGCAAAGAGGCTGGCAATACGCCTACGACAATATTATGAGACAAGTTCATCCTGGTGCCGTGATTCTGCTTCATAGCGTATCCAAGGATAATGCCGATGCTCTCGAAAAAGCCATTAAAGACTTAAAGAAGAGAGGGTATACGTTTAAGACTCTCGATGATTTGATGAAAAGTAAAGCAATGAAGAACCCAATCCTTTTTTAAGTGATAAGGCCCATGTCTCGTAAAGTTCGGGAATGGGCTTTTTTTCGTAATTAATGCTATAATATCGGCAAATTGACTAGGTGGGATAACGGTGAAAATTACGGGACCTTATAATTTTGATTTGGTGTTGGACAGGCTTGCTCTTGATCCACTTCATGCGATTGATAGAGTCAATAGAAGTGTCAAAGTTCCGCTTATGGTGAATGAGAGACGACAGGTGGTTGAAGTGAAAGCGATCGGGAGTACGGATGATCCAGAGTTCAGCATTTCTTCAGATAATCCCGAAGTCATCGAAAAACTTGCCCATATTTTTCAATGGAACAAACCGTTAACGGACATTCATGATCATTTTCAAATGACCGATCTATATCCGATTTTTGAAAAACATCGAGGAACACCACTGGTCCTTGATTTTGATGCTTATGGCTGTCTATTAAAATGTATTGTTCATCAGCAGTTAAACTTGAGTTTTGCGCATACGTTAACGGAGCGGTTTGTGAAGACATTCGGCTCTGAAGTAGAAGGCGTATTCTTTTACCCACAGCCTGAAAAAGTAGCGAGTCTTGCTGTCGAGGATTTAAGGGAGCTGCAATTTAGCGGTAGAAAAGCGGAGTATGTCATCGGCATTGCTCAAGCCATTGTAGATGGGACTCTAGATATAGATAGTCTTCATAAGAAAACAGATGAAGAGATTATGAAGGAATTAATCAAGCTTCGTGGTGTCGGACCGTGGACTGTCCAGAATCTATTGATGTTTGGATTAGGTCGTCCGAATCTTTTTCCAGTGGCAGATATTGGTCTCCAAAATGCATTGAAAAAACTATATAATCTTGAGAGTAAGCCAACTCTAAAAGAGATGGAAGAATATAAAAAGGCGTGGGAGCCTTATTTAAGCTATGCTTCCCTATATTTATGGAGAAGTCTTGAGGAAGCAATGTAGAACGAATAGATGGAGTGAAGCATCATGAAAAAAGAACAAACAGTGAAAATCGAACTGAAGCAAACCTTTCCTTTAACGATCAAGCGACTAGGGATCAATGGGGAAGGTGTCGGTTATTTTAAAAAGCAGGTAGTCTTTGTACCAGGTGCTCTGCCGGGGGAAGAAGTCGTAGTAGAAGCAACAAAGGTTCATCCGAAATTTGCGGAAGGAAAGATTAAAAAAATCCGCAAGAAGTCAGAATACCGAGTTCAGCCGCCGTGTCCGGTGTATGAGGAGTGTGGAGGTTGCCAGCTTCAGCATTTGCGCTATGACCAGCAGCTAAGAGAGAAACGAGATATTGTCATTCAGTCTCTGGAACGACATACGAAGTTAAAAGTGGATGCGCTAGAAATTCGAGAAACGATTGGAATGGAAGACCCGTGGAATTATCGTAATAAGAGTCAGTTCCAGGTTGGAAGCCGTGATGGTCAAGTGTTAGCTGGCTTGTATGGAATCAATTCGCACAAGCTGATCAATATTCAGCAATGTGCGGTTCAACATCCATTAACAAATAAAGCGACTGAAGCAGTCAAACGAATTTTACAGGAACTCAATATTTCGATTTATAATGAAAAAACGAGAAAAGGCATTGTTCGGACAATTGTAGCGAGAGTTGGGATCCAGACTGGCGAACTGCAAATCGTTTTAATTACCTCACAAAAAGAATTGCCGAAAAAGAATATTCTTGTTGAGAAGATTAAGACTCACGTTCCTGAAGTGAAGTCGATTGTGCAAAACGTCAATGGACAGAAAACGTCACTTATTTTTGGCGATGAATCGGTCACATTAGAAGGAAACGATTTTATCCAGGAGACGCTGGGTGATTTGCAATTTGAGCTTTCTGCGCGAACATTTTTCCAATTGAACCCTGAGCAAACAATCAGACTCTATAATGAGGTTAAGGACTCAGCAGGATTAACAGGAACGGAAAAGGTTGTCGATGCTTATTGTGGTGTCGGTACGATTGGTTTGTGGGTGGCTGATAAAGCTGGTGAAATTCGCGGTATGGATGTCATTCGTGAATCGATTGAAGATGCTAAGAAAAATGCGGCTCGTCATGGGATTAAGCATGCTAAATATGAGGTTGGAAAAACAGAAGAGGTCATGCCGAAATGGGCGAAGGAAGGCTGGAAGCCGGATGTGGTTATTGTTGACCCGCCACGTACAGGGCTTGACCAGCAATTACTGAAAACCATTTTACAGGTGAAACCGAAAAAAGTAGTATACGTATCATGTAACCCATCAACTTTGGCGAAGGATATCGCCGTATTGTCACCAAAATACAAGGTTGAATTCATGCAGCCAGTCGATATGTTTCCACAGACGGCGCACGTAGAAGTAGTGACGAAGTTAGTATTGAAATTGTAACTAATCAATAATTCTTTCTTACGTCATAATAATCCTTTCCGATTTCTCCTTCGAGTGAGAAAAAAGATTTCGTAAAAAAGCATGAGAAACATAGGGCTATCCCTTACGGGATAAGCCTTTTTGTTTTTTGTGGACTCGGTAAACTTTATTCTAACTGGAGGAAAAGAGTGGGAAAAAGCGTGAAAAAAGAGCGTGGGAAAGTGAGAAAACGAAGGAAAAGAGCGGGAAAAACAGGTGATTTCGGAAAACTTTATTATGACAGCGAACGGTGCAATGCGGGTTTGAGTGTGGTAAAATCGGAAGAGATTTTTAGTGATGTACAGAAATAGGAACGAGAGGATTTGAGTTTGAAGTGATAGAGAATTTTTGGCGTGAATTGCCACGACCGTTTTTTGTACTTGCACCAATGGAAGATGTGACGGATGTTGTATTTCGCCATGTAGTAAGTAAAGCAGGTCGACCGGATGTGTTTTTTACAGAGTTCGCAAACACGGAGAGTTATTGCCATCCTGAGGGAAACCGAAGTGTGCGTGGGCGTTTACTTTTTACAGAAGATGAACAACCGATTGTGGCACATATATGGGGGGATAAGCCCGAATATTTTCGGCAAATGAGTATTGGTATGGCGGAGCTTGGATATAAGGGCATCGATATTAATATGGGCTGTCCAGTCCCTAATGTGACATCCAAAGGGAAGGGGAGCGGCCTTATCCTACGTCCAGAAGTCGCTGCTGAAATCGTCCAAGCGGCAAAAGCAGGAGGATTGCCTGTAAGCGTAAAAACAAGACTTGGTTACACGGAAGTTGGCGAGTGGAAGGAATGGCTGACCCATATATTGAAACAGGATATCGCGAACCTTTCTATTCATTTGCGTACTAGAAAGGAAATGAGCCAAGTAGATGCGCATTGGGAGCTGATTCCGGAGATTAAGAAACTCCGTGACGAGATAGCGCCAGATACACTTTTGACGATCAATGGGGATATTCTTGATCGTGAAATGGGCTTAAAGCTTGTGGAACAATATGGTGTTGATGGAGTTATGATAGGCCGTGGTATTTTTAAAAATCCATTTGCCTTTGAAAAAGAACCGAAAGAACATGGTAGTGAGGAACTGCTTAATCTGTTAAGATTGCATCTCGATCTCCATGATAAATATTCACAAGAGTTAGAGCCACGTCCATTCACTGCTCTGCATCGCTTTTTCAAGATCTATGTAAAAGGATTTCGAGGAGCAGGAGAATTGAGAAATCAATTGATGAGCACAAAGTCAACGGACGAAGTGCGTGCTATGCTTGATAGTTTTGGGAAAGAAAGTGCGGAAGAGTAGTATGGTATAAGGAAAAGGCTGACATGAACGCGGATCGAACCCGACTCATGTCAGCCCTTTTTTTTCGCCAAAAATTGTTTTGGCGAAACACCTGTATATTTTTTAAAAACTTTTGAAAAGGAATACAGGTCGGAATATCCAAGGGAAAAGGCGATTTCTGTAATCGTGAATGAACGATCTGAAATCATGGCTGAAGCTTTTTTCATTTTTAAAGCTAATAGATAGTGACTTGGGCTAACGCCAATTTCGGATGTGAATCTAGTGGTAAAATGTGAACGGTGAATACCGATGTATTTCGCAACGTCATTCACTGTTATACCGTCTGCAAAGTGCATATCCATATATTGTTTGCTCAGTTGAATCCATTTCCCACTCGTTATCGGAGTCAGGTTCTTTTCCTTTGCTCGGATGGAAAGACTATGGAACAGTTTATAGATTAAACTGAGTCGAATGAACTCATCGTCCTTTCCCATTTCTTTGAATTGTTTAATGAGTTCATCTATAACGTTTGTAATTTCTATAGTAATGAAATCTGGAATATGATAGGAGTGCTCTGTTAAACCAATTCGATTTAAAAGGGAAGAAGCCTGTTTTCCATCAATAGCCAGCCAAAATAATTCTAATGAATTGTCAGGATCTGTTATGTATTGGTGTGTTTGATTTGGAAAAAGGCAAAACAAATCTCCGGATCTGAGCCGATTTTTTGATTCTCCAAGAGTGATTTCTCCTTCTCCACCTAAAACAAAATGCAAGCTATAGTAATTGATGATGCGCGGACCAATTTTAAAATTCGGTTTTGCCACGTTGCAACCAGATCGAATCGGCCAAATCCCCCCTCCTTTTTCTATTGAAGTCGGGTAAAAAAACCAATGATATGCGTATTCATGGGAAAATTCCTGCACTAGTGACCCTCCTATTCATCAAAGCTAGAATCTAACAAACTATCAAATAAATACTTTTTATAAAAACGCTTACTACAATCATTATATCTTAGAAAATAATTGGTTTAGCAATTAATTGCTAAAAAGAAAAGACAACAAATTGACAACCCTTCACCGAACATTTTGATATTCTTCCCATGGTCACGTTCCATTAAAATGAATGATAAATAGTTGAAGTGAAAAAGGAGTGGTGAAAGTGAAGAAGAATATGAATGTTATTTTTATCATGACTGACCAACAACGAGAAGATTCTATCGGACCCGAACGGCAGCCGTATGCCAATTATCCACATATGGAACAGCTTCGAAGTGAATCTGTTACTTTTGGAAATTTTTTTACGGCCGCATCTCCATGTGTGCCATCTAGACATACATTTTTAACAGGAAGACATCCATGGAAAATAGGGGTAAGTGGTAATGTTAAATTTAGTACGGAAGGTGAGACGACTTGGATGTCGTTGTTAAGGGATTATGGATATAGATGTGTATCTGTAGGTAAAACACATATGATCCATGCTGGTAGTTTTCATATTCAGGTTCCGGTGGGAAAATCATTTGGTGATCAAGATGGCTGGAATCATTTTGAACCTGCCGCTACGCCAGAGCAAGAAGAAAACTATTTTGATATTCATGTAGCGAGACGTGCCTGCGACGCTCTAGAAAGATTGAATGTTGATGAAGACCCTTTTGCTTTGTTCATAGGGTTCCATGCTCCACATGAACCATATGTGATGCCAGAGAAATACTTGGATTATTGTAAACCAGAGGATGTCTCACTACCGGAAAACAGGAAGCAAGAAGAATACGAGACAAAATCCGAAGCGTATCGTAGACGATACGATCTATTTAGAAGTAAATTCGGTGAGATTACGGATGAAATGATGAAGAAAGGGATTGCAGGGCATTATTGTTTACTTAAGATGGTTGATGACTGTCTAGGGATGATCACAGACAAGTTGAAGGAAAAAAATCTATTAGAGAATACCCTCATTGTATTTGCTGCTGACCATGGGGAATTACTTGGTGAACACGGAATTTTTAATAAGGCTGCAACGGCCTATGAATCCGAGGTTCGAGTCCCTTTTATGATCCGATTCCCAGATGGATACAAAGCGGGTGAAACGGTTGATACTCTTGCTTCCAGTATTGACTTTGTACCGACACTTTTTGAATTAATGGGGCTTAATCCTGATGCCAGGTTACCGGGGCATTCATTAGTTCCGTCTATTAAAGAAGGATTGCCTGTAAGAGATTATGTTACTCTCGCTGATGGCCATGGCACGATGGGAATTCGAACGAAAGACTATAAGCTCTGGTATAACTCCCATTTTAAAGATGGAGAGTTGTATGACTTAAATGAGGACCCTCAGGAATTAAATAATTTATATCATAAACCAGAGGCATTAGAGTTGCGCAGTAAGTTATTTGAGTTGATGCTTCATGCTCGAGTAGCAGACGATGAACGTGATAATCTACCAACCAAACGGGAAAGATTACTGCATTCTGAGGTAAAAGCATCCTATGAACCCGAAGTAGTCTAATTTTAATTAGGAGTGGAATTTGTGACAGTAGACTGTATATCAAGTAATTCAATAAGTAATCCAATAAGTAATCTCAGCGTGATGTGGAAAACCGTATCAGAAGCATGTAATTTAGCCTGTGATTACTGTTACTATAGTCGGTGTGGTGGTCAGCCAGATAGAATAGAGCGAATCGATTCTAGCATTCTAGAAAAATTTATCAAAGAATATATGGCGATTACAAATGGATTTGCCTCCTTTGCTTGGCAGGGAGGTGAACCTCTACTTGCAGGTATTGATTTTTTTAAAGAGGTCGTTCGTCTTCAAGCTCAATATGCTCCTAAAAATACGATGATAAGTAATGCGCTGCAAACAAATGCCACATTACTAAATGACGAGTGGGCTCAATTCTTCAAACACTATCATTTCTTAATTGGCGTAAGTCTAGATGGACCCAAGCAAATCAATGATGCAAGAAGGGTAACTGGGTCTGGCTTTGGTAGCTTTGACCGGATTATGAAGGGAATCAATTATTTACGGAAACATCAGGTTGATTTTAATATTTTAACGGTTATTCACGAAAATAATGTTGGAAAAGCAAAAGAGCTGATGGAGTTCTATGAAGAAGAGGGCTTTTCCTATGTTCAATTTATTCCATGTATGGACTTTTGCTCACAGGAAACTGATAAACCAGGAAAGTATTTGATTACTCCCGAAGAATATGGAGATTTTTTATGTGAGGCTTTTGATATTTGGTACAACGATGGTCATCCTAAAATGTCGATTCGTTTTTTCGATAATATGGCTAGTGTCTATTTAGGGAGTGAGGCTGAGCTATGTACTCATCGTCCATCATGTCCTAAAACGTTAATTTTAGAACAAAACGGGGATGCATACCCGTGTGATTTTTACATAAGTGAGGATTATAAACTTGGGAATGTAGGAACGGACTTCTTAATGGATATTCTTAATCATGAGAAGTTTTCAAAGTTCCAGGGGATGAAGCCAGATTTACCAGAAAAATGTAGAAGCTGTCCCTATTTAAGTTTATGTTACGGTGGTTGTCCAAGAAATAGAGCCATAGATGAGGAATCTGAAACGCACGACAGGGATTACTTCTGTCAGAGTTATCTACAAATCTATGAGTATGCTCATGAGCGGATGGTACAACTTGCGGAGAGGGTTAGAGCTAACTGGTAAGGTAATGTGAAAATGAAGGTTTGTCTGGAAAATGCAAAAAGCCCGCAAAGGCGGGCTTTCAACGAGACTTAGTAATTTGCTAACTGTTGTGTAGGAGTCATAATGATGACTGGACTTTTCGCAGGATCTAACCATTTTAAAATTGAGACTACATTTGATTGTGATGTAGCAACACAACCTAATGTATAGCTACTTCCAGTGTGGAAAAAAATCGCACTTCCTTTGTTTGGCGTACGAGCTGTGTTGTAATTGATAACAAACCCGTATACATATAGTCTGTGAGTCATATCTTCTGCGCTTGTCCATTGACCTTGAGTGGCACTTCTTGACTGCCAAGTGTTGTACAGAGGAGAGCTAGAATCATCCACCCAAACATCATCTGAGGTGATATTTCTCCAAGGTAGTTTCGTTCCAGGATTCCCATTTTGCCCAAAGGCTGTACCAATGGAGAATTTTCCAATTGGTGATTTACCATCGCCTTCTTTGGTTTTACCAAATCCATTCTTTCCAATAAAACCTGAAACATTCATTACACGGTTCCATTTTCCGTTTCCGTCTTTCTCGAACGTTTGGATCGTTGCATTCCTTGTACTAGTCCCATTTGCTGTAACAAGAATAAGTTGGCTATTTCCACTTATTGATTTCAATTTATCAGCATCGTTTTGAGGAGCTGTATTTGGAGCAGTATTAGATGGTGTACTTGAAGTAGTTGTAGACTGTTTTGGAGCTTCAACAGATTTCACAACCGGTTTTGAAACTGATAGATATTTGCTGGAAACCCAACCTGTTTTTCCATTTACATTGACCTTGCTCCAAGAGTCACTTAGCTCAGTAATGGTAACAGCTTGACCTTGCGAAACACTGGTGAGAACAGCATGATTTGTACCTGGACCGCTTCGAACATTTAATGAACTAATATTTATATATTTGGTTACAGGCTCAATAGCCTTAGTTGCAGGAGTTTGAGATTCTGTTTTTTGTTCTGCAGTAGTAGTTTTTGCTTCTTCTTTGGCATCATCAGGTTCACCCCTTTTTCTTCAACGCCTTCTTCTTTTGGTTCTTCCTTCTTGGCTTCAACTTTATCGTACTTTTTGACTCCGTCTTTCTTTGCATCAGTTTTTTCTGTCGCATTTGTCTGATGAGTTGAGGCTACTTCTGAACCGTTGTTTGTGACAATTTGAAGTAAACCAAATCCCAATGCTGCGACTACCAGAATAGTAGAGAAACCAATTAATAGTTTTTTCTTGGTGTTTTTCATTTGTGCGTTTGTCCCTTCCTGTTGTAAAGTTGTACAACTTTCCGATTTTTGGTAATGCTACGCCCTTTATATCAAAAATATTCTATTCTATTCAATGGTAAATTGAACCAGTGTAAATAGAACCCAATAAATAGGGAATTATGTAGAGGTCGTTTTTTCGTTCTACATTATCGTGCACTTAAAGTCGGGTAGATTGACTTAAATTTTGTTATCCTTATTTCCTAGAGTGAATTTTTATGTCAAGGAGGTTGGACAAATGGAAACGGTCGTTATTGAACAAGATATTAAAGTGTTATATGTAACTGCAGTATCCTTTCCAGAAGGTATTGAGGCGGCTCATGAGAGACTTCACGAGATTATTCCATATTCAAAAGAAAGAAGATACTTTGGTCTATCAAGACCAGAAAATGGGTTGATTGTTTATAGGGCAGCCGCAGAACAATTTGAACAAGAGAAAGATATTAATTGTGAATCTCTTATTATTAAAAAAGGAAAATACAGAACCATCACGGTCCCGAATTATAAAAATGATCTCCAAAAGATTACGAAAGTATTTGATGAGCTTATTTCCTATTCTGACATTGATCCAAATGGCTATTGTGTCGAATGGTATGTCGGGAATGAAGACATGAAGTGCATGGTAAGACTAAAGGATGATAATCTTATTTAAGGTTACATACGCTTTTAATTGACTTCTGAAAGAGGGATATTGGAATTTAAAAGAGGTGTCGATCTTCAGATAGGTCTACACCTCTTTTTTGAAAACTGGTGTAGACAAAATAGAAACCGCCGTTCATTAAGCTGACGGCGGTTTCTATTAATCTATCTTATTTTGCTAATTGACCTTCTTTAAGTTCTTGACGCTTAAGGTCGAAACGATCTGCATTCATAACTTTAACCCATGCAGCGATGAAGTCATTTACAAACTTCTCTTTATTATCATCTTGAGCATAAACTTCGGCAATCGCACGTAGGATGGAGTTTGAACCAAATACTAGGTCAACTCCAGTAGCTGTACGAACTACTTTTCCAGTCTTACGATCGTGAGCTTCAAACACATCTCCACCTACAGGGGCCCAAGCTACACCCATGTCAAGCAAGTTAACGAAGAAGTCGTTTGTAAGTGCTCCAACACGGTCAGTGAATACACCATGAGCAGTACCACCGTAGTTTGTACCTAGAACACGTAGACCACCGATAAGGACAGTCATTTCTGGTGCAGTTAGACCTAAAAGCTGTGCCTTGTCGATTAGTAATTCTGCTGAGCTTACACTAAATTGCTTCTTCTGATAGTTACGGAAACCATCAGCTACTGGCTCAAGTACTGCAAAGCTTTCAACATCTGTTTGCTCTTGTGTAGCATCGCCACGTCCAGGAGCAAATGGAACTGTTACATCAAAGCCAGCTTCTTTAGCAGCTTTTTCAACTGCAGCAGTACCACCAAGTACAATCAAGTCAGCCAAGCTAACTTTGTTATCTAAATGACTTTGAATACCTTCTAATACAGCAAGAACTTTTTCAAGTTGTTCTGGCTGATTTACTTCCCAGTTCTTTTGTGGCTCGAGACGGATGCGAGAACCGTTAGCTCCTCCACGCATATCAGATCCGCGGAATGTGCTTGCTGAAGCCCAAGCAGTTGTCACAAGTTCACTGATTGTAAGTTCAGAGTCTAGAATTAATGTCTTAATCTTAGCTACTTCATCTTCACTTAGATCATAATTACCAGCTGGTACTGGATCTTGCCAGATGAAGTCCTCTTCTGGAACTTCTGGACCATAGTATCTTGCTTTAGGACCCATGTCGCGGTGGGTTAATTTGAACCATGCACGAGCAAATGCATCTGCAAACTCTTCTGGATTCTCATGGAAACGACGAGAAATTTTTTCGTAAGCTGGATCATGACGTAATGCAAGGTCAGTTGTAAACATGACTGTTGGAACTTTAACAGATGGATCCTCTGCATCCGGTGCAAGGTCTTTCTCAGCAGGATCAACAGCCTGCCATTGATATGCACCCGCTGGACTCTTTGTTAGCCACCATTCATATCCGAATAATAAATCAAAGTAGCCATTATCCCATTGTGTAGGGTTAGCTGTCCAAGAACCTTCAAGACCACTCGTGATTGTGTCACGGCCTTTACCAGTACCATGAGAGCTTATCCAACCTAATCCTTGTGCTTCAAGAGGAGCAGCTTCTGGTTCAGGACCTACTTGAGAGGCATCTCCAGCACCGTGAGCTTTACCAAATGTATGTCCACCCGCAATAAGGGCAACAGTTTCTTCATCGTTCATTCCCATACGTGCGAATGTTTCACGAATGTCGTGAGCAGCTGCGATTGGATCTGGCTTTCCGTTTGGACCTTCTGGGTTTACATAGATAAGACCCATTTGAACGGCAGCAAGTGGATTTTCAAGGTCACGTTCACCTGTGTAACGATTATCCCCTAACCATTCTGTTTCTTTACCCCAGTAAATATCTTCTTCTGGATGCCAAACGTCTGGGCGACCTGCACCAAAACCAACAGTTTTTAAGCCCATGTCTTCAATTGCAACAGTACCTGCTAATACAAGTAAGTCTGCCCAAGAGATTTTGTTACCATATTTTTGTTTGATTGGCCATAGTAGGCGACGTGCTTTATCAAGGCTAGCGTTATCTGGCCAGCTATTAAGAGGAGCAAAACGTTGGTTACCACTGTTGCCACCTCCGCGGCCATCACCAGTACGGTATGTACCTGCAGCATGCCAAGACATACGAATAAAGAATGGTCCATAATGACCGTAGTCAGCTGGCCACCAATCTTGACTGTCCTTCATTAGGACTTTTAGATCCTGCTTAAGAGCATCGTAGTCTAGTTTCTTAAATTCTTCTAGATAGTCAAAGTCTTCCCCCATAGGGTTAGATTTTTTATCATGCTGACGTAGAATGTTTAAGTTTAATGCATTTGGCCACCAGTCTTTATTTGTCGTACCACTAGTTTTTGCACTAGTCGCACCACCATGAAATGGGCAACCTTGGATGTCTTTAGTATCCATAATATTTTTCCTCCTCAGTAAACATTTATTAGTTAATAATTACGCTTCTAGTTGGAGAAAACTCAAACAACTAGAATTATAATTATTCTTAATATGTAATTATTATAATAAAGAATGAAGAAAAATGAAAGAAATATAGTCTAATTGATAATAATTTTATTTTAACACTTGGGGAACGTGAAATGTTGATAAAAGAAGCACAATATTATGAATTTTGAAGGAGAGAGAGTGATATAAGTCTGAAAAAATACCAGAACCATAGAAAGACCAGTAAAAACAAACTTTTTAAAGTGAATGTTAAAGGCTAGTAATATTTTTGAAGAATGAGGAACGGGAAAAATGATTAAGTTTTAGTAGAAGATTACCTTGTACAGTCCAGTTCTCATTCTCATTATAATGAAAATCAATGATATTAGGCAAGGAAAACGATTATTCCTAAATTTAAGCAAGCAGAGAGAAAGCATGCTTTCTCTCATTGGAAAAAGCATGCCTTCATTTGTATCTATTTAAAGTATCTGCGATAAGAACAGCTTCGTTCGATCATGCTGTGGATGATCAAAGATTTGTTCTGGGGGACCTTCTTCGATTATTTCGCCGTAATCAAATAGAACAATTCGGTCGGCGACCTGGCGCGCAAAGCCCATTTCATGCGTGACAACGAGCATCGTCATACCTGACTCAGCTAGAGTCTTCATCACATCAAGCACTTCTTTAACCATTTCTGGATCGAGAGCGGAGGTAGGTTCGTCAAACAGCATGATTTTTGGCCTCATTGCTAAGGCTCTGGCAATAGCCACCCGCTGCTGCTGGCCACCTGATAATTGTCCCGGGAATTTATGGGCTTGTTCAGGAATCCCAACTCGTTCTAATAGTTCTAATGCAATTTGTTCTGCCCTTTGCTTTTTCCATTTACGGACCCAAATGGGGGCAAGAGAGATATTCTTTAAAATCGTCATATGAGGGAAGAGATTAAAAGATTGAAAGACCATTCCGGTTTCCATCCGAATCTCTTCAATATTTTTCAAATCATTTGTTAAACTGATTCCATCAACAACAATCTCGCCAGTCTGAAATTCTTCAAGTGCGTTGAGTGTGCGGATAAAAGTCGATTTTCCAGAGCCAGATGGGCCCAAAATAACGACGACTTCACCTTGCTTTACGGTAAGATCCACATTTTTGAGGACATGCAAATCTCCAAACCATTTATTTAATCCTTTTACCGTGATCATGTCATCACGCTCTTCAAGAGGCGTGGACAATCGTTCCACTGCAAAGAGACTCTCCATCTGTTATTCCTCCTTATCTTTCGCCAACTCCTAGTGTCACTTCTAAGCGACGACTCACATGTGCCATTAAAAAACAGAAGATAAAGTAAATGAACCCGACAAATAGAAAAACTTCCATCTGTTTCCCGAGAAACTCCGGGTTCGCGACTAGCTTTTGTCCCATCCCTAGTAGATCGGTTAATCCTACAATGGCGACTAAGGATGTATCCTTAAAGATGGATATAAATTGTCCGACACAAGCCGGAATTACTGCCTTTAATGCCTGTGGTAAAATGACGAAGCTCATCATATGGGCTTTGCTCAAACCTAAGCTTTGAGCAGCTTCATACTGTCCTCTTGGAATCGACTGCAGCCCACCACGAATATTTTCGGCTAAATAAGCGGCACTGAAGAGGGTCATCCCGATCATTGCTCGCATGACATTGCTTATTTCAATGCCATTTCCTAAAAATAGAGGAATCATTAATTGCCCAATGAATAGAACGGTGATAAGCGGAATGCCACGAATAAACTCGATGTAAATCACACAAAAATATTTTACAACCGGGAGTGTACTTCTTCTTCCGAGAGCCAGTAACAAGCCGATAGGGAAAGAAACTACGATCGAAACACTTGCGATTAACATGGTTAGTAAAAAGCCACCCCAAATATTCGATGATACAGGTTCAAATACCCCGAATCCATTTAAGATGAAAATCGTGACCGGGATGAATAGTAGCCATACTAGAAGTACCGGCACTTTTATCTTCGGCAACTTTGTACCGACAAAAAAGGTAAGGAATAGAAGAACGATATTTGCTCCAAGAATCAACCTTGTATTCATTTGAATAAACGGCATTACTAGCATGACTACCATAATGGCTAAAATGGAGACCGCAACGTGTGCCATGGAACCTTTCCAAAGTCCCCATGACAAACCGAGTAAAACAGTCATTAGACCAAACGCTGTCCAAATGCGCCATACCTCTTCAATAGGAAATTGTCCAATCATGAGTAGGCGGAAATTGACAGAGATGACTGACCAATCCGCTGTAAAAATGAATTGAATTGTATGAAATAGGATGTATCCTGCAACAAGTGCTGAAGCAATTGTTAAAAGTGCATTGAACCAACTGCTAAAAAGATTTTCCCTCAGCCATCTGAGAGCTCTTGATTGTGTCTTTGGAGGCAATAAAATGTCTGGCTCCTTATTTGTTTCAAAACTAATCTCTTCCATCTCTCATCACCTACCTTTCCACCAACTGGACTTTTCGATTGAAGAGATTCATTAAACCTGAGGTGATTAAACTAAATATTAAATAGAAGGCAATCATAATCACGATGGATTCTACAGCTCTTCCTGTTTGGTTCATCACCGTTCCACCAACACTGACGATATCTTGAAACCCGACTGCGACGGCTAAACTTGAATTTTTTACTAAGTTCAAGTATTGGCTCGTTAAAGGAGGGATGATGATCCGAATCGCTTGCGGAAAAATAACTAAGCGTAATGTTGTTGAATTTTTTAAGCCTAATGCTTTGGCTGCTTCAATTTGACCCTTTGGAACACCCAAGATTCCTGCACGAATGATTTCAGCGATATAGGTAGACGTATAAATCACTAGACCAATTAAGATGGCCGAATATCCAGGGGATAAAGTGTAGCCCCCGACAAAGCCTCGTCCTTCTACTGCAGGGGTGTGAATGGTAATAGGGCCGGATCCTGTGAAAATAATGGAGAAAATGATGATTGCGGCAAATACACCAATTGCCGACATAAAAGGATATCTCCTTTTTCCAGACTCCATTTCCATTTTCATCAGGACCTTCGCCAATAGATAAGCAAGGATGAGCCCCAATACAATCGTAACGATCCAAAAAACGGTGTTTGAATGTGTTTCAAACCAAGGAATGGCAATCCCGCGATTAGATAAATAGATGGGACCTAGTGTTACTGCCTCTTGAATTTTTGGAAGCGGAAGGAAGACTGCAAAAAACCAAATGAAAATTTGTACAAGAAGAGGGGTGTTACGAAATATTTCGATATAAACGGTTGCCAATTTACTTAAAAGCCAGTTATTTGATAGCTTTGCAATTCCAACAAACAAACCAATGATGCTTGTAAGGATGATTCCGAAAAAGGCAATCCGCAATGTATTGATGATCCCAACAAGAAGGGCTTTCCCATAGGTATCTGTTGGTTGAAAATCAATCATCGATTCAGATATGGTAAATCCAGCTGTGTTCTTTAAAAAATCAAATCCCAATTTAATTCCTATTTGTTGAAGCCCTGAAATAGCATTTGTAATAAAGTAATACCCCGCAATTAACACCAATGCTGAAAACAGGACTTGTAAGAGGATAGGGACAATCCTTTTATCACGCCAAAAAGGTGTTGTAACAGCTTTCTTCATGTTTTGTCACCTCTTTTTTAAAAAATAGGTCTGCTATTGAGAAGAAGCCTCCCAAAAGCAGACCTTGTTTCTTTAGTATAGAGTAAGTAAATTTAACTTTGGGAATTGTCTAGCTGCAGCTTTTCGCTTTTAACGGAATGGAGCAGCGTACAATAACCCACCATTTGTATAAAGGTCGTTTAGTCCACGATCGAGCTTGAAGACTGTATCTGGACCAAGGTGACGATCATAAATTTCTCCATAGTTTCCAACTTGCTTGATCACTTGGTAGCCGAAATCAGCAGGTAATCCAAGCTGTTCTCCAAGATTTCCTTCAGTTCCAAGTAAACGTTTAATATCTGGGTTCTCGTCATCTAAAAAGTCATCTACATTTTCTGAAGTGATGCCGAACTCTTCTGCTTGAATTGTCGCGAACACAATCCAAGTGACCGCATCGAACCACTTATCATCTCCACCTTTAACAGCAGGGGCTAAAGGTTCTTTGGAAATTGTTTCAGATAAGATTTTGTGTGCAGCTGGGTCAGCCATAATGGATTGGCGTGATACTAATCCCGATTTGTCGGTTGTCCATGCATCGATACTGCCAGCTTCATAGGCAGCAACAACAGCATCGGCACTATCAAATACAACCGCCTCAAAGTTAATTCCACGTGCACGCATTTGGTCGGCTAAGTTCAACTCGGTAGTCGTACCCGTTTCAACCCCGATACGAGTTCCTTCTAAATCTTCTAAACTATTAATGCCGCTATCAGCTGGCACCATGATACCCTGACCATCATAGAAGGTAACTGGGGCAAAATTTAATCCGACTTCAGAATCGCGGTTGGTTGTCCAGGTTGTATTCCTCACTAACACATCGACTTCTCCCGTTTGTACGGCAGTAAAACGTTCTTGAGCGGATAATGGGCGATATTCCACAGCCTCTGCATCCCCAAGGACACCAGCTGCGATTGCTTTTGCAAAATCAATATCGAAACCAGCGTTTTTTCCATCTGTTCCAACATAACCAAAACCGGGTAATGCATCATTAATCCCTGCAACTAATTTTCCTCGACTTAACACTGTTTCCATAACAGATGTTGCGGATGCAGTATCGGTTGCTGTCGTGTCAGTAGTTGAATCATCTGTTTTCTCCGTACCAGCTTCTTCATCCTTTGTACACCCAACTAATGCCAAGACAAAAACCAATAACAAGCTAACTAACCATAACGATGACTTCTTCTTCATTCTTTTCCCCCTTATTATTGGTATCCAATGAGGGATACCAATTTATTATGTATGTTATGATAAATGACATAGAAGTTCTGATATTTCAGAAATGTCAATTTATATAACATATTATGTTACTAATTATACCTATTTTCCTAATTGATTCAATATCATTATTAAAAAATTCTGAATATTCACGTTAGAAAATCTGACAAGTTATGATTTGGGATGCCAGTTGAAGCAACATGTTATAATTAAGAAAATATTGGAAATACGAGGTGGGAGTATGTTTGTCAAAATGTATCAATACCATATACGGCCAGACAAAGTAGAAGAGTATCTTCATATACAAGAACAATCATTTGAAATATATAGTAGATATTTGCAGATCAACACCATCTATTTTCGAAGCAACGAAGATGAAACAAAATGGGTAGAAATCTCGAGGTATAAAGATGAAGCAGAGTATAAAAAGAGCATTGGGCTCATCAATGAACACGCAGAGATCCAAGATTTATTCGCTCAATTTCAATCTCTTTTGGTCCCGGAAAAAGGGGAGATTAGAGAAGAAGACTTTGTGGAAATAAAAGAATTTAGTCAATTTGGGGGATGGATATGAACGGAACGATTTCTTCATTATTATCAAGAAAAATCATTTCTGCTTCAATAGCAGGTACCTTTTTTGCAATACTTTGTGGGCTAGTGTTTCCGAGCTTCGCAGGTGAAGATGCGGACACAATTCGAGAGTATTTGTGGGGCGTTGTTTCGATGATACCAGTTTATCTTTTATATAGTTTTCCAGTTATTTTGGTATATGGATCTGCAACTTCTATAATCAGTGATTTCCTTGCGGGCTTGATTTCGAGAGGAAAGCTTAAGAAACTAGAAATCTATGTCTCAGCATTGTTCCATTTGCTCTTTGGTTCGGTCTTGTTTTGGTTTAGTTTACTTGCTTCTATTATATATTTCGTTGTAGATCAATTTTTTGTGAAAAAGAAAGTCAATCACAAATGGAGCCTGGCTTTGTTAAGTCTGGCAGTGCCTTTATTATTGTGGATTATATGTATGGGTATTATCTGGGTTGTAGATTTCTCCAAAAATGGATGGATTATTTGATGAATTAGGACGGAACGTTTCCTTGACAGTTGGATTCGTTTTTTTTATTATAAAAACAAATCAACAAATTGTTTTTATGTTTGTGAGAGGTGATGTTTCAATGCCAAAGTTTACGGATGCAGAAAAGGAAAGCATTAAGCAAGATATGATAATTGCTGCACATCAGTGCTTTATTGCAAAAGGATTAAAAAATACATCGATTGAAGAAATAACCTCTTCAGTCTCGATTGCTAAAAGTAGTTTCTATGTCTTCTTCGAGTCAAAGGAAAAGCTTTACTTAGAATTATTAGTTTTAGAAGGAGAAGAAATAGAAAGAAGAATTTGGCCAATGGTGGAACAAGCAAAGGATTTGCATGAAGCAATAAAAGTCTACCTTCAGGAAATGTCTGCTGCGTTGGAATCCAATGTCTTAACACAAAGACTGATTACCAATCTTGAAGAATATAACCTGGTGTCTCGGAAGATAGGTCCAGAGTTTTCGGCAACGAAGACGTTGAGAAGTATTGTTCCATTAATGGAATTTATCGAGAAAAATCAAAAGCATTTAATAGATGAAGATGTTGAAGTCATTGCTGGTGTGATTCGAGCTTCTTTAGCGATGATGATTCATAAAAAGGATATAGGTGAGGAGATTTATCCACGAGTTCAAGACATTCTATTTAATGGAGTCGCGAACGAACTGACAAAAAACGATTAGGAAGTGATGAAATGAGCAATACGAAAAATGAAGTTTTAGAAATTGCAGCAAAAAACGGATTAATTTTAAAAGAAGAGTCTTTGGTATTTAATGAATCTGGTTTAGATTTTCGAGCTGTTTTCGCAAGTGATGAACAGGAAAATGAATGGGTGCTCCGCATTCCTAGACGTGAAGATGTTATGCCAAGAACGAAGGATGAGAAGAAAGCTTTAGACTTGGTGAATGAGAATATCACTGTTTTTCAAGCACCAAATTGGTCGATCTATACAAACGAATTGATTGCTTATAAGAAGTTAAATGGGGTACCAGCAGGAACGATTGATCACGAGATCCAGAATTATGTGTGGGAGCTCGATCTGAACAATGTGCCAGATAACTTTTACAAGACACTTGGAAAAGCGCTGGCAGTTTTGCACAATGTTCCACAGGAAAAAGCACTTGCAGCTGGATTGACGGTTCATACTGCTGAAGAGGCAAGAAGGTCCATGAAGGAACGTATGGATGCTGTAAAAGAAAAAGTGGGTGTTGGTGATGAATTGTGGAATCGCTGGCAGACATGGCTTAAAAATGATCAAATATGGCCGAAAGAAACAGGTCTCATTCATGGGGATGTACATGCTGGGCATATTCTGATTGATGAAGCCAGAAATGTAACAGGTTTGATCGATTGGACCGAAGCAAAAGTAACCGATGTGGCTACTGATTTTGTAGTGCTTTATAAGACTTTTGGAGAAGGTGGGCTCGATTTACTCATTGAAGCTTATAAAGAAGCTGGTGGAAATGCTTGGCCAAAAATGAAAGAACATATTATTGAAGTAGAAGCAGCGTATCCAGTGGGGATTGCAGAATTTGCGATGATTTCTGGTAGTGATGAGTATATGCAAATGGCTATGCAAGCATTGCAGGTGAAAGATTGAGAACTTTTGAGAGAGTTGATTATCTTAAATAATAGGCTCCCATTGAATTTGGGAGCCTATTTAAATTAGGAAACTAGCTTTAATCCCACGACAGCACATAGAACCAAGGCAATAAAAAACAATCTTCTCCAGTCCTTCGATTCACCATAAAAAATCATCCCAATCAGTGTACCACCGACAACACCAATTCCTGTCCAAATGGCATAAGCTGTGCCCATAGGTAAAAATCTCAGTGAGTAACCAAGTAACAAGAGGCTAGCACCAAATCCAATCACTAATAGAACGATGGTTTGCCAGTTTCGTTTTACTTGCAATTGATTGATCATCGCAACTCCAAATGCTTCGAGTAATCCTGCCAAAATTAAAGATAACCACGCCATTAGATTTTCGCTCCTTCCTCAGACTTGTTGGTTGTGACCAATTTCAAGCCGACAACACCAAGTAATAATAGAAGAATTAAAAAGATTTTTTCCCATTTAAAAGCTTCTCCAAAGAAAAGAATTTCCGAAATAACCGTACCTGCCGTGCCTAAACCAACAAAAAAGGCGTAAACGGTTCCTGCAGGTAGAACTTGCCCGACTGTGATCATAAAATAGTTGCTGATAATAAGGGCAATAATGGTTCCAGTCCATGTCCATACGTCATGTGAGTGGGCTAATCCAATCACCCAGAACACTTCCAAAATAGATGCGAAAATTAGCTTTATCCAGTTTCGATTCATCGAAAACACCTCCAAAAAATAAAAAAGCCCTGAGAGAATACTGGTAATCCAGCTTCTCCCGGGCTTTTATCCCTCCGTGACACAGCTTGATGCTGTGAGTTTTCTCTCGGACCAGACCAAAGATGAGTCTTTGCGGAACCCTAGAAAACATTTAAGGTATCAAATTGCTTCTATTATATAAGAATTTTTTCTATTGGGATACTAAAAATACTCATTTTTCCTCTGCCACTTTTTTCTCCTGAAATTCAGCTTTGATTTCTTCAAGGGTACTAGGTTCTGTTACAAGCCTTAATGCAGTCAGTGCAAGTGCTTTTGCTCCAGTAATTAAAGCTTGGTCCCCTCTAGAAGAAGCAGCTGCTTCTCTAAATGGAACTGTATGTGGAATAAGGTCGCTTGTACCAATTTTGATATAAGGGTGGATGGTTGGTACAACTTGGCTGATATTTCCTGCATCCGTTGAGCCGATTCCTTTTCGGTCTTCCAATACGTTTTCTCCTAATTCTGAGACCACTTCTTTAAAAATCGCATCATATCTTTTATTAAGAAGGAGATTATCCACTTCGTTTTGGAAAGCGATGATGTTTAGTTTAGCACCTGTTGCCAATGCTGCACCTTTTGCGACCGCTTTTACCTTTTGTGTAACTTCGTTCAAGCCTGCTCTCGTTGCAGCGCGAATGAAAAATCTCGCTTTTGCATATTCAGGGATAATGTTTGGTGCATCCCCACCATGGGTAATGATTCCGTGGATGCGGACATCATCTGTTAGTTGCTGTCTAAGAGCATTAATTCCATTAAATAATTGAATGACCGCATCTAACGCGTTGATGCCTTCGTGTGGAGAAGCTGCGGCATGTGCTGGCTTTCCGATATATTCAAAATCAAGAGGGTCAACAGCTAGTGATGGACTAGTCAATCTTGTTTCGCTGTTTGGATGCACCATGAGGGCAGCATCGATTCCTTCTACTAAACCATGTTTGACAAAGCTTCCTTTTGCACTGCCGTTTGGTCCACCTTCTTCTGCAGGAGTACCAAACACAACTGCCTCACCGCCAGTTTCATCTAGGACTTTGCTTAATGCGATTGCAGCTGCCACACTAGTTGTTCCAATGATGTTATGTCCGCAAGCATGGCCAATACCAGGAAGAGCGTCGTATTCTGCTAAAAAAGCAATCGATGGGCCCGGCTTATCCGATCTTTTACGAGCGACAAAGGAAGTTTCATGTCCTGCTACTGCTTTTTCTAATGCAAAGCCTTCTTTTTCAAGGAGTTCTGTTAGAAGGGAAGAAGCAAAGAACTCTTCATTACCGATTTCAGGATTTTCGTGGATTTTATGACTAGTTTCTAAATATAACTCTTTGTTATCTTCAACGTTGGCGATAATCGTTTCTTTTAATGATGCTGTCATTGGTTTCTCCTCCATTTATAGAGAGGTCTTTGCTCTAGGAGCAAAAACCTCTAAAATTCATTACCAACCGATATTTTCTAATGGAACAAATGTCGGAATTAAATTACCATCATATTCTTTCTCGATAAATTCAGCCGTATCTTCCTCTTGGTAAAGCTCTGTGATACGCTTAAGCGTTTTGTTATCCTTGTCTTCTGCTCTTGTAGCGATGATATTGATGTATGGAGTTGCTGTTTCGCCTTCATAGTAAATAGCATCTTTTAGAGGTGTAAGCCCCGCATCTTGTGCAATTCCGTTGTTGATTAGAGAAGCAGCAACATCTGGCAATACTCTTGGTGTTTGTGCTGGTACGACTTCAACAAACTCAAAGTTATGCGGATTATCTGTCACTTGTTTCACATTGCCATTTGGATCGAAGTCTTCTGGTAAACCGATTAGCCCTGCTTCTTGAAGAAGTAATAGAGCGCGTCCTTGGTTAGATGCATCATTCGGGAGGGCAATTTTTGAACCATCAGGAATGTCTTTTACATCTTTGTACTTGTCAGAGTAAATACCCATTGGTGCTAAAACGGTTGTGGCAATTGGCACTAAGTCAAGATTATGTTCTTTAATAAACACGTCAAAGTAGGCAACCGTTTGGAATGCATTTACATCTAATTCGCCTTCTGCCAGTGCAGTGTTTGGAGCGACGTAATCAGAGAATTTGACCAGTTCAATTTCAATGCCTTCTTTTTCAGCTTTTTCAGAGATAAAATCCCAGATGCGTGTATCTGTACCGCTAATTCCTAATTTCACTTTTGTTGTGTCTTTACCTGCTGCGTCAGATGAGCATCCGACTGCAAATGCTGCTAATGCAAAAATAATGATGGATAATAATAGCTTTTTCATGTTGTTTTCCTCCTAATTATCTTCTTCTAATTTTTTTTGCTAATATATTGCCTAATGATTGTAGACCTTGCACGATGACAATCAGAATAGCTACGGTAATGAACATCGTAATCGTATCGAAACGTTGGTAGCCATAAGTGATGGCCAAATCACCAATTCCGCCGCCACCAACTGCCCCTGCCATCGCTGATGCTCCAACAAGACCGATTGTTGCTATCGTAAGTGCAAGGACAAGGGAGCTAAGAGCTTCTGGTAAAAGGAACTTTGAAATAACTTGCCATGGTGTTGCACCCATTGCTTCGGCTGCTTCAAGTACACCAGGATCGACCTCTAGTAGAGAGTTTTCTACTAATCTTGCAATATAAGGACCTGCATAAAAGACAAGTGGGACAACTGCTGCTGCCGTTCCAATAGATGAACCAACGATGAATCTCGTGACCGGAATCATCGCCACCAATAAAATGATGAACGGGACAGAACGGAAGATATTGATAATACCGTTTAGTACATTGAAAATTACTACATTCTCAAGTAAGTGTCCCTTTCTTGTCACAACCAGCAAAATTCCTAATGGAATGCCAAGGATGGCTGAGAATAAGAGTGAGAAGGAGACCATTTGGATGGTTTCGATTATGGCTTCAATTATTTGCTCGGAGTTAACTAGCATGTGCGATCACTTCCTTTATGCTGATATTCTTCTCGTTGACATATGCCAGTACTTTTTTGATTTCTTCATCTGTTCCTTGGAACTCAACAATGAGATTTCCAAAAGGGGTACCCTGTAGCTCTGTAATATTGCCAAACAGTACATTGATATCGATATCAAATTTCTTTGCTAATTCTGAGAGCAAAGGCTGACCAGCAGAGTTGCCGACAAAATTAATTCGGAAAATCTTTTGCTTGCCTTTATGTTTCTGAATCAATTCGTTGATGGAGTCAGGAAGCTGGTCATTCATGACCGTGCTAACAAAGTTTTTGGCTGTTTGTGTTTTTGGAGAAGAAAAGACATCAAATACGGAGCCTTCTTCGATAATCTCTCCACCTTCGATAACCGCTACTTTGTCGCAGATTTCTCGAATCACGGACATTTCGTGCGTGATGATTAAAATCGTGATGTTGTATTCTTTATTGATTTTTTTCAATAGCTGTAAAATTGAACTTGTCGTCTGTGGGTCTAATGCAGAGGTTGCCTCATCACAAAGTAGGATAGAGGGTTGAGTCGCTAGGGCTCTGGCGATTCCAATTCGCTGCTTTTGTCCACCAGATAGTTGGTCTGGATAATTGTCTGCTTTATCTTCTAATCCAACAAACTCAAGTAACTCGAGAACACGCTTTTTGATTTGTTCCTTAGGAAGTTTTGCTAATGTGAGCGGCATTGCCACATTCGCAAAGACTGTTTTTGAGTTTAGTAGATTAAAATGCTGGAAAACCATTCCGATGTTTTTCTTAATCTCACGTACTTCCTTTACCGAAAGGGAAGTAAGTTCGTGCCCATCGACAATGACTTTTCCCGATGTTGGCCGTTCGAGTAAGTTCACGCAGCGAATCAAAGAACTTTTACCAGCGCCGCTGAAGCCGATAACACCAAATATTTCTCCCTTATTGATTTTTAAGTCTATTCCATTGAGTGCGTGAACCTGTTGTCCACCACTCTCGTACACTTTCTTCAAATTCTGAAATTCTATCATGGTTTTCATCTCCTAATTTCAGGCAAATAAAAAGCCCTCTTCTTTGAAAGAAAGAAGAGGGCATGTAATTGCAACCATAAAAGGACTCTCTTCTTATCTTTCAAGCTTTTTTAGCTTGCTGGATTTGGCACAGTCTCCAAAGGATTCCGCTGCCGAGGTGTCATAGGGCCAGTCCCTCAACCTCTCTTGATAAGAAAGTTTTGCGTATTCGGTTTTTAACTTGGTTCTAAATTTATCTCATATCCTGATGTAAGTCAAACACTTTTTTCGAAAAAAATATCTTTTAAGAATAATTAAATTCAAATGAATACTATGGAAAATCCTTATCTTTTCAAGCTTTTTTCACGAAAATCTAGTGTGAATAATTATTATCTTTTAATAAAATGGACCTATTTTTACGATTGATATAAATGGTATATTATTCCTGTGGAACCAATACGGAAAAATGGGGGAATTGCGAGTTCTTATAAATGGGGGAGAGTACATGAAATCAAAAATAGAAAGAAGACTTTCCTACCTTTATACTGGAGAGTTCATGGCCATTTTTGTTTTTATCATTGTAAGTTTCCTATTAAATAGGGCCTATCCTAATTTAAGATTGTATTCCCTTTATTCTTTTTGGTTTTCATTTTTTCTACTAGAGTTTCTACTAACTCAGGGAACCATGTATTGGTATTTATAATGGAAACGGCTAAAAAACGAGAATAATTCTGTTACTCCACGCAGGCTCGTTCAGTACTTAAGAATAATGAAAAAATGGAATATTGAATTGATAATTATTACACCAATGGTTTTTGTTCTTGATTTTCTACTATGGGCTACGTCACTTCCTATAGTAGGGTTATCCATGACATGTTTTATTTATGTTTTTTCAGTACTTGAGTACATAAACTATTATCATATTCAACTTTCATATGATAATTTTTCCGATATTGAATATTTCATAAAGACAAGAAGACTCAAACAAGCATGTATCCGAAAAGATTTTGAGCGGTTGAAAGGGGAAGTGCATAAATGAGCCATATTCTATTTGATGCGTTAGCTTCAGGGAGCCTTAGTTGGGTTTTAAGGGAAAAGGGGTTGGATAAAAAGGAAAGAGTTATTTCTTTTTGGGATACATTTTCTATTGGGCAGATCTATGAGTTACATGAGAAAAAGGGGAGAGAATCCAGATTTGATTGGATGAAAAAATGTCTTTCAGATGAAAATGGTGAATTATACGAGTTTGAACAACAATTTACAAAAACTATACAGCAAATAAATACGCTCCCTGATGGCGCGCATATCACAATATGGACTTCTGAGAACGCACATGAACAAACCGGATTGCGGTTTGTTGTGTATCTACTAAAAGATAAAAATATTGATATCACCATGGTCAATACGGCACAAGCATATGAAGACCTTTTTCAGGTGAAAAAAGTGAAATATACACCATTGAATACAGGAGAGATTCTCCCTGAAAAGCTTCAATCAATTTTTGAACAAGGGCATGGAAAATATTTAACAGACCATGATCGAGAAGCTCTGGAGAAAGAATGGTTAACTTTGTCGGCTAATCAAGAAACATTAAGGATTTGGCGTAATGGGAGAATACATAGTGTTCCTGATGATTATTATGACGAATTTATCATAAGCAAGGCCAAAAAATTACATAGTAAACAAAAGACAAAGGACTTTATGAAATCTGCAAGATTAATTGGAGAGGTGCTCGGCTATTTAGACCAATATGTGGGAGATGTATTCCTAGAATATCGTTTAAGGAAGCTAATTGAAAAGGGCGTTTTCGTAAAGGAAGGTAGTTTAGAAGCAATGAGATACTACAGCATAAAACTAGTTTAGAAAAGGTGAGTCATGACTTATACGATAATTTTATTCATACTTGCAGGAGTCGCAGAAATTGGTGGTGGATATCTAGTATGGCTATGGTTGCGTGAAGGGAAACCATATTGGTATGGAATTATTGGGGGACTTATTTTAGTTCTGTACGGAATCATACCAACTCTGCAAAAATTCCCTTCATTCGGGAGAGTGTATGCTGCTTATGGCGGAGTTTTCATTATTCTTTCAGTTTTGTGGGGCTGGGGAATTGATAAGAAAACACCCGATACATACGATTGGGTAGGGGCGGTTATCTGTCTAATTGGCGTTTCAATTATGCTTTGGGCTCCACGTCAGTAGATGACTGGGGGATAAAACAACCTACTTATCTATTTTTCACTAAAGGAAGGGGAGAAATATGATTAAAGCAGTTGCGTTTGACTTAGATGGTACTTTGCTAGACCGTGACGTTTCCGTACGAAAGTTCATCGTTAAACAGTATGAACGATTGCATACGTTTGTTGGGCATATCACAAAAGAAAAATATGTTTCAAGATTCATAGAGTTAGATTGTCGTGGCTATACGCGGAAAGATAAAGTGTATCAACAAATGATTGAGGAGTTTGAAATTAAGGGTTTACCATGGGAAGAACTGCTTGAAGATTATTTAATTCATTTTAAAAATCATTGTGAACCATTCCCGAATCTAATTGAAACACTGGAAAAGTTAAAAAATAAATCTCTTAAACTCGGAATAATCACAAACGGGAGAGGTCAATTTCAACTTGATAATATTAAGGCGTTGGGGATTGAGAAATATTTTGAGACAATTTTAATATCCGAATGGGAAGGGATGAAAAAGCCTGAACCTGAAATATTCGAACGCTTGCTGGAAAAACTAAATCTCGCCGCTAATGAATGTGTGTTTGTTGGCGATCACCCTGATAACGATGTGAAAGGTGCGCAAAGCATTGGAATGATTGGAATATGGAAGAAAGATCAGAAATGGAACAATGTGAGTGCGGATTATATCATTGATGATTTAGGTGAGATACCTGGCACTATTGAAAAAATAAACCGATAAACGAAGCAGGCAAAGTAGCCTGCTTCATTCATTTCCAATACCTGAGCGAGCGGTCGCTCAAATTCACATGTCCATAACCATTTTTTCCTTAACAGTGACCTGAATGATTGCCTCTTCACTAGGATTCTTGAGGAAGAATGAACAGATAAAGCAAACCAAAGTGGCTATCCCGATCGTGGCAAAAAAAGCAGAAGGACTTACAAAGCTAAATACTGTAAGAAAGATAGTTCCACCAATGTTACCGTACGCACCAACCATCCCTGAAATCTGGCCAGTCATATTTTTCTTCACTGATGGTACCATCGCAAAAACCGCCCCGCATCCAGCATTGACAAAAGCAGCACAAGATATCGTGACAGCAACAGCTAACCAAACCGGCCAACTTGAATTAATTTGGGACATGGCAAGGAATCCAACAGCTACTCCAGCTAAAACCCATATTAATATTTTCTTTCGTCCAAATTTGTCGCTAAGCCAACCACCTCCTGGACGGAAGACGAAGTTGAAAATGGCAAAGCTACTGCCAATAAGTCCAGCTTCTTTTAATCCGAGCTGAAAGGTTTCACCGAAGAACTGGGGAAGCATGGAGATAACAGCGAGCTCTGAACCGAATGTCACAAAATAAGCAAAATCGAGAATGGCTACTTGTTTAAAAGAGTACTTTTCAGCTTCTGGAATTGGTTTGCGCAAATGCTCTTTATTTACATTCCAAATGACAGAGATTTGATAGAGATAGAGACAAGTAAGAACTAAGTAAATGAGGATTCCGATCCATTGGCTGTAAAAATGCAATTCTGCATACATTCGCCAATTCAAGAATCCTAAAATGGCATACATCGGAAACGTCATGACCATTTGCCAAATTAAATCTTGATAGCTCGATACGATCATTGCGCCACTCTTTTTTGGACGATTGTAGGAAACACCAGCAGGAGTGTCCTCGACGAGTAGGTAATAAAGAAAACCGTACACTAGTGAAATCAGACCTGTTAATCCGATGGCATAGCGCCAGCCATCTTCTCCTCCGAAAAAAAGAGCAAGAGTAGGGAGTGCAACCGCTGCAGCAGCTGAACCAAAATTACCCCATCCTCCATAGATTCCTTCCGCTGTTCCTACTTGTTTTGGAGGATACCATTCTGAAACGATTCGAATCCCAACAACAAATCCGGTTCCGATTAACGCCAAGAACAATCTTGAGATCAATAGCTGCCAATATTCGGTCGACAAGGCGAAGGTGAAACATGGAAAGCTCATTGTAATAAGGAGAATGGAATAGATTTTTTTCGCCCCGAACTTATCCACTAGCATCCCGATCACGACGCGTCCCGGAATCGCTAATGCAAGATTGGCCACGAGTAAAGTCGCTAATTGTTCTTTTGACAGTTGGAACGCCTCAACCAAGGTACTGTTAAAGGGCGCCATATTAAACCAAACCATGAATGTAATGAAAAAGGCTAGCGTCGTGAAAAGTAAGATTCTCGTATTTCCCTGATAAATATCTTTCTCCATGTGCGTTCCTCCCTCAAAAAATATCTCAATGCGATAAATTTATGTCCTTTATTACTTTAAAGTAATTTATAAATATGTCATCTTGTCTGTAAGGTTTTCTAACGTACTTTTTAATAAATGGCAAAATAAAAAACGGGTCTGGCCCTTTAATCTTCTTTAAAGAACCCGATCCGTTTTATTTCTTCTAAGTGTATTTCAGATAACGTTCTTAGTACTTCTAAGCCTTTATCTGTAACTTCAATGAGAACACTTCTGCCATCTTCAGGATTTGGTCTACGAGTCACAAGGTTAAGCTGCTCACAGCGATCAATCAAACCAACACATGCGTGATGAGTAATTTGTAGACGTTCCGCTAACTCACTAGGGGTGACATAATCCCGTCCAGGATATCCTTTTACGGACAAGAGTAGCTGATGCTGCTTGGGTGTCAGTCCTTGGCTCCTAGCGGCGGATTCGCTAAATCGAAGGAATTTGCGAATCCGGTATCTGAAATCTGCTAAAAATTCATAAACATCCTTTGATAAAGGTGGTTCCACAACGTTGTCCCCCAATCACTTTTCTATGTTGTTTTCGTTTTGATTGTGTTTTTCGTAAATGTCTAAAAGCCGACATTTACACTTCCTAGATGTTTAGTGCTTCAAATTATTTTTGCACGGCACTTTTCGCTACCAGTTACTGGTGTTGAGAGGGAGTTTGGCTAGTTATTTAATCAATTTTATCAAAAACAACAATCTTTGCGAAAAGAGCCTTTTTCTACGTTCATTTTACCATAATTATAGTAAGAAAACTTTAAATTTTATAAAAACTATGTCAGGTTATCTAACACGATAATAGATTTCTGAATTTACATTCTTTTATAATGAGGACCAAACAAGGAGGCTGAGCCAATGGACAAAAGAAAACTTGTATTAGTCGGAAATGGCATGGCAGGTGTGAACTGTATTGAGCATATTTTGAAGCTCAAAGAGCAATCATATGAAATTACGATCTTTGGAACAGAGCCTCATCCTAATTACAATCGTATTCAGTTGTCATATGTTCTTGGAGGGAGTTCAAAGTTTGAGGATATCGTCCTAAACGATTGGGATTGGTACGAGAAAAACAACATCCATTTGTACACAGGACATACGGTTACGAAGATCAACCATGAAAATCGTGTCGTTCATACCAATAAAGGAGTTGTTGAAAGCTATGATGAGCTTATTCTAGCAACCGGTTCGAATCCTTTTATTCTACCAATTCCAGGTGCTCATTTATCGAATGTTATATCGTATCGAGATATAAAAGATTGCGAAAAAATGATCGAAGCATCCAAAACGTATAAAAAAGCGGCTGTCATTGGAGGAGGGCTACTAGGACTTGAAGCAGCCCGTGGTCTTTTGAATTTATCAATGGATGTCACAGTCATTCACGTGATGGATACATTGATGGAGCGACAGTTGGATCCGACTGCAAGTAAGCTTTTACAAGCGGAACTAGAAGCACAAGGCATGAAGTTTCGCATGAATGCTGCGACAGAGGAACTGATTGGTGAGGACAGAGTAGAAGGCCTTCGATTCAAGGATGGAAGTGTATTAGACGCAGACCTCGTTGTGATGGCAGTTGGGATTCGTCCGAATGTTGAGTTGGCAAAAGAGCACGGCATTGAAGTAAATCGGGGTATCGTCGTGAACGATTATTTAGAGACATCTGTGCCGAATATTTATGCAGTCGGTGAGTGTGCTGAGCATCGTGGCATTGTCTATGGCTTAGTGGCTCCGCTTTATGAACAAGGTCAAGTTCTTGCAAAACGATTGGCGAATGTAGAGACAAAGCCATATGAAGGCTCTGTTTTATCGACAAAATTGAAGGTGTCTGGGGTAGATGTATTTTCGGCAGGGGAATTCATCGATCAGCCTGACACGAAAGCGTACCGTTTTCAGGATGATTTTCAAGGGGTTTATAAAAAGGTGCTTGTGAAGGATGAAACAATTATCGGTGCCGTTCTATTTGGTGAAATTGATGAAGGTGTCCGTTTATTTCAAATGATTCGGAACGGAGCTCATGAAAAAGAGCTGAAGACCATTTTTAGCAGAACGAATACAGAAAAAGAATCAGGTGCCCCACAAGTGATTTCGATGGCGGATGAGGAACTCATTTGTGGATGTAACGGAGTGTCCAAAGGAACGATTGTCCAGGCAATTAATGAATTAGGGTTAGACTCAGTTGAATCGATCAAAGGCTGTACAGGAGCGACCCGTTCTTGTGGGGGCTGTAAACCATTAGTGCAGGATTTATTGCAATGTACTCTGGGAGACAAGTTTCAGAAGGTGGAGAAGGAGCCGATTTGTTCTTGCACAACATTGAGTCGTGACGAGGTTGTCGAAGCGATTCGTGCGATGAAGCTTACATCGACGAAAGAAGTCATGAATGTATTGGAATGGAATCAGGAAAATGGCTGTTCCAAATGCCGTCCAGCACTTAACTATTATTTGGGCATGGCTTGGCCGAAGGAGTACGAGGACGAGCGGACATCTCGCTTTGTTAATGAACGATTACATGCCAATATCCAAAAGGATGGAACTTACTCGGTTGTACCAAGAATTTATGGTGGGGTGACGAGTCCAGAGCAAATGCGGAAAATTGCAGATGTCGCCGACAAATATGAAATTCCAATGGTAAAAATTACAGGTGGTCAACGCATCGACCTACTCGGGGTGAAAAAAGAGGATCTGCCAAATGTGTGGGCTGATTTAGATATGCCGTCTGGCTATGCATACGCGAAAGCACTACGTACCGTTAAAACATGCGTCGGTGAAAACTTCTGCCGATTCGGAACTCAGGACTCGATCCAAATGGGGATTGATATGGAGAAGCGGTTTGAACGCCTATGGACTCCACATAAAGTGAAAATGGCTGTATCTGCTTGCCCACGAAATTGTGCCGAATCAGGCATTAAAGATATCGGTGTCGTTGGAGTTGATGGCGGTTGGGAGCTCTATGTAGGTGGAAATGGAGGGGTTCATTTACGTGGAGGCGATTTATTTATCAAGGTGAAAACGAGAGAAGAAGTTCTGGAATGGTCAGCGGCTTTCGTCCAGTACTATCGTGAAACGGCGAAATATTTAGAGCGAACTTCTCATTGGGTGGAACGCGTTGGGTTAGAGCATATCCAAGAAGTGCTTAAGGACGAAGGGACACGTGCTGAGTTGATTAAACGCATGGATGAAGCATTGGAATCAAGCAAGGATCCATGGAAGGAAGCGATTGAAGAACGAAGTGTAAGGCAGATGTTTGAAAAGGTAACCGTCTCATAAAAAAAGGAGGAAATTCTATGAGAGTTTCTACACTCATAAAGATTGGAACGATCGATGAATTTCAAGTCAATGTTGGGAAGCTAGTCGAAATCGAAGATCATGCTATTGCCGTTTTCCGTCTTGCTGAGCGACAGTTCAACGCCGTTGAAAATCGATGTCCTCATAAGGGTGGTCCTTTGGCTGTAGGAATTGTCTCGGGTGACTTTGTTTTTTGCCCACTCCATGATTGGAAAATCGATTTGAAGGATGGAAATGTCCAAGCGCCTGACCATGGTTGTGTAAGGAAGTACGATGTGACGATTGAAGGAGAGGAAGTATTCATCACACTATAAGAAGGAGCGAGAAGGATGTCTGACTTTTTAAAGGGATTTCGAGAACGGGAATATCCACGGCAAAGGGAATACCATTATGAGACACAATGCCCTTTTTGTAGTATGCAATGCAAAATCAATCTGGACGAAGATCGAACAGGTCAAAAACCGCGATACAAAGCGACGCCTTTAAAAAGTGATCCAGTATCGGAAGGAAGACTCTGTCCAAAGGGCATTTACTCTTATTCCCATGCGTTCAGTGCCGCTCGTTTACGCACCCCTTTATTAAAAGTGGGCGAGACGTTTACTCCTGTATCGTGGGAGGAGGCGTTTGACTGGGTCAAGGAGAAAATCACTTCCCTGCAAAAAAACTATGGCAAAAACGCCATGAGTGTTTATGGCAGTGGCGCTTTGACAAATGAAAAAGCCTATCTTCTTGGCAAATTTGCTCGCGTTGCGATAGAAACGAAATACATTGATTACAATGGTCGTTTCTGTATGTCTTCAGCGGCAAGTGCAGCTAATCAAGCGTTTGGTGTCGATCGTGGAATGACGAATCCTTTGAGTGAAATCCCTGAAGCGGAGTGCATCATTTTAGCAGGGACGAATATTGCTGAATGTCAGCCAACGATGATGCCCTATTTCCGTAGGGCAAAAGCAAATGGGTGTAAAATCATTGTGATTGATCCGAGAGAGACGTTGACGTCGAAAATTGCGGATATTCATTTAAAAATAAAGCCTGGGATGGACGCGGCCCTTGTGAACGGAATGCTCAAAGTGATTGTGGATGAGGACTACGTGAATCATACTTTTTTACAAGAATCGGTGAATGGTGGAGGGGAATTGCTTGCCTTTGCTCGCACGATTGATTTAAACAATATCGTGAGCATCACCGGAGTGGAGAAGGAATTGCTTGTGGAAGCAGCCAGACTGTATGGAAGAGCGAAAACCGGGTTTGTTTTTACGGCAAGAGGGGTTGAACAACATGCCAAAGGTGTTAAAAATGTCCGCAATTATATTAATCTCGTTCTTTTAACAGGGAAGATTGGGAAGAGCGGCTGTGGATTTGGAACGATTACCGGACAGGGCAATGGTCAAGGAGGACGAGAGCACGGACAAAAAGCAGACCAGTTAGCAGGTTATCGATCGATTGAAAATCCAGAGCATCGAGCACATATCGCGAAGGTCTGGGGAATTGAAGAAGCTTCCTTACCTAGAAAAGGGGTTTCTGCCTATGAGATGTTTGAAAAAATAAATGAACAAGAGATTCGAGGTTTGCTCGTTCTTGGGTCAAATCCGGCTGTATCGAATCCGAATGCAAGATTTGTTAAAGAAGCGCTCAAAAAACTAGATTTCTTGATTGTGATTGATCCTTTGTTGTCAGAAACAGCTTCGTTAGCAGATTTGATTTTACCAGGATCGACATATTTGGAGGATGAAGGAACAATGACCAATCTGGAAGGAAGAGTAATTTTACGAAGAGCAGTCAAAAAACTTCCTGGTGAAGCCAAATTAGATTGGAAAATTCTTTGTGAAATAGCGTCTGTTCTGGGAAAGGAACCATATTTTTCGTTTAAAACTGCTGAAGAAATTTTTGAAGAACTACGGTTAGCAAGTAGTGGAGGGATTGCAGACTACATGGGCATTTCCTATGAACGAATAGAAAAAGAAAAAGGTGTTTTTTGGCCGTGTCCGAGTGATGAGCATCGAGGGACCCCACGGTTGTTTGGAAAAGGAATTTTTTATCATGAGGATGGGAAGGCGAAAGTTATGTCGGTTCCCCATCATTTTCCTGAGGAAAGAACGGATGAAGAGTTTCCGTTGACCCTTACGACTGGAAGAATTTTAATGCATTATCAAACCGGGGTGCAGACAAGAACTGCACCTGAATTGAATAAAACCTCAGAGCCCTATGTAGAAATTCATCCAGATACGGCGGCTGACCTTGGTCTGACGGACAAAGGGCTTGCACGCATTGTTTCACGACGGGGGGAAATCGTTCTTCCTGTTAAATTTTCAGCGGGGATACGGGAAGATACCGTGTTCGTCCCATTTCATTGGGAGGGGAATATGAATATCAACCAATTAACCTTACCCGAGCTTGACCCTGAGTCACGGATGCCGGAATTTAAGGCTTGTGCTGTCAGAGTAACCACGCTCGAGATGGGAAGTATGGAAAATCAATTGGAGAAAAGGGAGGTGCTCGTATAATGATAGGCAAAGTGTATTTCGTAGGAGCAGGTCCTGGCGATCCGAAATTAATTACCGTACGGGGAATGGAATTGTTACAGAAGGCAGAAGTCGTTTTATATGATCGGTTAGTCAATCCGAAGCTATTAGACTATGTTTCGCAAGAAGCGCTCCTAATCGATTGTGGCAAGGAAAAAGATAATCATTTGATTCCGCAGGAAAACATCAATCAGCTTTTGCTTCGATTTGCCAAGAATGGAAAACAGGTTGTACGGTTAAAGGGTGGAGACCCAAGTGTTTTTGGCCGTGTCGGGGAAGAAGCTGAAGAGTGTGCGGAGCATGAAATTCCTTTTGAAATTGTTCCTGGAGTCACATCGGGCATTGGAGCATCGATTTATGCGGGGATACCTTTGACTCATCGTGATTATGCTTCCTCTGTGACATTCGTGACAGGACATCGACGCGGAGATCAACATACACAGGAGCTGAATTGGGATCATTTAGCGAAGGGTGTAGATACAGTTGTTTTTTATATGGGCATGCACAATCTTCCCTATATTCAAGAGCAACTTATCACCAATGGAAGAGACGCAAGAACACCCGTAGCGCTCATTCGATATGGGACACTCGACAAGCAAGAAGTGCTGACAGGGGAGTTGTGGAATATAGCTCAAGAGGCAGCGAAGGCTTCCTTCAAAGCTCCTGCTATTATTGTCATTGGAGAAGTAGTCCGACTCCGGGATAAATTGAAATGGTGGCAAGGGGAAGCATCTATATCTACTAAAAAAGTGGAGTTTTTCCTTCATAAGTAACTTTCTGAGCACTGATAAAGTGCTTTTTTTAGTTTCCTAGAAAAGTTAAAATAGTAGTTAAAAAGAGGAGGTAGGGGGATGGCAAAAGGTTTAGCAGGAAAACGTGTTGTCATTGGGGCATCGCGTAAAACGGATGAAATGAGTTTGCTTATTGAAAAGCAAGGTGGAATTCCGATTGTTCGTTCACTTCAAGGGACGGTATTTTTAGCAGAGAAGGAAGTAGAGCCGGATCTTCAAAGGCTTATTCAAGAGGGAACAGATTGGTTTATTTTAACGACAGGGATCGGCACAGAGACTCTTTTGAATCTCGCTGAGAAACTAGGTGTTCAAGAACAATTCAAGATTATTCTCCAACAGGCGAAAATTGCAGCAAGAGGCTACAAAACCTTTGCTGTACTGAAAAGATTGGGACTAGAGCCAGTAGCTGTAGATGACGATGGGACGACGAGAGGCCTAATGAAGGCGTTAGAGACGGTCGACTTTGCTGGTAAAAAAGTGGCCGTTCAGCTTCATGGAGAAAAAGCGCCATTGTTAATCAACTTTCTTAAAGAAAAAGGGGCAGAAGTTTTGATGCTACTTCCCTATCAGCATATTCCTGCAGAAACAGAGACCCTCGCTACATTGTATGGAGAGATTTCTGAGGGCAAGGTAGATGCGGTTTGTTTCACGACTGCGATTCAAGTTCGGTCGCTTTTTGATTATGCAAGGGAAACAAATCGTGTAGAGTCTTTGGTTGATTATTTTCAGTCGAACACGCTTGCTGCAGCGGTCGGAAAAGTAACAGCAGAGGCGCTAAGAGAAGAAGGAATCGAGCGGATTGTAATGCCTGAGAACGAAAGAATGGGTGCGATGGTGATTGAGTTGTCACGATATTATTTGGACAGATGAGATAGCTTTTAGAATCGGATAATCCATGGTTTGACTGGAGGAATTGATTTGAATATCTTAATCGCAATGGATTCGTTAAAAGGGAGTCTTTCGTCTATTGAGGCAAACAATGCGATAGCCGAAGGATTATTAAATGCCAATAACAAATTTTCTGTACAAGCGGTTCCTGTAGCTGATGGTGGAGAAGGAACAGTTGAAGCACTTGTTCATGCGACAGATGGTCATTTTATCGAAAAGATTGTGACTGGTCCTGTAGGAGTACCTGTTCAAGCTAGGTACGGGATCTTAGGTGGAAAAAACACTGCCGTTATCGAGGTTGCCGAAGCTTGTGGCCTTCCTTTGCTTACAAAGGAACAACTGAATCCTTTGATAACCACTACATATGGAGTTGGAGAGCTTATCATGGATGCCATCGATAGAGGGTGTCGTGATTTTATTATTGGTCTGGGCGGAAGTGCAACGAACGACGCAGGAGTCGGAATGCTACAGGCGTTAGGGTATCAATTTTTTGTTCAAAATGGAGATTCGGTTGGATTAGGTGGAGAGTTTTTAAAAGTGATCGTAAAAGTGGATTCTAGCAAGGTTCCATCCAAGGTAAAAGAAGCGAGATTCCGTGTGGCATGTGATGTAAACAACCCTCTCTATGGCCCAAATGGCGCAGCATATATTTACGGCCCCCAAAAGGGTGGAACTCCTGAAATGATCAAAGAGCTAGATGAAGGATTGAAGCGTTTTGCCGATGTTTGTTTGGAACAGATGGGAGTAGATTTGCAGCATATTACAGGTGCGGGAGCAGCAGGTGGACTGGGTGCTGCTTTTGCTGGATTCCTAGGTGGTCAGTTAGAATCTGGCGTCAGTTTGATTCTTGCGGAGAACAAGCTAGAAAAGAAACTAGCCGGTGTCGATTTGGTCATAACAGGAGAAGGGAAACTGGATGGACAAACTTCGATGGGAAAAGCCCCTGCTGGAGTTGCAAAAATGGCCCAAAGTCTTGGAATTCCTGTTATTGCTTTGGCTGGAGATGTATCAGAGGGAAATCCGCAACTTTATGATTCTGGAATTACAGCCTATTTTACAATTGTAGGTGGTCCTGTCAGTTTGGAAAAAGCGATGAAACCAGAAGTCGCTCGCGAGAATTTAAAAAGGATAGCGGAGCAGATTGGTAGAGTATGGGGAATGGCACGAATTATAAAATAAATGGTAAAAGGATCGCCAACTAATTTGGTCGATCCTTTTATGCTCTTAACCGATTATGGATGTAGTTTTTTCTAATTGTTTGATGTTTTCTTTTATATGATTTGCTGAAATATAACCAAATACAGTAGTTGGTCCAAGTGTAGAACCTGGTCCAGGATAGACACGCCCCATTACCGATGCGGAGCAATTTCCAGTGGCATATAGGCCTTCAATTGGGGTATTGTAACGTAATGCCTGGCCGTATTCATTTGCTACGATGCCACCCTTTGTTCCAAGATCCCCAGGGAAGATTTTGCATGCGTAAAAAGGTGGTTTTTCAATGGCCCCCAAATTAGGGTTTGGGTAAGTAGGGTCACCGTAATAATTATCATAGGCTGAGTTTCCACGTCCAAAATCTTCATCATGGCCATTTTTAACAAATGTATTAAAACGTGTAACCGTTTCTTTTAAGCCAGGATAATCAATTTGGCATTTTTCTGCTAGTTCTTCAATGGAATCGGCTTTAATTAAGAAACCGCTTTCAATCGCTTCCTTAGGAGTCCGTTTTGGGAGCATATTTCCGAACAAATATTTATTTCGATTTCGACTTTCCATGATCAGCCAAGAAGGGATTGCTTTGCCGTTCATTTCTTGTCTTTCTAATATGGCATGACCTGCATCTGTGTATGATTGCGATTCATTGAAGTAGCGATCTCCCGTTTGATCAACAATGATACAATGTGGCATTGAGCGTTCATAAACCATAAACTTTCGTGCACCGTTCGCATCTAGAGTTGTTGGGCCCCACCAAGCATCATCCAATAATGCGGTATCAATATTGTGTTTTTGAGCAATCAATAAGAGGTCCCCCGTATTATCTGGGTTTGCAGATGTCCAATCGGTACCAACATTATGATATTTTTTCCGGAGTTCTGGATTTCGCTCAAATCCTCCTCCTGCTAAAATAACCGCTTTGCTTTTAATATGAATGGGTTTACCCTTATGCTCTGCTTTTATACCAAGGATCTTATTATCCTCCATGATTAAATCCGTTAAAGGGGTTGAGAGCTTAATCCTTACTTTATGCTCAATTGCAATTTTTAATAGACGGCCGATAAGTCCAGCTCCAATCGAGATAGCGTGACTACCTTTTAACTTATGCTTGAATCCATTTAGAAACATGCCAACGACAGTGCTAAAGTCTTTCACATTGGTAAAAGCCTTCGGCAAAGATGCAACCTTTCCAGAGTATAAAGGCAGTGGTGCTTTAATTTCTCCTGAGCGAATTAAGTTCTCATACTCACCTAGTAATTTAGCATCAAAGATTTCACCTTCAATAGAGCGGCCTATTTTCCCGCCTGGCTTTTCTGGGTAGTAGTCAGGGTAAAGAATACCGGCAACCCATTTCATTCCTAAGCCTTCTAAAAACTTCACCATTTGATGTCCATTTTTCACATAGGCAACTTTACGTTCATACGTTGAGGCTGGCCCAGTATCTTCAATGACTTCTTGCATATAAGTAAGTGCTTCCTCTTCGCTGTCCTGCAGACCTGCCTTTTTTGAAACATGATTATTTGGTATCCAGAGGCCACCGCCAGAAAGGGCAGAAGAACCACCTAATACTGAACCCTTTTCAACAATGACCGTTTTCAACCCGTGATGAGCAGCTGTAATGGCTGCGACTAGTCCGCCGGCACCACTTCCCACTACTACGACATCGTATTCTTCATCCCAGTTCATATAATCCCTCCTAATAGAAATAACTTATTTACTTTATTTGTTTGAATATTTTGAATAAATAAGTTAACTTTATTATACAAGTGTGTAATATCTTTGTCATTATTTAATCTCAATTTTCTGATGATTTTGTGCGATAATGAAATCATCCACTTGCAGCAAGAGGAGGGTCAAAATGAATAGGAAGGATTTACGTGTAGTTAAAACAAAGCAAAGTCTTCAAAGGGCATTCATAGAATTATTGAAGGACAAGCCACTTGAAAAAATTACCGTGGCGGACCTTTGTCGACAATCAGGAATTACAAGAAAAACTTTTTATCTCCATTATGATAATGTTCCTAAATATTTTGAGGAATTCATTGCGAGGCTCTTGGCCGATCTTGAACAGGCGATGCAAAAATCCTCCAATTATTTAAAGGAGACGAACTATCAATTGGAGCCTAAAATGATTCATCTTTTTGAACATGTTTACAATCACAAGGATTTTTATCAATTTATTTTTAGTAGCAATTCGAATTTTGCTTACTACAAGATGTTTTTTGAACGAATTAAAGCCTTTGTAAAAAGCTCAGTTCAATCGCAGGAACTAATGGATGAGCCGATAGAGTTTATCGATTCATTTCTAGCGAACGCCATATTAGGTGTTATTTTGGAATGGCATAATGAAGGCTTTCAAAAGTCGATAGATGAAATGAATGGCATATTGCTGAAGCTTTTAAAAATTGACGCGTTGAAATAAGGGGGACATCAATATGATACATATTGGAATTGTTGGCTTAGGTGCCATTGGACAACGTTTAATCAAACAATTTATGGAGCATCCTGAAGTTGAAATTGTAGCAGTGTGTGACCAATTTGAGTCACTAGCAAAAGAAACAGCGGCGTCACTTGGAGATGCACGAGCTTACACAGCCTATCCAAGCTTAATTGCAGATGAAAAGGTTGAGCTTGTTTATGTGGCGGTTCCGCCGAAATTTCATCATTCAATCGTAATGGACGTGTTAAGAGCGAAGAAGCATGTCTTATGTGAAAAACCTTTAGCAAATTCTTTGGAAGAGGCGAAGGAAATGCATGAGGCTGCCAAAGAAGCTGGGGTTGTTCACGCGATGAACTTTCCACTTAATTATGGCCCCGCAGCAACGAAATTGACGGATATGATTGGCGAAAATTACATAGGAAAACTAAGAAGATTGCAGTTGACGATGCATTTTCCTCAATGGCCACGAGGCTGGCAGCAAAATGATTGGGTGGGAAAAAGAGAACAGGGGGGATTCGTTCTCGAAGTTGGCGTTCATTTTATCCAACAAACCTTGAAAATATTTGGGGATATCAAGAATATTCAAACGCGATTAGAATTGCCTGCTGATTCGGCAAAAAGTGAGACTGGAATTATTGCGACTGCGGAGCTTGAAGATGGAACTCCGGTTTTAATTGAAGGGTTGAGCCAAGTAGCAGGGGAAGAATATATTGGCTTTACCGCATATGGTTCGGAAGGGACATTATCCCTTGAAAATTGGGGTCATTTAAAAGGTGGAAAAATGGGTGAGGAGCTTAAGCCGATTCTGGCTGAGGATGTAACACCAAACCGATTAATCGATGAGTTGGTGAAGGCAGTTAAAGGAGAAGTCGCGGAACTATACGATTTTGAGGTTGGATATAAGGCGCAAAGAGTGCTTGAAGAATTGAGAAAGATCTAATTGAATATATCTGAAACGGAAAGTAAGTAGAAGGAGTCTAATATAGAGACTCCTTTTTTGCGTGTAAGGAAGAGTCAGTTAGAATTTCAGGAGATGGTCAAATGAAGAAGTTCATATCGATTATCGCATTGTGTTCCAGTTTCTTGTTCTTGATGGTGTCATTTCCTTCAACTTCAAGTGCGTGTTCATGTGCAGAGCAACCAAGTGTGGAGGATGAATTCGAACAATCGAAGGCTGTGTTTAGTGGGAAAGTGATAGAAATAAAAGAAAATCGTAGTATCAATGGAAGTTTGGCAAAATCGGTGCTTTTTGATGTTTCTAAGACATGGAAGGGTGTAAATGAAACCCAAGTTATTATTACAACAGGTGTTAGTGATGGAGATTGCGGAATTGATTTTATAGTAGGAGAAGAATATCTAGTCTACGCGTCCGAATCCACTATGTACGGAGAGAGTGCACTCGTATCCATTATCTGTGATAGAACTGCAGAACTGCAAACGTTACAAGATGATTTGACGATCTTAGGTGGAGGAAAAACTCCAGTCAATAAAGTAGATTTGGCAAATGAGCTTGATAGTAATCAGTTCTATCTTATCGGAGCTATGGTGATTTTGGTGGTTTTGATTGTATTTTTCATTGTTAAAAAGCGAAAAAAAGCATAACTGGGAAAAAGTACCTAAAACAAAGAACCTATTAGAAATTATAGGTTCTTTTTTCATGCTCGGATGGATTCGTTAAGATTTGTTAAAATTCATCCAATTTCTACGCAATAAAGTGAAAAAATATGGGAACAGTAACTTTGTCTAAATAGACAAATAAATTTAAGGATGGTGAATCAAATGGAAAAACCAAAATCTACATATCGCTCATCAAAAAAACGAGCAATAAAGATTTTAGGTAAGAGTATTAGTACTTTTGTACTAACACTTACTCTGTTGTTTTCAATGGCGTCCGTAAGTTTAGCTGTCGGCAAAGGAGCACAGGGACCGGATGTATACGTAATCCAAGGAATGCTGAAATCAGTTGGCAGCTATTCTGGCAAAATCCATGGTAAATATGATGCTCTTACCGTACAGGGAGTAAGATATTTTCAAAAGAAACATGGTTTACCTGTAACAGGATCAGTGGATAGTCGCACATTACAATCCATTGTCTATTCCTATGCAAATCAAAAAGCACCGAGCGGAGGTCCAGGAGCAGGAGGCCCAGGGGCTGGCAAAGCACCTAGTGGAGGTCCAGGAGCAGGTGGAGGCCCAGGAGCTGGCGGAGGAGCAGGAGCAGGTGGAGGCCCAGGAGCTGGCGGAGGAGCAGGAGCTGGTGAAGGTCCAGGAGCAGGAGGCCCAGGGGCTGGCGGAGGCCCAGGAGCTGGTGAAGGTCCAGGAGCAGGAGGCCCAGGGGCTGGCGGAGGTCCAGGAGCCGGTGAAGGTCCAGGAGCTGGTGAAGGTCCAGGAGCTGGTGAAGGTCCAGGAGCAGGCGGAGGAGCAGGAGCTGGCGAAGGTCCAGGAGCCGGTGAAGGTCCAGGAGCAGGCGGAGGAGCAGGAGCTGGTGAAGGTCCAGGAGCCGGTGGCCCAGGGGCTGGCGAAGGCCCAGGGGCTGGTGAAGGTCCAGGAGTCGGACAAGGTGAAGAAGAGGAAGGCGAAGGCCCAGGGGCCGGACCAGGTGAAGAAGAAGAGGAAGGTGAAGGTCCAGGGGCTGGAAAAGGTGAAGAGGAAGAAGAAGAGGGTCCAGGAGTCGGTGAAGAAAAACCGATAAAAGGACCACGTAAAGCACCTTTAAAAGAAGCACCTATTAAAGAGCCAGAAAAAGCACCGGCTGAAGAAGAGCCAGTCAAAGAACCAGAAAAAGCACCAGCAGAAGAAGAGCCAATCAAAGAACCAGAAAAAGCACCAGCTGAAGAAGCACCAATTAAGCAACCAAGCAAAGCGCCTGAACAAGCGCCAATCAAGCAACCAAGTAAGGCACCTGAACAGGCACCAATTAAACAACCAAGTAAAGCACCTGAACAAGCACCAATTAAACAGCCGATCAAAAAACCGGCTGAAGAACAACCAATCAAACAGCCAATCAAACGACCATCCGGAGATTAAGATCCGGATTAATGGATAGATCTAATAGGGTCTATCCATTTTAATGATCTTTTTTACAATTTTTTCTTGCGTTTTCGGTAAAGACCTATTATAATCATTTTTAAATTAAAAATTCTGACAAATACAATGAAGAGAAGAAGTAGGATTATAGTATTTTTCGAAAGAGAGCTTCGGTAGCTGAAAAGAAGCAAAAATACGAATCTGAACAATGGCCTCTGAGTTTCGTGGCTGAACGTGCTACAAGCACTAGTAGGTTCCGACGAGTGTTGGTACTCGTTATCTAAACCACAGTATACAGGGAGAGATTGTCCTACCCTAAGTACTTGTTGAGGCTGTTTGTGTGAGCGAACAGTGAAGTAAGGTGGTACCACGTGATATAAACCACGTCCTTATCCAATTGGATAGAGACGTGGTTTTTTGTATATTTAGCTCTGTTAAAGGTGGGGGTTGAACTTTTTACATTGAAAAATAGGTGAAAAAATTCCGGTTAAATCAAGAAATTAACCTTTTTCCCTATAAATAAGAGGAATTTTTCCGGTTAAGCTCTAAATTTTTCATGATTTTAAGGCTTTTTAAGTCATTTAGCAGAAAATCTCCGCCTATTTCACCTAATATCCATTATTTTTTCAAATTAAGCGGAATTTTTCCGGTTAAGTGGGTGCACCTGTCGAAAATCAAAAAATCAACAAGGAACATTAACAGAACCTTATATTTAAACGAAAACAATTCAGAATGGAGGAGCAATCATGAAAAATTTTTTAGTATTGCAAACAGATTTTGGTATAAGTGATGGTGCAGTAAGTGCCATGTATGGTGTTGCTCTTACCGTCGATCCAACGATACGTATTTTTGATCTGACCCATGATATTCCTCAATACAATATTTGGGAAGGAGGCTATCGTTTGTATCAAACCATTTCTTACTGGCCAGAGGGAACTGTATTCGTCTCAGTAGTTGACCCAGGTGTAGGTTCAGAGCGCCGAAGCATTGTCGCAAAAACTTCAAAAAACCAATACATCGTAACGCCTGATAATGGGACACTCACGCAAATTAAGCAGCAAATCGGGATTGTTGAGGCGAGAATTATTGATGAAAAAGTAAATCGTCTTCCGCATTCGGGAGAATCATATACGTTTCATGGTCGAGACGTGTATGCATTTACTGGTGCAAGGTTAGCCACAGGAATTATTTCTTTTGAACAAGTAGGTCCTGAAATACAAGTTGAATCCATCGTTGAATTGCCGGTTCCTGAAGTAACAATTAGCAAAGGAGCGGTATCAGGCCATATTGATATCCTTGATGTTCGCTTCGGGAATCTATGGACGAATATCGACCGGGAGCTATTTAAACAATTAAATGTTGAGTACGGTGATTCTTTTGAAGTAGTAATTGAAAATGAAACACGCCAAGTCTATAAAAGCATCATGACGTTTGGTCGTTCTTTTGCAGATAGCCATTTAGGTGAGCCTCTCCTGTATATAAACTCACTGGATAAATTAGGAGTGGCCCTTAATCAAGGTTCTTTTGCTAAAGCCTACCATGTTGGCTCAGGTGCAAATTGGAAAATTTCTATACGCAAGGCCCAGAACATCATATATAATTAAATATTATTTATATTCTTAAAATTTAAAAGGGGTTGAAGTTGTGTTTAAAAAGCAATTATCTATTAAAAACATCGTGGCTATTGGGATTGGGGCAGCAGTATTCATTATTTTAGCAAAGTTTGTATCTCTTCCTTCACCGGTTCCAAATACGTCGATTCAAACATCTTATGCCTTTTTAGCATTGATGGCAGTCGTATTTGGTCCAATTGCCGGCGCATTAATCGGTCTAATCGGGCATGCTCTAAATGATGCGATTTCTTATGGTTCCGTGTGGTGGAGCTGGGTGGTCGTATCCTTATTCGTTGGATTCATCATCGGTTTAGTTGCGAAGCGAATCGATATTGAATCAGGAGTATTTAATAAAAGTAAGCTTATTACCTTTAACGTAGTGCAAATCATCGCTCAAGCGATTGGATGGTTCTTGATTGCACCAGTATTAGATATTTTAGTCTATGCTGAACCTGCCAATAAAGTATTCGTACAAGGATTATTTGCTGGGGTATCAAATATGGTTACAGTCGGTGTGATTGGTTCTATTTTATTATTTGCTTATTCTAAAACTCGTACACAAAGCAACAGCCTGCACAGAGAATTATAGATTGCTAGGAGATGAAAATGAAGAAGCCGGTCATAGAGTTTAACAACTATAGTTTTAAGTATCATAGTCAGGTAGATCCTACTCTAAAAGACCTCAGTTTGACCATTCTTGAAGGGGAAAAGGTGTTGATCGTTGGACCATCTGGCTCTGGGAAGAGCACGATTGGTCACTGTATCAACGGGCTTGTCCCCTTTTCCTATAAAGGTGATGTAATAGGAAGTTTGAAAATTAAGGGGGAAGAGGCAAAGGATCTAGATATATTTTCTCTTTCAAAAATAGTAGGGACCGTTTTACAAGATCCCGATGGTCAGTTTATCGGGCTAACCGTAGGAGAGGATATCGCATTTTCTTTGGAAAATGATTGTATAGAGCAAAAAAGCATGGTAGCACTTGTGGAAGAAGTTGCAGAAATGGTCGAGATGGACAGGTTTCTTTCATCATCTGTGCATCATTTATCAGGGGGCCAAAAGCAAAGAGTCTCGTTAGCAGGGGTGATGGTCGATCATGTAGACGTTCTTTTATTTGATGAACCATTAGCAAATCTTGACCCTGCAACAGGAAAATATGCGATGGAATTAATTGATCGGATTCAAAAAGAAACGAATAAGACAGTTATCATTATTGAGCATCGCTTAGAGGATGTATTACATATTGATGTCGATCGAATCATTGTCATGGATGATGGAAGAATTGTAGCAGATATGAATCCAGATGAGCTATTAGCAAGCAATATTTTAGAGGAGATTCATATCCGGGAACCTTTATATGTTAAGGCTGCTAAGTATGCTGGCTGTGAAGTGACTGAGGAAATGAAACCTTCAAAGCCCCTATCATTTGCAGTGGATAAAGAAAAGCTAATTGCCTGGTATGAATCCACTGATTCCATTATTCCTAGGGGAAAATCGGAACCGATCTTGGAACTGAATGAAATAGCATTTCAATATCATGCTGGTCATGAAACCATTCAAGGCGTTTCTTTTTCGATTGAAAAAGGTGAGATGGTTAGTTTAATCGGGAAAAATGGAGCAGGCAAATCAACTATTTCCAAGCTCATTTGTGGGTTTGAAAAACCTAGTTCAGGAACAATCTATTTTGATGGACAAGATATTACGAAGGATACGATAAAAGAACGGTCGGAACGAATCGGGATGGTTTTGCAAAATCCCAACCATATGATTTCCAAGCACATGATTTTTGATGAAGTGGCTTTGGGGTTAGTCATTCGTGGTGTGCCTGAACAGGAGATTAAGGAACGAGTAGAAAGTGTACTTAAAATATGTGGTCTCTATCCATTTCGTAATTGGCCGATTTCAGCATTAAGTTTCGGTCAGAAAAAACGTGTTACGATTGCTTCCGTATTAGTGCTGGATCCCGAAATCATCATTCTTGATGAGCCAACAGCTGGACAAGACCTCCGCCATTTTACAGAGATAATGGATTTTTTAGTGGAGTTAAATCGTAATGGAAAAACGATTATCATCATTACCCACGACATGCATTTAATGCTTGAGTACACACCACGTGCGATTGTGATTGACAGTGGCAAAAAGATTGCCGATGAGTCCGCGACGACGGTTTTAACAGACGCAGAGATCATCAAACAAGCAAACTTAAAGGAAACCTCTTTATTTGAATTAGCAAAACGGGCAGGTATAAGGGAGCCAAAAGAGTTCATTGGACGCTTTATCCGATACGATAAGGAGGTCCGAAAGAATTGGCAGTAGAGATGTTATCATACATAGAACGAAAATCACCGGTACATGAACTGACCGGTGTAACGAAGCTTCTCTGTTTTATTATTTGGTCGACTGCGGCGATGTTAACGTACGATACTAGGATACTCCTGTTTTTGTTTATCTTAAGCATTGTCATTTTTATCGTTTCGAAAATAAAGGTAAAAGAAATCTCATTTATACTCATTTTCATTTTAATATTTTTACTGCTCAACAATATCGCCATCTATCTTTTTTCACCACAAGAAGGAGTAAAGATTTATGGTACGAGTCATATTCTGTTCGAGATTGTGGGCAGATACAATGTCACCATCGAACAAATTTTTTATCAGCTCAATATTACGTTGAAATATTTCACAGTCACCCCTGTGGCCTTGCTATTTATAGTGACGACTCATCCTAGCGAATTTGCGGCTTCCTTGAATAAAATTGGAGTGAGCTATCGAATTTCCTATGCAGTGGCTTTAGCACTTCGTTATATTCCCGATGTGCAACGAGACTTTCGCAACATCGCATTGGCACAACAGGCTCGGGGAGTAGATCTATCTAGTAAAGAAAAATTATCAAAGCGCATAAAAAATGCTGCCTCCATTATGATTCCACTTATATTATCGAGTCTTGATAAAATTGAAACTATCAGCAACGCAATGGAGCTTCGTGGATTCGGAAAAAATAAAGAAAGAACATGGTATAGTGCCCGTCTCTTCCAATCAAAGGATTACATAATACTTGCCGTATTTGTACTGATGCTCGTTGGCACGTTAGTCATCACTTTTCATGATGGCAATCGATTTTACAATCCATTCTTATAAAAATGCGTCTTGAGCTAATGGCTACAGGCGTATTTTTTTATGAAAAAGATATACATGACTAGTGATATTTTGTTAATATCTACTAGGTATGAAAGGTTTCAAATTGGGTTTGAGTCCTTTATACTAATTTAGTATGCAAAAAATGAATCGTAATGAAATTTAAAATAGAGGTTTGAATGGAATATAAGGAGGTACAGCATGACAGTTACGAATGAAGAAATGATTGTTGAGATAAAGAGTTTTGATGAAAAAGGTTCAGGTAAGGGAAGCGTTTGGCGCGAAAATGAAAAAGGGATTCTGAAAAAGCTAAGACTTACAGTTCCGCAAACATTACCTGGGGAAAAAGTGCGTGTACTCGTGGATAAGCCAGACCGTAGAAGAAGAAGAGTTGATGCTTTGGAGATTCTGGAGGCTCACAAAGAAAGAATTGTCGCACCATGTCCACATTTTGAAAAATGTGGTGGCTGTGTATGGCAGCATTGGGAATTCCAAGGTCAATTGAAAGCAAAAACGAACCATGTGAAGAGCGCGATCGAAGCTCAAGGCTTTGATCCAGAGCTTGTTAAAGATACGATTGGCATGGACAATCCATGGCATTATCGTAATAAAATGGAGTTTACTTTTTCACCAGACGGAGCTCTTGGATTGCATGAGCAAGGAAACTTCCGCAAAATCATTTCACTTGAAACATGCTTGATCGCAGGAAAAGAAATGGTCGAAGCGGCAATGGAAGTAGCAGAGTGGGTAAAAGACCATCAATTAAAAGGTTATAACAAGGACCTTCATGAAGGCTTGTTACGTCATTTGATGGTAAGACAATCTTTTGCTACTGGAGAAATGATGCTTGCTCTATTTGCGACAGAGGGACCAACAGGTGAGCATGAAAAGCCTGTGGCAGATTTAATCAAGCGTATCGAAGAAAAGTTCCCACAAGTAAAAAGCTTAATGTGGCTTGAAAATACAGATTGGGCAGACCGTACTCAATCAGAGAAGAGTCATGTGTTAGCTGGTCGTGATTTTATTTATGATGAAATGGACGGCTATCGTTTCCGTCTTTGGTTTGATACTTTCTTCCAAACGAATCCGACACAAGCACAAAAGCTTGTTGACTTAGCTGTTGAGATGGGTGAACCGAAGAAGTCAGAGAAAATGATTGATCTTTTCTGTGGTGTTGGTACATTCTCGCTTCCGTTTGCAAGTCGAGTTGGAAAGCTTGCAGGAATCGAAATTGTCGAAAGCTCAATTGAATCAGCGAAACGTAACGCAACAGATAATGGTTTAACAAACACTTACTTCCTAGCAAAAGATGCAAGAAAAGGAATCGACGAAGTGTTAGAAAGCTTTGGTCGTCCAGAGCTACTTTTACTAGACCCACCACGCTCAGGTGCAGGTGGAAAAGTAATGAGAAGAATTGGCCGTTCACAGCCTGAACGAATTGTTTATGTATCATGTAACCCAGATACATTTGCAACTGATATTAAAGAGCTAGCGCCATTCGGTTATGAACTAAAAACGGTTCAACCAGTGGACTTATTCCCGCATACTGTGCATGTGGAGTGCGTTGCCTTGATGTCAAGGGTAAAAGGGATGACCAACAAAAATTGCCTGAAGTAAAGACTTTTCGGAAGTCTGAGCGTAAGCGCCGCAGGAGGAGGCTTGCTTTGAACGTGAGAATCGAACTATCACTCTAAGAAAACTTATCTACACTTTTCTTCGGAGGGTTTGAGTAGCCGATTGGGATGTTTTTGCGTTAGGATTGAGTTAGTGATTTGGATAACATCGAGCTCGGGCTGTGATTTAGATGTCTGAGCAGAAAATAGAGAAATATAGCAATTAGACAAGGTTGTCTATAGGCATTAACAGGGCATTTCTCGCTTTGTGTCGTGTTAAAAAATGCCTGCTGGTAGTAATCTGGCAGAGAAAAGGAGGTCATCCATATGGATCAAATCAAAATCGGAGTGTTCCTAAAAGAGCTTCGAAAAGAAAAAGATTTGACGCAGGAGCAATTGGCTGAAAAGCTGAATGTCTCTGGCAGAACAGTATCAAGATGGGAGACCGGCAGGAATATGCCAGATATAGGTCTGCTCATCGAGATAGCAGATTTTTATGATGTTAGTATTCCTGAGATTGTCAATGGAGAAAGGAAAAGCGAGAATATGAATCAAGAGACAAGAGATACTGCTATTAAAATGGCAGAATATGGACAAAACGAGATAAAGTACGGAAAACAAAAAGTGATTAGTTATCTGATGTCATTATTCGGTATATTCATCATTATTTCGGCCTTAGCGATATTCCCCAATGATAGCAGCTGGGGAAGTATTTATTCAATTATCGGAAGTATCATTTTAATAATTGGAGCTTACTTCATGATTAAATCTGTATTCGTAAAGAGAAGCTTACGTATATTGAGTGTTGTCGGATGTGCCATTCTATTATTTGCAATTTTTACTATTTCAGATTATCTTGCAGTCACTCAATTCAACCAGGTGCCCAGATTTAGTTATGAGAAATCATACAGTTCACTGAATCCAGATGAAATTGTTCATAAGACTTTATTTTTTAAAGCTGTTCAGAAAAATCCCGGAACGGAGTATGAACGAATTGAAATTGTAAAATAAGTTCAAAAAAAGATAAATCCCAGTTTGTATTAGACAAACCAAGGCTCCTCAACTACCATTATGGCGGCGAGGAGCCTTTTTATGCTTCGATTTTTGTATGGGAGACTTTAATATAAAGAAAAATTAAAGTAAAATACACACGAATTGATACTTCAAATATCATATACATAAAAGCAGTTGATATCGTAAAAAGTCTATACTATCTGCTTTTTCGTTTGTGAAAATACCATTCAGGACTGATTTTCGTTAAAATATACATGGCGATTTTCATAAATGATCCATATTCAAATATACTAGTGTATGATAGTAAGTTAGGAAACATGATGTTAGTGTAAAAAAAGCGGTTTTATCCCGCATTAATGGGTTGTAATGCTTCTACCTCAAAATTTAGCGAAAGCAAAGAAGTTAGGAAAGGAATCAATTGCCCATAAAAACCCAATTGGTTCAGGCTAATAAGATGTTGGTTCTTCAGGTGTCATAGGACATGGCGCCTTTAACCTGAGTTTCTCTAGTTCGGTGGAGGATGAAGAAACCCCAGTGATTAAAAGTTTCACTTTATATTTTTGACTGACAGATAGTTTAAAGTTGTATCAGTAATGAGAGGATTTGAGTTTGCAATGATTGATAATTTTTGGCGTGATTTACCACGACCATTTTTTATACTTGCGCCAATGGAAGATGTGACGGATGTTGTTTTTCGCCATGTAGTAAGTAAAGCAGGTCGACCGGATGTATTTTTTACAGAGTTTACAAACTCGGATAGCTATTGTCATCCTGAGGGAAAGAACAGTGTTCGGGGTCGTTTGTTGTTTACAGAAGATGAACAGCCAATGGTGGCACATATTTGGGGAGATAAGCCCGAATATTTCCGACAAATGAGTATTGGGATGAAAGAGCTAGGATTTAAAGGCCTTGATATTAATATGGGCTGCCCTGTACCGAATGTGGTATCGAGAGGGAAAGGTAGTGGACTTATTCTGCGTCCAGAAGTCGCAGCAGAACTTATTGAAGCAGCAAAAGCGGGTGGACTGCCTGTCAGTGTGAAAACACGACTTGGCTATTCGGATGTAAATGAATGGGAGGAGTGGCTAACGCATATTTTAAAACAGGATATCGCAAATCTTTCTATTCATTTACGTACAAGAAAGGAAATGAGCAAAGTAGAGGCACACTGGGAGCTGATTCCAGAAATCAAGAAATTACGTGATCGTGTGGCACCGAATACGCTACTAACCATCAACGGGGACATTCCTGATCGTGAAACAGGACTGAAACTTGTTCGTCAATATGGTGTGGATGGGGTTATGATTGGGCGCGGAATTTTTAAAAACCCATTTGCCTTTGAAAAAGAGCCGAAAGAGCATAGTAGTATGGAGTATCTCAATCTTCTAAGATATCATCTTGATCTTTATGACTACTATTTAGAAAAACTGCCACGTCCAATTACTGGGCTCCATCGTTTTTTCAAAATATATGTCAAAGGATTTCCTGGAGCAAGCATGTTAAGAAATCAATTGATGAACACAAAGTCAACGGATGAAGTACGTCAATTACTTGATCATTTTGAAAAAAAGTGTTGACAGGACAGGGACAGTAGAATGAGGTAATGCATAAAAATTAGAGGGAAAATGAATCCTATCAACTCATGTGTATTTATAATTTTACTATTAAATCGAAAAGGTAAAGTTAATTGATTCATGTTAAGAATCCTTCATTCCATATGATTAGGTAGAAAAATTCATTTTATCAGAAATAATCTTTATTTTATTTTGAAAAATGAAAAGCCAGTGAAATTTTACGACGAGTAAAACCTCACTGGCTTTTTTAATGTTTTAAAGGAGGGTTTTGTCCTAGCTGCAATTAAATTTTTTCATATTTAAAGAATATTAATTTATTGGTTTGTTTGTATTCTGTGGTTTTAACATAACTTAGCTTTTCGTAGAAATGGTGATTACGATAACTTAGATAAGGCGCATGCAAAGTAAATAATTCACTTTAATGCAAACTGTTTCAATGTACTTTATAGCTTATGAGTCTAAGCCGGAATTTTGTACATTTTAATTGAGAAACAATTCATCTTATTAAAATAGATTATCACAGGTTAATGGAGCAACAGATGAGTTGCTTCAAATTTTATTTGCATGTCACTAAATAATGATTTTAACGTTCAAAGAATAAAACGATACCTTGTAATAGCTTGGGATAAAGCCGATTATAGTGCTTACCAATCTGACATTTGCCATAATCTCTATGAAAAGCTATTAGAAATTGATACTATTGCTATAGGGGTAGATGTAATAGTTACTTTAAGATATTAGCCTTCTTAATATTACATTGGCTTAATTCTCTTGTATGGCTTTCATTTTTTTTAATGAGTAAGGATATGGAACTTTTCTGTGATGAAAGCGTATTAAAAGTATGCATGAAAACACAAAAAACTTATGTTAATCCATTGCTGTTGCTTGCTATCGGAAAGCGTATTTTAAGAGGAACTTCTCTAGCTTTTGACAAGGGAAATGTAAAGGGGAGGATTAAAAACGTGTTAAATTATAGAAAGCCAAAATTTTGGGTGATTGCTGTTACTTTAGTTGCAATTGTAGTACTTGTGGTTGCTCTAGTTACCAATTTAATTACAACTAAATCAGGTGATGACCCTCTTGTTTCTCAGTTTTTAAAAAATAAAACCGAGTATGTAGGCAATAACTCAAAAGTTGGAGGTATCATCTTTTTATTAACGTTCCCTAAAAACATCGATTACGATTACTTTGAGCTTTCTACTGATAGTGAGCCTTTTGCAATAACTGTAAATTTACAAACGGATACAGAGACTAGAAATTTTTATAGTGATGAAGCAAATCAACAACAGTTTGAAGTTAATGCTATCATTATGTTTGCCTTGATTGGAAACGTAGAATATATCAATTTTAACCTAAATGACGGGCTAACCTCCTATAATATGCAGTACACACGAGAATGGGCAAATGATCAATATGGAAAAGATGTGCGTGATTTTGCCATAAGCGAAGAAGAATTTAGTAAGCTGATTAAGGGTACATCTTATAATGGAAAATATAGAGATTAAAATGATATAGCACAACTTGTGGAAGAAAATCTTGCTATTATAATGTTGCAAAATTCGAATCAAGACATCTACACTTGGATTTTATAGTCCACTCTTATAGTAGTGATGTAAAATCGCGCCGAGCTTTTATAAATAGAATTTCATTTTTAAATCTTTTGCGCAGGAGTGTATCTGACGGTCATCTTGATTTTTGAGAGAGGTTATGAATGTTCTTGTTAATTCATTATTGGAAGTTGTGGCAGCGTCCCAGGTTGATACAAACGAAGTCCGGAACGCGCCACGCAAAGAAATGGTTATCATCATGAATTGGACACATGGCTAGGTACACTAGATTTGAAGATTCGAAAACCTCACAAAGGCAGTTACTATCCAAGTATGCCAAAACCCCGAAAACGTATAGAAAAACATTGCTCTCTGTTATCTAAGAAGCATATTTCATTGTATTTTGAATCAGTTAAATAATCCATTCGTTGGAATCACCGGGATCAAGTGATGGGAGGGTTCCAATAACGCCGAATACGCTGTCGGTTACTTCAATATTGGTAAGCGTCACATCACCAGTATTTGTTACGATGAATTTAAATTGCGGTGTTACTCCGTCTGGAAGCAACGGTCCTGGAGACGTATCGGCTTCCTGCCATGTTGCTCCATTATCTACCGAAACATATTTCTCAATGGTGATGGAAGGGATGACGCCAAACCAATATGTCGAATTGGTGTCAGAGAGAGTATTGCCGTCATATTCACCAGTTACCGTTGCGGCATTCACGTTTTGTCCAAGCACCCAGGTACCGACAATAATCCAACTAGCTGAATCTCCCGGTGGCAGAACGGGCATGGTCCCAACAAAACCGTATATATCGTCCGTTACTTGGACATTGGTTAAGGTTACGTCTCCCACATTAGTAACTGTAACTCTAAACAAAGGATTGGTCCCTATGGCAACATTTAATCCTGGAGGTGTATCCGCGTCATACCAGGTAATCCCGTTATCGTTAGATACCTCTTTTATTATATTAATTTCTGGCTGTGGAGCTTCTTCATCGAACCAATATGCGACATCAGCATCGGATACTCCTTCGTCAGATGTTGCTGTTGCAATATTCATTTGATTCCCAAGTGCCCATGTACCAACAACTATTGTGGATGATGATTCACCGGGGGCTAAACTTGCGATTGGTCCAAGCACTAAGCCATAAACATTGTCATTTACTATAACATTGGTCAACGTGATATTGCCCGTATTAACAACTGTGAATTGAAATTGTGGATCTGTGCCTTGTGGTACAGGTGGGCCTACAGGAGCATTTGCTTCAAACCATGTGACCCCATTATCTGGTGAAACGTATTTGTCTACTTCAATGGACGGTGCGGCCGCTTCAACCCCAAACCAAAATGCCGTGTTCTCATGGGTAACCCCCTGATCACATGTTGCCGTCGCAATATTGGACTGCTGGCCAAGTGCCCATGTGCCGTTAATTGTTACTGTTTCCGATTCGCCGGGGTTCAAATCCGTTGGACCGATAACCGTTAAATAAACATTATCCGTCACGGTAACATTGGTCAACGTAACATTTCCTGTGTTTGTAACTGTAAATCGAAACTGCGGATTGTTGGGAAAAACTACATTCGGGCCTGGAAGCTTGTTTGCATCGAACCATGTAACCCCATTGTCTGGCGATACTTCCTTTTTCACGGTAATCGCCGGAAGTGCCGCTTCCACACCTACCCAATATGTCGAATTGGTGTCAGAGAAGGTATTGCCGTCATATTCACCAGTTGCCGTCGCGGTATTCACGTTTTGACCAAGTACCCATGTTCCATCGAAAATGAATTGGTCCGAAGCGGACTTCTCCAGTGTAGCTATTGTTCCAATTAAACCGTAAACATCGTCCGTAACTATAACATTGGTTAGTGTAGCAGTTCCATTATTTGTAACAGTGAAACGAAAACGCGGATTTGTGTTAGAAGGCACATCCGGTCCTGGGGCAGTATCTGCCGAGAACCATGTTACACCATTATCAGGCGAAACCTCTTTTTCTATCGAGATGGAAGCGATTTCAGTTAAGCATGACTGCGGATCAGGCAGAGTTCCTTCAAACAATTCATTATGACTTTCGGAAGTTCCCGTAAGAGAGTTAAAAATAATATTGCCATTAATTTGGCTAGATACGGTAGTTGCATCTGCAAATGGGGCCAATACCGAGCCATATATTGCGGTCGTACTATTAGTCCATGTTGCTGCTTGAGGAAAATTCCAAAGGATTAATCGTGCATCGCTTCGAGTTGCGGTTACTCCATTTCTAAAAATTTGGTAACTACCAAATGCAATGTTTGTTCCTATGACATTGATTAAAACTGTAGAACTTAGTGGAGCTACAATATTGATGCCATTCAACTGATTCAGTGACAATCCTGACCCTGCTACATCATTTGCATTTATTTCAAATATATTCAAATCTGGCTCGGTACCGGTTAGAGTTAATCCCCCAAAGCTTACACTTGCAGTACCAGTTGCCGTCAGATTGCCCCAAAAGGTACTTGCGCATTTTAAATAAGTTGCTTTCTCTGTAAAATTGATTGGATTCCCAGTTACAAAAGTACCGTTTGGGTTTCCCATAGTATAATTGATTACTGAACTAGATGCTCTTCTGATAGTATTGCCACTAAAATTCGAACCACTTGTAACATTTACATTACCGCCAATTACAAAAGAGGCATCCGTTCCAAAGGGTGGTAATGGTGAGATGGAAGCGCCTATTCCGTAGTTTTGCAAGGTAACATTACCTCCTACGGCTACTCTTCCTTCGGCATCTGTATTGCTCATATTCATATCTTGTATCACAAACACATTGTAAATGCCTATTGGTCCAAGGTTTACTGCCATTTTTCCATTCCCTCCTTTTCAACGAAAATCGAGCCAATAATCGTCATATTACGAACATCGTTGAGGTTATAGTGAAACCTTTTCTGAATGTTACTCCATTTAACAGGAGTGTTAATGCAGTTTAAATTCGTTGACATTATTACATTCCTCCCGTTGTATGATAATATGCACTGTCGCTGGCGTAGTAGGTGTTGCCTTCGAATACGGCCGTTACGCTTGCAGTATTAACGTGTATGCCAAGCTGTTCATAATTGATGAGATCCTCGAGTTGGAACTGAAGAAGTATCTGGGTTTTAATAGTATCTTTGAGCGTCTGATTCACCGAATTGTTGATTTTCAATAAATCATCAATTGTAGCGGGCTCTGGTGGGGTTTGCCCGTCAAGTGTTCCAAGGACATACTGAATCTTTTCAGCTTCGGCGTTGATGATATGAGACAATCCTAATTCTTCCAATGCTATGGACGCCAACAAAAGATTGATGACGCTATCTCGGTTAATATTGATATGTGGAGTTACATTAGGCATGTTTGGAAATGACATAATTGGACTCCTTTCTATTTGGTTTTTATATCACAAGATGTTTTTTCGACATTGGTTCAACGCTCAAAACTAAATGAATAACAAGGCGGTGCATATGTGTCTGCTTATCTACTCATTAAAATTTGCAATTACAAAGTTATGGCGTCCCGGTAGTCGTCGTTGTGGATGTCGAAATGGATAGCGTATCTTTCAACTTAAAATGAAGAAGCATTTGGTTTTTAATGACGTTTCTCAATGTTTGACTAACCGACTCATTGATTCCTAGAAGTTCATCAATCGTCGGGGGCGTAGTGGGGGGATTCTGTCCTCTGAGCGTTCCAAGGGCATACTGAATCTTTTCAGCTTCGGCGTTGATGATATGAGAAAGCCCCAGTTCCTCAAAGGCCACGGAAGCAAGCAAAAGATTGACAGAATCTTCAAGAGTGATACTGATGGTTGCATTTATGTTAGGTATATTGGGCATTGACATAGAGTAAATTCCTCCTTTCAAGTATTAATGCTTAATGATATCTCACGCTTTCAAACATAGAATCAAATCTATAACGATTATTAAAGCAGATGAGATATATGACACTCAGTGAAAGTGTTTATGCTATATTATGTCAATGTTGACTATGTGATTGTGCTGTCGTCTATCATGTAACAGTTTGACAAGTAAAGAAGTTTAATGATTAAAGGCATACTAGATTTAGATAAGAACTATTTATCAGAAAAAATAGTAAGTGATATGGCAAAAGGAAATGATGATTTTACTGATCTGTTTCATAATGAATTTAAGATGTTGACGGACATTGGAAATAAATATCGTATACGACATCATGAGATTGAAATAACTAAATTCCGTTATTATGACTATCTTTTTAATTGTTGTTTAGCACTAATTACACGAGCTATAAAATAGTTGAAGGACTATGTAATATTTTTAATAAAGAAAAATTCCGCAAAATCATAGATGTATCGTGAGGCTGAAATAAAAATCAAACTACATATTCTTGCATTTACAATGTGATGACATTACGAAAGATTTGGAAAGGAAATTCTTTAGATCAATTCCAATTTGTCAAGGAACTTATGAGCACAATGCATTTTGTTACAGATATAGTGGATATGTTTCTGGAAACGGATTCAAATGACATTCATTCTAAACTTCCGAAATATGATAAATGGTTTCCAAGAATGTGTGAGTATGGATTTGTGGAGGGTACGGACTTTTCGACATTTCTGTCGGAAAGTACAGGTGGAAGACCAGCTGTTGACCACCAAATAACAATTGATATGGCAAAAGAGCTATGCATGATACAGCGTACTCCAAAAGGAAAACAATGCCGCGGGTACTTTCTTGAAATTGAAAGACGATGGAACTCTCCAGAAGCAATCATGGCAAGGGCACTTCAGATTGCCAATCAACAGCTAACACAAGTAAGGAAACAAAATAAAGTGCTTGAAGGTACAGTTGCTGTTCAGAATCAGCAAATTGCAGAAATGAAACCGAAAGTGTCTTATTACGATGTGGTTTTAAATTGCAAAGACCTCATTTCCACATCAGCAATCGCCAAAGATTATGGTAAGTCAGCTATTTGGATGAACCGCTATCTTAATAAAAAGGGCATCCAATTTAAACAAGGCGGCATTTGGCTTTTATATCAGAAGTATGCGGAAAAAGGATACACCAGTACTAAGACACATAACTACCTTGGCAGTAACGGGCAACAGCATACAAAGGTCCATACATATTGGACACAAAAAGGCAGACTCTTCATTTACGAACTGATGAAGGCAGACGGTATTTTGCCTCAAATAGAAATGGAGGGTGTGTAATGGGAATCAACAAATTTAACCATGAAGGATACCATGACCCAACTCCCCATGAAGCACTGACCAACATAATGAGAAAGGAAAAGGCAGAGAAAAAATCTGCCTTTAAGCCGCTTGTATATATCTGTTCTCCCTATTCCGGTGATGTAGAAGAAAACGTTAAAAAGGCTCGTAGTTTTTGCAGGTTTGCCTTGGAAAGTAACTGTATTCCAATTGCTCCCCACCTTATGTTTCCACAGTTTATGGATGATGAAAATCCAGAGGAACGGGAGCTTGCCATATTTATGGACATTGTGCTCATGGGCAAATGTTCCGAGGTGTGGGTGCTGGGCAATACCATCTCAAACGGTATGGAGAGGGAAATTGAAGTCGCCAAGAAACGCAGACAAACGGTTAGATATTTTAGTCCGGAGCATGAGGAGGTCGAAAGTTTATGAAAATTGCAGTGGGCAATAGCCGGATGGATAGGAAGTGGAAAAACAAAGATATTTCATGGGAGGATTTTTGCTCCCGTGTAAAGACAACACAACGTACTACAGAAACGGTAGAGGAATATCGGAAACTTAAAAAAGGTCAACAAGATGATATCAAAGACGTGGGTGGCTTTGTCGGAGGACATTTAAAAGAAGGAAGGCGAAAGAAGGGCAATGTTCTATGTCGCTCTTTGCTTACCCTTGATATGGATTACGGTAGACCGGATATTTGGGAACAAATCTCAATACTTTTCGATTTCAAATGTTGTGTTTACTCCACCCATAAGCACACACCGGAAAATCCGAGACTCAGACTTATCGTTCCTCTTGCTCGTGAGATCAGTGAAGAAGAATATGCAGCCGTTGGACGTATGGTGGCAAAAGAAATTGGTATGGACCTTTTCGATGATACGACATATGAAGCACATCGCCTTATGTATTGGCCATCCACTTCCTCTAATGGTGAATTTGTCTACGAAGAGCAGGATGGAGCATTACTTGACCCGGATGTTTATCTTTCAAAATATCAAAACTGGCGGGATACATCAACTTGGCCGGTATCAAGCAGGCAGTCTGAAGTGATTAATCGAAGTCTGAAAGAACAAGCAGATCCGCTTTTAAAGGAAGGTGTGGTAGGAACATTCTGTCGTGCCTATTTCGTTCGTGAAGCTATAGAAAAATTCTTAGGTGCTGTTTATGCCCCCTCTGCTATGGAAGGACGGTACGATTATATTCCAGCTGACAGCAGTGCGGGTGTGATTATCTATGATGATAAATTTGCATACAGCCACCATGCCACAGACCCAGCAAGCAGCCTGCTCCTCAATGCTTTTGATCTTGTTCGTATTCATAAATTTGGTTCTTTAGATGATAAAGCTTCTACCACCACGGTTCCTGGTAAGATGCCATCTTTTGTGGCAATGTGCGAGTTTGCTATAAAAGATGAAGCGGTAAAAGCTGAGTTCGCAAAGGAAAGACAGGCTCAGGCTGAAGAGGAGTTTAGTGATGAGGATTGGCAGACAGCTTTGGAATTGGATAAGCAAGGCCGAATAAAAGACACATTGGATAACATCGTTCTGATTATTCGGCATGATGAGAATTTACAGCATATCGCTTTCAACTGCCACCGTGATGGGATTGATGCCAAAGGTGGTCTGCCTTGGGAACAGATCAAGGCTGGTTGGAATGATTCGGATAACGCGCTTCTTAAGGTGTACTTAAGCAGTAAATACGGAGTCTATTCCCCTACCAAGACCAAAGATGCTGTGTTAGCTGTAGCGTCAGAACGAGCCTACCATCCTGTTAAGGAATATCTGGACTCCCTGCCAAAATGGGATGGTATTAGCCGAGTAGATAATCTATTAATTGATTATTTCGGTGCAACAGATAATTCCTATACAAAAGCAGTCATACGCAAAACGATGGTTGCAGCGGTAGCCCGTATTTATAGACCAGGTACAAAGTTTGATAGTGTTCTTATCTTAAACGGTCCTCAAGGAATCGGTAAATCAACCTTCTTTGCTAAGCTTGCTGGAGACTGGTTTTCAGACAGTTTGACTATTACAGATATGAAGGATAAATCCGGGGCTGAGAAACTTCAGGGATATTGGTTGCTGGAACTAGGAGAGCTTGCTGGAATGCGTAAGACGGATGTGGAGGTTGTGAAGTCCTTTATTTCAAGGGCAGATGATAAGTACCGTGCAAGTTATGGGGTCAACGTCGAAAGCCATCCCCGTCAGTGTGTAATTGTAGGTTCAACGAATGCAGAAAGTGGATTTCTTCGAGATATTACGGGCAACCGCAGATTTTGGCCAGTCCGCATTAACGGTAACGGTAAAAAGAAAGCTTGGCAGATGACCAAAGAGGAAGTACAGCAGATTTGGGCAGAGGCACTAGTGCTATATGAGAAGGGCGAAAAACTCTACCTTGAAGGTGATGATGTATCCATGGCAACGAGTGAACAGGCAGATGCGATGGAAACAGATGAACGAGAAGGATTGGTTCGTACCTATCTGGATACGCTCTTGCCGGATGATTGGGATACGATGTCTTTGTACGAGCGTAGAAATTTCCTCGGCGGTAGCGAATTTGGCGGCGGCACCCGTGTTGGAACCGTAAAAAGGACCCTTGTCTGTAATATGGAAATTTGGTGTGAGTGTTTCGGTAAAGAGGCATCCATGCTAAAGCCTTCAGATTCCTATGCCATCGGTGCCATTATGAGAAAGATCAGTGAGTGGAACAAGTACACTGGGAACAAGAATGGTGTTGTGACGTTTCCTGTCTACGGAAAGCAACGAGCTTATTCCCGAGTCGAGGAACAACGCTAAGTTGTACCTTACCTTGTTCCCATACTCTTTCTTTCCCTAAAGCTAGTAATGATAAGGAAAATCAACGGTTCGGAACAAGTGGAACAAGAAGTATCCTATTTATTTATAAATAGTAAAAAGAAGTAATAGTAGCCTGTGCATACACGCATACGCGCGCGTATAGGAAAATTGGGTCAAAGTTGTTTTCTTGTTCCGAGCCTTTTTATATGGGAGGTATTTATGCTTGAAAAATATATCGAAAAGAAACTGGTGGCTGAGGTAAAAAAGATAGGAGGTATTGCGGCGAAGTTTGTTAGTCCAGGTTTAGATGGAATGCCAGACCGTCTTGTGCTTTTACCATATGGGAAGATGGCTTTTGTGGAATTAAAGGCTCCCGGAAAGAAACCTCGTCCGTTACAGATTAGAAGAATAAAGCAATTACAGAAGTTAGGCTTTACCTGCTATGTCATTGATGATGTTAAGCAGATTGGAGGGATACTGGGTGAAATACAATCCTCATAAATATCAGACCTATGCAACGAACTTCATACTTGAGCATCCCATCGCTGCGGTGTTTTTAGAAATGGGTCTTGGCAAAAGCGTCATTACTCTAACAGCTATATTTGATTTATGTCTTGATAGTTTTGAAATTGGAAAGGTTCTGGTCATTGCTCCACTTCGGGTAGCAAGGGATACTTGGCCAGCTGAGATAAATAAGTGGGAGCATTTAAAAGGGCTGGAGTTTTCGGTAGCGATTGGAACAGAGCAGGAGCGATTGGCGGCTCTTAGAAAACCTGCAAGTGTCTACCTTATAAATAGAGAAAATGTGGACTGGTTGGTAAACAAAAGTGGCATCCCTTTTGACTATGACATGGTGGTAATCGATGAGCTATCATCCTTTAAATCCTATGGTGCAAAAAGATTTAAAAGTTTACTAAAAGTAAGGCCGAGGGCAAAACGGATCGTGGGTCTTACGGGTACACCCTCCAGTAATGGGTTAATGGATTTGTGGGCAGAGTTTCGTATTCTCGACATGGGTAAAAGACTCGGCAGATACATAACTCACTACCGCAATTCCTTTTTTACACCGGATAAACGTAATCAGCAAATCGTATTTTCATATAAACCATTGCCAGGTGCTGAAGATGCCATATATCGGCTCATTTCGGATATCACCATTTCCATGAAATCAGTCGATTTTCTGAAAATGCCAGAGTGCGTTATCAATGAAGTGCCCGTGTATCTGAATGACAAAGAACAATCCGTATATGATCACTTTCGTGAAGAGATGGTTCTTGAGCTTGCCAATGAGGAGATTGATGCCATGAATGCAGCAGTCCTTTCTGGCAAACTCCTGCAAATGGCAAACGGTGCTGTCTATGATGATGATAAAAATACTCATATTATCCATGACCGCAAGCTGGATGCTCTTGAAGATTTAATCGAAGGTGCAAACGGCAAACCTGTTCTTATTGCATATTGGTATAATCACGATTTAGAGCGTATTAAAGCAAGATTTAATGTTAGAGAAATTAAAACATCCAAGGATATCAAGGATTGGAACAACGGCGATATTTCTGTGGCGGTTATCCATCCTGCATCAGCAGGACACGGCCTTAACTTACAAAGTGGTGGTTCAACACTTATTTGGTTTGGTCTTACCTGGAGTCTAGAACTCTATCAGCAAACCAATGCAAGACTTTGGAGACAAGGACAAAATGAAACGGTGGTTATCCATCACATTATTACTAAAGGAACGATTGATGAAGATGTGATGAGGGCCTTGAAACGAAAGGAAAAGACACAATCTGATCTTATCAATGCGGTCAAAGCAAATCTTGGGAAAGCGAGGGGTGTTGTATGATAGATGCATTTGAAAAACTGGCGAATGCCATTATTCTACAGGCGGTCAAGGATTATCGTTTTGCACTGAAAAGATTAGCAAAACACCCTCGCAATGATTCTGCTTTATATACAAAACGTGAGGTTGAGTGCTTCTTTCATTCTGGATTGTTTAATGTCCTCACATCCCTAAACCCTGACATATTAATTCAACAGCTACAAGAGGAGGCGGTGCGATGATGACAGCTAAGGAATTCTTAAAACAGGCTTACCGTTTGAATGAATTGATTAATTCCGACCTTGAAGAGCTACAAAACTTAAGAGATCTATCACGAAGTGTTTCATCACCCGTTCTTGAGGAAAAAGTCAGTAAAACAAAAAGTACTGATCCACCTTTTGAAAAATATGTGATAAGAATAGTAGATTTGGAGCAACAGATACAACAAGAGGTTGAGCGATTAATAAAGCTGAAATCAGATATCCGTGAAGCGATTAATCAGATGGAAAACGTGGATGAGAAGCTACTTCTTCGCTACCGATACATTAACTTTCTTAACTGGGAAGAAATCTGTGTCAATCTTAATGTTTCTATGAGAACCGTGCATAGACTTCATTCATCCGCTTTACAACATTTGAAGGTACCTAAATAAAAATTGGCACACTTTGGCACAGTTTGGCATACGATGACACTGTTTGTCCGTGGTGAAAGTTATATAATGGTAGTATGGAATATTAATAAACAGTAGCCTTCACGGGAGCATTTCTCCTGCGAGGGCTTTTTCTATGGGCAAAAGGAGGTGCAAGTATGCCAAAGAAACCTAAGCGACCGTGCTCTTACCCCGGTTGCCCAGAGCTAACTGACAAGCGCTTTTGTGAAGAGCATAGCAAGAAGGAAGCTGCACGGTATGAGAAGTATGACCGCGATCCAGCAACCCGCAAGCGTTATGGTCGTGCTTGGAAAAGGATACGTGACCGCTACATTGCAGCCCATCCTCTTTGTGAGGAATGTAAAAGACAAGGAAAGCTGACCCCAGCAGCTGAAGTGCATCACATTCTTCCTCTTGCAAGAGGAGGAACTCACGATAGAAGTAATCTGATGGCTCTTTGTACTCCTTGCCACTCTGCAATCACTGCAAGAGATGGAGACCGTTGGGGAACCCGGTAGGGGGAGTCAAATCTCTACAGCTTTTCATTTGTGTAACGGGCGTGGGGCAACGCGTGAAAAAACGCGGTTTCAAACGGGGTAATAGGCCCATCGACGAAAAGAGGTGAGTGAATGGCCAAAGATGGAACAAATCGTGGCGGCGCCCGTATAGGCTCCGGTCAAAAGAAGAAACCACTTGCTGACAAAATTGCAGAGGGGAATCCTGGTAAGAGAAAGCTTGAAGTCGTTGAGTTCCAAAATACCGCTGACCTGAAGGGGCAGGAAATGCCAAAGCCAATGGCCATGCTCTCAGCGGTGCAAAAGGATGGAAAAACCCTAGTAGCGAGTGAAATCTATGAAATTACATGGAAATGGCTCGAGGAGCGAGGCTGTGCCCATTTGGTACTTCCACAGCTTCTAGAGCGATATGCCATGAGTGCGGCCAGATGGATACAGTGTGAGGAAGCAGTAACCGAGTTTGGCTTTCTTGCCAAGCATCCAACTACCGGCAATGCTATTCAAAGTCCTTATGTAGCTATGAGTCAGAACTTTATGAGTCAGACAAACAGATTGTGGATGGAGATTTATCAAATCGTTAAAGAGAATTGTGCTACAGAGTATTCTGGTTTAAACCCACAGGACGATGTGATGGAGCGACTGTTATCTGCCCGCAGAGGAAAATAAAGATGAGGAGATATATAATGAGTAAAAGATATTTAACAGCTGAAAGTGTATGTGCTGGACATCCTGATAAACTATGCGACATCATAGCAGATAGCATTTTAGAAGCATGTTTACGTAAAGACAAAGCATCACGTGTCGCTTGTGAGGTAATGGCAACCAAAGGGAAAATTATCGTGGCGGGCGAAATCTCCTGCAGCGAGAAAATAGACATCCGATACATTGTTAGGAATGTCCTTAAAGAGATTGGATACAACCCTCTTAGATTCTTAATTTATGTATTTGTACACAAACAAAGTGTAGATATTGCAACTGGCGTGGATACTGCACTGGAAGCAAGAAATGGAATAAATGAACAGTATGGTTCGATAGGTGCTGGAGACCAAGGAACTGTGTATGGCTATGCTACAAAGGAAACAGGAGAAATGCTTCCCCTACCCCTTATACTATCTCACAGGATTGTAAAGAGACTGGATGATTGCCGAAAAGGGAAACTGATAAAAGGTATCCACCCAGATGGTAAAGCACAGGTGACGGTGGAATATGAAGGGGACACTCCAGTGCGAATAAAGACTATCGTGATATCGGTACAGCATGATAAGAATAAAACACAGGAAGAACTAAAGACAGATATCCTTAACAATGTCCTATGGCAGTGCTTTGAGGACTTCCCATTTGATGATGAAACAGAAATTCTCATTAACCCCTCTGGTAGATTTGTCGAAGGTGGTCCCGCTGCCGATACAGGCTTAACTGGTAGAAAAGTTATGGTTGATACCTATGGAGGACTTGCATCTCATGGAGGAGGCGCACTTAGTGGTAAAGACCCCACCAAAGTTGACCGAAGCGGTGCCTATATGGCTCGGTACATTGCAAAGCATATCGTCTGGTGTGGATATGCAAAGAGATGTGAAGTTAGTATATCCTATGCCATTGGTAAGGCAAATCCTGTAGCCTTTTCTGTAAATACTCTTGGCACAGGTATTGTTTCTGACGAAATATTAACTCTTGCTGCACAGGAGATTTTCAATTTAAGACCTGCGGCAATCATAGAGAAGTTGCGTCTAAGGAATGTGATTTACTCTGATACAGCTGTTTATGGTCACTTTAATAGTTGTCTATTCCCGTGGGAGGATGTAAATAAGTACAATGAATTTAGAAAGGCGGTGGAAAAGTATGTTGATAGAGAAGATAAAAACTAAACACCTCATCCCCGCTGAATATAACCCAAGGAAGGATTTAAAACCGGGTGATCCTGAATATGAGAAACTTAAACGCTCCCTTGAGGAGTTTGGATATGTAGAACCCGTAATATGGAATAAGACCACAGGCAGAGTCATCGGAGGTCATCAGCGTTTGAAAATCCTGCTGAGTATGGGCATGGATGAGATAGAATGCGTAGTTGTTGAAATGGATGAGCAAAAGGAGAAGGCGCTGAACATTGCACTAAATAAAATTAGTGGTGATTGGGATAAAGACAAATTAGCACTTCTCATCACGGACTTAAATGCTTCAGACTTTGATGTGTCTTTGACAGGTTTTGACCCGGGAGAGTTGGAGGATCTTTTCAAGGATTCCCTTAAGGATAATATAAAAGAAGATGATTTCGATGTAGACAGCGAGCTGAAAAAGCCCGCTGTTTCGCATTTAGGGGCTCCTTGACGACATCCAACTACAAATCACTTTCTGGAACTATCATTGCTTTTAAACATAATTGTTTATAATGTTCTGCTTTAAAGCTACCTGCACCCCTTGTAATAAGATAGTCTGTGTGATGTTCTCCTAGTTCCAGACATTTATCAAATGAAGCTATTGCAGCTGGATAATTTTTTATTTGAAATAAAAAAAGCCCTTTTAAAAAATGAAGATCTACATAATCCGGATAAAGAAGAAGAGCCTTATCAATACTAAAACTAGCAACTTCATAGCTCTTCGTCTCAAATAAAATATCATATTTCAAACGGTATAAAAGAGCAGGAGGTGTATATCCTTGCTGTAAAAATCCTAAGATTGATTTATTTATATAGTTAAAAGCTGTTTGATATTCTTTTAATCGATAAAATTCACTAGCTAAATGATATTCAATCCAAGGACTATGAGAACTGTCTTGAAATTCTTTAAAAAGGACCTGTAAATTCCTTCGAGATTTATTTCGTTGGTCTGTAATTTTTTTGAAATAACCATAATGATAAATTTCAGTATCAATACTTACTATATCATGAGATGATTCGAGTGATTGGGGTAGTTGGAGTGTTTCGTGAATTCGATTAGTAAATCGAATACCTACATGATTACGAAATAGTCGTGGCTGGTAATAGATAAAAGCATCTTCTTCTTGAATGGGTAGAGATTGACCGTAATAATTAACAATAGGCATATAAATCATTAACGCATTCGTTTGTTGTATTGCATCTTGTATTAATTTCGATTTTTGAACTTCCAATTTTTCATCAGCATCTAACCATAATATCCAATTACCACTAGCCTTTGATAAACCATAGTTACGGGCTTCTGCAAAATGATCATTCCATTCATAAGAAAAGATAGAAGCATTATAGTTCTTACAAATGTTAATCGTTTGATCGCTTGAGCCCGTATCCACAATAATAATCTCATTAACTAACTTTTGAACACTTTGTAAACATTGTTCAATAAAATCTTCCTCGTTTTTAACAATCATACAGAGTGAGATTGTCTGCGATGTCATTTAATCATCCCATCCGTTATAATTAATGATTCGGTGGTTTCCAAGGAGGAGAAGGTTCTTTCAAAATAATGATTTTAACAGTGGAAGCAGGGTAATAGTTCAGAATCTGAGAGATAATATTGTTGCATAACAATTGATTATCTGAATGGACAAAATGATGTTGCTTAATCAGGTGCTGTAATTTTTTTATTAATAAATAAGTATTATTACTTTCAATTGAATAGTAGGTAAAATGATCATCTGATAAAGGTATTACCTGATTATAGAGATAATGCCGATAATTCATATACATGTGCAGCTTTTCAATTAGGAGTAAAGATTGAATAATTTGTTTTTCAGTTAAATTTTTTTTTTTTGAAGAAATTGCATAGGAATAAACAAAAAAATATTTTATTATCAATTTAATAAATGACTGTATGAAATGGTAATGATTTTCTACCGTTTTCATGACTTTCTTTTCATCGAAACTATGATTTGTTTGCAATGATTCAACTCCTCTCCTAAACGTTTCCTCTCGATTCATATCAATGATGGAAAGGCGTTACAGGCGCTTAATTCTAGCATTCTTTATTCTTTTCTTTACTTTGACACTTTGAACAAATACAAGGAATCACCTTTGTATCCTTACAGATATTATTTTTTTGTTTATCACATTTTTTAGAACATTTGTCTTTATCTTTCGAATCGCATTTTTCATGACATGCCTCATCATCAATTGAAATAACTTCTTCTAACTTAAATTGAAGTAATGTTTGAGAACTGACAATCGATCGCAGCATCTTATTGACGCTTGCATTTAATTTTATATAATCCTCAACGTTACAAGGATCCTTTTTTAAGAAATGTTGTATTTTTTCCCCTTCTGCATTCAAAATATGGGATAAACCAATCTCCTCTAATGCAATGGATGCAAGCAATAAATTGATCGTTTCACAACGGGTTAGTGAGATTTTTGGAGTAATGTTAGGAATAGTAGGTAATGACATATAGATCCTCCAATCCATTTTTGCCTTTATCAAATGACTAGGACGTTCTTTATAATATATGAGTTATGAAATAATTGGTTCCTAGTTATTTGAAATTAGAGTGGATATAAAACAGTTTAAGAAATCACTTTTTTATCGAAAAACTATATGCTTCTCAGACGAATTAGTGTTATGTAATAAGACAAGTGGTATGTCAACACTAGACTAGACAATTTTTTTAAGGTGTTCTATTTTGTATTCAATTGGGCTTAAATACCCCAGTGATCCGTGAATTCTTATATGATTAAACCAATGAACATAATCTTCTAATTCCAACTTTAACTGTTCTAAACTTTCAAAATATTTACCTTTTACAAATTCTGTCTTAATAATTTTAAATGTGGCTTCGGCTACTGCGTTATCATATGGGCAACCTTTCATGCTTAACGACCGTTTAATCTCGAATGTATCTAAAGCTTCATCGATTGTCTTGTTTTTAAACTCGTTTCCTCGGTCTGTGTGAAATAGTTGAATTTGTCTTAAATCAGCTTTAATCGTTGATAAGGCTTGGTAGACTAGTCCAGCATCTTTATTAGGACCGGCACTATGTCCAACAATTTCTCTATTGTAAAGATCAACAAATAGACATATGTAATGCCAATTTTTTTGGACCCTTACGTATGTTAAATCACTGACTACAACCGTTAATTCCTTTTGTTGATCAAATTCCCTATTCAACACATTTTCAACTTTAGATTCATTACATTTATCCACATGTGGCTTAAACTGGCCAACTGTATAGTTTGATACTAGCCCATTTTCTTTCATGATTCGGCCAATACGTCTTCTGGATGCAATTTTACCGAGTTTTTCCAACTCATGTTTTATCTTACGAGTGCCATAGTTCTGGCGGCTTTTATGAAAAATATCGATGATGGTAACAGTAAGTTCATCATCTGATTTAGATTGCTCTTTTGCTTCATAATAATAGGTACTTCTTGGGAGTTGTAGGACGTCGCACATTGCTGATATCGAGTATTTGTGACGATTATTTTTAATCACATTTACTTTCGTCCTAGTATCAGCTTGTTTTTGGCAAGTAGGAAATGTATCAAATGGCAATTAAAAATGTACCACTTGCCAATCCCTATATTTACTTATTGTGTAATAATGATTCTTTATACCGGTAGCTTTCTCCATTAAATACAATTAAATGAGAATGGTGAATCAGCCGATCGATCACAGCTTCCGTTAAGATCGGATCCCCAAATACGTGATTCCACTGACCAAATTGTAAATTCGTCGTCACAATCATGCTCTTTCTTTCATAACACATTGAGATGACTTGAAAAAGAAGTTCTGCCCCCTGTTTATGTAGAGGGATGTACCCTATTTCATCAAGAATCAGAAGATCGAGTTTCTCTATCTGCTTAAAGACCCGGCTCAACGAGCCTTTTTCGTGCGCATCTAGTAAGCTATTCACTAGACCAGTTACCGTATAAAATTTGATGCGCTTCTCTAATTTTTGAATCGCGTTTAAACCAATTAACGTGGATAAGTAGGTCTTTCCGGTACCCACACCTCCATAAAAGATTAGATTTTCTCCATTTTCAATAAAGTGCCCGTTTAACAGATATTCTGCTGTGATGCCTTGAGCCATTTGAATGTGGGTCCATTCAAATGGCTTTCCTGCTATTTTAGGCAACGTTGCCTGAGAGAGTAATTGGTAACCTTTCGTTTTTCCCGTTGTTTCACTTCTTGTTCAAAGAGTTGGAGAAGATACTCCTCATGGCTCATTGCTTCGATTTCATGATAATGCTGACGAATCCAGCTTAATTTCAACCGTTTTGCATATTCTCGAATCTTTTGATCCATCACTGCTTCCCTCCTCTAGAAGGGAAAAGCTGATCATAATGCTCTAACCCTCTTGTCGCATTCGGTATGACAGGTAACGAACCTTTCGGTTGAATGATAGGGCGCTGTCCTCGTCCGTTAATGAGTTGATAAAACACTTGTTTAATCGACTCTACAGATGGATGCCCGTTTTCAGAGGCAAGCTGTAAAGCTTGCGTAGGTAACTCAAAATCGTAGTCTTTTAGAATCACCGATAAGAGCTGTAATGCTTGTTGTTTTTCTGACAGCGTACATTGTGTAAAGTATTGTTGCCACAATGGAGGTAACTGATCGTAAAAACTTGTGTATTTCATCGCTGTCGGTCTTTTCGACATCAACGTTAGATACGGTTGCCATATCATCGATTTTTGTTTATTACCGTAAAGACGTGGATGGCAAACAATCGTGTCATAATCTTCTGTTAGGATCTCGATTCGGTTGTACGAGATTTTTGCCAAAACTGTGGATTTGGCAAAACGCGGAGACGTCGAATAGAGTTTATTTTCCACTCGAATATAGCCATACTTATCAGCTTTTACTTGTTCATACCGCACACACTCATACTCTTTCGCTGGTAACTGTAAAAACTGCTCTTTATCTGCCAAATACAGTTCGGCAAGTACAATACCTTTTTGATAATGAAGACGGTTTCGTTCCTTTTCTGCCTTTCCCCATAGCGTTTCATTCAGTTGTTCTATGTCATGCACCACAAGCTCCGGAAGAAAGAAGTTGTTTCGAACATATTTCACCATCGATTCCACATGTCCTTTTTCGTTTCCACTAGCCGGATTACAAAATTCATATTCAAAACCATAATGGCAAACAAAACGCTGAAACTCCTCCGTTAGCTCTCGCTCCCCATTAGGTAATACTTTTTTCACCGCAGGTGATAAATTATCAAAACGAATTACTCTAGGTACTCCACCTATGTGATGAAAGATTCGTTTCAACCCTTCTAAAAAGCAATCCCGATTTTCAGATGGAAACACCTGAACGTAAAAGGTATTACTATAGGGAAACGATAAAACCAAATATGGCCATGTCACTACTTCTCCACGATATTTAAATGGTGCCTCCCTAAAGTCCACTTGAGCTGTTCCTGGCTTCGACTCTAATGGCAATGCAGCTGTTTCTGTTTCTTCGGAAAGCTGTTTTTTACGTTGGGATACATAATGCCGAACGGATCGTGCGGAACCTTCAAACCCATATTCTTCGACAAGTTGCGTATACATCCGTTGAGCAGTTCGTTGAAACTTCTTTTTCTTCTTCAAGTCTTCTTGAAGCCATTGATCTAGAATCGGTTTCACAGGATCCATGACTTTTGCTTTTCGTTTTTGCTTTGGTACTTCTGAAGGACTAAAATCCTCCACCTCTGCATATTTCCGAACCGTTCTACGGTCTCGACTCATTTGTTTGGCAATAGAGCTATACGAACGCCCTTTTTTATTTGTTCATGTCTGATATAATTAATTTCTGCCACTGCTAACATCTCCTTCATCGCCTCCTGTCATTTTTGCCCAATAACAGGAAGTTTATTTGAATGTAGGAATGTTGGCAAGTGGTTTTTTTATGCCCGAAAAGGGCTACATAAATTAATTGCCAAACTGTACATTTTTAGTTTGCCATAAACAATCAGCGCAGCTTGCTTTAAAATATCATTCTCCATCAGTAAACGCTGATTTTCTTTACGGAGTTTGATCAACTCTTCTTCTTCAGGTGTTCGGTTATCCTTCTCTTTAAATGAACCAGATGTTTGGCTCTGTTTCACCCATTTGTCTAATGCCGAAGGCGTTAAATTGTATTCACTTATAATGTCTTTTCTAGGCTTACCACTTTCATATAGTTTGACCATTTGAGCTTTAAATTCGGGAGTAAATGTTCTTCTAGTTCTCGTCATATCGGCGTACCTCCATTAACTGAATGAGATGAAGTAGACTTCCAAATTTAGAGGGTAAACACCGCAACTTGACAAGGAACCTCTACGGGCATGCTTTCCCAGCCAGGAAACCAGATGATGAAAACATCTGGCTTGCCAAACAGACTAGCATACCCGCCTCTCCTAGTAAAGTTGCTGGTATGGGATCTCTTACGTTTGTTAGCAGTATACCCAGATTAGGTAGTTAGTCTACTTGACCTTAATTTTTTTGTCCAGTTAAGTGTAGCCGATTCAGATGTTTGGCTACTTGGGCAGCATCGATTAGTCTGCGGAGACAGTACAAAGAAAGACACCTTTAATGTCTTGATGGATGGGAAAACTGCTAATTTGGTAGTTACGGACCCTCCATATAATGTTAACTATGAAGGCACTGCTGGAAAAATCAAAAATGACAATATGGCTAACGAAGCGTTCTACGATTTCCTGCTTGCAGCATTTCAGAACACCGAAGCAGTAATGGCGAAGGACGCTTCTATTTATGTATTCCATGCGGATACCGAAGGACTCAATTTTAGAAGAGCATTCTCCGATGCAGGATTTTATCTTTCCGGTACTTGTATTTGGAAAAAGCAGTCCCTTGTTCTCGGTCGCTCTCCTTATCAGTGGCAGCATGAACCTATTCTCTTTGGGTGGAAAAAGAAAGGCAAGCATAACTGGTATTCCGATAGAAAGCAGACCACCATCTGGGAATTTGAGAAACCGAAGAAAAACAGTGATCATCCTACGATGAAACCAGTTGCACTTGTGGCCTACCCTATTTTGAACTCAAGCCTTTCTAATTGTATCGTGCTTGATCCTTTTGGTGGTTCAGGAAGTACACTGATTGCTTGTGAGCAGACAGATAGAATCTGTTACACCATTGAACTGGATGAAAAGTACTGTGATGTTATTGTGAAAAGGTATATTGAGCAAGTTGGAAACTCAGACGGTGTGTTTCTTTTAAGAGATGGTTCGAAAATAAGATATTGTGACCTGCCGGAGGTGAATGCAGATGAGTAAATTGACACTCGGCTCCCTTTTTGATGGGAGCGGAGGTTTTCCTCTAGGCGGTCTGCTCTGTGGCATTGAGCCTTTATGGGCATCTGAAATTGAGCCGTTTCCTATAAGAGTTACGACCAAACGCATCCCTCAGATGAAGCATTATGGGGATATAAACAAATTAAATGGTGCGGAGCTTCCACCTGTAGATATCATAACATTTGGCTCTCCCTGCACAGATATGAGTGTGGCGGGTAAAAGAGCTGGTCTGGACGGAGAACAATCCGTCCTTTTTTATGAAGCAATAAGAATTATCAAGGAAATGAGGTGTAAGACCAATGGACAATATCCAAGGTATGCAGTCTGGGAAAATGTACCCGGCGCATTCTCGTCAAATAAAGGAGAGGACTTTAGGGCAGTCCTCGAAGCGGTCATCGGTGTCAAAGAGCCGAACACCTCGGTGCCTTTACCTGAAAAAGGACGATGGCCATACGCTGACATCTATATGGGAGACGGATGGAGCGTGGCTTACCGAACTATCGATGCGCAATATTTCGGAGTACCCCAACGTCGTCGTAGAATCTACCTTGTCGCAGATTTTGCAGGCAGATGTGCCGCAGAAATACTATTTGAGTCCGAAGGCTTGTCAAGGGATTTTACGCCGAGCGGCAGCCCGTGGCAAAGAACTGCCGGAAATGCTAAAAACCGCTCTGGAAAAACAGGCGATAGCATAACTTGCCTAAATGACCAAGGCGGAAGAGTGATGTCTGTTTCGAAGGATATTACAGCAACACTTCGAGCAGAGGAACATGGACATCAGCCTTGCGTAATGCAGTCAAGCGGATTTTGTACTGAACACAGTGCCAAGAGCAGAAGTGTAGGATATGAGGAAGAACGTTCCCCTACACTTAGAGCAGGTGTTGTCCCAGGTGCAGTCATGTCCTTTGAACCGGGTGCTGCTTCTCGAGTTGGTGGCCATACTGACGAAAACTTAAGTGGATCACTTCGTGCAAACATGGGAGATAATCAAACAGCTGTTGTCATTGAAAACCATCCAACTGATAGCCGTGTGAAACTCTCGGAGGATAATAAAGTACAGACGCTGACCTCTCGGATGGGAACTGGTGGCGGGAATGTACCCCTTATTATGAACACTCCTAAAACGTTAAAAATCCGCTCTGGCTGTGAAGGCGGTGGTAAGGGTGCATTGATACAAGATGATAAGTCTGCAACTCTTGGATGCAATAATGATCAGACTGTTTTTGTGCCTACCGCATATGGCATCTGTTCTGATAAAAGCAATTCCATGCAGTCAAGCAATCCACATAGCGGTATATATGAAGCAGATACTTCTCGAACCATTGATGCTAATGGAGGAAATCCAGGATGTAATCAAGGTGGTATTGCAGTAGTTGCTCTGCAAGGCTCGATGATTGGAAGAGAGGATAAAAATGGTCCCAAAGGAAGCGGTATAGATGAAGAGGTTTCTTTTACGCTTAATACCGCTGATCGCCATGCTGTTGCCTATGCCATGACTACCGGAGCCTATGCACAGGTTGAAGAAGATAAAGCACCAACGTTATTGTCGAGAGATTATAAGGATGCTCCTGTAGTGACTCAGCCTTCTTACGGTATTGATAGGGCGGCTTTTAATCAAGGAAAGAACGCTCTGTATAAACCTTCTATAGATGAAGAACAGCAACCTACGCTCACAGCAAAAGGCCCTGGAGCAGTGGCACACCCAGCTTCGTTTTATCCTCAGATGAAAGCTGAAAGTCAATGCTACAGACAGGACGGCACATCAAATACGATTATCAATGGCACCAATCCAGGCTATCAAAACGGATTGGTTGAGCCGGACTATATTGTTCGAAGGCTCACACCAACGGAATGTGCAAGATTGCAAGGTTTTCCCGATAATTGGTGCGATGATCTTGGTACAGAAAATCCGACAGAAGATGAAATTTCATTCTGGACGGAGGTTTGGGAAACTCACCGCAAAATTATCGGTAAAGGCAAAAGGCCAAAAACAAGAAATCAGATTATCAAATGGCTTAACAATCCTCATTCCGATGCAGCCGAATACAAAATGTGGGGTAATGGCGTAGCACTTCCATGTGTCTGTTTTGTGCTGACTGGCATTGTGTTATCTACACAAAATACCGCCGATTAATGGAACCGTATTTTCTACAGAAAGATGCTCTAAATGACTTGATATTAACAGCTTTTAGAGTGATATATGTACGTACCGAAAATAGAAAGGCGGTATGAAAATGCAGATTCACTATAATGTTACGGGACCAAAAAGAAAAGCACTGGTTAACGCAATCAGCCAACAACTGAATGCCCCTGTAAAATATCTCGGAGCACCTACATTTGCATATGAGGTGGCAGACTACAATGTTAACAAAAACGGAGTTCTAAGTGGACCAGACAATAAGGAACTGGTCGATGATCTATTGAGATTTCACGATTTCAAAGCAATTTCAGAAGAATTTGACACACCACTTCCGAAAGCAGAAGTAAATGAAAGGGAAGAATCTATCAATCTGATAATTCAAATGCCACGGGCAGATTTTACCGACACGGCAATCGAGAACCTAAAAGGATTAGTAGAAAGTAAAGCTACTCTTATAAGGAAAGCACTTGATACGGACTCCATTCCCATCATTGAAGATGAGGAATATGTCGCCTTCCCTTGGTTTCAAGGTGAGTGCTCCTCAGAAGAGGTTAAGGCATACACCCATTTTGTCACGGCACTTTGCGAAATGGCGAAAAAACAGACCCGTGTCAACTCCACCGAGAAATTAGTAGAGAATGAAAAGTACGCTTTCCGTTGCTTCCTTCTAAGGCTTGGTTTTATCGGTTCAGAATATAAGATGGAACGAAAGATTCTCCTCTCCAAGCTGTCAGGTAGCTCCGCTTTCAAAAGCGGAACGGCAAAGCAGGAGGTGAGTGAACAATGAATATCATTCACCCAGAAATGTTAAAGCAACTTAGAAGCTATTACACTCCAGGAACACGTGTGATGCTACTTAAAATGAACGACCCTTATACCAAACTTCAGCCTGGAGCGAAAGGTACGGTTATTAGTGTTGATGACATAGGAACGATTCACGTCAGTTGGGATTCCGGTGGTTCCCTTGGAGTGGCTTTTGGTGAGGATTTATGCAAGAAAATCGAAGAGTAAAACATACACAATTTAAGCCAAATATGGCAGTAAATATGTAGATTTGTATTGTAGTATTGTTTTCAAAGGAGTCAACTAATGAATGAAATAATTAAGGAACAAATCCTTTCCATCCGAGAAAGTGGAGTCACAAATATGTTTGATGTGGACCGGGTACAGTATGAGGCAAATGAACGAGGGTTTTATGAATTGGTAGTCTATTTAATAGACCATAAAGCAGAATATGCTCATTTCATACTGACGGGTGAAGTGGATAAAAAGAAATAACTAAATCTAAATAGGATAGAGAAAAGGGCTTCATCTATAGGATTGAGGCTCTTTTCTTATGTCCTTTTCCATAAAAGGGGCGGTGTTTATGCGGAAACTGAAGAAATATAAGCCGACCGCCTTTATAGCTGAAGGGTCATATTACGATAAGGACGCTGCTGATTACGCTGTGGCTTTTATCGAAGCACTCTCCCATACGAAAGGTTCATGGGCAGGCAAGCCTTTTGAACTTATCGATTGGCAGGAGCAAATTGTCCGTGATTTATTCGGTATCTTAAAACCTAATGGATACCGGCAGTTTAACACGGCTTATATAGAAATACCTAAAAAGATGGGAAAAAGCGAACTTGCAGCAGCAATCGCACTTCTCCTCACTTGTGGAGATGGTGAAGAACGAGCAGAGGTATACGGTTGTGCCGCAGATCGCCAGCAGGCATCAATTGTATTTGAAGTAGCAGCCGATATGGTGCGGATGTGTCCAGCGCTGAATAAACGAGTAAAGTTGCTGGCTTCAACTAAGCGATTGGTGTACCTGCCGACCAACAGCTTCTATCAGGTATTGTCGGCTGAAGCCTACTCTAAACACGGCTTCAATATACATGGTGTTGTTTTTGATGAACTTCATACTCAGCCAAACAGGAAATTATTTGACGTTATGACGAAAGGATCTGGGGATGCGAGAACTCAACCGCTATATTTTCTTATCACCACTGCGGGGACGGATACCCAGAGTATCTGCTACGAAACACACCAGAAAGCGGTTGATATTATTGAGGGCAGAAAATACGATCCCACCTTTTACCCCGTAATCTACGGAGCTAAAGAAGAGGATGATTGGACAGACCCAAAAGTGTGGAAAAAAGCAAATCCAAGCTTGGGAATCACAGTGGGGATTGACAAAGTAAGAGCTGCTTGTGAAAGTGCAAAGCAGAACCCAGCTGAGGAGAACAGCTTCCGGCAATTGCGCCTAAATCAGTGGGTTAAACAATCTGTTCGATGGATGCCAATGGCAAAGTGGGATGCCTGTGCATTTCCAGTTATACCAGAAAGTCTCGAAGGACGGGTGTGTTATGGAGGTCTTGACTTATCTTCTACAACAGATATTACAGCCTTTGTACTAGTTTTCCCACCGGAGGATGAAACAGATAAATACATTGTTCTTCCGTATTTTTGGATGCCAGAGGACAACATTGACCTTCGAGTCCGAAGAGACCATGTTCAATACGATCTTTGGGAGAAACAGGGATATATTCTAACCACAGAAGGCAATGTAGTGCATTACGGCTACATTGAGCGGTTTATTGAAGAACTTGGCGAAAAGTATAACATTCGAGAAATTGCATTTGACCGTTGGGGAGCAGTTCAAATGGTTCAGAACCTTGAAGGAGCAGGCTTTACTGTCGTTCCATTCGGTCAAGGCTTTAAAGATATGTCACCGCCAACCAAAGAACTAATGAAATTGACATTAGAAGAAAGAATAGCTCACGGTGGGCATCCAGTGCTTCGTTGGATGATAGACAACATTTTTATAAAAACTGATCCGGCAGGCAACGTGAAACCGGATAAGGAAAAAAGTACAGAAAAGATAGATGGTGCGGTGGCAACTATCATGGCACTTGATCGTGCTATCCGTTGCGGCTCAGGTAATAGCGGAGATTCAGTGTATGACGAGAGAGGTTTGATTGTCTTTTAAACCTTAATGGTTAACACAAAGTTTATATTCGGAGGTGACGCCTATGAATCTAATAAAAGGACTGTTTCGGTCAAGGGACAAACCGCAAAACCGTGTGGGTAGTGCATTTTCCTTCCTGTTTGGTGGTACGTCATCTGGTAAAACAGTGAACGAGCGTACTGCAATGCAAGCAACAGCAGTGTATGCCTGCGTAAGGATACTTGCTGAAGCGATTGCAGGACTGCCACTTCATGTATATAGATATCGTTCTGATGGAGGTAAAGAAAAGATTCCTTTCCACCCGCTGTATTACCTTCTTCATGATGAACCAAATCCAGAGATGACTTCATTCGTGTTTCGAGAAACACTGATGAGTCATCTTTTACTTTGGGGAAATGCCTATGCACAGGTGGTCAGAAACGGTCGTGGGCAGGCAGTGGCGCTTTATCCCCTACTCCCCAACAAGATGGAGGTTAGCCGAGCAACAAATGGTGAGCTGGTCTATACCTATTACCGTGATACGGACGAAAGTGGCCTAAATCCAAAAGGCGGCTATATCACACTCCGTAAAGATGAGGTTCTTCACATTCCTGGCTTAGGTTTTGATGGACTCATTGGTTATAGCCCTATCGCCATGGCGAAAAATGCAATCGGTATGTCACTTGCTACTGAAGAGTACGGTGCGGCATTCTTTGCCAATGGTGCAAATCCCGGAGGTGTGCTGGAACACCCAGGAGTAATCAAAGATATACAGAGGGTCAAGGATAGTTGGAATAGTGCCTACCAAGGCACAGGCAATGCTCACAAAATCGCTGTATTGGAAGAGGGCATGAAGTTTCAAGCCATTGGTATTCCACCGGAACAGGCACAATTTCTTGAAACACGGAAATTCCAAATTAATGAGATTGCGAGGATTTTCCGAGTGCCGCCCCATATGGTGGGTGATCTTGAGAAGTCTAGTTTCTCCAATATTGAGCAGCAGTCTTTAGAGTTTGTAAAATACACCCTCGATCCGTGGGTGGTGCGATGGGAGCAAAGTCTCCAGCAATCGCTTATTTTGCCTTCTGAAAAAACTTCACTATTTATTAAGTTCAATTTGGATGGACTGCTTCGTGGTGATTACCAAAGTCGTATGAATGGCTACGCTACAGGCCGACAAAATGGCTGGATGTCAGCCAACGATATCCGTGAACTGGAGGATATGAACCGCATACCAGCTGAGGAAGGTGGCGATTTATATCTGGTTAACGGAAATATGACAAAACTGGCTGACGCAGGTGCGTTTGCCAAAACTGAAGGAGGTCAGTAAATGAGGAAGTTCTGGAACTGGGTGCGTGATTCTGATGAAGAACGTACCCTCTATTTAAATGGAGTGATATCCGAAGAAACGTGGTGGGGTGATGAAGTCACACCTAAGATATTTAAAGATGAATTGCTGGCAGGCACCGGCGATATTACGGTGTGGATTAATTCCCCTGGTGGTGATGTGTTCGCAGCAGCTCAGATTTATAACATGCTTATGGAGTATACCGGAAAAGTCACTGTAAAGATTGATGGGCTTGCGGCAAGTGCGGCATCCGTTATTGCTATGGCAGGTGGAGATGTATATATGTCTCCTGTATCCATGCTAATGATTCATAACCCATCAACGATTGCCATCGGTGACAGTGAGGAAATGCTTCGAGCAAAGGCTCTATTAGATGAGGTCAAGGAAAGTATTATTAATGCCTATGAGTTAAAGACGGGTCTTTCCCGAACAAAACTCTCCCATCTGATGGATGCAGAATCATGGATGAATGCAAATAAGGCTATTGAACTTGGTTTTGCAGACAAGATTATGTTCATGGAAAGTGAAGCACCGGATTTGACAGATAGTCTTATTTTTAGCAGGATGGCGGTTACTAACTCGCTTATCAGCAAACTACCAAAACAACCAAAACAGAAAACAGGTACACCCATTGAGTCGCTGGATAAGCGGCTTTCTTTAATTTCGCACTAATTTAAAGGAGGAAATAACGATGAGTAAAATTCTTGAATTGCGTGAGAAACGCGCTAAAGCATGGGATGCAGCAAAGGCATTCCTTGATTCAAAACGTGGCGGTGATGGACTGTTATCCGCTGAGGACACGACAACCTATGAAAAAATGGAAGCCGATGTGGTGGCTCTTGGTAAGGAAATTGAACGTTTAGAACGCCAAGCATCTATCGACTTGGAACTGTCGAAAGCAACCAGTAACCCAATTACCAACGAACCTACTAGAACTGGAGAGGAAAAGACCGGTCGTGCAAGTGCTGAATACAAAAAAGCTTTCTGGAATGCGATGCGTGACAATGTTAGCTATGAAGTAAGAAACGCTCTAAAGATTGGCACTGATTCTGAAGGCGGATTCCTTGTACCAGATGAGTTTGAACGTACTCTAGTAGAAGCTCTTGAGGAAGAAAATATTTTCCGTAGATTGGCTAATGTAATCACTACATCTTCTGGTGACCGTAAGATTCCTGTTGTTGCAAGCAAAGGTACAGCAAGCTGGATAGATGAAGAAGGAGCTATCCCAGAAAGTGATGACAGCTTCGGTCAAGTATCCATCGGGGCCTATAAACTAGCGACAATGATTAAAGTCTCTGAGGAGCTACTAAACGATTCCGTGTTTAATCTCGAAAGCTACATCACAAGAGAATTCGCCCGTCGCATTGGTAACAAGGAGGAGGAAGCCTTCTTCATAGGTGACGGTACAGGAAAGCCAACAGGGATTTTAAATGCCACAGGCGGCGGTCAAGTTGGGGTTACTGCGGCAAGTGCCACTGCCATTACTTTGGATGAGGTTTTAGATTTATTCTACAGCTTGAAAGCACCTTATCGTAATAAGGCAGTATTCGTAATGAATGATGCCACTATAAAAGCTATCCGTAAATTAAAAGACGGTAATGGCCAGTACCTATGGCAACCTTCCATCCAAGCGGGAACACCTGATACGATTCTTAACCGCCCACTGTACACTTCATCATATGTACCTACTATTGAAGCAGGTGCAAAGACTGTGGTATTCGGTGATTTTAGTTATTACTGGGTGGCAGACCGTCAAGGACGAGTATTCAAACGATTAAATGAACTCTATGCTGTTACAGGTCAAGTAGGATTTATTGCGACTCAACGAGTTGATGGAAAGCTTATCTTACCGGAGGCCGTTAAGGTACTCCAACAGAAAGCCTAACGGAGGTGCCTTATGAGTTATAACACGAAGAATTATACCGAACAAGGCGGAGAAAAAACTGTCATCGGCGGTATTTTAGAAATTAAAGAAGGGGCCTCGGTTACGGGGCTTCCTGTTGCTGAAAACCAGGTAGACAGCACCGCCACCGATGTTGCTGGTCTAGTTACGGACTTCAATGCCCTGCTGGCCAAACTAAAAGCATCGGGGCTTATGGAGGCTGACTAAGGTGGAATGTAAAGGAGGTTGGTGGTATGGCAGTGGCAGATAATCTCTTGCCTAAAGTTAAAGCGAACTTAATTTTAGCACATGATCAGGATGATGCCCTCCTTATTGGATTTATCACTGCTGCAGTCTCCTATGCACAGAGCTATCAGCACGTTCCTGAAGACTATTATGAAACCCATGCTATGCCTCCAACAACAGAACAAGCAGTGATTATGTTGTCGAGTCATTTCTATGAAAGTAGAGATGGCTCGACGGCAGGTTTCTTTGCTGACAGTGTACAGGCGGGGCAACAAGTATGGAACACAGTGAACCTGCTTTTACGGCTTGACCGAGAGTGGGGTGTTTAGCATGAGTTTTGGAAAGATGAACACATTCATAGATATCATCAGTACGGTACCAATAAAGGATGAGGAAGGCTTCGCCAAAAAAGGTGACAATATACTCGTTAGTGTACTTGCTTACAAGGAAGATCGTCATGGCAGTGAGCGGTGGACGAATATGGCATCATTTTCATCTGCAACTTCTTTGTTTCGGTTTAGGAAAATTTATGGACTTAAGGTGACGAATGAAATGGTCATCGTCTGTGATGATGGTAGATATCAGATTTTAAGTGTTGAAGATGTAAGAAACCGAGGGATGTATGTCGAGGTTTTAGCCGAAAAGCTAGAACCAACTGTGAGGTGATGGATATGGCAAAAGCGAATATAAAGATGCCAGAAGAATTCCTTTTAAAGGTATCTCGATTAGCTGACCAGACCGATGTGATTCTTCCTAAGGTTTTGGAAGTTGGCGGTGAAGTGGTGCTGGATAAAGTTAAGGGAAATTTGAGCAAGGTGGTTGGCAAGGACACGAAATATCCATCCAAAAGCACTGGTGAGTTGCTATCTTCACTGGGCCTTTCTGGTGCAAAACAGGATAGAAACGGAAACTTCAATGTAAAAGTCGGCTTTGCTGAGCCGCGCTCTGATGGTGAGAGCAATGCTAAACTTGCCAGCATTATCGAATATGGCAAACATGGTCAGCCTGCAAAACCCTTCCTAAAGCCTGCGAGGAATGCATCTAGGAAACCTTGCATCAATGCAATGGTCGCCAAGCTGGAGGAGGAAATCGAGAAGATATGAATATCTTAGAGGAATTGAATACACTTGTGACCGCTATACCGCTCCCCGTGGAAACCGGGGTTTTTTCAGGTTTGGCACCAGATGAGTATGTCGTGATTCTCCCTCTTTCGGATATTTTTGAAGTTCATGCGGATAACCGTCCAGGCTTTGATGTGCAGGAAGCGAGGATATCACTGTTCTCAAAAAATAACTACCTAGAGCGGAAAAGACAGCTCACAACGGCTTTAATAAATGCAGATTTTACTGTGACCGAACGAAGATATATCGGTCACGAGGATGATACTGGATATCATCATTACGCCATCGATGTGGCGAAAAACTATAGATTGGAGGATTAACACATGGCAACGATTGGTCTTGATAGACTGTACTATTCAAAAATAACCGAGGACGCTAACGGTGAGGAAACTTATGCCCAACCTTCCGTACTTGCAAAAGCCATCACTGCTGAACTCTCGGTAGAACTGGTGGAAGCAATTCTGTATGCTGACGATGGTGCGGCTGAGGTTGTGAAAGACTTTAACAGTGGTACTCTCACTCTCGGTGTTGACGACATTGGTCCGACAGTTGCAGCGGATTTAACTGGTGCTTCTACAGATGACAACGGAGTATTAATCTCAGCCAGTGAAAATGTGGGTATACCAGTTGCAGTAGGGTTTCGTGCACAAAGGGCTAATGGAACATACCGCTATTTTTGGCTGTATCGCGTTAAGTTTGGACTACCAGCTACCAACTTACAGACAAAGGCTGATTCCATTACCTTTTCTACACCCACCATCGAAGGAACCGTTATGCGTAGGAATAAGCTGGATGGATTGGGCAAGCACCCATGGAAAGCGGAAGTTACAGAAGGTGATCCTGGTGTTTCATCGACCACCATAACAGGCTGGTTCACTGAAGTCTATGAACCTGTATATACACCTGAACCATAGGAGGGGAAATCATGGATAATGATAGAAGTGCCTCAATCAACATAGGTGACAAAGAGTATGAACTGGTTTTAACTACACGTGCAACAAAGGCCATTGCCGGTCGTTACGGTGGTCTTGAAAACCTTGGAGAAAAACTGATGAAATCAGAAAACTTCGAGATGGCACTGGACGAGATTGTTTGGCTAATCACGCTGCTTGCAAACCAGTCCATTTTGATTCGTAATCTTAAGAATAAGAACGCACCAGAAGAATTACTTACAGAGGAAGAAGTGGAGCTTCTTACTTCACCGCTTGACTTAGCGGCATATAAAACTGCAATTACCGAGGCAATGTTCAAAGGTACAAAGAGAAATGTGGAAAGTGAGGAGGAAACTCCAAAAAACGTGGAAGTCGGGTAACGGACGCTGAGGTCTTTACCCGGCTTCTTTATTATGGAACAGTCCAGATGGGCATGGAGGCAGAGGAATTCTGGCTTCTGCCAATTGGACTGTTTTTTGATTTATGGGCTTGCCATAAGCAGTGGCATGGCATTGAAAAGCCAAAGAAAACTCAGACCATTGACGATATTATCCCACTAGGCATATAGGAGGAGGTGAAGGTATGGCGGATAATTTTGGATTAAAAATAGGTGTCGAGGGTGAGCGAGAATTTAAGAAGGCACTCTCCGAAATCAATCAATCATTTAAGGTACTAGGTAGTGAAATGGCCCTTGTAACCAGTCAATTTGATAAAAACGATAAATCCATTCAATCGATCACGGCTCGAAATGCCGTTTTAAATAAAGAAATTGACGCACAGAAAGAAAAGATTTCTACCCTTAAGGCTGCCCTTGATAATGCCTCCTCCTCTTTCGGTGAAAATGACCGTCGTACCCAAAACTGGCAGATACAATTAAATAGGGCTCAGGCAGAACTGAACCTTATGGAACGTGAACTTGAGGAGTCTACAATTGAAGCGGATAATCTCGGTGAAGAGTTAGAGGATTCCGGTAAAAGTGCAGAGGATGCTGGTGGCAGGTTTGAAAAGCTTGGCGGTGTACTCAAGGGAATTGGTGTGGCGATGGGTGCGGTTGCCGTTGCCGCTGGAGCCGCGGCTATTAAGTTAGGTAAAGAGGTAGTTACTCAGTTCGGAGAATTAGAACAAAACCTAGGTGGATCGGAGGCGGTTTTTGGAGCATATGCTGCATCGATTCAGAAAACTGGTGAGGAAGCCTATAAAAATCTAGGTGTTTCCCAAAGTGAGTACCTTGCAACTGCCAACAAAATGGGCGCGTTATTCCAAGGTTCTGGTATACAGCAACAGAGAAGTCTTGAGCTAACTGAAAAGGCCATGCAACGTGCGGCAGACATGGCATCTGTTATGGGTATTGATATGTCCTCGGCATTGGAGGCAGTCACTGGGGCGGCAAAGGGTAACTTTGATATGATGGATAACTTAGGTGTTGCGATGAACGCTACAAACATCGAAGCCTATGCTCTCGCAAAGGGTCTGGATTTCACTTGGAATACTGCAACACAAGCGGAAAAAGCCGAAGTAGCAATGCAAATGTTCTTTGAGAACACAGAGCAGTATGCAGGTAACTTTGCAAAAGAATCAACCGAGACAATCTCCGGTTCTATTGGGTTACTACAGGCCGCACTTGGTTCATTTACAGCTGGACTCGGTAATGCCAATGCTGATATGACGAATCTGACTGAGAATCTTGTTGATGCTTTCGAGGCGGTTGTCACTAATATTGTACCGGTTTTAGAAAATATCGTAGCCGCCTTGCCGACAGCGACAGGTGCAATATTAGCGGCGGTTGCAGACTTGCTACCAATGCTTCTTGAATTGGTTACAAATATATTCGCGCAAGTACTGGAAACAATTTTGAGCCTTTTACCCGAACTTATTCCAGCGACGGTAAGTGCTCTAATGACGATTGTCGGTGCATTAATTGATAACCTTCCACTGCTAATAAATGCAGCAATTGAATTAGTAACAGCACTTGTGGAGGGAATCGGCATAGCGTTACCACAACTCATCCCTGCGGCAGTTTCTGCAGTTATGCAGATTGTCCAAGGATTGATGGATAACCTACCACTCATTTTGGATGCCGCTTTGCAGTTGATTATAGGGTTAGCACAGGGATTGGTAGAGGCAATACCTCAGCTTACTTCTGCCTTACCGGTCATCATCAAAGCAATAGTGGATTTTATCATTGCATCTATTCCACAGATTATTGATGCGGGTATTCAATTATTGACCTCACTGGTCACAGCTTTGCCTACCATTATTACAGCAGTTGTGGAAGCAATTCCGCAAATTATCGATAGTATCATCAGTGCTGTTATTGGGTCGATTCCTTTGATTATTGATGCAGGTATCCGGCTTCTAATATCACTCATACAGGCATTGCCACAGATTATTACTACTGTTGTAGGTGCTATTCCCAAGATTGTTAGCTCGCTGGTCAATGCCATTATTGGTAACATCGATAAGATTATCTTAGCGGGTGTACAACTGTTTGTGGCACTGATTGCAAATCTGCCAAGGATAATCGTGGAGATCGTAAAAGCCGTACCGCAGATTATCTCTGGACTGGTTAGGGCCTTTACTGGCTATATCGGTCAAATGGCACAAGTGGGCGGCAATTTGATTAAAGGGTTGTGGAAGGGTATATCAGACGCAGGTGCATGGTTATGGGGTAAAATATCCGGGTTTTTCGGAAATGTTGTATCGAGGATAAAAGACTTTTTCGGTATCCGCTCCCCTTCAACTCTATTTGCTGGAATTGGCCACAACATGGGTGAAGGTATCGGTGTAGGTTTTGAGGATGCAATGACAGCAGTTTCAAGGGATATGCAAAATGCAGTACCAACCAGCTTTGATTTTAATTACAGAGGTGTATCTGGACAAGGTAATGCCACGGGTTCAAGTATCACTCAAAATATTTCAGTTGTGACACCTAAAGCTCTATCAGAAAAAGAATTAGCACGGGAGTTTAAGAACCTATCCCGTAAACTGGCACTTGAATTGTAAAGGAGGTACGGAAATGGAGCTAACATACACCAATAGAGATGGAGAGAGTATTACGCTTAAGCAAAGCCGACCGTACTTTCTTACGAAGGTAAACGGTACTGGAAATATTCGTCAAACCGTCAACACTTTCAAGGCGCCAGATCAGGATGGCGCTTTTTATATTTCTTCCACGCTAGATATGCGAAACATAACAATTGAAGGTACGGTTGTTGCTGATACTCCCAATGAAGCCTATAAAAGGAGACAACGATTCCTTCAAATATTCAGCCCAAAGCTACTAGGGACCCTTCAATACCGTGACCGACAGATATCCTGTGTGGTGGAGGAGGCAGGCTTTAGTGTTTCTAATCGGCAACGAATACCAAACTTCTTTGTCAGTCTACTCTGCCCATCCCCTTTCTTCGAGACATTAAATGAGGTGCGAGAGGAACTGGCATCATGGATACCGCTATTTGAGTTTGAATTGGAAATTCCTATGAGTGGGATGGAGTTCGGAATGCGTCAACCTAGCCAAATCATTACAGTGGAAAATATCGGGGATGTATCTTGTGGATGTGAGATTGTATTCCGAGCCTTAGGTACTGTGTCGAACCCTGAACTATTAAACATAGACACGGGAGAATATATCCGACTTCTCACTACAATGAGCGCTGGGGATGAACTTCGCGTATACACCCACTTCGCTGGTAAGCGTGTGGTCCAGATTAATGGGTCAACGATTACAAATGCTTTTTCACTGTTGGATACCAATTCGGTGTTCTTTCAACTCGCGGCAGGTCTTAATACACTACGATACGATGCTTCAGTCAATATGGAACTGCTAGAGGTTAGTATTTACTTTCGTCCGCAGTTTCTGGGGGTGTAAAGATGGAACTGTATATCTACAATTCAAACCGAGAGCTTGTGGGCATTGTGGAGTCCTTCGAGTACTTACGCTGGACGAGACGCTATTCCCAGTGTGGCTCATTTGAGTTAAAAGCGATTGCAACTTTGGAAAATACAGAACTATTAAAGGAAGGGAATATCATCTGGAAAAATGATGATGAGGAAGTCGGGATCATCGAACATCTGGAACTTTCTCAAACCGAGCATGAAATTATTACTGCAAGTGGTCGGTTTGCAACTTCCTTCCTCTCCCGCCGCATTGTTTGGCAAACGGAGAAATTGTCTGGTGATATTTCTACTTGTGTAGAGCAACTTTTAAATAATAATCTTATCAATCCTTCTGATGTAGCAAGGAAGATTGCGAACATATCCTTTTCTGCTCCAAACTTTAATGTTCCTATCAGCACACAGGTATCGTATCGAAATTTGATGGATGCTGTGACGGAACTATGTGTTGCATCGGATGTTGGCATTAAGACTGTGTTCACTCCTACTACAGGGGTTTTTACCGTAGCGTTATATATGGGAACGGAATCACAAGCTGTATTTTCTAAGGAATATGAAAACCTTACAGAACAGATTTATACAATAAGTGCTGGAGATTATGCCAACACCGCCCTTGTTGGTGGTGAAGGAGAAGGTCCAGACAGAACTTTTGTTGCAATTACAAGTGGCTCTGGTGAGACAAGGCACGAAATTTTTGTGGATGCTAAGGACTTACGGGCAGAAGACTTTGGTTTAGATTACATTGATACATTAATCTTTCGAGGTCAAAGTAAGCTGAGTGAGCAAGCCATACGCTATTCATTTGATACATCGGTCAATCCACACGGTAATTTGTCATATAAGATAGACTTCGATCTTGGGCAGACCGTCAAAGTTATTTCCAAAGCATGGGGTGTATCCATGACGACACGTATCACCGAAGTTGAAGAAACTTATGACGCAGATGGCCGGAGTATCAGTGTAGTATTCGGAAAAGCTGAATTGACAATAGCCCAAAAATTACACTCCGACTTGAGCGAGGTGAAAACAGCAATATCGGCTCCAACTGGCATATCTGAAATTGCACAGGCTTTAGGAGCAGTGGAGGATACGCTAGTAGCAGTTGAGGAAACCTTAGGCGACTTGACGGAGGTAGATTCAAAGATTCAAGGAGACAACGTAGCATCTACTATCAACAATCTGTATGGAAAACTACCTGCGCTCGAAATCAATGTTGGCGGAGGAACTATATCGATTGGACAATATGCGTTGTATTATATGAAACCTGGAGATGCCTTTTATTTCACCTCATGGAGTGGCAATAAGTTTAGTGACCAGCCAAGTGACGACGGCCATGTCTTTTTGATAAAACATAGCGGGGACAATACGGGAAATGGATATCAGCGGGCAATGGGTTTCTTTATTTCTCGCAATACGCTGACTTTCTATGTGATTTCTGTTTTCGTATTTAATAACCCTTCTGGACAAGCAAACTGGCTTAATATCAATAATGAACCTGTAACCACTGCAAGAATTGCCAATGGAGCAGTTACAGGTTTAAAAATTGCAGACCGTACAATTACAGCTACTAAAATGGTTTCTTCTTTTAGCGACTATTCAACTACAGAACAAAACACTGGGCGACTATGGATAGATGGTAAGACAATTTATCGCAAGCAAGTGAATCTTGGGACACTTACAAATACGACACCGAAAAGCGTAGCTCACGGCATATCAAACCTCAGCACTATTGTCAGTTTAACAGGCTTTGCGACAAATGGGACCGTATTCTTGCCACTGCCCCTTGCCCGGTACAACAACTTCGCATCGCAAATCGGACTCTTCGCAAATAAGACCGACATTGTAGTCGAACCAGGCAATGATAGAACTGCGTATACAGGCTATGTAGTAATAGAGTATACAAAAACGGAATAGAAGGAGGAGTGATTGATGGAAAAAAGCGGATTTTTCAATTCATCCGATGGTGATAGAGTCTATGATGCAACGGACTTCGCTGCATACTTTGGAAGCCTTGTCTCGAATGGTGTGTTTTATGCGACACCAACAAACTTACTGGTATCTCCTGGGATTGGATTAGCAGTAACCATAGCACCGGGCAGTGCATGGATTAATGGTTATAGATATGAAAATACGGATGTTTTAAATAAACCCCTTGCTACAGCAGATGGGAGCAATCCTCGCATAGACAGGGTTGTGGTTCGTTTAAGTCAAATCACGAGAAGCATTCAGCTCGCCATTGTTACTGGTACTCCAACGGCATCGCCAATAGCTCCGGAGTTGACAAGAACAAGCGATGTCTATGAACTAGGTATTGCTGATGTTCTAGTACCTTCAGCTGCTACATCGATTTCAGCAAATAACATTATTGATACTCGGTTGAATACTAGTCTTTGCGGGTTGGTAAACTCGCTAGTTTCTGCGGTTTATGAATAGGAGGTGAATATAAGTGGCGGATATTAACGGTATAACTTTGCAGGCGGGTTCTAGCCCGACCGTTCATTACACGATTACTTATACTAAAAGCCGACCTAATAATAGTCAGATGACATACAACTTCACCATATCCGCTGCGTTAGGTTCATCAGGTTCCTTTATTCGTAGTGGTTATGCATTGCTTTGCACTATGACTGTAAATGGATCTTCTTCACAAGTGCGTATTAAAGCGGCAGACGGAGATAACTGGGAAGGGACCACACCAAGGATTAGATATGTTTCGGTGACCTGTGCTTCTACTACAGGTAATGCAACCCAGCCAGTCACATTCAAAGTGGTATCTGATGGACGATTACCATTATCCTCTGGTGTGATTACCAATTCAAGCTATACGGTACTAAGTGCTCCATTGCTTACTACGGCTTGTGGAGCCCCGACATCTTGTACGGTTTCCCCGACACTTGCGGAAGGGGATGTGACTCTTTCTTGGAGTGGTGCTTCTGGGGGCATCAATAATACGATTTCTAGTTATGAGATTCAATATAGTGATTCTGCCGATAACATCACATGGGGAGCATGGACTGCTCTGACAACTGTGACCACCACAGCATCAAGTGGCAGTGTATCAGTAGCACCGCCCTCAACGCGAGGTAATTACCGAAGATTTCGTGTACGAACCCGTGGTACAGCAGGAGCTAGTTATTACTCTAGCTGGAAAGTATCCACAAACAGCGTCCGCAGGAATACGGTACCAAAGCCAGCAACGACTGCTGTTGCCTCCCCTGCGGCATATAGTAATGAGACTATCACACTTACTTGGAGCGGAGCGTCTAGCGGTACCAGTCCAATTAAGGGGTATCAAATTGCCAGTCGCACATCCACGGATAACAGCACATGGAGTGCGTGGAATGTGTTGACCATGTTGACATTGGCAGCAAGCGGTGGTAGCTATAATCCAATTGTATCGAGGACCCCAGGAACATATACACAATTTGGTATTTGGACAATTGACACATTTGATGTTTACTCAATAGAGAAAATCAGTAATAGCATTTATTGCAACATCACTGCCTGTGCAGCACCGACTGCCTGCACGGTAAGTGCAACATTATCTGAAGGAAACGTTACTCTTTCGTGGAGTGGAGCAGCTGGTGGCGCAGGTAATCCCATCACTTCCTACGAAATACAATATAGTGATTCGCCAGATAATAGCAATTGGGGTGCTTGGTTGGCATTGGCGATAGTCAATACTTCTGCAACAAGCAGTATTTTAAATGTCAGTCCACCTGCTACACGTGGTCATTATCGTCGGTTCCGAATAAGAACCCGTGGTACAGCTGGAGAGGATTTTTACTCAGGCTGGACTATTACCAGTAATACTGTTCGTAAAAACATACTACCAATACCGCCGACTTCTTTTACCGCAAACCCTCCTATCTATGAAGTAAATACAATAAACCTTTCGTGGAGTGGAACGGTACCTGGAACCAGCTCCATCAAGCAATATGTTATTCAACAGGCCACTTCGATAGATGGACTAAATTGGTCTGCTTATGAAGCACTGACGACAGTTATTTCCAATGCGACTTCAGGCACTCTTCAGGTAAATGCCTCACAGGTTGCCGGTAGATATACTCGTTATCGAATCAGCGTCACAGATGCACTTGATGCAGTGTCTGCCTATGTTGTTAGTAACGCGGTAAAGAAAAACAGCCCGCCTGTAGCACCGATAGTGGACTGTCCAATGTCTGGCAATTTTACTTATAATGCTACACCACGTTTTATGATCACAACAGGAATTGAACCGGATGGACAAACACAAATAGTGGAGGTAAGGATTGACTCTGGTTCATGGCAAAACAGCGTAGACAATCCTGAGCGGTTTTCTGTAAGCGGCTATCTTGGTAATGGGGTCAAGACAATTTACCAAGCTGAACCGCTTTCTGCAGGTAATCATACGGTTACCTTCCGTTGTCTTGACAGTGATATCGAATCAGCAAGTATAGAAGTTGTTCGTACTTTTACGATATTGGCATTACCTTTTGAAATCATTACTCCAAATGTGACGCATGTAAAGGCAGCGCATATTCAGACGATTCGAACTGCTGTAAATAGGGTGCGTAGCTATTACAATCTATCCCCTATGACTTGGAAAGAGGAGATCATTGCAGGAAAGACCACTATTAAGAATTGGCCATTTCATATCGTTGAAATACGCAAGGCTATTGATTCGATTATTTTAATGGTTAATAGCTTTGATTCTTCCCAGGCATTCGATATACCACCTGTCACATGGCTACCTATCGGTACAGGACGACCAAAAGCGGATGTGATGCAACAAATACATGATCTAATTCAAATAATGTAAAGGTAACATTCAGCGCTCTTGTCATTTGCAGGGGCGCTTTTCTATATGGAAACACACGAAATGGAGGTGTCTATTAATGAAAGAGATTTGGAATTGGATACAGCTGGCTATTGCCGCTGTAGGTGGATTTCTTGGATGGTTTCTCGGAGGTTATGATGGATTTCTTTATGCGTTGGTTGCCTTTGTTGTCATAGATTATGTGACGGGAGTGCTTTGTGCCATTGTGAATAAAAAGCTGTGCAGTGAAATTGGTGCTAAGGGAATTTTCAAAAAGGTGTTTATCTTTGCAATGGTAGGTATTGCTCATATTATCGATACACAAATTTTAGGTAGCATTGGAGACAATAGTGGAGCCTTACGCACAGCAGTAATCTTTTTCTACCTGAGTAATGAAGGAGTATCCATTTTGGAGAATGCCGGACATATTGGACTACCCATCCCAGAGAAACTAAAATCAGTTCTACAGCAGTTACATGGACGTGATGAAGAACCCCGTAAGCCAGGTGATGAAGTATGATTGACATAACGAAAGCAGTAACGGTGTCCATCGGTCGTCGAGGTGAGCATCACTATCGAAATATTGAATTTGATGTATCTAGCTTATTGGAAGAAAAATACCCCAGTGCCTCGTTAAATGCAATTTACAAAAGACCGGATGGTAATGCTTATCCAGTGATCACGAGCTATGCTGACGGAGTTTTTACATGGTCGCCTAGCGCAACGGATACATCTATTGTCGGTGTCGGTCGTCTAGAAATAAGGGTCACTTATGGAGAGGTGGTCGGAAAAAGCATTCAGATACTAACCATTGTTGAGGATGCTCTTGTTGACGGAATTGCCGAGCCGCCCGAACCTCCTGCACAGGAATGGCTTAATCAGGTTCTTTCTGCATTAGCTGAACTAGATATTAATGAAACATATAATCTATTAAACCTTATCTACAGCCTTTTAAATAATAACTATGATTTGCTAAACACCACACATGGCAGATTAAATGATACCTATGGTTTAGTCAATGATAACTATGCAATTTTAAATACAACACACAGTCTGTTAAATGATAACTATAATTTGCTAAATACCACGCATGGTCTAATCGAGGATATGAGAGATACTCTATACACTCGGACTGGTATTATCCTTAATCATTTGCATCCGATAGAAACTGCTACTGCACCGGATATGGTAAGCCGGAGAGCATCCATCACATTTACGAGCATAAATAGCGGCAATAACGTAGTACTTGGCACGGTAACCTATACATTTGTTACATCCTTGGGCAGTCCGACAACAAACAATGTGCAGGTGTTAATCCAAAGCACTCTCCGCAATACTGTCAAGAAACTTGCCGAAGCCATAAGGGGTATTCAAGATGTAGCGAACATTGCATATGGGTCAGGAACATCACCAAACCCAGCAAGCACAGCCTATTGGACGAGTCGAGTTTTCTCCATTGGTGATGCTACTATTCCTTCTGGTGAGAGTCTATTCATATTGGAAAGAGCGGAAAATGCTACGACACCATTGCCCCTTACCTCTACCGCAACATCTACTATCAACGCATTTACTAGGGCAAGCTATTTGAGATATGTTTTGAGCGGTAATGCTACAGGCGGGGGCGGTATTAACAGCGTTCGAGGACCTTTGTACACATTATTGCCAATTGGTAGCGTGGTTATAGGCGGGCAGGGTGGATTGCTTTATCCAACAGCTTATGATTGTCATTTAGTTACCCTTTGCCGCCAATCGGATACAAGTGAAAAAGAACTAGACTTATATATATCAAATGATGAAGTGAACTTTACCAGAATCTCACGTAGCACACCTATAGGTGCTGATAGTTCAAACGCTGGGTTGCATATTCATATTCAAATGCGTCAAAGCCGGGTGCCTTCTGGTTATGGATTGTATATCAGTATGGGAAGTGATGGAACATCGGCGAATGCTTTTTGTGATTTGAAGTTTACCTATCATCTATACCCTGTGGCTCTTGCATCTGACACAAATTCTTGATTAGTGAGGTGACCGTAATGAATCTGCATAAGTTAATACTTACAAATAATGCCTGTTTCAAAGCAGGAAAAACAATATTGCCGAAGGGCATCATGGTTCACTCAACTGGAGCTAACAACCCGTGGCTCAAACGATATGTTGGCCCTGACGATGGCTTGCTAGGAAAGAACCAATATAACAACCATTGGAATCAAGACAAACCTGGAGGCCGTCAAGTATGTGTCCATGCCTTTATTGGTAAATTAGCAGATGGTTCCATTGCAACCTATCAAACATTGCCTTGGAATCACCGAGGTTGGCATGCTGGAGGAACTGCAAACAATTCTCATATTGGATTTGAAATTTGCGAGGACGGTTTGACCGATGCCTCGTATTTTTCTGCTGTTTACAAGGAAGCCTTGGAGCTTTGTGTATATCTTTGCAAACTCTATGGGTTTAGTGAAAAAGATATCATCTGTCACAGCGAAGGTTATAAACGAGGCATTGCCAGTAACCATGGCGATGTGATGCACTGGTTCCCTAAACATGGGAAGAGCATGGACACCTTTCGAGCGGATGTGAAGAAACTATTAAGTGCTGAAAATAAACCAGTAGACTCTGTGAAAAAGAAATATTACCGTGTGCAGATCGGTGCTTATTCTGACAGTGCAAATGCTGAGGCACAGCTTGCTAAAGCTAAAAAGGCAGGCTTTACGGATGCATTTATTAAGTATGATTAACAAATGGGGCGAGTTAAAAATCATCGAGATTCCTAAATAAAATATTAAACTGTTAGATTATCTAGCCTGTAGGGGTTCTTCCCTTGCAGGCTCTTTTTTTATGCTCTGATTCAAATTAATTTTTACAAATCCTCAACTTCGACCTGTTCCCACGGCTATTAGGTAGGAGGTGATTCTTAGTGAATCAGCACGAGGATAAAAAAGTTACTAAGATTTCGGATGAGGTTGTAGACAAAAGCACCACCGCACTTAAGAGAGTATCACAGGAACAGCTACAGCGTGAGTTTGATTATATCCAGGCAGAAAAATTACTTAGAAAGATGCTTGGAAAAGGCTTAATAACTGAAATAGAGTTCCACAAGATAGACGCACTAAATCGCCAAACTTTCTCCCCTTTTTTAGCAGAGATAATGCCCTGAAATCGTTGATATATAAGGGTTTCAGAGGTAATATGTGACCTACCAAGAAGGAGGTGAGAGGATGAAAAAGATAACGAAAATAGAAGGAAATACTGCCAACCCCTTTATTAAGCCAAAAACACGAGTAGTTGCCTACTGCCGGGTTTCTACAGATAGCAATGAACAACTAGTCAGCTTGCAAGCACAAAAGGCCCATTACGAGAGCTACATAAAGGCAAATCCAGAATGGGAATATGCAGGTTTATATTATGACGAGGGAATCAGCGGCACGAAAAAGGAAAACCGCTCTGACCTACTTAGAATGTTATCTGACTGTGAAACTGGGAGGATTGACTTAATTATTACAAAGTCAATTAGCCGATTTGCGAGAAATACTACAGACTGCTTGGAGATGGTTCGAAAACTGATAGACCTTGGGGTTCATATCTATTTTGAGAAGGAAAACATCAATACGGGTTCAATGGAAAGTGAATTGATGCTCTCCATTTTAAGTGGGCTTGCAGAAAGTGAGTCAATTTCCATTTCAGAAAATACGAAGTGGGCCATTCAAAGACGATTTCAAAACGGAACCTTTAAAATTTCCTACCCACCATATGGCTATCAAAACATTGACGGTCAGATGATAGTAAACCCTAAGCAGGCTGAAATTGTGAAGTATATTTTTGCAGAGGTATTATCGGGCAAAGGAACACAGAAAATTGCAAATGATCTTAATCAAAAGGGTATCCCTTCAAAAAGAGGTGGTCGTTGGACGGCTACTACGATTCGAGGGATTCTGACCAATGAAAAATATACTGGCGATGTTATTTTGCAAAAGACTTATACTGACAGCCATTTTAACAGGCACACCAATTATGGTGAGAAAAATATGTATCTAGTAGAAAACCATCATGAGGCGATTATCAGCCATAAAGATTTTGAAGCTGTCGATGCCGTTCTCAATCAGAGAGCAAAGGAAAAAGGCATCGAAAAGCGCAATAGCAAATATCTAAACCGATATTCTTTCTCTAGTAAAATTATCTGCTCAGAATGTGGCAGTACCTTTAAAAGACGGATTCATTCATCTGGCCCAAGAAAATACATTGCTTGGTGCTGCAGTAAGCATATAAGCCAGATAACGGAATGTTCCATGCAGTTCATTCGAGATGATGATATAAAGACTGCATTTGTTTCGATGATGAATAAACTCATTTTCGGTCAGAAATTCATATTAAGACCACTTATGGATGGGCTACGTAACCAGAATAATGCAGCGGGTTTTCGCAGAATCGGAGAGTTGGAAACTAAGATTGAAAACAACATGGAGCAGAGCCAGATGCTGACAGGTTTACTGGCCAAAGGATATCTGGAACCTGCTCTGTTTAATAAAGAAAAGATTTCACTGGAAGCAGAAAGAGAAAGACTTCTTGTCGAAAAGGATCAACTTACTCGTTCCATCAATGGCAATTTTGCAAAAGTAGACGAGGTTGACCGTCTGCTTAAGTTTACCACTAAGTCCAAAATGCTCAAAACCTATGAGGATGAGCTGTTTGAAAATTACGCAGAGAAGATTATTGTTTATTCACGAGAGATAGTTGGATTTGAATTAAAATGCGGAATCACATTGAAGGAAAGGTTGGTGAATTAGATGGGTCACATACCCTATGGATATAGAATAGAAAACGGTAAGGCTGTTGTGGATGAAATAGCATCGGAGCGGGTAAAAGAATTATTTTCAGGATACTTGGCAGGACTTTCTTTGAAGGGTGCTGCTAAAAAAGCTGGGATAGACTGCTACCATGCCACAGTAAGTAAGATGTTGCAGAATAAGCACTACCTTGGCGATGAATTCTACCCTCCAATTATTGATGAGGAGACCTTTGAAAAAGCCAGAGTAGAAAGACGAAAACGAGCAGAAAAGCTAGGAAGGATATGGGAGCCTAAAGATGAACCAAAAACGGATTATCCTGTAAAGTTCAAAGCAAAGCCTCTGGTGCAAAAATATGAAGACCCATACAAGCAGGCAGAATATGCTTACAGTTTGATAGAAAGTGAGGTGTAACCAGTGGCGGTAAGTAGGAATGTAACAGTGATTCCAGCAATTAAACGAGTCGGAAATAATAAAAATAGTGAAAGCAAACCCAAAATTCGAGTGGCTGCTTACTGCCGTGTTTCAACGGATAGTGAGGAGCAGGCTTCGAGCTATGACATTCAGATTGAGCATTATACAAATTATATTAAGAAGAACAAGGAATGGGAATTGGCAGGGATTTTTGCGGATGACGGTATCACAGGTACAAATACCAAAAAGCGTGATGAATTCAACCGCATGATTGAAGAGTGCATGGCAGGCAATATTGACATGATCATCACAAAATCCATAAGCCGATTTGCCAGAAACACGTTGGACTGCCTTAAATACATCCGTCAGTTAAAGGATAAAAACATTGCTGTGTTCTTCGAGAAAGAGAATATCAACACTATGGATTCTAAGGGTGAAGTCCTGCTGACCATTATGGCATCCCTTGCCCAACAGGAAAGCCAATCCTTAAGCCAGAACGTTAAGCTGGGTATTCAGTATCGCTATCAGCAAGGTGAAGTTCAGGTCAACCACAAGCGTTTCCTTGGATACACCAAAGATGAAAATAAGCAATTGGTGATTGACCCAGAGGGTGCTGAGGTTGTTAAACGGATTTACAGGGAGTACCTTGAGGGTGCCAGCCTTTTGCAGATAGCAAGAGGACTGGAAGCAGACGGTGTTCTAACAGCGGCAGGCAAAGCAAAATGGAGACCTGAAACACTGAAAAAGATACTGCAGAATGAAAAATACATCGGGGATGCACTCTTGCAAAAGACCTATACGGTTGACTTCCTTTCCAAAAAGCGTGTCAAGAATAATGGTATTGTTCCCCAGTATTATGTGGAAAACAGCCATGAACCTATCATTCCCCGTGACCTTTTTATGCAGGTTCAAGAAGAGATGGTTCGAAGAGCGAATCTCCGAGGCGGTAAGGGCGGTAAAAAGCGAGTCTATAGTAGTAAATATGCCTTATCGAGTATTGTTTACTGCGGGCAATGCGGTGATATTTACCGACGAGTACACTGGAATAACCGAGGTTACAAGTCTATTGTTTGGAGATGCGTCAGCCGTTTAGAGGAAAAAGGATCTGAATGTACGGCCCCTACCATAAACGAGGAGACATTACATACAGCAGTGGTCAGGGCTATTAACGAACTTTTGGCTAACAAAGAGCCTTTCCTCTCAACGTTACAGAAAAACATAGCTACCGTACTTAATGAAAAAAATGATAATGCCACCGATGATATTGATAGAAAATTGGAAGAGTTACAACAACAGCTCCTTATCCAAGCAAAATCCAAGAATGACTATGAAGATGTGGCTGATGAAATTTATCGACTTCGGGAGTTAAAGCAAAATGCACTTGTAGAGAATGCAGAGCGAGAAGGGAAAAGGCAACGAATAGCTGAAATGACTGATTTCTTTAATGAGCAATCCTGCGAGTTAGAGGAATATGATGAGCAGTTAGTAAGGAGGCTTATTGAAAAAGTTACGATTCACGATGGCAGGGTTGAAGTGGAATTTAAGTCAGGCATTAGTATAGACATTGAAAATTGAATAGAAATAGTTATTAGAATCTAACACCTTGCTGAAATGCAGGGTGTTTTCATGTTTCTTTCGATGAGTCAATACAAATTAGTTTATTAGTATTTACAAAATACAAATTAGTGATATAATTCTTTATAGTGTAAATAGTGGAGGTGTAAACGGTGAATAAGAGTGTGACCTTTACGGTTGATGCGGATGTGTACGAGAAATTCTGCATCGCATTAAATTTAACAAATGAAACACAAAACACCGCAGTGGAAAGCTGTATGCGTTGGTATATTGCAAAAACTTTTGAAAAAGCATCACAAGCCTATAACCCAAAAACAGTAGCAAGACAGAATGAGGATGCAAACAAGGATTTTTACGGAAAAGCAAATCAACGAATCCCAGTATGGGCTGTTAAGCCGAATCAATATAATCACAAGATCATCCGTGCTTATTTCAAGGCAGTTGCTGCCACAGGTCGTGCTACCATAGATATGATGGAACGCTTATGCAGTGACCAAAACAACCCGGAACTGTACGTGCCGACTTTTAAGAATAATTACTCACAGATGAAGTTGGATGGACCTAAGAGCCACGGTAAAGTATTTGAGGATGACGGTGAAACGGTAACAATCTGGCACGAGGTAGAAGATACTTTGATGAAATATAAATCGAGTTTTTGTGATTAAAGGAGGCAACGAGTATGAGTAGATTAATAGATAACAGCATCACAATATATGAGGCTTTACAGAACATCAGAGACGGAAAGTATGTAATGCCTGCATTTCAAAGACAATTTGTATGGAGTATGGAGCAAATAGAGAAATTATGGGATTCCATATTGTTGGATTATCCTATTGCCACATTTCTGTTCTGGCACGTTGATGATTCCAATGTAACCTGGGATACATACTTCTGTAACTTTTTATCTGAAGTAACATTTGACAGTAGAAAACAGGCTGACAGTGTAAATTATGAATTAACCAGCATTAATGTTAAGAATACCGATACAGCGGTGCTGGATGGACAGCAGAGATTGACTTCTTTGTACTTATCACTGTTTGGAGAAGGGTATATCCGTCCGAATTATGCAAGAAAGAAATCCGGGGACAGGCTTGTTACCAAACTATTAATAGAACTGAACAAGAACAAAATTTCTGTAGATGAAGAAGAGTATAACAGTAAGAAATTTGACATCAAGTTTAGTGAAAAGGTTGGCAGATTAAGCCCTACACAATTTGAAATCAAAAACATCATCGATCAAAAATTCCAAGATGACTCTATGAGGGAAAAGGCCATCGAGGATGCTATTGCCAATGTTCCTGCAGACAGTAAGGAATATGCCCGAAACATTCTAAAAAAGCTATACAATAAAATTTTTGTAGAAAAGCTGGTCAGATATACGGAAATAACAGATATGAAACAGGATGATGCACTGGAGATGTTTGTAAGATTTAATAGTGGTGGTAAGCCATTGCGTAAGTCTGAAATTACGATGTCCATTCTTGAGGCATACTGGCCGAGTGCAAAGACAGAGTTCGGAAAGATACTTGTTGACTCATATGCAAATTTTGGAACGGACTTTATTATTCGTTCTGCACTGATGCTTTATGGTGATGTTGTAAAATCTAATATCAGTAAAAAAATAGCGGAAGAATTGAAGAATAACTGGAATGCCTTTAAGAAAGCATTGAAGGATCTGGAAAGAGTACTTAAAGGAATGAAGATTGAGGTGAGCCGTTTTTCAAGTAGTTGGAACGTGCTATTGCCTATCATCTATTACATTTATTATAACCCTGATTTTGATAAAAACACTGAAGGTGTCCGTGCTTATTTACTGAGAGCAATCTTTTTTACATATTTCCAATCTGGAACAACAGGAAAATTGCAACAGATGAAGAGTAATATCAATAGCTTTGACTATGAAATTACCATCGAAATGCTCGACCAGATGAATGATCTAAGAGTAACGGATGGCAAAATCGAAGATGTCCTTAATTCAGAAAAAGGCAGCAGAGTTGCTGGAGAGGTTTTGTATTACTTGAACCTTGACTGGACAAATAAAAATTTCAAGTACGAGCAAGATCATTTGCATCCAGAGAGCAGGTTTAACGGCAGCAAACCGATTTCTGTTAGTATGGAAGATTGGAAAAGATGGCGTGGAATGCGAAATCGTCTTCCTAATTTACATCTACTTGAAGGCAGAAGTAATGGTAGCAAGAATGATATGCGCCTCGTTGATTATTATAACGATATGAACGACGAACAAAAAGCGGAGTTTTGTAAACAAGCCATGATTCCGAAAGATGTATCACTTGAAATAGAGGACTTTGAAATATTTTACGAGAAAAGAAAGGCTATACTTACAGAAAAGATACGTGAGCTGTTAGGGTAATTCCATGTGAATAAAAAAATCGAGCGAAGTGCGAAATTTCAATATTTGAGGAGATAAAAGAAATATGTTTATTTTTCAAACAAGACCTTTTTGGAGAAGTATGGGGGTTCCAATAGATAAGGTACAAAAAAGATATAAAGAATTCTTTGGAGAACATAAACTGGTTATTGATAATCGAGATGAGGCACTTAAACTCCTGCTTAATGTTATCACAACAATCCAAAACCGAATGGTAAATAAGTTAAAACATGAAAACTCATATGATATGTTTATGAAATTATATTACATTTTTGACGAAGTGCATTATTTTTATTTGCGGGAAAAAGAAGCACGGAGCAAATTAGTAAGCATTAATGTTGATGATACAGATTTAACAGACACATTTGTTCAAAATAGAAATATAATGAGGAACATCATTGATGCGTGCAATGTGTGGATAGAAAATTGCGTATTATATCAGCATGATACTGATACTATGTCCAAGGCAAAAGATAGAGGATTTAAGATGGATTTTGATTTGCTGTTAGACTTATATTTATATGGTCTTGCTTCTCAAGGTGTTTCCCTCTTAACACTATCTAAAAATCTTGGTTCTCAAGAGCTATATTATGGGTTGACAGTAAATCCTTATGATTATTCACCTGCGGAAGTATTAAAGTACCACCCTATAATATTTTTTAATACAGCAATTACAGGAAATCAGAACATACTAGTAGAAACTCCATTAACTAGAGAAGCGAATAATACTGCATTCGGTAAGGGCTTTTACAAAGAGTATGATGTGGAATTTTTACTATTTTTAGCAGCTATAAAGGGATTTCAAGATGACCTGTTACGTGGTGACGAAAAGTCATTAACAGTGATTAGCAAAGAGTATTTTATTTATTTAGTGGAGAATTATACCAAACCTCAAATTGACGGAAGAGCCTTTTATGAAAGCTTTGTTTTAACAAAAGATAAAGTGAAAAGTCAATTGAGGAAGAAAGAAGATATCATATGGGTGATTGGAACAAATAAATACCGTCATGAACTTAGACCTTTTTTAGGCTTAGAAGATGGAAATATCTTAATTTCATATGGAGCAATAGAACAAGCCAAGCAATTATGGGTATCATATTTTAGCAATGGTGGTATGTGTTATACCAACGATTCAGATAATCTTACTAATGCCATGGGAAGGCGAAATAAAGAACTGTCTGATATTTTAATCGATAAAATTAGAGAGAAACTTAACAACCACTATACATCAAAGATTGATGAAAAAGATGTAAAATACCAAAGAATTTTTGGTGATCGAGAAATAGATTATGGTGATTTTGATGTTATATATTACACAGAAGATACAAAAGAACTTTTTTTAATTGAAGCAAAGTATTTTTCTGACTCACTAAACTCAAGTGGAATGGTTACAGACTATAAAAAGCTATTTGAGAAAGATGGGTATTATGACCGTTGCAGAAGGAGATATGATCTTGTACTTTCAGAACCTAAGAAAGTAAAGGAATTTATCGGTGCGGATGAGGATATAAAAGTGCATTTGATTTTCCTTACGTCAAAGCCAATCGAGTTGGAAATTCAAGATAATGACGGAGTTGTTACATTTCTTTCACTAGGAATATTTGATAAATATATAGAAGGAAAGTTGATTAATGATGAAGATGACAGCGTGGTTCGTCCAGTGAAGGTAATTTAACTGAGTGGATATGTTCCCGCCTACCGATAGTGCAAAAAGTGTCGTGGATATGTTTCCGAGAACGGACACGCTCAAATGACATTCATCCTGTCCTCTCAAGCCATGTGGAATGCGTGGCATTGCTTGTTTTAAAAGAAAATAACTAAACTCTATGAACTGCACTCTCGATTGTTAGGCAACGAACAATTGGAGGTGCAGTTTTTTTTATCTACCATCATAAACTCATTTCCATGATATTCTAATTCAAGAAACTTTTAAAATTTGAAACTTTTTATAGAGATAGATTCCACTAATTAGTAAAGGGGGGCAAGAGGATATGGAAACCGATACACATAAGGTCGTTATAAAAGCAATCAAGGGAAATAAGAAAGCCTTTGAAAAGTTAGTCCGGCAACATTATGAACAGATCTACCGAACGGCTTATCTTTATGTACATAACGAAGAGGATGCCTTGGATGTGGTTCAAGAAGCGACCTATCAGGCTTTTAAATCCATCCATTCTTTAAAACATCCAGAGTATTTCACAACGTGGTTAACGAAAATCGTTATTCGATGTTCTGCTCAACTACTAAAGAGAAAAAGTAATTTTGTTCCTATCAACGATGAGATTTTATCGAATTTATCAATGCCAACAACTGTAGACCATGTTGAATCAATGCAACTTCTAGCCGCTATTCAGGAGCTAAGAGAGAGTCATCGCACTGCTATTATTCTATTCTATTACTACGATTACTCGATAAAAATGGTAAGCGAATTAATGGAGATTCCGGAAAGTACTGTGAAAACTTATTTGAGTAGAGGGAAAGCGGAATTAAAAAAGTCCTATACAAATAAGGGGGACGAGTCTCATGGATAATAAGGAAATTAAGAATGCAATTGACCAAATACCTGTACCGAAAGAAAAAGTTTTTGCCGCTATCAACACAGGCATAAAAATGACAGGACATAGTAAAAAACGGAGAGTTCTTATAAGTCTAGGAACTGCAGCAGCTGTTCTTTTGATAACTTTTGTTTCTGGTTTCATTAATCCCACTATGAATCAAGTGTTGGCGAAAGCGCCTTTTATTGGTGGACTTTTTAAGGAGTTTAATGATTCGATAGGGCTAAGTTTGGCGAAACAGGATGCAGTCACAGAATTAAATCAGACTGTAACAAAAAACGGAGTAACGGTAAAACTGAACAGTGCTTATTTTGATGGAAATGTTGTTTCAATAACCGGATTTGTGGACGAAGGCGTTGACAATGGACGTAACGAAAAAGGAGAAGTAAGCTTTGATGTGAACTTCGAACACTATGAAGGAGATTATGACCCTTGGCTAGTAGCAAATGACATTAAGAAAGTGGAAAATGGATATAACTTTCAATGGAAAATGGAATATCCATATAAAACATTTCAGGAGAATTTTACTCTCCCGATTACGATCCATAATATAAACGGGATCGAAGGAGAGTGGAATTTTGATATTCCAATTCAACAAGAAAAAAATCGTTCACTTGTTATTAATCAGGAGCAAGAATATACAGAAGATGAAGTCAAAATTCGTATAAATGAGATTCTTACTGCAAAAGCGTCATCCTCATTTGTTTATGAGATTGTACGGAAGTATAAGGGGGACGAAATTTATTTAGATGTAGTTGATAATAAAGGAAAAAAGTATAGGTTTGGAGATCAAACATATCTTGAGGAATCGAAACAAGACGATGGCTATCATAGTACTGTACGGACAGAGATGACTAAACTCAATTCAGATGTTACTTCCCTTACTTTTTATCCACAGATAAATTTCACAGACTCTAGAGGAGAGCAGTTATTGGATAAAAGATCATTTGCATTAAAGAGCACACGCTTCAATGTAGGCTTGCAGGTAAATAATGTTATTCAAAAAGGCGAGCAACTAGTAATAGATTATCAGTTGACAGGGCTACCAAAGAATTTGAGTGAAAAAAGACTTGAAACAGTTACTTATAATTTGGAATACCTTTTCTGGTTGGTTGATAAGGACTATTTAACCGAAATTGACCCGGAAAATGCATGGCCCCCTGAGAATCACGGTATTCCTTTTAATAAAGTAAAAATGATTGATAAAGAAACTGCACATTTCCAATCTACTTTCGATTTAAATGGAGAAGAAAAGATTGAGAATTTTAAGTTGGAAAATACAATATTACTATTTGATTTTTCCAGCTTTGCTCCAAGTAAGAAATTAGAACCATTTACTATAGAACTTCCAGCAGAGAATGAGTAAACTCGCTAACATTTCGTGTTCGGTATGTATTAAAAGAAGGCAACTACCCCTTAGGGCGAGTTGTCTTTTATGTTTTATGAGAAATCGTTATGCTAACCTCTGGTTTTGGGATTAATATTTCAATAGATTATTTTGTTGCTCTTTCCATTCTGTGCCATAATGATATTTGATACAAGGAGTGATTGAGTATGCAAAAAATAATGATTGTTGAAGATGATCCGAAGATTGCAGAACATTTGAAAACACATATTGAAAAATACGGATATGCTGTAACTTGTGTGACTGATTTCGAACATGTAATGAATGCATTTTATGAGATAAATCCAGATCTTGTTCTTTTAGATATAAATTTGCCAAGCTTTGATGGGTATTATTGGTGCAGGCAAATTCGGACGGAGTCTGTGTGCCCTGTGATTTTTATCTCGGCTCGGATTGGAGAAATGGATCAGGTAATGGCTCTGGAAAATGGTGGAGATGATTATATTACGAAGCCATTTAGTGCAGAAATTGTCATAGCTAAAATTCGTAGCCAGCTGCGTCGTGCTTATGGAGAGTATGCCATTAGGCAAGAGGACCGGGTATTAGAAAATGCTGGTCTTAAATTTTTTCCGGAAAGATTGGAGTTGGCCTTTGGACACCAAACCATTTCTTTATCAAAAAATGAGGCAGATATTGTTGAAAGCTTGATGGAACGTTATCCACGAGTGGCTGGACGTGAAGCTTTACTAGAGAAACTTTGGGATGACCAGAGCTATGTTGATGAAAATACATTGAATGTAAACATCACAAGGGTTCGGAAAAAGTTTCAGGAAATTGGCATACAAGATGCAGTGGAAACGGTAAGAGGAGCAGGATATCGGTTGCAGGTTTCGTGGAAGGAAGATGAGGAATGAGATTGTTTTTTAGGGAGCATTCCTTACTGATTGTTGTACAGGCTATTCAAATGCTCGTTGTCCTTTCCATCTTCTGGTTTGATGGATATCGAGATATCCAGCTATTTTTTTACACAACTTTTCTCAATTTTTTCATTCTTGGCTGCTATCTGTTCTATTATTATATCTCACGTCAAAAGTTGTACAAGCGTTTGAATCAGCCACTAGAATCATTAGATGATAGCCTACAAAAAACAGATGATGCACCGATTTCCATCGCCTTCGATCAGGTATTACATAATCAGTACAGACTGTTTCAAAGTCAACTAGAATCAGTTGAAAAAGAGCAGGGCGAACATCGAAAGTTCATGGATCAATGGGTGCATCAGATGAAAACCCCTTTATCGGTCATTGAACTTACTGCCCAAAATTTAGATGAGCCCGAATCCTCCAACATCCGAGAAGAGACGGAACGAATGAAAACGAGCCTGAATATGGTCCTTTATATGGCACGTCTGAGAACAATTGAACAGGATTTTCATATTAAGCCGGTAAATCTCGTGAAATTAGTGGATGAAGTGAACGGAGAGAATAAAAGATTTTATATTCGTAACAAAGTCTATCCTAAGCTAGAAGTGGAAAAGGAAGGAATGATGGTTGAGACCGATGAAAAATGGCTATTTTTTATTCTCTCCCAGCTTATTAATAATGCTGTTAAATATTCTTCAGGAACTAGTGAACGTATTGTCACTTCTATTTATGCAAGAGGGAAAGAAGCAATTTTAGAAGTAAAAGACTTTGGTATTGGCATTCCAGAGGTGGACAAACGGCGGATTTTCGATCCCTTTTATACTGGGGAAAATGGCAGGAAATTTCGAGTATCCACGGGTATGGGGCTATATTTGACGAAGGAGACACTAGACACCCTCGGACACCGAATTGAAATGGAGTCAGAATTAGGGAAAGGTACAACCTTCCGCATCATTTTTACAGAAACTCAGAACCTTACAAGCTTGTAAGGAAAGTGAAAGAAGAATCGATAGTTAAGGTTGGAATGAGCAAGGTATACTAATCACAGATCAGAATTAGAAAGGGGATCTTGTGATGTTAGAAGTAAAACAGGTTAGTAAAATATATGAAGGTAAAATTGTCTATAAAGCTTTAAATGATATTAATTTTTCTGTTGAAGATGGGGAATTTGTTGGAATTATGGGTCCATCCGGTAGTGGGAAAACGACCCTTTTAAATATGATTGCGACAATTGATGAACCTACAACTGGGGAGATATTAATCAATGGAAGGAATCCACATCGCCTCAAAAAAGAGGAATTGGCGAAATTCCGTAGACGTGAACTTGGGTTTGTGTTCCAGGACTTCAATTTGCTTCACACTTTAACTGTGGAGGAAAATATCGTCCTTCCGTTGACTCTTGATGGGAAAAAGGTCAAGGAGATGAAGGAGAAGGCACAGGTCATCGCAGAAAAATTGGGGATTACCTCTATTATGAACAAACGCACCTATGAAATTTCTGGTGGTCAGGCACAAAGGGTTGCTGTGGCAAGGGCAATGATTCATGTGCCGAAGATGCTACTCGCTGATGAACCGACCGGAAACCTTGATTCAAAGTCATCGAAGGACGTTATGGAAATGTTGGAGTCTATCAATAAGAATGAACGTGCAACAATGTTGTTGGTAACCCATGATCCACAAGCGGCAAGTTATTGCGATCGGGTGATTTTTATCCGAGACGGAAAGTTCTATTCAGAAATTCATCGAGGAGATTATCGCCAAGCCTTTTTCCAAAGAATCATCGATACACTTTCTTTACTAGGAGGGGATGGCCATGACCTTTCGCAGATTCGCGTTTAATAATGTCGTACGTAATAAAAGGTTGTATGCTGCATACTTCCTAAGCAGCATATTTACGGTAATGGTATTTTTTACTTTTGCGATTTTCGCGTTTCATCCAGCTTTAGCTGGAAGTGATATGAATTCAAGTGTACAAAAAGGGATGAACATTGCATCAGGAATCATCTATGTCTTTTCCTTTTTCTTCATTCTATATTCCATGAGCTCATTCTTGAATACGCGGAAGAAAGAGTTTGGGTTATTGATGATGCAAGGGATGTCGGTTCGGCAGATTCGCTTAATGGTATGTATTCATGGAAAACATGGTGATTGGCTTTTTCGCGACAGTAGGTGGGATATTACTAGGCTTGATTTTTTCCAAAGGGATCTTATTGCTTGCGGAAAATGTACTTGTGATGAGTAACCAACTAAACTTTTATATTCCGATTCAGGCACTTATCATAACTTTTGTTTCCTTTATCCTGTTATTTTTCTTTATTTCGTTATTTGTATCCTATGTATTACGTAGTCGAAAGCTGATTGACTTAATTAAAGGAAATAAGAAGTCGAAGGGCGAACCAAAGGCAAATCTTTTTCTTACGATTTTAGCCGCACTCTTAATTGGAATCGGCTATGCAGTTGCCTTAATTGTGGAGGGAGTCGCTGTAGTAGTCGCATTGTTGCCAGTAGTTATTGTTGTGATTCTTGGAACCTATCTATTATTTACTCAGCTAAGTGTTTATTTGATCCGCAAAATTAAAAAGAATGACAATATCTTTTGGAAAAAAACGAACATGATTTTACTATCTGATCTTGCTTTCCGAATGAAGGACAATGCACGAACCTTTTTCATGGTGGCGATTGTTTCCACTGTTGCGTTTAGTGCAATTGGGACGTTGTTTGGTTTTCAAACTTTTCTTACGGAAGGGTTGAAAAATAGAAATCCTTATACGTTCTCATATTCAGCTGTTGAGCAAAAAGAGCAGGATATAGAGCTGATTAATAGAACCATTAAGGAAGAACATATGAAAGCCGATCAAGAGCAAACAATGCTTCATTATTATGAGATTGCTCAAGATTCCATCCTTATCGCTCGGGAATCGGATTTTAATCGCTTTGCTAGTTTACTTGGGGAAGACACAATTGATATTCAAAATGGACAAGTCAAAGTTGTTGAATTTACCGGGAATGAATTTGGACAAACGGAAGAATTGCTTGAGCAAGCCATTGAGTTGAATACTGGTGTTAGCTTAAAACCAGAGGAAGTTATTTATTCTAGAGCCCTACCTGCAACAGATTCATATTACCTCGTTTCTGATCAGGATTTCGAGAAACTACCAGCATCAAAGAGAGAAGAGTACCATCAAGTGTGGCAAGTAACGGCTGGGGAAGATAACATAATACCAGCTTCCGAAAAGTTAGCAGAAGTACTTTCTCCTGGTGAATTTTATGCTAGGGATTATGATGTCTATCAATTAAATAAGCAGTATGGGCTTGTATTATTCGTAGGGTTATTTATTGGGATTGTCTTTTTCGTTTCAGCGGGAAGTTTCCTTTATTTCCGACTCTACGCTGATTTAGATGAAGACAAACAAAAATACCGTTCTATTGCTAAAATGGGCTTAACGGAGAAAGAATTGAAAAAGGTTTTGACCCGCCAAACAGCTCTTCTTTTCTTCACACCAATTCTCGTGGCACTGATTCATGGTGCAGTAGCTCTGACTGCATTATCTCACTTCTTTTATTATGACTTAACGAAGATATCAATGATGGTACTAGGCATATTTTTAGTCATCCAAATTGCTTATTTTTACATTGTTCGCTTTTTCTATACAAAGCAGGTCAAAACTGTTCTTTAGTATGGACATGAATTTAAAATGGCTGTTTGAAAATTGGCAGGTAGAGAAAACTTAATCGTTTTCTCTGCCTGCCTTTTTAATTTTTTGCTCCAATTACGCCCCTAACTTTTCAGAGAAATTCAAACTCTTGTCATTTCCTCGAACAAATTATTCCTCATAGTGATCTTACTCACTACACTGATTCTCATTCGCAATTATGCTGTAAGTGAGAAAGCTAAGGAGGGGAATTCAATGAAAACCACAAATCCTCAAAATGAAAATAAGGATGTTCAAGCTTCATCAAAGGTTGGAACATGGATTTCTGTTGGAGTGGTTGCATTAGTCATTTTAGTTACTTATTTTACATTATTCGGTCTGTACATGGACAGAGTTTAAGGGGGGAACGAACATGCATCTCGATGAGAAAATTTGGCTCACATTGAGCTTCGGAATGATTATGATTTTTATGTTTATCACGGGCTATCAAACATTTGCCTTGGAAATGGGACCGCCAAGTAATAATGAACTGATTGATCCGCAAAAAGTGGATGAAACGGCACCATTTGATGAGCCTGGTATTAAACAAGTTGGGGAAAACGAATATGAAGTCGTCATGACTCTCCAAGTGTTTAGCTTTAACCCAATGGATATTGAGGTACCTGCAGGTTCAACTGTGCATTTCATTCTGACATCAAAGGACGTTGTACACGGATTTGAAATCGCTGGCACCAATGTCAATGCAATGGTAATGCCAGGACATATTCAAAAAATCACACAAAAATTTGATGAACCAGGTAAGTACTTAGTGTTATGTAATGAGTATTGTGGTGCCGGTCACCAAGTCATGAGTACAACAATTACGGTTAAATAAGGGAGGGAAGAACCGTGCAAACAAGTGTATCACAAAATAAGTTAGTGTCAGGTTTTACGGATAAAGCAAATAAAGCACTTGGTATTTCAAAACAAGATGCACTCATTTCAAAATCATATTTAGCCGTTGCTTTTATTGCATTGCTTCTAGGCGGACTACTTGGGTTATTACAAGGTCTAAACCGTGCAGGCTTGCTCGAACTACCTGCTTGGTTAAATTATTATCAAGTCTTAACGGCGCATGGCATTTTATTAGTTGTTGTGCTTTCCGCATTTTTCACGATTGGTTACTTTTATGCAGGACTTTCCCATACGTTAGGGGGACTGCTTCCTAAGGTTCGAAAAATTGCTTGGATTGGCTTTTGGACAAAAATTGTTGGTTTCGTATTAGTAGTGATTCCAATTTTAATGAATGAAGCTTCTGTTATGTATACTTTCTATCCACCAATGAAGGCACATCCAATGTTCTATTTCGGTTTGGCATTAATTGTTGTTGGTGTATGGTTCCTTGCCGCTGGAGCGTTTATAAATGTCGCTAATTGGAGAAAAAATCATAAGGGTGAGCACCTTCCAATTCTAGCTTTCTTTGCTACTGGTGTATTTGTTCTATTAGTCGGTGCAACTGCATTTGTTGCCGTTGAAGTACTTTTCATGATTATCCCATGGTCACTTGGATGGGTAGATACAATCAATGTTATGGTAGCACGTACATTGTTCTGGGCTTTCGGACATACAGCGGTTAACATTTGGTATTTAACGGCCGTTTCTGCTTGGTATGTCGTGATTCCAAAAGTAATTGGCGGAACACGCTTCAATGACTATTTAACACGAGTTGTGGTTATTGCCTTAGTTATTATGAATATTACAGGTGGATTCCACCATCAAATTATTGACCCAGGTATTTCGTTACCAATTAAATTCATGCACGTATTCATGAGCTTAGCAATCGGATTCCCGTCATTAATGACTGCTTATGCGATGTTTAGAGTATTCGAACGGACTGGAAGAAGAAAAGGAGCTAAAGGTGCTCTTGGTTGGATTAAGAAATTGCCTTGGGGCGATGTTCGCTTCTTATCACCATTTATCGCAATGGCTGCTTTTGCTCCAGCTGGTGCAGGTGGTATCGTTCAAAGCACAAACCAATTAGACCAAGTTGTTCATAACACAATGTGGATCGTAGGACACTTCCACTTAACACTTGGAATGTCTGTCGTGATGACATTCTTCGGTGTGAGTTACTGGTTAGTTCCATATATTTCAAATCGTGTGTTAACACCAAAAATGAACAAATTAGGCGTCATTCAAACAATTATTTGGACTATCGGTATGGTCATCATGGCATTCTCCATGCATACTGCAGGATTATTCGGAGCTCCAAGAAGAACTTCTTATACAACCTATGGTGATTTCTCAGCATCATTAGGCTGGGATCCATATATGGCAGCAGTAGGTGTAGGAGCGACATTATTACTTGTTGCGGTGATTATTCAAGTGTATGCCGTATTTAACATGATGTTCTTTGCACCAAAAGGTACAACTGAATTCCCAATTGCTGAAGTGGAAGCGGATGAAGCAAAAACTCCATATATGACAGAGCGTTGGGGCGTTTGGGTAGTAGTTATGCTAATCGTAATTGCGATGGCGTATGTTCTACCACTCACAGATATGATTGTAAATGCACCACCAGGATCACCACCATTTAAGACTTGGTGATTCCATAATGAAAGAGATAGCACCTTTTCTGGGCTGTCTCTTTCTACTTTAAAAACTTGTTATTAAGATTTGGGAAGTGATTTCGATGTTCAAAAATCGACATACGAATATATCCTTACTTGTTGTCATCTTGTTTGGCTGTGTGTTGTTTTATATTGGGACAGATGGTTTTAAGGCTTTTACCGAAGAAACAGCTAGGGTAAATAAGCTCGTGGATGAACAACCAGAGTTTCCAAACGTTACCCTTGAGGACAGTAAAGGAAGAACCTACTCGATATCTGAGTTTGAGGATAAGTATCTTTTTATCACATTCCTTTATACCTCATGTAACACCGTTTGTCCCCAATTGGAATATAACATGGCCCAAGTGTACGATTTACTACCAAAGAAATATATCGGAGAAGATATCGTATTCTTAAGTATAAGCTTTGATCCAGAAAGAGATGATCCGTCAACATTAGAAAGATATCGTAAGGCTTTTAAAAGTGATGGGGAAACTTGGAGGATGGCAAGAATTAAGGATCAAAATGAACTCGATTCATTGCTTGAAAAATTCGGAGTTATTGTGATACCAGATGGAAGAGGGAACTTCACCCATAACTCAGCTTTTTATCTCGTTGATAAAAATAGACGTTTAATTGATGTCATGGATTTTACAGAAAATGAGATGGCTGCCGACAAAGTGACAAGCATCCTTGAAAAGGAAGTGGGTCAACAATGATGACACAATTCATCTACGGACTGTTATTCTATATTTTCTTGATGCTTCCACCGGTTGCGAATTTAGTAGAATCAATCATGATTACCCATATGCATATGCAAATGCCGATGCTTGTAGTTTCAGGATTTTTAATGGCTGGCATTTTTCTAAAAAGATTTCCACGCTTTTTTGAAAAATGGAATAGCAACGGCATACCAGGAATTACATTGTTCATGATTGTCATTATTTATTGGACAATTCCTAGAACGATGGATGAAGCATTAACCTATCAAGCAATCGAAGCTTGGAAGTTTATTAGCTTGCCATTTTTAGCAGGATTTCCTTTACGGGATAGCTGGAAAAAGCTCACGAAGGCTGGCAAAAATCTGATTATCATTATTTTTACGGTGAAATATTTTGGAATGGGGGCTTTATATATTTGGTCAGAGGATCAGCTATGTAACAATTATTTAGTCATTGATCAATTAACACTAGGCTGGGGCTTCATTACAACAGCCATTTGTCTTGTCATTTATTTAGTTTATGCCTTTACGGTCGATCCAACAAAATATGAGTAAGTTTGGCAAATCGAAATCCTGATATAAGTCGTAAAAGTAATCTATAATATAAGTAGGATTATTTTTACTTAAAGGAGGGTTTCGATGACGGAGGAAAAAAAGGTCGGTTGGAACTTTGATAATAGTTATGCCGAATTACCGAAATCATTATATAGCAGCGTCAAGCCAAGTCCAGTTAGTTCGCCAAAGCTGATCAAGCTTAATGAGTCGGTAGCAAGAGAGCTTGGATTAGATGTTCAGGCATTAAAGTCTGATGAAAATATCGAAGTGTTTGCTGGCAATGATATTCCTGCCGGAGCATTTCCTTTGGCTCAAGCCTACGCAGGTCATCAATTTGGCCATTTTAATATGTTAGGTGATGGAAGAGCGGTTCTTCTAGGGGAGCATATTACACCGAAAAGTGAGAGAGTGGATATTCAACTTAAAGGTTCAGGAAGAACACCTTACTCACGTGGTGGGGATGGACGTGCCGCACTTGGACCAATGCTAAGGGAATATATTATTAGCGAAGCGATACATGCATTAGGAATTCCGACAACGCGAAGTCTTGCTGTGGTAACAACTGGGGACCCTATCTATCGAGAAGATAAGCTGCAGGGGGCAATCTTAACCCGCGTGGCTGCAAGTCATATTCGTGTTGGAACTTTTCAATATGTTGCTGCCTTTCAAGGAGAGAAGCTGAAGGAGCTTGCGGACTACACAATCAAGCGACATTATCCACATATTGACGATAACGAAAAAAAATATCTGAAGCTTCTTCAAGAAGTAATCAAACGTCAAGCGAAGCTTGTTGCCCAGTGGCAGCTTGTGGGCTTTATCCACGGTGTCATGAATACGGATAACATGACAATTAGTGGGGAAACAATTGATTATGGACCTTGTGCCTTTATGGATACGTATCACCCTGAGACCGTGTTTAGTTCGATTGATGTTCAAGGTCGCTATGCTTACGCGAATCAGCCCTATATGGCTGGATGGAACCTTGCTCGATTTGCCGAAAGTCTGTTAGGACTTCTCCATGAGGATCAAGAAGAGGCTGTTAAAATCGCACAAACTGAGATTACAAACTACAACGAATTGTATCAATCTAACTGGCAGGCGGGAATGAGAGCGAAGTTAGGACTCTTTAACGAAGAGGAAGAGGATAAAGTTTTGATTGATAACCTCCTCGGTATGATGCAAATGAACGAAGCCGATTATACGAATACGTTCAGAGCGTTAACTTTAAACGAACCACAGAGATCTAGTTTATTTAGTGCTGCTGAATTTGCCAGCTGGTATGAGAGATGGCGTCAAAGGCTTGGCCGACAGGAACAATCTTTAGACGCTGCACATAAATTAATGCGCACAACCAATCCAGCAGTCATCCCACGGAACCATAGAGTGGAGGAAGCGTTAGAAGCAGCTGAAAAGGGTGATTACGAAGTAATGGAACGTCTGCTAGCCGCTCTTTCTAACCCATTTACTTATACTCCTGAACAGGAGGAGTATTGCACCTTACCTGGCCCAGCTGATCAGCCTTATCAAACCTTTTGCGGAACATGATGAAAAAGCCGACAATGATTACGTCGGCTTTTTTGCTTATTTTGAAAGATGGTTTGATGCAGCTTCATCAGCAATGATGATCACATTTGGATGCTCACGAAGAATCGATGCTGGGAAATCCTCGGTGATTGCATTATCCTCTAATAAGCGAACAAGGGCTTCAGCTTTTTGTTCTCCTGAAACGAGAAGGAGAATCATTTTGCTTTCCATGATTGTTTCAATGCCCATCGTAATCGCTTGTGTAGGTACTTCATCTAGGCTTTCAAAAAATCTAGAATTGGCCTGACGTGTTGACTCATCTAAATCGACTACATGGGTTCGACTTGAAAATGAAGTACCTGGTTCGTTGAACCCGATATGCCCATTCAAACCTACTCCTAATACTTGAATGTCAACCTGATTAGCATTCGCGATAAGCTCTTCATAGTTTTTGCATTCAGCCTGTAAATCTACAGCTTTTCCATTAGGAAGGAAGGTTTGACTTGGAGAAATATCGACATGCTTAAAGAAGTTTTCCTGCATAAAAGAATAGTAGCTATTTGCATCAGTTCTTTCCATTCCTACATATTCATCTAGGTTAAATGTAGTGACATGCTGAAAAGAGGCTTTTCCTTCTTCATAGGCTTTGATTAAGTATTTATATAATCCCTCAGGAGTTGAGCCGGTAGCTAACCCTAGTACAGGCTTTTCTTTGCTTTGAATTAAATCTAAAATAAACGAACTTGCTTTTTGACTCATTTCATCATAATTTTTTACAGTTATTAGTTTCATAATATTCACCCTTTGTAAGCTATTGCGCCACGGCAAATTGTGTATTGGATATTAAATTGGTCGTCTACGAGTAAAAGGTCTGCATCTTTTCCAATCGAGATACTACCTTTCCGATCAAAGATGCCAATCTGTTTAGCAGGATTGACGGAGGCCATTTCAATAATCTCTGCGATAGAAACTCCATCAAGTTGAAGCATTTGCTGTGCACCTTCGTTCATTTTTAAAATGCTACCAGCAAGTGTGCCATCTTCAAGTACTGCACGGCCATTAGAAACCTTAACGGGTTGACCGCCAAGTTCGTAATCTCCTGGCTCTAAACCTTTCGCTCTCATGGAATCCGTAATCATAATTAGGCGTTCACTTCCGATGTTGTTGTACGCCAACTGCAGCATTTCAGGAGAAACATGAATGCCGTCACAGATCACCTCGGCACGTAATTCTTCTAATTGAAATGCAGCACCAACTACGCCAATATCGCGATGATGAATGCCAGACATCGCATTACATAAATGAGTAACTTGGCGAACACCTTCAGACACAGCCTTTTTCATTCCTGAAAAATTAGTATCGGTATGTCCAGCAGATACATTTACGCCTGACTTTTGAAGTGAGCTGATAAATTGGCCATCCTCGTCATGCTCAGGTGCTATTGTGATTGTTTTGATAAGGTTTCCAGAAAGAGACTGCCATTTATCAAATAAATCTAGGTTCGGATGAACGATATACTGCTGTGGCTGTGCGCCTGCACGCTTTTTATTCACAAATGGACCTTCCAAATGGATTCCGATAATTTCAGCTTGACCAGCTTTGTTTTGATAGTTTTTAACGTTGATTAACGCCTTTTCAACATTTTCAGGAGCTTGAGTAATTGTTGTAGGAAGGAAGCTTGTTGTGCCTTCACTTGGTAAGTTTGTGGCCATTGTATCGAGTGCAGCTTCTGTTGCATCCATTACGTCTGCACCATATGCACCATGGATATGTCCATCAATAAAGCCGGGAATCAGATTTAAATTGGTCCCATCAATTATGATTCTATTTTCAAGCTGCTCTGTTTCAAGTGATGTAGAAGTAACCTGAGAGATTGTCCCATTTTCAATCAAGAGGGAACCTTGATTAATTACTTCTTTTTCTGTGAAAATTTTAACATTCTTAATTAGTATGGACTTCATGAGTTCTAGTTCCTTTCTTTATAGACAGAAAAAGAGGAAGGTACTTCATTCTTTAAGTTTGTCTATATCATATGAAAAAAATCCAATCCAGTCTCGGCGGATTAGATTTTCTTCAGCTAAGGCTGTTTACGTAAGGCTGTTTTCGTAAAGATTGTTGTTAAAATCCTACTGCCGTTGGCCAGCGGCCGATTTTAACGTAGAAATAGTCATTTGGTGCATCGTAACTAGTTTACAAGCTCTTTTCTCATTGATTTACGACCAGATATCATTTAAAACAAAAATTAAATTCATTGATTTTTTGTAGAAAAAGCAACAATGAATGAGAAAAGAGCATTTCGCAAAGATATGCCTCTGTCTATCTAAATAAGTTCAACCATCATTCCTGGCTTAAGCCTCAATAATAATGGTACATCATCTTCATGAATCTTTCCAATCACATTGACTCGTTCATCGGCAGGTAAATCACGTAAAGTAATTTGAATTTCGCCTTGGTAACGTCCATAGAGTTGATTGTCCATCGTAATTGTACCAATAAGACGTAAGCTATTAGCGGAAGGAGCGATTGGTTCAATTGATCTTGTGTCCATAAATCGCAACACGTCTCTAGAAAAGTCTGGTCTTAATTGATAGATTCCTCGATGACCGAAGCCGTTCTCGGTACGAAGTGAAATCTTATTTTCATGATCAAATTTCACTAATCGTTCCAATAGCACTTCCCCAGGCTCAGGGTCTCCGATATACACATCTTCAACACCATCTTGGAAAAGCTCTAGTGCAGACAAGAATGGATCTGCAGTACGGTGGTCTTCAAGAGTGGGTAGCCCTTCAAATAGGGGACCCCTTTTTTCACCATCTCCAGGAACATAGGCACTGATTGGAATGCCATAGCGTTTATATAATTCATTTTGCTGACGGAAGAACTCTTTGCTCAAACCAGTCTCACGACGTGGATAAAAATTATGCCAACCAATGATATGCTCTGCTTTTAATCCTTGTGAGATAAGAGAGTCCAAATCTTTTTCGAATAAAATACTGGCGTTGACCGCAATTTTAAACTCGTTCGCTAATTCACAAATCAAGCTGTGGTCAAAGAAATCGTCTAAACGAAGTCCTGTTACACCTAGCTCCTTTAAGTCGAAAAAACTATCAATCCCTAAATGAGAAGGTGTTTTATAGGATACATCCGCAAAAACTTCAATCCCATTTTGGTTGGCTAGCTTTAATAGATTTTTTGCTCGTTCAGCTAATTCACCTTGTTCTTCAGGGAGGTGAAGCGAGGTAAACGCTCGCTTCACACCCATTTTTCCTGCAAGAACAATTAGTTCTTCTGCTAGATTGTCATTTAAATAGAATGATATTCCGATCAATCGTATTCAACTGCCATTTCATCTTTAAATCCGAATAGGTAAGTGAAAATGAAACCAGCTACATAAGCTACTAATACGCCTAGTAAATATAGAAGAATTTGGCCAGTACCATCTACAAGGAAGGCAAGTGGTAAACCGGACACCCCAACGGCAACAGTTGCCACATTAAAGAACGCTTGGAAAGCTCCTCCGACACCTGCACCTAGACATGCTGTAATAAATGGTCTACCAAGTGGAAGTGTAACCCCGAAAATTAGTGGTTCACCAATTCCTAAAATACCAGATGGAAGTCCGCCGCCGATTGCTTTCTTTAAACGAGGCTTCTTTGTTTTGAAATAAATCGCAAATGCAGCACCGACTTGACCAGCACCACCCATTGCCAGGATTGGTAATAATGGGTCATCCCCAATGGTATTGATTAATTCTAAGTGTACAGGTGTTAAACCTTGATGCAAACCAGTTACAACTAATGGAAGGAAAGTAGCACCAAGGACGAATCCAGCGACAATTCCACCAAAATCTAAAACAGCAAGTAAACCTTTTGTAATGACGTCAGAGATGAATCCACCAACAGGCATAAAGACAATATAAGTGACAATACCAGTAACCAATAAAGCGATTGTTGGCGTCAAGATAATATCAAGTGACTGAGGAATAAATTTACGTACACGTTTTTCAACGATAGCAATGAAAATAGCTGCAAGTAAAACACCAATAAGTCCGCCACGTCCTGGGACGAGTTCTTTACCGAATAAAATAATTGTTGCAGCTGCGGGATTAAGAATTAAGATCCCAGCTAATCCACCAAGTGCCGGTGAACCACCGAATTCTTTCGCCGCGTTAATACCGACTAAAATACCAAGGTAAGTGAATAATCCTCCACCAATAACCGTTAAGATAATAGCAAGCTGTGATTCAGCAGCTAACCAGCCAGCTTGAATAGCTGCCTTTGAAATCCCTGTGATTAAACCAGAAGCTACTAGGGCCGGAATTAATGGAATAAAGATACTCGCAATTTTATTTAAGAAAAGCTTGAAAGGTGTTGCGTTCTTTTTCTTTAATTCAGATTTCACACTTGCGGCGCGGTCTTTTAAATTAATCTCGCCGCCAACTAATTTCCCAAACTCATCCGTAACTTTGTTGACCTTACCAGGTCCGAGGATGATTTGTATTGTATCTTCCTCAACAACTCCGATTACGCCGTCGATCTTTTTAATAGCATCTTTATTCACAAGTGATTCATCTACTGGAGTAACACGAAGTCTTGTCATACAGTGTGTGTAAGCCGCAACGTTCTGTGAACCACCAAGCTGTTCTAATATTTGTTCAGCAAGAATTTTATTATTATCTGCCATAATAGGCTCCCCCCATCATTTTCATTTTGATGATCGATCTTTTAGAAATTGGATTGCACCTCTCGTTTTGTCGATATAATCGACCGTCTCTTCAAATTGCTCAGATGCCATGCATAAGAACAAAATATCAATCATGAAAAGCTGCGCTAGTCGAGAGGATGTGGCAGCGCTTCTAAATGGAGCTTCTGCAGAATGAGAGGTAAATAACTTCATATCTGCTAAGTCTGCAACAGAAGATTGCCCGTATTTTGTTAAGCTAATGGTTTTCATGCCTTGTTCTTTTGCTAATGCCATCACATTAATAACTTCAGGCGTTTCTCCTGAAAAAGAGATTCCAAACAAGACATCGTCTGGCTCGGCATTCGCGATCAAAGTTGCCACTAAATGTGTGTCAGAAAAAGCTGTCGAGCTCTTTTTGATACGAAGCAATTTCTGTTGAGCATCTGTGGCGATGATATGTGAAGCTCCAATGCCAAAGAAATGAACATTTTTGGCGGCTAATAGTGCTTGAACAGCCTTCTCTAACTCTTCATAATGGATAACTTCAGCAGAATCACGTAGGCTCTGAATACTGTTGCTTAACGTTTTTTGTACGATATCTTCGCTCTTTTCGCCACGTTCAAAATCCCTGTACCCTTGTTCAACCGGTTTCCCTAAGTCGCTAATTATACGTATTTTTAATTCTTGAAACCCCTTGAAACCGAGTGATTTACATAGTCTGATGACCGCGGCACCACTTGATTCGGTAATTGCTGCTAATTCACTAACTGTGCAGTTTACAGCTTCATGTGGAGATTGCAGAATATACTGGGCGATTTTTCTTTCAGACTCTGGCAATTGTCCCAGCATATTTTCGATGATTTTTAATCCACCGGAAATAATCGTGATACATCACCTCCTTAAACCGAAAATTCTAGTTTACTTATTAATTGCTCTGCGAACGTATCCGTCTGCTTCTTCAAGTAATTTTACGGCTTCATCTTTTGTTACGTTGTTTGCCAGCATGACGATAGCCACTTTTACTTGTTGGTTAGATGCTTGAAGTGCCTCGAGGGCTTCTTCATAGCTAACACCAGTAATTCTCGTGATGATGTTGATGGCACGTTCTTTCAATTTCTCGTTGCTCACATGAACATCAATCATCAGATTTTCATAGGCTTTCCCTAATAAAATCATGGAAGATGTTGAAATCATGTTAAGGACCATTTTATGAGCAGTCGCTGCTTTTAATCTTGTTGATCCAGTTAATACTTCAGGTCCAACAACTACTTCAATTGCCTGGTCTGCTTCCTTACTAATAAGGGCATTTTTGTTACAAGATAGAGCAACTGTTTTAGCACCGATGCTGCGAGCGTATTGGAGTGCACCAATGACATAAGGTGTTCTTCCACTTGCTGCGATTCCAATCACGGTGTCCTTTTCTGTAAGGTTAATTGCTTTTAAATCAGCTACTCCAGCTTCTGGTTTGTCTTCTGCACCTTCTACAGCCTTAACAAAAGCATTTTCACCACCGGCGATAATTCCTTGTACCATTTCAGGTGGGGTGCTAAATGTCGGAGGACATTCTACAGCGTCTAGAACACCTAAACGACCGCTTGTTCCAGCTCCAATATAAACAAGTTTTCCTCCTTGTTTAAAGGATTCGAGCGTGTATCGAACAGCAACTTCGATATTGGGTAGTTCTTCTTCAACTGCTTTTGCAATCTTTTGATCGTCGTCATTCATGATTTTTAATATATCCATTGGTTCAGCTGTATCGATTTGCATAGAACGCTCATTGCGAGATTCTGTTGTTAACGTTTTCAAATTATGTTGCATGGTAAAGTTCCTCCGTGTTTTTGGCTTGATGTCGTTTTCATCTGTTCACCACTAATATATCTCCTTCAAAACAAAATTTCAATAAATTTTATAAAATAATGAAATTTTATTTCAATATACTTTTACATCATAATAAGTTTTGCCAAAAAAAGGGTGTCTTATTGACCAAGAATTGTGCTGGATTTATGATTAAACTACTAAATTGGAGCTTGAGGGGGAGTTGGGGTTTGGAAGCAATTGTTCTTGCAGCTGGTTTTTCTAGTCGAGCGAAGGATTTCAAAATGCTGTTACCCCTCGGGGAGAAATCGATTCTAGAGCACACGATTTCGAAATTCGAAGGGGTTTGCAAAAGAGTCATTGTTGTAAGTGGATACAGAGCTGAGGATGTTCAAGAAGCTATCTCACAAATCCATTCAATAGAAATAAGATATGTTTATAATGAGAATTTTGATTTGGGGATGTTTAGTTCCATTCAAAAGGGCTGTGAAGAAATAAGTGCAACAGAATTTTTTATCACGCCGGGTGACTGTCCACTGGTGAAGAAGGAAACCGTTCAGACCTTAGCAAGAGTTAAGGAGAATGTTGTCATTCCAAGTTACGAACATAAGGGTGGACATCCGATTAAGCTAACGAATGAAGTTCAAAGAGCGATTCTTGCGGCTGGAGCAGATAGTAATCTGCGAACGATACTCCAAGGTTTTGTGAAAAAATATGTAAATGTAGATGACCCTGGTGTACTTATGGATCTAGACACACCAGAGGATTATAAAAGAATCATAGAATACTATGAGGAACAAATTGAGTGACTGTTGCCTGGGACATTAAAGTGGCAGTTATTTTTTTTGTTTAATCGCTAGTTGATAGGGGCGGAAAGCGAGTGAATGAAGAGAAATCAATGATGTGAAAAAATAATGTAATTTTCAGAAAAATAATGTGAGATGTTCTGACAAAAACCATTTTTTTAAAATCAGATTCATATATAATTAATAAAATTCATTTTACAGTGCGAAAAAGAGAGGCGTCTATTCTAAGAAGGATGCCTTTTATCATCGGTCGAAGGGTGTTGCTCATATGATTACGAAAGACATTAGCCAGTCAGTAGTGAAAAAGGATCATGTAGACAAAGTAGCAGGTCAACTTCCTTATATCAGCGACGTGAAGATGGAAGACATGCTGTATGGCGTTTTATTCCGTTCGCCCATTGCCTATGGAAAAGTCCTTTCCATCCAGTATCCTACTTTGCCAGAAGGGTATCACGTCATTGGAGCTGAGCATATTCCAGGCGGGAATTTCGTCAAAATCTTAGTTCCTGATCAGCCGATTTTTGCGAATGAGTGGGTCAATTATATTGGGGAACCCATTTTTATGCTCGTCGGAAAAGAACTTAAGGTACTTTATCAATTGCTTGATGAAGTCGAAGTGGAATTTGAAGAACATGAAGCTACATATACACTTGACGACGCGATTGGGAAAATGACTGATGTGATGGCGACTCATGAATTTGGGGAAAGCCTCCAGTCGATAGAAAAGATTGAACAAGAAGCGTACCAAATTATAGAGGAAGAATATGAGACAGGGTATCAAGAGCATGTCTATTTAGAGCCACAAGGCATGTTGGGAATTTATCAGGAAGATAAAATCCAAGTACAGGGATCGATGCAATGTCTCTATTATATAAAAAATGCATTGATTAGTGCCTTAGCATGCGATGACGATGAAGTACGAGTGATTCAAAGTCCAACAGGTGGAGGCTTTGGTGGAAAAGAGGACTTTCCTTCGATGATGGCTTGTCATGTTGCAATTGCGGCACAAGTCGTAAAAAAGCCGGTTATGCTACTTTTTGATCGATCCGAAGATTTAGTGGTAACGACAAAAAGACATCCCTCTAAAATCAAATATAAAACAGCTCTCGACAAGGAAGGAAATATTCTTAGTATGAGTACAGAAGTTTTCCTTGATGGGGGAGCCAATACAGGCCTAAGTCCAGTTGTCCTGCAACGAGCATTGCTAAACAGTGCAGGTGTTTACAAAATTCCACACTATCATGCCAAAGGTTATGTGTTAAAAACGAATACCGTACCAAACGGAGCATTCAGAGGCTTTGGAGCACCGCAAAGCTTTGCCGGAATTGAGAGTCATATGGGGCATCTTGCACGAATTGCTGGCAAGGACCCCCTTGAGTATAAGCGTAGATATTTGGTGAAGCAAGGTGACCCGACTATTACCAATGGACGTTTCAGAGATCCGGTTTTCATGGAGGACATGATTGAGGATCTTCTAGAAACAATGAAATACCGTGAGACAAAAGAAGAGTTTACTAGATTTAATCAACAAAGCCCTCGCTACAAAAAAGGAATTGGCACGTCACTTTTTTTACATGGCTGTGGCTTCACCGGAAGTGGCGAGCGAGATCATATTAAAGCGACCGTTAAGCTTTTAAAAACAAAAGAAGACAAAGTGTTGGTGAAAATCTCAAACTCGGATATGGGGCAAGGGATTTTTACAACGTTAAGTAAAATTGTCGCACAAGAATTAAATGTTCCGTATGAAGAGATTTTGTTTCCGTACCCTGATACGAAGGATGTACCGGATTCAGGTCCGACAGTTGCATCTCGAACGACGATGATTGTTGGGAAGTTACTGGAACGTGCTGCAAGAAGACTTAAAGAGCAGTGGCAGTCTGGAGCTGAGCAAGAAATTGTTGAACACTATGTTCACGAGGAAATGATTCCGTGGGATGAAAAAACATTCTCAGGAGATGCCTATCCTGCTTATTCATGGGGAGTTAACATGGTCGAGGTGGAAGTCGACTCGTTAACAGGCAATGTTCAATTAGGAGAAATTCATGCGAGTTTTGATATCGGAAAAGCGATTGATGAGCGAATCGTAAAGGGTCAAATTGATGGTGGTATGGCTCAAGGTCTTGCTTATGGGTTCATGGAAAAAATGACGTCAAAACAAGGGAAGATTCAGCAAAGGAGTATTACCGATTATGGCCCGCCAACCTCGATGGATATTGTTCATATCGAAAGCAAGCTCTATGACAATCCATATGCAGGAGGTCCATATGGGGCAAAAGGAGTTGGGGAATTGACGTTGATTGGTGGTGCACCTGCTGTTCAGTCAGCCATTGAGGATGCCCTCGCCGTCTCTTTTTATCAGATTCCTATTACTCCAGAAGTGATCATCGAAAGTCTTGAAAAGAGAGAAGGGGAAGCTGTTGATAAAATTTAAACTCAACGGGAGTGTTGTTGAAACAGATGCTCTTTCCACTGTAAGATTACTAGATTTGTTAAGAGAAGAGTTTGATTTAATTGGTTCGAAGGAAGGCTGTGGCGAAGGGGAATGTGGTGCCTGCAGTGTTCTTGTGAATAATCTTGTGCAAAACAGTTGTTTAATTCCAATTGGTGCACTAGAAGGAGCAGAAGTGCAGACGATCGAAGGATATAGCCAAACACCACAATATCAGGTGTTGAATGAGTGCTATGCCACATCAGGTGGTGTCCAATGTGGTTTCTGCACACCTGGGATGATTATTGCGACGGAAGCTTTATTATCGAAAAATCCAAATCCAACGGAAGAGGAGATTCGAGAAGGAATATCGGGGAATCTCTGTCGCTGTACAGGCTATAACATGATTGTCGATGCGATTCAACTTGCCGTGAAAAAAGGTGATGGCCTATGGTGACGAAGACAGTGGATTCTTATCATTTTGATAAGTTGGAGGAGACGATTGCAAAGTTAAATGAAGAGGATTGTACGATCATTGCCGGGGGAACAGATGTGATGGTTCTTCATAAAAGTCGTCGAGGGGTGGCTCCGAAAATTGCGGGACCGGTTGTGTTTATCGACCATCTTAGTGAACTTAAGCAAACATATTTGGCGGAAGGTAACCTTCACATTGGAGCATGTTGTACGTATGGAGAGATGCTCGAACACTCTTTAATCCCGAGTGTATTTAAGAAAGCGATTCGAGAAGTGGCTGCACCAGCGATAAGAAATCGAGGAACCATAGGCGGGAATATATGCAATGCCTCACCGGCTGGGGATATGTTACCTCTCTTGTATATCTTTAATGCGAAGTTAGTTCTACGTTCTTTTTTAGGTGATCGAATCGTAGAAATTCATGATTTCATTCAAGGACCACGAAGAATTGCTCGTCAGCAAAATGAATTGTTAGTAGAAGTCATTTTACCGGATGTGGTTGATGAAGAGAGTACCTATTTGGTTTTTGAAAAGATCGCCAATCGACAGGCCGATGCCATTTCGAAGGTGTCGTTTGCCGGATTGCTACAAGTGAAGGATGGCAAAGTTGCAGATGCTCGATTTGCGTTTGGGGCAGTCGGACCAACGATGGTGCGCTCGCTGGAAATCGAAAAAAAGCTATTGGCTAAAGGATATCCTTTAAGGGCAGAAGTGTTAGAAGAAGTAGTAGCTGATTTTTCTTCAGTTATCAATCCAATCGATGATCAACGCTCAACAGCTTATTATCGTGAAACGGTTGCTCTTAAGCTATTACGTTACTTTTTAACATCAAAGGAGTTGTCCTAGCATGTTGCTAATGGAAAGAGTAGCGGAATTAGTTCGGTACAATGAGACGTTTGCGTTAGCGATGATTATAGAATCAAAAGGCTCTACGCCAAGGCATGTTGGAAAAATGATTGTTTATCGTGACGGAACCATTGAAGGGACGGTTGGTGGGGGACTTGCTGAGCTGTATGTGATTGAGGAGGCGCTGAAAGCAATCGAAAGAGGTCAGTCTACGATTGTTCAATATAAGCTTAATAAAAACGCTAAAGATGGCATAAGCATGCATTGTGGCGGGACATTAAGTGTTTTTATCGAGGTATACACAAATCGGCCGGAGATGGTCATTGTGGGAGCGGGCCATGTAGCTTTCGGGCTAGCGAAGCAATTTGATTTTCTACAATATCCATACCGAGTTGTTGATGACCGACCGGATTATTGTACACGGGAACGATTTCCGAATGCCGACGAGATTCACGTGAATGAAAATATTGAATATGCCTTAACGAATGCACGCTTAGACGAAAAATCCTTTGTCATCATCTGTACGAAGGATGGGGACGACCGAGTTTTGAAGAAGGCGTTGGAATATCCATGCGCCTATATCGGGATGATCGCAAGCAAACGGAAGGTTTTGCAAATTTTTAAGAAACTGAAAGAAGAAGGCTGTTTAGAGGAACAGCTCGAGCAAGTATACACACCGATTGGTCTTGAGATCGGGGCTGAAACGGTGGAGGAGATCACAATCAGCATTATTTCAGAAATCATTAAAGTGAGTCGAGCAGGAAATAAGTCAGCGGATAGAGAAAAATTGATTCATGTTGAAAAGGAAAGCTCATCTGTATAAAGATGGGTTTCTTTTATTAATGCTCTTTTCTCAAACGAAAACAGGCTAAGGAGGAGGTTCTAATGACGGATCAATGGAATGCCTTTGTTAAAAATGATCTCAATATAAAGTCAGTCGGTTCAGGGAATTTAGATGGACTTACTTGTGGGATTAAAGATGTTATGTCCATTAAAGGATATCAAAATGCAGCTGGGAACCCTGATTGGCTTAGGACGCATGAACCTGCGAATGAAAATGCTCCAGTTATTAATAGATTATTAGAACAAGGGGCCACCATCACAGGTACGACCCATACAGATGAACTGATGTTTAGCCTAAATGGAGAGAATTTTCATTATGGGACGCCGATAAATCCAAATTCTCCTGGTAGAATTCCAGGTGGTTCCTCGAGTGGTTCAGCTGTTGCGGTAGCAGCGGGACTTGTAGACTTTGCGATTGGGACTGATACGGGTGGCTCTGTCCGAATCCCTTCTTCTTATTGTGGAATCTTCGGATTCAGACCAACTCATGGATATGTAGATATTGCTGGCGTCATTCCGTTAGCGAAAAGCTTTGATACAGTAGGTTGGATGGCAAGGGAAGCTGATCTCTTATTAAAAGTTGGCGAAACACTTATCCCGCCAAGCTCTTCAGGAGAACAGGAATTTACTCATTTTTATTTGGAGGAGGAAGCGTGGTCATTTTTAGAAGAGGAGTCGAAGCAAATTTTATTAAAAGCTGTCTCTAACTCGGAGGAGAAAAGCACTTTGAAAATTGCTGAGGCTGGGCTCTCTGAGTGGGCGAACCTGTTTCGAACTATTCAAGGTATCGAGATTTGGAAGGAACATGGGGAGTGGATTGAGCGGGAGAGGCCTACTTTCGGTCCTGGGATTGCGGAACGCTTTTTGTGGACTAGTACATTAAATCAAGACGAACTTGAACCGAAGATAGAAAGGAAAGAGAAAATTAAAGAGCAGTTATCGAAGCTCTTAAAAGATAATGGATTGTTGGTGATTCCAACTGCGCCTGGTGAAGCTCCCTTGAAAAATCTTTCTATGGAAAAAATGGAACAGTATCGTTCAAGAACGATGCAATTAACGTGCATTGCTGGATTAACAGGTTTTCCACAGGTAACGATTCCCTTTGTAAAAGAAGATGGACTACCCATTGGATTATCGTTTATAGCCAATGAATTTCAAGATCTGAACTTGTTAAAATGGACGAACCTTTTTGTGACAAGTCTAAGGGAGGCACATTTGATATGAAATCGTACCGTCCAACAACGATGGCAGCGAATGGGATGATTACAACTCCCCATTATTTGGCGACGCAAGCAGGTATGAAGGTTTTGCAAAATGGAGGAAATGCAGTTGAAGCTGCGATTGCGGCGGTCTCAACAATTGGTGTTGTTTATCCTCATATGAACGGAATTGGTGGGGATAACTTCTGGTTAGTGTATGATGCCAAAAAGAAAGAATTAAAAGCTCTCAATAGTTCGGGGCGCTCCGGTGAAAACGTCACGATTGATTTTTATAAAAGACAGCAATTAGATAAAATTCCATCAAGGGGAGTGCTTGCGGCCAATACGGTACCAGGTGCTGTTGCAGGTTGGGAGCAAGCATATCAGTTTTCACGAGAACAACTAAAAGGTACATATAGCTGGGAGCAATTGCTTCAGTCAGCCATTCATTATGCAAAAGAAGGCTTTCCTGTGACGCCAAGTCAAGAATATTGGACCAATGTGAATCTCGATGACAAGGATAGTCAATTTCGTTATTTGCAAAGATTCCCTGAGTTTTGCAAAATCTTTTTGAAGTCGTGTGGGCTTGCCTATCAGGCTGGAGACATGATGAAACAGACGGATTTGGCTTTAACATTAGAGGGTATTGCTAAAGGAGGAAGTCAGTCCTTCTATCAAGGTGAAATTGCGAAAGCGATTTTTGAAGACCTTCAAGCTAATGGTGGATTGTTAACAGCTGGTGATCTTGCACGTCATACAAGTGATTGGGTAGAGCCGATTTCCGTTAAGTATCGTGGACATACGGTTTATAATGTGCCACCAAATTCCCAAGGGTTTGCTTCTCTTTCTATCTTAAATATATTGAATAATTTTAATCTGGATTTAATCAATGAAGGTTCAGCGGAGTATTATCATGTTTTAACAGAGGCTATCAAACTCGCGTTTTTGGATCGGGATCAATATTTAACGGATCCGGAATTCTCACCGATTCCATTAGAACACTTGCTGTCACCTCAAAGAGGAATGGAGCTGGCAAATAAAATTGATTTTACAAGAGCGCAGAGCTTCGAAAAACAATTGGACCCTAAAGGAGATACGATTTGGCTCGGTGTTGTCGATAAGGATGGAAATGCAGTTTCCTTGATTCAAAGTATTTATCATGAATTTGGCTCAGGTTTTATTCCAAAGAATACTGGGATTGTGCTACAGAATCGAGGTAGCTTCTTTTCGTTAGACCCGGAGCAAGTGAATTGCCTGAAGCCATGCAAACGCACCTACCATACATTAAATCCAGCCATGATGTTTTCAGAAGACGCACTTTCCTTAGTATATGGAACGATGGGGGGAGAGGGACAGCCGCAAACACAGGCTGCCCTTGTTACGCGAATGGTCGATTATGGTTATCCAGTTCAAGCGGCGATTGAAGCGCCAAGATGGTTATATGGACGAACATGGGGTGCAGCGTCGAATAGTTTGAAAATCGAGAGTAGAGTATCGGATGAAGTGATTCAAATACTTCAGGAAAAAGGGCATGAAGTAGAGGTGCTTGAAGATTTTACAGATGTGATGGGTCATGCAGGTGTGATCAAGATTGACCCTGTAAGTGGTGTGAAATATGGTGGTGCCGACCCTAGAGGAGATGGATTGGCATTAGGATATTGATTTCATTTTTAAATAAGGCTCTTTTCGTAAACTTTGTTGCTTTTGGAGCTAAATTGGTTAAGTAATTACCTATTTAACCTCAAAAAACAATATAGGAGTAGCGAAAAGTGCCGTGCAAAATTAATGTGTGCCACTGAACCTAGTTGGAGGCGTAAATGTCGGTTTCAGATTTTTTTCTGAAGAAAAAAATTAGGACATTTACAAAAAAACCACAATCATTACGAAAACAGCGTTAAATAAAAACGAGCCCAATGTCCAAAATAATGTTAAAGTTAAAAAGAAATAAATTTTATAAAGTGAGTAGGTGTACAGCATGATAGAGATAAAAACTTCTTCACTAAGTGATGGAGAATTCAATAGAGGGGTATTTGCTACATGTGATATTAAAAAAGGAACGCTTATCCATGAGGCGCCTGTTATTGCTTATCCAAACGAACAGCATGAACATATTGAAAAAACCTTACTCGCTGATTACGCGTTTGAGTATGGGATTAATCATACTGCGATTCTTCTTGGTTATGGAATGTTGTTTAATCATTCCTATGAACCAAATGCAACATATGATATTAATTTTGACAATCACACTTTTGATTTCTTTGCTTACAAAGACATAAAAGCGGGGGAAGAAATCCTCATTAATTATAATGGCGATGTGGATGATCAAGAGAAGCTGTGGTTTGATAGAGACGATAATGAATAAAGTATAAACGCTAAAAAGCACGCCTCGGTTATTCTTATCGGCGCGTGTTTTTTATTGCTAAGTAGAGAATAAAATAAGAATTAAGGTTATTTACACTATGATCTTAGGGAGGAAAAATAATGTCTAATAACTTAAAAACAAGAAAGATTATTTTAGATTTAGCAGTTACTTTAGATGGTTTTATTGAAGGGGAAAATGGGGAAGTTGATTGGTGCATTATGGACTCTGAGATGGGGTTTACTGATTTCCTGAATCAAATAGATACTATTTTTTACGGAAGAAAAAGCTATGATTTATGGGGACAATATGCTCCGGGAAGTGATTTGCCCGAAACAGAAAAAGAAATATGGAAGATCGTTCATAGTAAAGAAAAATATGTTTTTTCTCATACACAAAAAGGAACTGATAATAAGGCGATATTCATAAATGAGAATGTTCTTGAAGAAGTGATTAAATTAAAGAATAAGCCGGGCAGAGATATATGGCTCTATGGTGGTGCAAGCCTAATTACATCATTTATCGATTTAGGGCTTGTTGATGAATTTAGATTATCAGTTCACCCGGTTGTTTTAGGAGAAGGAAAGCCGTTGTTTATAGATGTAAAACAGAGATTGAATTTAAAATTGGTTAATACAAGAACATTCTCTTCTGGAGTGGTACAACTAATCTATCATAATAGGCGTCACTAAACCTACTCCATTAACTTCCTCTATACACTTGGTAACCCCAAGGGGAAACGAGTAAAGGAACGTGGTAATGGGCAGTGGTATCTGCAATGTTAAAGCGAACAGGCACTTTATCTAAAAAAGGAAGCTCGGGTAATTCGAGAGCTTTACTACGAAAATAATCCCCGATATGAAATACGAGTTCGTAAGTTCCGATTTTCGTATCTTCTTCAGACAAAAGTGGTTCATCAAGTCTTCCATTCGAATTCGTGACAGCTGAGGTTAGGAACTGCCACTCATGCTCTCCATAAAAATATAGCTCGATAGTGACGTTGCTCGCTGGAACACCATGAGTTAAATCTAATATATGTGTCGTTAATCCTGTCATATCAATCTCCTTCCTATTTTTCTATTGAGGAAGTTTTTTTTTTCTATCTTCGGCCATTCCCCGATAAATTCCTCCTTATCATATGTGAGGAAGCTATTTAAAATCTTCTCTTTTTCATCCTGAAAAAGTTGATCAGATACTGCTAGAGCAAGCTTCGGTAAAGCAAATCGAATTCCTGAAAGAGCTGATGCTGAAAGTCCGCAGCTAACTAACGTTGAATAGTTAAAAACAAAGAGTCCATACAGCAGTTTCTTTCCTTGTTCATCTCGACTGGTAAAAGAAAAACCTGGACTAAGATAGGGGTGAGCATCGACAAGAGGATTCACGAATTCCTCAGGTGCAGTATATTTATCGCCCCAACGTGCAATATGTTTGTCTATAAGTCTTAACTCTGGTCGCAAAGAGGGGTCTGTTACAAGACCAGTACTAATGATTAAGAAATCAAAAGTATGTTTTCCTTGCGGCGTAGTGACTACTATACCGTTGCTTGTATCCTCAACATCGAGCCATGGCGCACCTAAATGGAGTTGAAATCCAGGCTGTGATGAAGCACGACTAAAGGTATCGTTTGTAGGTGGTTGATTGAATTTAAAGAAATGGGCAATGGCCGTATATTTTTCCCTGTCGGAAAAGGTGTGAAAATGTTCGATGATTCCTGAGCTTTCCATCTGGCGAATTGGATTGATTCGAGGGAGCTCTTTTCTTCGGACAAAAACATGCACTTCTTCAACACCTTCAGAGAGTGCTGCATTTGCGTTATCAAAAGCGGATGCTCCTCCTCCTAGAATCGCTACCTTTTTTCCTTTAAGTAGTTCGAAATCAATTGGTTCGGAAGTATGGGCATATCGTTCACGAGTTAATTTTTCTGAAATGAGAGGTGGGACATGCCACTCGCCTCCACCTTGGATCCCGGTAGCGAGTATGACTTTACGAGCGAGTATTTTTTCGCTAGGAGAACCAGTGCCCTCAATGTGCAAATGATGAATTCCGTCAACTGATGGTTCGATTAATTTCAGCTTTACTTCGTTGAGAACAGGCAAATTCAAAACGCTTCGATACCACCGCAAATAGTTCATCCACTCACCTCGTGGAATCTTATCAAGTTTTTCCCAATCTTCTTCGCCTGCTTGTGCGACCCACCATGCACGGAAGGTTAATGAGGGTATGCCGAGTTCAATAGAAGTCAGTTCTTTAGGGGTTCTTAATGTAACCATACGGGCATAGGTTTCCCAAGGACCTTCGAATCCTTCTGGATTTTCGTCAATGATGAGAACGTTATAGATGCGCTCACGTTTTAATGCGAAGGCAGCACTCAAGCCGCTTTGGCCGCCACCGACAATTACGACATCGTACACATGCCCTTCAGGATGATTGAGTGGCTGCACCCATTCTGGTCCACCGAAGTTCAGATAAGTAAGGTCCCTTTTTACTTGTTCATTTAATCCTTCTAAACTCATGATTCGCTCATCCTCTCAAGCTTCCGTTATTGAATCTTTTCTTCCAAACGTAGCAGGGCGATTTTGTATATTTCTTTCATCGCGGTTTGAAATTCAGTTTCTCTTTGATTTTGCACTCGTTGCTCCATGGCTTCGTATATTTGGTGTTTGTTTTTCCCTTTGACGGCTAAGATGAAGGGAAAAGCGAATTTGTCCATATATTGTTGGTTTAAGGTGCTGAATTTGTCGTATTCCTCGGGTGTAAGATTTTTTAAGCCAGCTCCTGCTTGTTCATTGACAGAATCCGGACTCATTTCAATGCGTTCTCCTAAATTGGGATGTGCTTTTATTAAAATAAGTTTTTGTTCTTCAGTTGCTTGCTCCACGACGGATACCATTTCGTCATACAAATGCCCTAATGAAGAGAAGGGTTTCACATGAATGGCCTTCTCTGCGACCCAAGGGGAATGTTCAAAAATCCCACCTAGCAATTCCATAAATTCATGTTCTGTCGTCTTGTTCAATTGTTCGATTGTAAGCATAGGAGCAGCCCCTTCACTATTGTTTTGAAAGTTGAACTAACTTATGTTATAAATTATAACATTCAGAGTTATTTTAATTAACATAATATTGAATATTTTAACGAGCAATTCATTCGGATTTAAAAAGTTGATGATGTCTGGTGCATCCATCATGTTGACTGTATGAACTTCTTGCTCTTTACCAGAGGCACCGGCAATCATGTTCATACCTGTAAAATGAGGAACGGATAATAGCTAGCTTACTTTCATTACGACATCTTTTTTTGTAAAATTCAAAATATTTTTTATTAATAATAGCGTATAAAAATTTCCTTGGTTAAGATAAACAAAAGAACTTATTAATTTTGTGTATAAGTGATAATGAAGTTTGAAAGTGAACTCTGTAAGCTTAACCTATTAAATTCATTTACTTATTGGATAGGAAGTGATTGGGATGGCCATTAAAATGAGGGAGCAAAAATTTGAAAAAGATTCAGTTAGTGAAATGATTGAATGGCTTGCTACGTTTGGACGAACGACAAACGGGGGAGTTACGAGGCCATTATTTTCAAAGGATTGGCGTAAAGCACAGGATGCTTTGAAGGATAAAATGGAAGTTTTACAGCTTCAGACCTATTTTGATAGGGCAGGAAATTTATTCGGAAAACTGCCGGGGACGGAACTAGGCAGTAAAACGATTTTAACAGGTTCTCATATTGATACCGTGATAGATGGGGGCAAATATGATGGAGCCTACGGAATTATTGCGAGCCTCCTAGCAACCTCTCAATTATTTCAGAAATACGGATATCCGAAAAAAACGATTGAAGTGATATCTCTTAGTGAAGAAGAAGGAAGTCGATTTCCACTAACCTTTTGGGGCTCGAGGAATATTTCAGGTGCCTATAATTTAGAGACTGTGAAGGACGTACAGGATGGAGATGGAATCCATTTTCTAGAAGCGATGAAGGAATCAGGCTTTGATCCAAAAGAATATCAATCTAACCTTCGTACAGATATTGAGAGATTCGTTGAAATTCATATCGAACAAGGGATGATCCTCGAAAAAAATCAAAACACGATTGGAGTCGTGTCCCACATTGTTGGTCAGCGCCGTTTTACGATAAACGTGGTCGGGGAAAGCAACCATGCAGGGACCACGCCTATGTATTACCGCAAGGATGCAGTCAGTACAGCATCGAAACTGATTACGTATTTAACCGAAAAAGCAAAAGAATTTGATCCACTGCTTGTAGCAACGGTAGGAAAGTTGAATGTTAGACCCAATGTTCCTAATGTGGTTGCCGGTGAAGTGGAATTTAGTTTAGATATTCGTCATCATCAGGAGGATGTGCTTAATCGATATTGTGAAGATATTTTTGCAGAGTTTGAGAGACTTTCTACTGATTTGGATGTCCAGATTTCTCAATGGATGGATGTGAAGCCGATTGCGATGGATGAAAAAATGAATCAAGTGATTCGCCAATTGGCAACGGAAAAGAACATTTCCTACCAAGACATTGTTTCAGGTGCAGGACACGATGCTCAAGTATTTGCATCCATTTGCCCGACTACGTTGATCTTTGTTCCGAGTCAAGACGGCATCAGTCATTCTCCAAAAGAGTTTACGAGAATAGAAGATTTAGAGACAGGGGTCGAGCTGTTAACAGAGCTGTTATATAAATTAGCCTACTAAAGGAGATGGTGGAAATGAGTTTTGCAGAGTTGAATACCCCGAAAAGGACGATTATGACTCCTGGACCGGTTGAAGTGGACCCACGCGTACTGCGGGCGCTCAGTACACCTATTTTAGGACAGTTTGATCCAGCTTTCACAGAAATTATGAATGAAGTGATGGAAATGCTGAGACAAGTCTTTCAAACGAAAAATCACTGGGCATTTCCGATTGATGGAACATCCCGTGCTGGGAATGAAGCGGTGTTATCAAGTCTGATTGAACCAGGTGACAAAGTATTGGTTCCAATCTATGGACGTTTCGGTCATTTGCTTGTTGAAATTTGTGAACGATACGGTGCGGACGTTCATACCATTGATTGTCCGTGGGGAGAAGTGTTTGACTCGGAGGTCGTCATTGTGGAAATGAAGAAGGTTTCTCCTAAAATTGTTGCGATTGTTCATGGGGAAACTTCGACGGGAAGAATGCAACCGCTCGAACAAATAGGGAAGGCATGTCGTGCCCAAGATGTATTGCTAGTGGTTGATGCAGTTGCGTCTATCGGTGGTGTTGAAGTGAAAACGGATGACTGGTGTATTGATGCAGTCGTTGGTGGAACGCAAAAATGCTTATCTGTTCCATCAGGAATGGCGCCGATTTCATACAATGAGCGGGTGGAAAAGATTATATTATCTCGGAAGAAAGTCGAGCGGGGGATTGCAACTGAAGATGACAATCGCTATATGCGAAGCAGTCTCCCAATCGCTAGCAACTATTTTGATTTAGGGATGTTACAAGATTACTGGAGTCCGAGAAGATTGAATCACCACACAGAAGCGACATCGATGGTCTATGCTTTGCGGGAAGGTTTGCGTCTGGTTCTTGAAGAAGGTTTGGATGAGCGTTTTGCTCGTCATAAATTCCATGAGCAAGCATTAATTTCAGGAATTGAGGCAATGGGATTGAAATTGTTTGGAGATCCCGACAATAAGCTCACTTGTGTCACTTGTGTGGAAATCCCGCCTGGTGTTGATGGAGAAGCGGTAAGGAGTATGCTTCTTCAAGAGTTTGGCATTGAAATCGCTTCTTCATTCGGTCCTTTGCACGGGAAAATTTGGCGTATCGGTACGATGGGGTATAGTTGTCGAAAAGAAAATATCCTTTCAGTCTTAGGTGCTTTGGAGGCTTGTTTGATTCGTCAAGGTGCAAAGGTCAACAGAGGAGAAGCATTGCAGGCCGCTCTTGATATCTATGAATCAAAGGAGGTGAGCTAAATGCCGGAATACGATCTGATTATTCGCAATGGATTTGTTGTTTTACTATCGGAAGTGATGCAGGTAGATATTGGAATCAAGGACGGTGTAATTACCAAAATTGAAGAGAAACTTACGGGTACTGCCAATGAAGAACGAGATGAAACAGGCAACTATCTTTTTCCAGGAATGATTGATGTTCATGTTCACTTTAATGATCCGGGAAGGGATACATGGGAAGGCTTTGAAACAGGGTCTGAAATGATGGCAGCGGGAGGATGTACGACTTTCTTTGATATGCCACTAAACGGGATTCCTTCCACAATTGATAAGGAAGCCCTTTTTCAAAAAGTGAAGACAGGAAAAGAAAAATCCATTGTTGACTTTGCCCTATGGGGAGGACTTGTTCCTGGAAACGAAGCGAATTTGGAGGAGCTTTCTGAGGCAGGAGTGATTGGCTTTAAGGCTTTTCTTTCTGAATCAGGGAATGAAGAATTCGAACGAGTTGATGACATGACCTTGTTACGAGGCATGAAAAAAATTGCTTCTTTAAATAAACTTCTCGCGCTTCATTCAGAAAGTGATGCTATTACGAAATGGCTAGCGGCTGAAAAAAGAGAAAAAGGGTTCTTTACGCCTGATGATTACTTAGAGACCCGTCCTATTTTAGCAGAAGTAGAAGCAGTTGAAAGAGTGTTATCTTATTCTAAACTGACAGGCTGTGCGATTCACTTTGTTCATATTAGCAGTGCATCAGCTGTTGAAAAAATAGAAGAAGCGAAAAAGCAGGGGCTAGATGTCACGGTTGAAACCTGTCCACACTATTTATTATTTTATCATGATGCTCTTTTCGAAAAAGGGGCGCTTGCCAAATGCGCACCACCATTACGAGAGAAAAGTGAGCAAGAGAAACTAGTTCAATTATTAGTAGAGGGCAAATTTGATATAGTCGCTTCTGATCATTCTCCAAGTCCGTATTCGATGAAAGATCCAAACATACATCATCTATTCGATGCATGGGGAGGAATTAGTGGAGGGCAGTTTACTTTGTTATCCATGATAGAGCTAGCCAAAAAGCATGAAATTTCTTTTTCGAAAGTGGCTCAAATGACGGCAACAAATCCAGCGGAACGCTTTAGTCTGGCATCAAAAGGGAAGATAGGAATCGGATATGATGCCGACCTCGCAATCGTTTCATTGGACGAGAATTTCACAGCGACAGAGGAGAATTTCTTTGCAAAGCATAAGCAAAGCCTCTATCTTGGTCACACCTTCCCATGTAAGGTTAAGACAACGATTTGCCGTGGAAAAGTTGTTTACGAAGATGACAAAACCATGAAACAGAATGGGAAGTGGCTGAAAGCTTCACAAGAACAACAGATTAGGATTTGAAATTACTTCAATCAATGTATTACTATAGGGGAAAGAAGCCAATTCTATAAAAGGATGGGCTTCTTTTCTTTTTTTGGAACGACACTTTTATAATGATTGGATGAAAATAATGAATAATACAGTCAAACTTAAGATAAAATCAACTTTTGCAAAGAATCTTCGAGCAGGATTTCCTCTTATAAACAAAGAGGCTGTTCTTAATTTAAAGGGCAATGTTGAAGAAGGCTCAACTCTTGAACTTGTTGATGAGAGTGGTGCCTTTCTTGGAAAAGGGTACTTTGGGCAACAGAATAAAGGCATTGGATGGGTTTTAAGCCGACAGCAACAAGAAGAATTTGATGAAAAGTTTTTCGAGAAGAAGTTTAAGCAGGCCATTGAAGGACGGAAAACTCTTTTTAAAGATCCGGAAACAACCGCTTTTCGGGTGTTTAATGGTGAAGGGGACGGGATTGGCGGACTGACGATCGATTACTTTGACGGCTACTACCTGATTAATTGGTACAGCGAAGGCATTTATCATTTTAAAAATCTAGTCGTACAAGCACTTACAAACATCGCAGACTATAAAGGTCTCTATGAGAAAAAGCGTTTTGCTGAACAGGGTACATATATTGAAGATGATGATTTCATTGCAGGGGAAAGAGCGCCGATTCCTCTTATTGTGAAAGAGAATGGGATGAACTTTGCGGTTTACTTGAATGAAAGTGCGATGGTAGGGATCTTTCTTGATCAAAGAGATGTTCGTAAAACAATCAGAGACAAGTATTCGAAAGGGAAAAACGTGTTAAACACGTTTTCTTATACAGGAGCGTTTTCGGTTGCTGCGGCAGCTGGAGGAGCTTCGAAAACGACAAGTGTCGATGTAGCGAATCGGAGTAAAAGTAAAACGATTGAACAATTTAGTTTAAATGAAATTGACTATGAAGCGCAGGACATTATTGTGGAAGATGTGTTTAACTATTTTAAATATGCGGTTCGAAAAAACTTGTTGTTTGATTTAGTAATCCTTGATCCACCGAGCTATGCACGTTCTAAAAAGAATACGTTCAGTGCAGCCAAAGATTATCCAGATTTGCTAGAAAAAGCGATCCGAATTACGGAGAAGGATGGGGTTATTGTTGCCTCAACCAACGCTAGTAATTTCGGGATGGATAAATTCAAAGGCTTTATCGAGAAAGCTTTTAAACAAACCGGTGATAAATACAAGATTCTTGAAGAATTTAGACTTCCTTCTGACTTTAAGACGACAAATAATTTTAAAGAAGGAAATTATCTAAAGGTTGTTTTTATAAAGAAATTAACTTAATGATATAAATAAAAATTGGATATACTATCCATAATTGTCACAGCAGGAGGGCACGTTATGGGTGGAAAAGAAAATGTAATATCCGTTTTTGCTTTAGGTGGTTTGCATGAAATAGGAAAAAACATGTATGTTATTGAAAGCTCAGACGATATCATCATAATTGATTGTGGGAACAAGTTTCCTGATGAAAGTTTGTTAGGAATTGATTTGATTATTCCTGATATCTCTTATTTAGAAGAAAATAAAAAGAAGGTTCGGGCTCTAATTGTAACCCACGGTCACGAGGATCATATTGGGGGCATTCCTTATCTATTAAAGAAGTTGAATATCCCAGTTTATGCGACTCGTTTTACGCTTGGATTAATTGAATTAAAACTAGAAGAACACAAACTTTTAAGAGATACCGAATTAATAGAAATAGATTCAAATTCGAAGCTGGCTTTTGGAGAAATGGACATTGATTTTTTCAGAGTCAACCATAGCATTCCCGACTGTCTTGGGATTGTGTTCCGAACACCACAAGGAAATATTGTTCACACGGGAGATTTTAAGTTTGATTTGACTCCTGTTAATCAACAGTTTTCTGATATTCATAAAATGGCTCAGATTGGTACGGATGGGGTTTTACTTCTACTATCAGAAAGCACGAATGCCGAACGACCAGGAGGGACTCCTTCTGAGCAAATGGTCGGCGAACAAGTATTAGAGGCCTTCATCAAGGCGACAGGAAAAGTGGTTCTTTCCACATTTGCCTCCAATATTAATCGGGTTCAGCAAGTTGTAGAAGCTGCGCAAAAGACTCGTCGTAAATTGGCATTGCTAGGTCGGAGTATGGTCAATGTCGTTGATGTTGCGATTGAACGAGGATATTTACAGGTGCCAGAAGGAATGATTATTGAGCCAAATGAAATCAATGAGTTGCCTCCAGAAAAAGTTGCTATTCTCTGCACAGGAAGTCAAGGAGAACCATTAGCTGCTTTATCTCGTCTCTCGACTGGGAATTTCCGAGGAGTAGAAATTTTACCCGATGATACGGTGATTCTGGCTGCCGGTCCAATTCCTGGGAATGAAAAAGGAATTTCTAAAATCATCGATAATCTATTTGCGATGGGTGCCAAGGTACTTTACGGTTCTGGAAAAGGATTGCATGTGTCAGGACATGGCTATCAGGAGGATTTAAAGCTGATGCTCACCTTGATGAAGCCGAAATATTTTATTCCGATTCATGGAGAATATCGCATGCTTCATCAGCATCGTATATTGGCTGAATCTGTTGGAGTGGAGAAAGAAAATACTTTTATCATAAAAAATGGTGAAATCGTTGATATTGAAAATTCCATTGCTCGTCAAACTCGAGAAATCCAAGCAGGTAATACATATGTGGATGGAATCGGAGTTGGTGATGTTGGCGAAATTGTCCTTCGTGACCGCAAGCAGCTTTCTGAGGACGGAATGCTCGTTATTGTGTTGACGATGAGTAGGACAGATAAAAAGTTAGTTTCTAGACCTGATACGATCACACGTGGATTCGTGTATGTGCGTGATTCAGAGGAACTAATGAGAGATATGAATCGTCTTATCGAAAAGACCGTCAACGACTTACAATCCTCCAACAAGGGCCAATGGGGCGTCATCAAACAAAGCTTAAAGAAAACACTTGGAGAATATCTATTCAATAAGACTAGAAGAAGACCCATGATCCTGCCGATAATAATTGAAATTTAAACAAGGATGCAAGGGGACTAAGAGAATCAGCTTCTTAATTCATTTATATATGGTGAAAGTTTTCTAAAATATATAAGCAGACATAAGTTGATTGGAGTGGAAGGCGCTTGACTCCTGGGGGATCTGCGGGACAGATGAGACCCCGCAGGAGCTTGCGACGAGGAGGCTCATCGCCCGCCCCCCGGAAAGCAAGTGCCTGGAGCGGAAATCAACATCAAGTGAGCCGTTTCTTAATAACTCTAATAAAAAGGACCTCCTAGGTCTTTTTTTGTTGTCATACAGAAGGAAGTAAATAGTCTCCGTTGCAAACATATGGAAGTTGAGATACCATAGTAATGTATTGTTTTTAAGAGTTAAAGCGCTAAACAAACACATCACATCACTTCATCATAGAAAGTTGGTATCGATATGACTGAGAAAAGTGTAATATTTTTTGATATAGATGGAACATTGCTAAACCATGATAAGGAAATGCCAGCTTCTACAAAAGAAGCCATTTTTGCTTTAAAAGAAAAAGGACATGAAGTTGCAATTGCCACAGGTCGAGCTCCATTTATGTATGAAGATTTACGAAAAGAATTAGATATTAACACATTTGTCAGCTACAACGGCCAATATGTTGTGTTAAATGGAGAAGTCATATACAAGAATCCACTAATCACTACTTCCCTTGTAAAATTAACTGAGGCTGCCCTAGAAAATGAGCATCCAATTGTGTATATGGACCACGAGGATATGAAGGCCAATGTGCCTGACCATGATTACATAAAAGAAAGTATTAGTACGTTAAAAGTAGAAAAATTCCCTACACATGACCCCAATTATTATAAGGAACGGGATATTCTTCAATCCCTTCTATTCTGTCCAGAAGGTGAAGAGACGCAGTACGAAGCTGTCTACAAGGACTTTGATTTTGTCCGCTGGCATCCAGTTTCCGTTGATATCCTTCCAAGAGGTGGCTCTAAATTAAAGGGAATTGAGAAAATTGTTGAAAAGCTTGGCTTTCCGAAAGAACGTATATATGCTTTTGGTGACGGATTAAATGATAGGGAAATGCTGACCCATGTTCATAACAGCGTAGCGATGGGGAATGGCGAAGAAGAGATTAAAGCTGTCGCAAAATATGTAACAAAATCAGTTGAAGAAGACGGGATTCTTCACGGTTTAAAAATGGTTGGCTTACTATAAGATTTTGAAAACTCCCTATAGGCGCTCGTGCCTATAGGGAGTTTCCATTTAAAAAGATGGGATCATCGGTGGGAGTAATGCTGATAATGGAACTATTTTTGCGTGCTTCTCATATTCAGGGAGGTAGGCTTTTAAGGCACTAACGACTCTGTCGCCCGTTATGCCAACATGACCGATTGCGATAAATTTTGTTCGATGGTCGAGTCGCTCCGCTAGCTTTGATGCCTGTTTGTAAATATGCCTTTCTGAATAAATATGGTCAAAAAACATATCGTTTTCTAAGTAAGGTACAGATAATTCCTCTGCTAGTTTGGGGATGACACTATTGGGTGCAGTTTTACTATCAAGATAATAGAGATTGTTTTCTTTACACACCTCTAAAATAATTCGCATCACTCTTTCATCCTCAGTAGCCTTTGAGCCCATATGGTGGTTCATTCCAATAGCGAAGGGCACACTCTTAATCGCTGCTTCGACTCTTTTGCGAATTTCTTTATCACTCAAATCCGTTGTAATCGATCCTGGACCTAACCAGCTCTTCTTTCCTTTTTTCGGCTCCATGGGCAGGTGGACAATAACTTCGTGTCCTTTTGCATGAGCTAGCTTGGCATCACTTTCAGTCGTAGGCATGAAAGGCATAATGGCAACCGTAAGAGGGACCGGAAGCTCGAGCATTTCTTCAGTGCCTTCCATATTATTTCCGAAATCATCAATAACAATGGCTAATTCTCTCTCGATTGGTTGCTCCATGTTCGCAAGCGTTACATGTGAAAAAAATGAAAAAGTAATCAGTACAGTAAGTAGGAGAATTTTCATATTAACTGCTCCTTTTAAGAGGATTTTTGCGAAACCTATTCCTTAAGATTTCACAAAAATTTAAGTTTCATCCTAAAATGATTTCCTCTTTTAAGTTCCTTGATTTTGCGGTAAAATATGGATTATTTATAAGGTGGGAAAATCATAATATGGAGATAAATATAGAACTGTTTCGAATAATTAATGATCTAGGAAAAGAATACGAGTTTTTGAATCCATTCTTTGTTTTCTTTGCGAAGTATACAATATATTTTGTCATTATTGCTGCACTCTACTTTTTGTTTAAAAAGAGTCAAATGAACAGACTAATGGTTCTTTGTTCGGTCGTATCTGTTGCCGTCGCAGAAATATTGGCTATGATCGCGAGACAGCTGCATTCGAATAATCAGCCATTCGCAGAACTTCCCGAAGTGAACCAGTTGGTAGAGAAAGCAGTAGGGAATTCCTTTCCTAGTGATCATACCATCATCGTGTTTGCTTTCTGCCTATCATTTTGGCTATTTAAAAGAGGCTGGCACTTATTATGGGTCCTGTTAGCAGTCCTCGTGGGAATTTCACGTATTGGAGTCGGGGTGCATTATCCTGGTGATGTTGGTATGGGTGCATTACTGAGCCTTGTTTCGGTATTCTTGGTATTCCGACTGGTTCCTAAATTGGATATAATGAAGAAATGGTTTGGACATGACACTTCTCATATTAGTAAAGAAATATGAAAAATAATGAAGCCGAAATAAGCGGAAGCATTGTCTCGTTTATTTCGTTTTTTTGATCTGAATCGAGTTTTTCATATAGGTAAAAAGATACAGAAAGAATATTAAATTTTCCAATATTATGATATTATTAATTAAATTCGAAATATTAGATTATAATTCGACATCAGCTTAGAGTTATGAAATAGGAGATGCTCAATGATTAAACATAAAAGGGATATTATGCTTTTCCTTGTTCTTATCGGGCTCGTCTTTCTAGCCACAGAATTTCAGCTCACCATTTTATATGGAATTACTTTTACTTTTTCGAGTATTTTTTTGTTTCTCATCCTTCGTATATTCGGATGGCCGGCTGCAATTATTTCTGGCCTATTAGCGTTATTTTTTGTTCCATGGGAATTTACTAATCTTGCCTATGGCTCCATTTTCGTTTTAGAAGTTACCTTTGTAGGACTCTTTTTCTTAAAAGGAAAGCGAGCCAAGTTATTTTATGTGGATGCTTTGTTTTGGCTTTTAATCGGGGGATTTCTTCTATATTATTTCAACAAGACAACACTTGCGGATTACGGTCTATTTTTTCAAGTGTGCAAAGATATTATAAATGGCGTATTTAATGCTTTAATTGCAGACATGCTATTAGCCTACTTTCCTTTTTATAAACTATTGAAAAATAATAGAGTAAATAAAAATCATGTTTCGATTCATCAGTTCTTATCCCATATCACCTTATTTTCCATTCTTGTTCCTTTCTTTATTAACGTTGTGACGAATACTTTTAATACGTACGATTCAATATCTACAGATTTGGTTGTGGATGCGAAAAATAGTACAGCACGCATGGAAAAAGAAATTCTTGCTTTAGATGCAAAAGAAATGGAAACGCCTTCTGTACTAGAAGATATTGCTTGGCGCATTAAATCTGATAATTATGATGTTCTCATTGAAATGAATGGTAAAGAATTCGTTTCTACGAGTTCAAATGGACTAGATGAGATAGGTGAGATGGAGCAGAAGTATTCCGTACGAGAAATCTCGGATGATTTTTATGAGGCTTTGCCGCGAGAGCAGGAACATATAGAACCGATACATAAATGGTCAGAGGGTCAGTATTTTTTTGTAAAAGAGATGGACTCGATGACAATTCTTTTTCAATATCCGATTTCGAACTATCAGAAAGAAATCTTTAAGCTTTCGATCGAACAGTTGAAGTATTTAGTATTAATGATTTCTTGTATGCTTCTTCTCTTATTGTTTGTCAATCGTAGTCTAACGAACAATCTGACGCAGCTTGCGCTGGTGACGACAGGTCTACCGCGAAAGCTTCGTAAGTTTGAAAATATCGAATGGCCGCAGAGCTCCATTTATGAGCTTAAAGTGCTTGGGAATAACCTGCGAAAAATGGCAGATAAGCTATCGGAGCTTTTTCAGGAAAGTAGTGAAATGAATGCCATTTTGAGTGAACAGACAGAAATGTTGAAGGAGTCTGAGGAGCAATTACACCGACTGGCTTTTTACGATGGTTTAACGTCATTGCCGAATCGTCATTACTTTCAACAGTATGTGAGTCAGTGGATTGGTAAAGAAACAGATAAGAAGATGGCAATTATTTTTATCGACTTAAATCAGTTTAAACAAATCAACGATACACTTGGTCATGATGCTGGGGATACTTTACTGCAAATGGCTGCAAATAAATTGAAGGTTATAAAAAATGAAGATCGCGAAGTATTCCGATTAGGTGGGGATGAATTTGTTATCGTTCACCGATTGGAGCAAAAAGAAGAGGTTCAGCAAACACTCGATCTCATTTTGAATGAATTCTCCACATATTTTGAAATTCATGGACAAGCCCTATATATTACGGCTAGTGTTGGAGTTAGTATGTATCCTGATGATGGAGAGGATTTAAATACGCTCGTGAAATTTGCAGACATCGCCATGTACATATCAAAGGAAACTGGGGGAAACACGGTCCAATTTTTTAACGAGTCGATGCGAAATAAGTTTCAAGAAAGCCTTATTATCGAAAATGCTTTACGAGCGAATGTTGATCGGGGAGGCTTTGAACAATATTATCAGCCGAAAACCCTGTTGGGAAAAGTAACGAGTGTGGAAGCTCTATTACGTTGGAATGATCCAGACTTAGGGTTCATTTCCCCAGGACGTTTTATCCCGATTGCAGAGGAAATGGGGCTTATTTTTCAAATTGATGAATGGTCTCTTGTTCAAGCATGTAAGCAAAATAAACAATGGCAGGATGAGGAACGGTTATTTATTCCGATTTCTGTGAATCTATCAGCCAAGCATTTTCAACAGGACAACATTGTGACAATGGTAGATAAAGCATTACAAGAATCGGGATTGGCACCAAAATATTTAAAGATTGAGATTACCGAAAGTGTGTTTATTCGAAATCCAGAACATGTAGCCGAAGTTATTGGTCGCTTAAAAGAGATGGGGGTTCAAATCTCTATTGATGACTTTGGGAAAGGATATTCCTCTTTATATCAGTTATTGCAGTTACCGATTGATGAAATTAAAATTGACCGGCAATTTATTAAAGATATAAATGAAAATGAGAAACAAGTACTCCTTGTCCAATCAATCCTAGATTTTGCTCATGGATTACAGCTTAATGTAGTTGCTGAAGGGGTAGAGACGGCAATGGAAAATGCGTTATTAATTGAAATGGGCTGTGATGAAATTCAAGGCTATTTGTATAGCCCACCTGTTCCGAAAGATGAGTTAATTAAGTTATTGCAAGTCATATAGACTAGTGCTCAATTCCCATATTTGGGAGTTGGGCTATTTTTTATAGGAATAATGTAGTATGATTTGTCTATATAGACATATTTCGACAAGAAGCGGAGAGTAGAGGGAAAATGCGTTTAGTGAAGTTAGAACATTGTCAAGCTGGAACGCAGTTAAGTAGGTCGATTTACCAGGACAACGGAACGGTTCTGCTGGCACAAGGTACATACTTAACAGATAGTCTAATTAATAGACTGAAACAATTGAATATTTTTGCTGTTTATATAGATGATGAGGTATCTGAGGGAATTGAAATTGTCGAATCCATTCCAAACGAACTACGTGCTGAGGCAGCAGCTGCGATCAAGGAAGGGTTGGATTCCCTTGTTGATTTACATAAAAACAAGACGAATCTTCAAGGTATTATGAAGACGGGTCGCGTGGTTCGTAGTATGCAAAAGGTCTTTAAGGATATTCTGGAGAGCTTAAATGCAAATGGAGCAGCCTTAAATCTGTTGGCGACGACAAAGGTTCATGAGGATGATGTCTATAATCATAGCCTGAACGTTTCGATTTATGCCTGTCAGCTTGCTATAGAGAATGGTTTGCCGATTAAGAATATTGAAGAGATTGGCCTTGGTGCAATGCTTCATGATCTTGGGAAAATGTATATTCCTAAAGAGGTATTAAATAAGCCAGGAAAGCTATCGGAGAACGAATTTGAACTGGTGAAGTCTCATTGTGAGCTTGGGTTTGAAACATTAAAGAAGATTCATGAGATCCCAATTCCAGTGGCTCATTGTGCCTTACAGCATCATGAAAAAGTAGATGGTACTGGTTATCCTCGAGGTTTGAAGGAAGAAGAGATTCATAAGTATGCCAAGATTATTAGTGTGGCAGATGTTTTCGATGCGGTGACAAGTCATCGTGCGTATCGTCCTCCAATGTTACCTCATATCGGAATGGAAGTTTTATATGGCGGAATCGGAACGGCTTTTGAGCAAAGACAGGTGGAGCTGTTTAAGAGTGCAATTGCTATTTATCCACCAGGTCTTACGGTAACCTTGAATGATGGAAGAACGGGAATTGTTTCGAATTATAATTTTTCTGCCGTAGGTCGTCCAACCGTTCGTATCTATAAGGATGAAGAAAATCAAGATGTACAACCATATGAAATCGACTTAGCATCTAAGGAGCATTTAACTGTTGAAATTGTCGAAGCGGATGCTTTACTATAAACGCATATTTTAGGCTGTTCTTGAAGGTTATTAGTTAATAGGACCTTTGGGAGCAGCTTTGTGTTTTTATTTGGGATTGTGAAGTTTTCATAGCTCCCGTTGCGCAGGCTAAAAACTTTTACTCTCAAAAAAAGAATCCATCCAAACTCGGACAGATTCTTTTTACTACTATATTAAACTCTAAACTTCGAAACATTTTCCTGCATTTCTTGGGCCATGCTACTTAAAGAATTGGCTGAAGCAGTGATTTCTTCCATCGCCGCATTTTGTTCTTCTGCTGATGCAGCTACTTGCTGAGAGTTCACGGCAGATTGCTGTGAAATGCTGGCGATTTCGGCCATTTTTTGGACCATTTCTTCTGTGCTTGCGTTGACTTCTTCGACAATCGCGGATACTTCTTGTGCTTGTGTTGTGATTTGTGAAATCATCTCCGTAATTTCAAAGAAAGCTTGTCCAGTTTCATTCACCTTATTAATTCCTGATTTCACTGAATTTGTACCTTCATCCATGGAAACAGTTACTTCATTAATCTCTTTTTGTATTTGACTAATAAGGACGCGAATATTATCTGTAGCTTTATGGGATTCTTCTGCGAGTTTTCGCACTTCATCGGCTACAACTGCAAAGCCTTTTCCATGCTCACCTGCACGTGCCGCTTCAATAGCTGCATTTAGGGCAAGAAGATTGGTTTGCTCAGATACTTGCGAGATTAAATCGACAATCTTGCCAATTTCCTTAGAACGTGTTCCTAACGCATGAATAATAGAAGCAATTTTTCCGACCTGGTCTTGAACAATGCCCATTTGTGTGACTGTTTCAGTAACAACATTGTTGCCTGATTCTGCTTTATTATTGGTCGTCACACTTAAATCAGAGACAATTTGAATAGCACCTGCTACTTGCTCCATCCCTTTAGAAATTTCTTGCATTGAGGAATTCCCTTGCATCGCACCGCTTACTTGATGCTCAGAACCAGCTGCTACTTCTTGGATAGAAATCGTGATTTGTTCAGTCGCTTTTGATGTTTGTTCTGAGCTAGCAAGAAGCTGTTCAGAGGAAGCAGCAACCGTTTGAGAAGTATGCGTAACTTTTCGAATTAAGTTCGCAAGACTTGTCCCCATTTCATTAAAGGCCTTGGCCAATTCACCGATCTCATCTCTATTTTTGACACTTATCGGATCCATGGTTAGATTCCCTTTTGCCACTTCTTTTACATTATCTGTAACAAACTTCAGTGGTTTGGAAATCATACGTGCAGTGATGTAGGCGATAGTTAAGCCTAAAATAACTCCTGCAACTAGGAAAATAATAATTAGCATTAAGCTTGTATCAAAAACAGAATTTCCTTCACTGCTCGCCTTTTCGGCGTTTTTATGATTGAGATCGACCAATTTCTCTAAGGTGAACTGGATGCTAGAGTACATATTATCTGCTTCACCAATAGTGGAGATTAACTTGATTCCGTTGACATTACCTGTTCCTTGAACAATATTCATATCTGTACCTAATTCAATAAATCGTTTATGAATATCTTGGTATTTCGTCCATTTCTCTTTTAAACTATCAAAATGCTTTCGCTCTTCATCTAGTGTGATTCTTTTTTCATAATCAGAGAAGGATTTATCAATTTCTGCGAAAGTGGTATCCATTTTTTCCTGGAGAAGGGTCATTTTCTTTTGATCCGGTTCGATCACATATTTATATTCGAGGGATGCGAGACGTTCAGTAAGGTAGTTAATGTGATTAACAGATTCTACACCCGGTAACCAAGTTTCCGTGATTTCTGTTGATTTTTTATTAATGTTATTCATGCTATAGATTGAAATATAGCCGAGTAATCCCATTATCAGCAGTACCGATATGAAGCTAATATACATTTTTCTAGCAACGGTGAACCGAATTCTTAGGCGTTTCATTGTATTCCCCCCCAATGTCAATATTCCTATATGTATTAGTACTATATTAAACTATTTTACTAGTAAATTAAAACTATTTCTATATTAATAAATATTTAGAATTATCGTGGTAAAAAAATAGGAGTGCCGATTAGCACTCCCTTTATCATGATAATAATGCTGCGATATCTTTTTCTATTTTTTCTGGTTCTGTAGTAGGAGCATAACGTTCAACGACCTGTCCGCTCTTATCTACTAAAAATTTGGTGAAGTTCCATTTGATATTTTTCGATAGGACGCCGTTTTTCTGTGATTTTAAGAAAGTATACAGGGGATCTTCATTTTCTCCATTTACATCGATTTTCGCGAAAATTGGAAAGGTAACCCCGTAGTTCACCTGACAAAATTCAGTTGTTTCTTCAATATTGTCAAATTCTTGGTTATGAAATTGACTACATGGAAAACCGAGGACTTCTAAACCTTGATCCTTGTATTTTAGATATAGCTCTTGAAGCCCTGCGAATTGTGGCGTGAATCCACATTTACTTGCAGTGTTGACGATGAGGAGGGTCTTGCCTTCGTAATCTTTCAGTGATTGTTCCGTGCCATTTGGCATTTTAACAGAGAAATCATATATCGTAGTCATCCGCATTTCCTCCTAAAATGAGAATCGTTTATGATTAAATCGTAGATGATTTATCGATAAAAAGCAAAGTCTTTGTCCTTTGAATCTGGAAAAATAGGTTTTCTGATTCTTTTCATTTTCCTAATACTTGTAGTATGATTTTAATTTGGAGGGGAAGAGTTAATGAAAATTTTTAAATTTCTAGTAGTACCGATTGTTGTTTTAGGGCTTATCGGATATGGAATATATTATTTTGGGACAAATTGGGCTTCTGAAAAATTAATGGATGAAATGACGAGTGAACTTGAGACAAGTGGACAAATGGAAGAAATCAAACAGGTCATTGAAAGTGATCCGGAACTTCAGTCATTTATAGAAGAGGCAAAAAATGCTGAAACGAGCGAGTTACCTTTTACCACAAAGGAAGAAGCTACTCGCGCATTAATTAATAAAATTGGGATTAGTGAATTGAATGAAATTCGCGTACAAGCTCAAGAGGGTACAGCTTCTAAAGAAGAAATTCTACAAGAGGTTCAAAGCAAGTTAACAGAAGAAGAAATGCTAGCCTTGAAGGTTATTGCTTATAAGGAATTATACGGAAATTAAAAAAGAGAGCTCGATGCTCTCTTTTTCATTTTTTGCAAACAGCAATCCCAAAAGGATAATGTCGACCTTCACGACCAGGTTCAGGCTCCACTAATACGCCTCGTTGGTAATAAAATTCTACCTTGTCATATCGAGAGAATAATTCATGGAACTCATCCTTCGTTAATTGGTGAACGTGAAAGGGTTCGTTCGTTGGCATGCCCCGACCTTGTCCAATTGGAGTTGAAATGACAAGGGTCCCACCGGGTTTTAGCATTTGATAAATGTTCTCCAAGAATTCCTTTTCTTCCGCAATATGCTCGAGAGTCTCAAAGCTTACAATTACATCGAATTGTCCTAATTTTTGTGGAAGGGTAGGGTCCACAGCATTTTCTTGCTGGAATGTAACTAATGGGTGATAGTATTTGCTTTTAGCATAAGTGATGGCGTCTTTATCTATATCGATTGCGATAAGTTCGGTGATTTCTTTTTTAGCAGCGGAGGCAATGATATTACTTCCAAATCCACTCCCACAGGCAAAATCAAGCACTCGACCTTTCGCATAGTAAATTGCAAAGTGATACCTCGCTATATGTTCCAATAACATCCCGTTCGTTGGCTTCATGAGCTCGGGAATAATTCGTTCGCCCGTAAATTCGATCATAAAGGGCTCCTTCCTTGAAAGCTTAATTGATCTCTATCTTAGCAAAATTTGTTGCAACCTAGAAGTTAGTTGAGAATAATTACTTAGGAAGAAGCGTTTAGAATACCAATTTACTGCTCTGCCCAAATCGTAACATGGATAAATATTGAACCAACAGCAGAACTGACTGGATAAATTTTTTGTAGAACCATTCTTACTTCAATAATTTTTGTATCCCCTGCGACAAAATATTGAATGTGAAAATCACATAGGTCATAGCTAGTGAAGCATAGAAGGGAATCCATATCGCACCTCTTAAATCTCGAAAAGCATCAGTTAAGAGAGTCGGCCAGGAGAGGGAGGTGTTCTCAAACCCGGATACACCCGCATCAGTTTGCATAAATGAATGAGAAATAAAGATTCCTAGAAACCCTAATTGTCCAAGTAAAAACATTACTTTTCCAATATCACCGACGAAATTCACAAGCAGTTTTCCATAGAGAAATGGCATATAATATTTTTTTAACAGTCGAAAATTCGAGATTCCGACTGCATTTCCTCCCGTAATGAATTCCTTTGTGGATAGTTGATTCAATTCCAGTTTAATCATTTCGGCAACACGTCCAACCTCTAGCGCTGCGATGATGAGGATAAGATAAAGCGGTCTTATTTTTGATAGAACAATAGGATGCAAGGTAGCCAGTAAAATAACAATAATGATTGTTGGAATATAGGACAAGAATCCGTTAATCCAATTCAAAAGGATATTCACACCAAAGCGATTTTTATGAGCAAAAAAGCCTAGTGGAATCGCTAATAAGTACCGAATGAGGGCAATCGCAATTATGACAATTAATGTTTCTCTCGCTCCTAGAACGATTAAGCTTAATAAATCTCTCCCTAATCGATCCGTCCCGATCGGAAATCGTTCGTTAGGTCCAAAGGGTGGAGCAAACGGAATATTGTTCTCGTCCCTTAGGAAAATGATTTCATCTAGTCTCGTATCAATTCCTGGTAAATACTTCCCAAATAAAGCGATAAATACTAATAAGAAAAACATGACTGTACCAAGAGAGAAAAGTGGATTCTTTTTAATAAAGACTAGTATTTTCATCGCGCCTCTCCTGATCTTTGAGGTACTAACCAACGCCTACAGATCTTGGTAAGAATAATGGTTGCGAACATAATCAATAAATATGGGAGTATAAATGCTAATGTTCGAGGATCTTCATTGTTGATCATCGTTCCATAAAGATGGTATCCAGCACCAAAGTAGTTTGATAGCTTTTCGATAATGAATAAACTCGTTAAAATATAAAGCATGACAAATTGTGTCTGATTCAACAAAGAGCTTAAGCAGTTCCATATCAAATGCTTGAGTACACCTAGTGTTCTTAATCCTTTTGCATAGGCGGTTCTTAAATAATCCTGACCAACTTCATTTTCAAGAGAAGTGAATGTGTATTTGCTCATATGCAACATCGGATAGAGTGTTACAGCAATCATTGGCAAAATAAAGCTATACCATTTGTCACTGCCGTACAGATTAAACTGTGGCAAACCAACGTAAAACAATTTGATTAGAGCATATTGCATCGCAATATAGAAAAAAAAGTCTGGTACAGAAGAGAAAATCCATGAGAAAAAAGCTTGGATTTTTCCAAAAGGACTTTCTCTAAATTGAAATTGAACGATTCCAAGAAAGATTCCGCCTAGGATGCTTAAGAGAAATGATGGAATCACGATCATGAGATCTCTTTTTATGAATACTTTTAATTCGTCGAGTACTCTCGTACCATAGCGGTTTTCACCAAATCCATCCGTTTGAAAGTCATGGATGAAGGCTTGGATATTTTCTTTGTAGGACATTTCAGTTTTTGGAGTGTAGTAGCCTCCTAGATTATGTACCGTCATGATTCTTGGTGCGAGAAGGAGGAGAATAAAGCCTAAGACAATTAAGACAAAGACAAACGAACTTTTTAGAAAATCCCAACCCATAAGAACCTCCTATTATTTCGCAAGCTTCTGAATTCCTTGAGACAGTATATTAAAAGTGAAAATGACATATGTCATGGCTAGTGCTGGAAAGAATGGAATCCAAATAGCTGAGCGGATGTCATTGTAGGAATTTAACAAAAGCATTGGCCAAGCTAAAGAAGTATTAAAAAATGCGAATTGCCCTGCATCGACTTGGACGAATACTTGGGTAATAAAGATTCCCAGAAACCCAATTTGCCCAAGTAAAAACGTAACCTTTCCTATATCTCCGACCAGACTAATTAGTAGCTTTCCATAGAGAAATGGCAGAAGATATTTTCTAAACAAACGAAAGTTGGATACGCCAATCGAATTACCTCCGGTCACAAATTCTTTTGAAGCAATTTGTGAGAATTCTAATCGAAACATTTCGGCTACTCGTCCCACTTCCAATGCCGCAAGAACAATAATGAGATAAAGAAGACGCGTCTCTGAAGTTAAGATTGGTGGCAAGGTAACGAGCAAGATAACTAAGATAATGCTAGGTATATAGGATAAAAATCCGTTCATCCAGCTGACAAGGTGGTGGATGCCTAAGCTTTTTTTATGAGCCAAGAAAGCAAGTGGAATCGCGATCAAATAACGAATGATTGTAATTGAGATGATGATCAATAACGTTTCCTTTGCGCCCATCACAATTAAGCTAAGGAGGTCGCGCCCATCACGGTCCGTCCCTAATAAGTAATCCTCTGAAGGCTCAAATGGCGGAGCAAGAGGGATTTTTTTATCCGTCCAAATATATTCGATTTCTTTCAAGTCTCGATCGATCCCAGGGAGATATTCTCCGAAGAAGGTAAAGAACAGAAGGATGAGGAACATGAGCATCCCAAGACAGAATAGAAAATGATGTCTAATGAAAGTAATGATTTTCATCGTAACGCTCCTGACTTAATTGGCACTAACCAATGCTTAACTAATTTTGATAAAACAACTGTAGCAAACATAAAGACGAGATAAGGAAGCATAAAGGCTAAGGAACGGACGTCTTCATTCTTAAAAATGCTATCTAGTAAATGGTATCCAGCTCCTTGGTAGCTTGATAGTTTTTCAATGATTGGTAGGCTCGACAAAATATAGAGCATGACAAATTGTGCTTGATTCAATATCGAGGGCCAGCAGTTCCAAAGCATATGCTTGAGGATGAATAGTCTCTGTAGCCCTTTTGAACGTGCAGTTCGTAAATAGTCTTGTCCAACCTCGTTTTCGAGAGATGTTGAAGTGAATTTCATCATAAAGAGCATAGGAAAAATAGTTACGGCGATCATTGGCAAAATGAAGCTATACCAATCATCATTTCCAAATAAATTCATTTGCAAGTATCCGTTGGCAACCAATTTTATTAATATGTACTGAAGTCCAATATAAAAGAAAAAGTCAGGGATAGAGGAAAAGATCCATGATAAAAATGCTTGGATTCTCCCGACCCATTTTTCACGAAAATAAAATTGAATAATTCCAAGTATCATCCCAAAAAATATCGCTAAGAAAAATGCTGGAATAATAATATGTAAGTCGCGTTGAAGGAAGGTCTGTAATTCCTCTAAAATGGGTACGCCCATTTTATTTTCCCCAAATCCTTTTTCTGTTTGGAAATGATGAATGAAGTCTTGAACTTTTTCCTTGAATAAATCGAAGGTAAAAGGAAAGTCAGCGGTAAAAACGAGTCCGCCGTGATGTGTAATTTCCATTTCTCGAGGTAATAGGAGAATGAAAATGAACCCTACAACAATTAGTAGAAAAACTAGAAAGCTTTTAAGCAAATCCCACCCCATAGCAACCTCCCAAAAGTCTGTTTAAATAGAATATTCTGTAAAATTATTTTCTCACAAAAATACCTTTATAGTCAATTTTTACTATAATTTTTGCCAATACTATCATAGGTGATATAAATGGGATGCGAATCAAATGAAGAATTAAACAGTTTTGTGGAAGAAGCAAGAAAATACGCAGAAAAAGGCAAGGTGGCAGAATATATACCAGCGCTTGGACGAGCTAATCCTTGTGATTTGGCAATTGCGATCTACTATCCAAACGGGACATGCTATTCTGCTGGAGATGTTGAAAAAAAGTTCACGTTGCAGAGTATTTCAAAGGTGATTGCCTTAGCTCTAGTCCTGATCGATAGAGGAAGAGATTACGTGTTTGAGCGTGTAGGAATGGAACCAACAGGGGACCCGTTCAACTCGATTATCAAACTGGAAACAATGGCGGTGGCAAAGCCGTTAAACCCAATGATCAATGCAGGAGCATTAGTTGTTACCCATATGATCAAGGGGAATTCGATTGGAGAAAGGTTTGAGCGGCTGGCATCATTTATTCGAACTCTATCCGGTGATCCGTCTGTTAGTTATTGTGAAGAAGTCGCTCAATCCGAATATGAAACGGCTCATCTAAACCGAGCTTTATGCTATTTTTTAAAGGCGCATCAGATTATAAAAGAAGACATTGAACCATTAATGGAGCTGTATACAAAGCAATGTGCAATTGAAATGAACTGCTTGGATTTAGCAAGAATTGGACTTGTATTTGCGATGGACGGTGTAGACCCGATAAATGGAAAGCAAATTATTCCTTTAGATGTAGCACGCATTTGCAAGACATTTATGGTAACATGTGGAATGTATAATGCATCTGGTGAGTTTGCCATTAAAATTGGCATTCCTGCTAAAAGCGGTGTATCCGGCGGAATTATGGGGGCTGTTCCATGCAAATTTGGCATTGGTGTTTTTGGACCTGCCTTAAATGAGATCGGAAACAGTATTGCCGGTATTAAGCTATTGGAGCTGCTATCAGAAAAATATCAATTAAGTATATTTTAGTTTTGGTTATATTATGGTACATTGTTGATCTTTTGATTTTCGATAGGTGTACCCACTTAACCAGAAAAATTCCGTTTATTTTGAAAAAATATGGATTTTAGGTGAAATAGGCGGAGATTTTCCGCTAAATGACCTGAAACGCCTTAAAATTATGAAAAATGTATAGATTAATCGGAAAAATTCCGCTTATTTATAGGGAAATAGGTGGATTTCTTGATATAGCGGTAAATTTTCCGACTATTTTTCAATGTAATAAATTCAACACACAACTTAGACAGAGTCAGATGTATAAGAATCTATTAATAACGGAAGTGAGTCGCGGTTGGAGATCGAATTAAAGAATATACATAAATCTTTTATCAATCAAGGGGAACGGGTATCTGTTCTAAAGGGAATTAACGGAGAGGCAGAAAAGGGAGAGATTCTTACCATTATTGGACCATCAGGCTCTGGGAAAAGTACAATCCTGTCTCTTTGCAATTTATTGCAAACCCCGGACGATGGGGAACTCTATGTAGGTGGAAAGGAAATCCGCGATTGGGATGTTAGACAGCTTCGGCGTTATGTCGGTATTGCCTTCCAGTCAGGACCGATGATGAAGGGGACGGTGCTTGAGAATTTGTCACTTCCGATGCAGCTGCAAGGACGAACCTTAGATAATCCGCAAACCTATATGAACTATGTTGGACTATCAGAAGAGCTATTAAATAGAGAAGCGAAGGAGCTTTCAGGTGGACAACGGCAAAGATTGTCGCTTGCGAGAACTTTGGTCAATCAACCATCGGTTCTACTATTAGATGAAGTCACCTCTGCGCTCGATTCGAAAGCGGCTCAAGAGATCGAAGCGTTGATTCTATCCATTAACAAAGATCATAATACGACCATATTATGGGTCACGCATGACTTGGCACAGGCTGAACGCGTTGGGGACCAGACTTGGTTCATTATGGATGGACAACTGGTGGAGGCTGCAACTACTAAACAATTTTTCTCTGAACCAAAGGATCAAAGAACGAAAGAATTTTTGAATAGGTCGAGGGATAAAAAATGAGTTTACTAGCGATTATTTTGAGTTTTATATTTGTCATTTTAGCTCTCGTTCTAAGCACTGCTTTCAAATTAGGTTTGGGAAAAGATATAATCATCACATGTGTACGAGCTACGATTCAGTTGCTTGTAGTCGGCTATATACTAAATGCTGTGTTCGGTTTTGACCATCCACTCGGTATTATTCTTATGCTTCTTGTAATGATTTTGGTGGCGGCACAGAATGCAGCAAAACGAGGAAGGAATATTCCTTTTGTTTTTTGGAAGATTTTTATCACTATTTCAATCGTAGAGATTGTGACGCAAGGATTTTTATTAGGTTTAAAAATTGTTCCAGCTACTCCTCAATATATCATTTCCATTAGCGGCATGATTATTGGAAACTCAATGATTATTGCAAACTTATTTTTGAATCGACTTCAGGCAGAAATAGATTTAAGAAAAGAAGAAATTCTACTCGTGTTGTCGCTAGGTGGAAGTGTGAAGCAATCGATTTTCCCTATATTAAAGAATTCAATCAGAGCCAGTTTAATTCCTACGATCGAGGGACAAAAAACGATCGGTCTTGTACAATTGCCTGGTATGATGACAGGACAAATTATTGCTGGTGCTGATCCGATTCAAGCGGTTAAATTCCAACTATTAATCGTGTTCCTCATTATGGCTGCAGCGAGTTTGACCGCAATTATCCTTGGGTTTCTTCTTTATCCAAGTCTTTTTAACAAGGAACAACAGCTTGTTCCAAATAGATTTTTAAGCCCATGATACCTAATCGGTGTGATGGGCTTTTTAATAGGATTTTCCAAGAACGACCAGGAGCGATCGGGAGGATATGGAAGGATATGGGCTGATTTCTAAGAATAAGACAGGTGAATACAGCTGACAAAATGACAGGCTGTTATTTAACAGAATAGCCCAATATATCGAGTTTGTTGTGCATTTTTTAGAGGTATATACTTAATTAGTACGGCTGTTTATTTTTTGGAAGGATAGAGGTGAATGTATGAGTGATGCAAAAATCGAAGTCCGGAATGTTACGAAGGTCTTCGGAAAAGCTCCTCAGCATGGAGTAAAATTACTGAATGAAGGCATGACCAAAAAGCAAATACTCGAAAAAACCGGGATGACGGTTGGGGTCAATAAAGCAAGCTTTGAAGTTAAAGCTGGAGAGATATTTGTCATTATGGGCTTATCGGGGAGTGGTAAATCCACATTAGTCCGAATGTTCAATCGATTAATCGACCCGACAGATGGTCAAGTGTTGATTGATGGACAGGACATTGTAAAAATGAAGCCCAATGAGTTAAGAGAAGTTCGCCGTTCAAAAATCAGTATGGTTTTTCAGCGATTCGCTTTATTTCCACATCGTACGGTGTTAAGCAATACCGAATATGGTTTGGAAGTTAAGGGTGTAGACAAAAAGAAACAAAGGGAAAAGGCGATTGAAGCTTTGAAATTAGTCGGTCTAGAAGGCTATGAAAATAGTTATCCAAGCGAGCTTAGCGGTGGAATGCAGCAACGTGTTGGGTTAGCCCGCGCCTTAGCTAATGACCCTGATGTTTTATTAATGGATGAAGCGTTCAGTGCGCTCGATCCATTAATTCGAAAAGACATGCAAAACGAATTACTCGAGCTACAAGAGAAGATGGAAAAAACAATCATCTTTATTACTCATGATTTAGATGAGGCGTTGCGCATTGGTGATCGAATTGCGCTCATGAAGGACGGGTCAATCGTTCAGGTGGGAACGCCAGAAGAAATCTTAATGAATCCAGCGAATGATTATGTCGAACGGTTTGTTGAGGACGTAGACTTGTCTAAGGTTTTAACAGCAGCCCATGTGATGAAGCGTCCAGAAATGATTCTCTCAGACCGAGGTGTAAGAGTCGCTTTACAGATTATGAAGGATGCAAAGATTTCAAGTCTTTATGTAGTGGATAAAAAACAAATACTAGTTGGTGCCATTACAGCAGAAGATGCTTCAGATGCACTAAAAAGCGGTAAAACGATTGAAGATATCATGGTTCGAGATATACAGACAGTCACACCAGATACTTTGATTGCGGATATGTTTGAACAAGTAGCAACAGCCTCGTTGCCGGTAGCGGTGGTAGATGAACAAAATCGCTTAAAGGGTATTGTTGTACGAGGTGCTGTGTTAGCAGCACTTGCAGGCGATGATATTCAACTAAACGGAAATGAGGTGAAGTAATTGTCAATACCGAAAATACCCTTGGGAGATTGGGTAGATACATTTGTTGATCTCCTTCAAGATAAATTAGAGCCCTTTTTCGATCTTGTGACAGACGGAATTGGGGGATTTGTAGAGTTTATTGTCTGGATTTTATCATCTATTCCTCCAGCACTTCTCATCATTATATTCGCCGCTATTACCCTATGGGTAAGTAAATGGACAAATGCGCTTTTTACAGCGATTGGTCTTCTATTAATCTATAACCTCGGATATTGGGATGGAACCATCGATACATTAGCTCTCGTGTTAACATCCGTTGTAATTTCCATTATTATAGGTGTTCCGATTGGGATATGGATTTCCCAAAATGATACTGCCAAAAATATCATGACTCCAATATTAGACTTCATGCAGACGATGCCTGCCTTTGTCTATTTAATTCCGGCTATATTATTTTTCGGAATTGGAATGGTACCAGGGATTATTGCGTCCGTTATTTTTGCGATGCCACCAACAATTCGTCTTACGAACTTAGGAATTCGTCAAGTTCCGGAGGACTTAATCGAAGCAGCGAACGCATTTGGTTCAACAACGAATCAGAAATTATTAAAAGTACAGCTACCATTGGCAACACCAACGATTATGGCAGGGGTTAACCAAAGTGTTATGTTATCACTTTCTATGGTCGTAATGGCTGCACTTGTAGGAGCACCAGGACTTGGAGCCGATGTGTATCGTGCTGTCACACAAATTAAAGTAGGTGTTGGTTTTGAAGCTGGTTTAGCTATTGTTATTTTAGCGATTGTGTTAGACCGGTTTTCTCAAAATATAGGAATGAAAAAACGAAAGTAGGGGGAGATTTTTTGTTAAAGAAAAAGCTATTATGGTCAATCGTTCTAGTAATTACTATGATGTTAGCTGCTTGTAGTGGAAGTGGTGAAAGCAATGGAGAAGAAGCTTCGGGTTCTATCGGTGAGCAAGTCGATTACAAAATTATTGGGATCGAGCCAGGTGCAGGCATCATGCAAGCAACTGAGACAGCTCTATCAGAATATGAAAATTTAGCAGATTGGGAAGTAGTGGAGTCATCATCTGCTGCCATGGCTTCTGAGCTTCAAAAGGCTTATGAAAATGAGGAACCAATCATTGTAACTGGTTGGACGCCACACTGGAAGTTCGCTAAATTTGATTTGAAATACTTAGAGGATCCAAAAGGGGTCTATGGGGAAGCGGAAGTCATTCAAACACTTGTACGTCAAGGCTTAAAGGATGATCAGCCAAGTGCACATACTGTGTTGGATCAATTTTTCTGGACTCCAGATGATATGGCACAAGTGATGGTTGAGATTCAAGATGGAGCTGATCCCGAGGAAGCAGCAGCTGCTTGGGTTAAAGATAACAGTGACATAGTGTCAGAGTGGACTGCAGGTGCTGAAGAAGTCGATGGTGAAAAAATTAAACTTGCGTACGTAGCATGGGATTCAGAAATTGCTAGTACGAATGTAGTTGCGAAAGTATTAGAAAGCATTGGCTATGAAGTAGAATTACTTCAGCTTGATGCAGGTCCGATGTTTGCCGCTGTAGCTGAAGGGGATGCGGATGGAATGGTGGCAGCTTGGTTACCAGGAACGCATGCTTCTTATATGGAAGAGTATGGTGACAAGGTCGAGGATCTTGGTCCTAACTTAGAAGGAGCAGCAATTGGTCTTGTTGTTCCAGCTTATATGGATGTAGATTCAATTGAAGATTTAAAATAATTTTGGAGTGGTGCTTAGATTTCGATCTAGGCACCATTTTTGTTATAGATTTTTTTACCAGTGGGACAATAACCATGACGTTCGATTTAAAGGAGGCTCCCACATGGAAAAAGGAATACACTACGGTGATGATTATAAATTTATTCCGGCAACTTCAATTGGTAGTGGAGTGGGGTTGCAGGTTCTACATGATATCTACTGTCACACAATCCAAATTGTTAATATTGTTCTAGTCGGAGATTCGCAGGGGTTTGTTTTGGTTGATGCAGGAATGCCAGGTTCTGCTGAGGAAATCATTTCGGTAACTGAAGAGCGATTTGGGGAAGGAAGTCGACCAAAAGCGATTATTTTAACCCATGGTCATTTTGATCATGTAGGAGCAATCATTGAGCTACTGGAGCATTGGGATGTTCCAGTTTATGCACACGAATTGGAATTCCCTTTTTTAACAGGTCAACAGAGTTATCCAGAGCCAGATTCAACGGTCGAAGGGGGAATGGTAGCGAAAATGTCGCCAATGTTTCCGAATGAACCGATTGATTTAGGTCGGCGTGTGAATAAGCTTCCAGATGACGGAACAGTTCCGAATATGCCTGGATTTAAGTGGATACATACACCCGGGCATACCCCTGGCCATGTTTCCTTTTTTAGAGAAGGAGATAGAACATTAATTGTAGGCGATGCCTTTGTAACGGTTAAACAAGAATACTTATACAAAGTTCTCACCCAAAAACAGGAGATAAGCGGTCCTCCACGGTATTTAACGACAGATTGGCAAGCGGCAAAAGAATCTGTAACGAAATTAAGGGATTTACACCCTTCCGTAGCAGTCACAGGGCATGGATTGCCGATGTCTGGAGATTTACTAACGGAAAATCTAGAGTTATTAGTTCGTGAATTTGATTCAATTGCTGTCCCTCGATATGGAAAGTATGTGGATGGGGAATTGCATTAGAGGCAAAAAAAGAGGCGAAATACTTTCGCCTCAAGCTTTAATGGTTAACGCCTCAAGTCTCTTAAACTCATCAGTTTTACAAAGTATTTTTTCTTTTTTTAAAGAGGTAAGTGCACTCTCCACTAAGAAATGGCGAGGCTCCTTTTCATCGACTAGCTCATCATATATGAAATCGAGAAGCTCGGCATATTTTCTCGCATCTGGATTGCGATCCAGTGATTTTTTCAGCACAAGAATGATATTTTGTAACTCTTGCTGAAATGCTTTCTTATGATTACTTCCTTCTGGGGCCCAAGAATCTAAAAGCTCCGGACGAAGTAACTGTTCTCCAGATTCGGCGACCTCATCAACCATTTTCACCAATCGATTCACACTATAGCGAACAACTCTGTACATCGTACTTGGAGATTTTTCAGCGACAAAATTATATTTGTAATTATGGTTTAAAATCCCAAAGAAAGAAATAGCACAATCTAACAAATAGGGTTTTTTCTCTTCTCCAAAAATAGATAGGAATCTTCCGTAAGCCCATCTGAGTACTCTCAGGTGACTTTTTCGAATGAATTGTTTGAGCTCATCATCATTTAAAATCATTACTTCTTCAAAAAGAGTATATAAATTATTCGTACGGTTAAATTCTAATTGGAGCTCGAGTTGTTGGATGAAGACTTCAATATCCGTAGGATCCTTTCCAATTATCAATTCGTCTCGTTCTGTTTCAATTTGTTGATAAAGAGATTTAATTAGGGCGATTAATAATTCATTTTTAGACGAAAAATAATTATAAAATGTTCCTTTGGCAATTCCGCTATAATCTAGAATATCTTGAATCGATGTGGCTTGAAATCCTTTTTCAATAAACAATTGATGAGCCATTTTAATTACTTTTTGCTTTCTGTCCTTCACAATTCATCACCTATTTGTATAGATTTCTTATATTTAAAATAAAGAAAGCGCTCTAATTAGACTGCTAGTATAACTATGATATTACATGTTTTTCTTGTTCTACTCAAATTAAACTATAATAGAAAATCTTTTAATTGCAATTCATGAACTGCTGGTATATGATATGTCTTATGTGAAATAACAGTACAATAATATAGACTATGCGTCTAACAGGGGGTATGACTATGGAACAATCTTTGAAACAGACGGATCGTCCACCTTATGGAATCATTGCCGTTTTAATGATTGGAGCATTTATTGCTTTTTTAAACAATACATTATTAAATATTGCTTTACCATCTATCATGGTTGAGTTGGAAATTGATACAGCAACTGTTCAGTGGTTAACAACTGGATTTATGCTTGTTAATGGAATTTTAATCCCAGCTACAGCCTTTTTAATTGAAAAATACACTGTTCGCAGACTCTTCTTAGTGGCGATGGGGTTATTTACAATCGGAACCATTGTTGCCGGAATGGCGCATGTTTTTCCAGTACTATTAACTGGACGTATGTTACAGGCATCAGGTTCAGCGATTATGATGCCACTATTAATGAATGTAATGCTTGTAAGCTTCCCAGTGGAAAAAAGGGGAGCTGCAATGGGAATGTTTGGTCTAATTCTTATGGCTGCACCAGCAATTGGACCTACACTATCAGGATGGATTATTGAGCATTATGATTGGAGAATGCTTTTCCATTTTGTAACACCTATTGCTGCTGCAATCTTTATCATCGGATTATTCTTACTTAAGGATAAAAAGGAAAAAGTTAATATCAGTCTTGATTTCTTTTCCCTTATCTTATCATGCTTAGGTTTTGGTGGGATTTTGTATGGATTCAGCTCAGCTGGAAGTAAAGGCTGGGATAGTCCACATGTATATATTGCTCTTCCAGTTGGGGTAATTTGTCTTATTTGGTTTATCGTCCGTCAATCTAAGTTAGAAAGACCAATGCTTAATTTCCATGTGTTTAGTTATCCAATGTTTGCTTTGTCTTCTTCCATTACTATGGTAGTGAACATGGCAATGTTTGCCGGAATGCTTTTAGTTCCCATTTACGTTCAAACACTAAGAGGGATTTCTCCGATGGATGCCGGATTGTTAATGTTACCAGGGGCACTTGCGATGGCATTGATGTCACCAATCAATGGTAGACTATTCGACAAAATTGGCGGAAGAATATTAGCTGTTATTGGGTTAACGATTTTGGTTATTACAACTTATTTATTCAGTAATCTAACTTTGGAAATGAGCTATCAACACTTGATGCTGCTACACGCAGTTCGTATGTTTGGTATGTCAATGGTAATGATGCCGGTATCCACAAACGGTTTGAATCAGCTACCAAGAAGATTTTATCCACATGGTACTGCCATGAATAATACATTAAACCAAGTTTCTGGTGCGATCGGAACAGCCCTATTGGTTACGGTCATGTCGAATCGTACTGAAACACATGCAACAGAAATGGCAAAGTCCTTAACAGCTCCACCAACAGAAGCTGTTATGGCGCAACTCCAAGCACAAGCGATGCTTGAAGGAATCAACGATGCGTTCTTTGTAGCTTCTATCATTGCGGCTGTCGCACTAGTTCTTTCTTTCTTTATTAAACGGTCAACTCCAGCAGAAGACCCAATTCAAGAAAAACCAAAGGCACAAGTTCAAACTAAATTAGCAGAGAATTAATGAAGAAGGGGACCTGTCCTCTTCTTTTTTTCTTGATAAAATTTTTTTCTTGAAAAATTCTTAAAAATGGTTTTTGATTAAGTAAATCAATTCTACATAAGAAGGTGCTTAGAATGACGAAGAAGTTTGAAACAATGCTACTACATAGTGTGAAAAAAAGTGACAAGCCGATTAAAAGTAAGGTGACTCCGATTTATCAAACTTCTGCATTTACATTTGCTGATCTAGATGAATTAGAAGGCTACTATCAAGGCGAAGGAAATTACTTGTATTCGCGTACAGGAAATCCAAACCCTGATGAGCTAGGGAAAGCAGTAGCTGCAATTGAAGGTGCACCAGAGGGCATTGCCACATCATCTGGATTATCAGCCATTTTAGCAGGAGTTCTTGCTGCTGTTAAAAGTGGAGACCATATCGTCGCAGCAGATGACTTATATGGTGGGAGCTTTCATTTATTAAAAGCAGAACTACATGATTTAGGAATTGAAACAACCTTTGTTTCTTTTTTGGATCTTTCTTTAGTGGAAAAAGCAATCCAACCGAATACAAAGCTTTTATATACCGAATCGATTACAAATCCATTTTTGAGAGTAGAGGACTTAGAATCTGTCGTAGCGTTAGCAAAGAAATATGATTTGATGACGCTTGTCGATAATACATTTGCAACGCCATATCATAGTAATCCTTATTTACTAGGAGTAGACATGGTTGTTCATAGTGCAACAAAATATATTGGAGGTCATAGTGACGTAACCTCAGGTGTCCTTGTCGGTAGAGAAGATTTACTAACGAAAGCGAGAGCAAAGGTTGTTAATTTAGGAGCAAATGTCAGTCCATTTGAAGCATGGTTAACTTGCCGTGGTCTAAAAACATTAGCACTACGCATGAAGAGTCAATCGTATAACGCTAGGAAGTTAGCGGAGGCATTAAGAGAGAATAAATATATCTCGAAGGCATACTATCCTTTCCAAGAAGCGGAAGAAGGATATGGAGCAATGGTGACAATTGAGTTAGGTCAGCAAGTTGATGTAAATCAGTTTTTTAAATCCCTTTCATGGGTGAAAATTGCACCAACTTTGGCTGGAGTGGAAACAACAGTATCTCATCCATTAAAAACGTCTCACCGTGCTCTACCGAAGGAAGCGCAAGAGGCATTAGGAATTACAAACAACGTCATAAGAATCTCTGTTGGAATTGAACATGCCGATGATATCATTCAAGTTTTTGAAGAGGCAATTCGAAATTCATTATCATAATATACAAAAGCGTACCACCGCGGGTACGCTTTTTATTATGCTTTTTAAACCACACGCTCTGCGTGTGTGAAAACGAAACTTCTAGAGTTGTATTAATAAACAAAAAAATCTCCAATCGTTATAATAGATCTTGGCCGTCAAACCGAAATCTAAA
>NZ_SUND01000006.1 GCF_005280205.1 Bacillus yapensis | reverse complement strand
AATTCACTGCCATTAACTAAGGTAATAGAAAAATTAACACACAAAAATAGAGAAAGGTGAATTTGAGTACCCTCAAATTCACCTTTCTCATTATTTGAAGCTAGTTATGTCCCAGCCTCTAGCGTTAGTATCTCGAATGACGACTAATATTAAGCAGAACTCCAATCGCTAGGAGCATCAATGTTAATGACGACCCTCCATAACTCAGAAATGGAAGTGTAATCCCAGTGACCGGCATGAGCCCTGTCACAACTCCGATATTAATCATTACTTGTATCGCAATCATGGCAATTATTCCTACAGCTAAAAAACTTCCGAAGAGATCGGGAGCACCTAAGGCAATTCTTATTCCTCTCCACAATAGTAAGGCGAATAAAAGAAGAATGAATGAACCACCTATAAATCCAAGCTCCTCAGCTAAAATCGCAAAAATAAAGTCAGTTTGCGGCTCTGGCAAATAGAAGAACTTCTGTCTGCTCTGCCCTAAGCCAAGTCCAAATAATCCCCCAGGCCCAATCGCATACAACGATTGAATGATTTGAAATCCTGTATTCTGTGGGTCTGACCACGGGTCCAAGAAGGAAGTAATCCGTTGAATCCGATAAGGTGCAGATACGACAAGTGCCACAAATCCAAGCAGCCCTAGCACGCCAAGTCCGACAAAATGAAGAATTCTTGCACCTGAGACGAAAATCATCACAATACATGTTCCCACCATTACCGTTCCGGTTCCTAAATCAGGCTGTAGCATAATCATCCCGAAAGCTAGGAATACTAACCCTAAGGAAGGAAATAATCCTTTTCGTAACGATGTAATATTCTTTTGATTTTCTGATAAATACTTAGACAGAAATGCAATCATTGCCAGCTTCATAAATTCCGATGGCTGTATTGAAAATGCCCCTACACCAATCCAGCTTCTAGAACCATTTCTTTCTGTACCGATTCCAGGTATGAGTACAACTACTAAGAGAACAAAGCAGATAATCATAATGACCTTGGCGAATTTTCTCCATGTCCAATAATCAATATTCATGACAAAAAACATCGCAACGACCCCTACTCCAGCAAAAAGCATCTGCCTTTTTGCAAAGTAAAAGGAATCTTGAAATTTATAATCGGCCCAAACAGCACTTGCACTATAGACCATAATGAGTCCTAGTGCAAGCAATGTAAAAGTTACTATTAATAAGATAAAGTCAGGAGTCGATCGTTTAGTCGGCAATTTAAACACACCTCGAATGCAAGTTTAAAGGGCCGTATGATTGACATTAAGATTCTTTGGACAAGCCCTTACTTAAGCTTATGCACCGCTTCGGTAAAAATGTCTCCCCTAACCTCAAAAGTTTTATACTGATCCCAGCTTGCACATGCAGGTGACAATAACACGACATCTCCTGGGTTAGACAGATTAAAGGCAACAGGTACGGCTTTTTCAACATTATCGACACGCTGAATTGTTTTTATTCCCGCCTCACGTGCAACCCTTTCAATTTTCTCTGCAGTTTGCCCAAACGTAACAACCGCTTTAACATGTTCGAAAGAAGGGATTAATTCATCAAATTCATTCCCTCGATCTAATCCGCCAGCTAACAACACAACTGGTTCCTTGAAAGCATCTAATGCCTTTGAAGTAGCCAATATATTGGTCGCCTTTGAATCGTTATAAAACTTTCTTCCGTCAATATCCGCAATATATTGTAGGCGATGTTTTACACCTCTGAAAGAATTTAATACACGGAAAATCGCATCATTATCCACACCAGACAATTTTGCTGCAGCTACTGCAGATAAAATATTTTCTTGATTATGGGCACCAGGAAGGACAATATCATTTACGTCCATAATTTTTTCATTCATGAACCAAATCGCATCGTCCATTACATATGCCCCATTTTCTACGACTTTCTTTGTAGAGAATGGAATGATACGCGCATGAGATTGTTTAGCAACCTCGAGTACTTGCTCTTGGTCGGCATTTACGATGAAATAATCACTTTCCGTTTGATACTTCGTAATATTTGCTTTTGCTTTCCAGTATTCATTTAAATTACCATGGTAATCGATATGAGCCTCATACAGATTCGTTAGGATCGCAATACGGGGCTTGAAGCTTTCAATCCCCATTAACTGAAAGGACGACAATTCAATGACGATCGTATTGTCAGATGTTGCTTCTTGGGCAACGCCAGAAGCTACTGTCCCAATATTCCCGGCAATTAAAGGTGCTTTTTCTCCCATTTCTAACATTTCATAAACAAGAGTTGTCGTTGTCGTTTTCCCGTTCGTTCCGGTAATTCCAATAAACGGAGCTTCAGATACTAAATAAGCAAGCTCCACTTCTGTAATAATTGGAATTTCTAATTCGAGCGCTCTTTGAATCATTGGATTATGATATGGGATACCGGGATTCTTAACAATCAATTCAAATCCTTCATCCATTAATTCTATCGGATGTTCCCCACAAATCACTGTAACCCCTTGTTCAAGCAATCCTTGCGCCTCAGGATTGTCAGCTAATGGCTTTTGGTCATTAACGGTCACAAAGGCCCCTAACTTATGTAAAAGCGAGGCTGCACTGACCCCGCTTTTCGCTAAACCTAATACTAATACTTTTTTATGATGATATTTCTTGACCTGTTTCAATTACATCCACACCTCTATATATATTCCAAGCACAGCGAAAATCAAACCTACAGTCCAAAACGTAACAACAATACGCCATTCAGACCAGCCTATTAGCTCATAATGATGGTGAATTGGGGTCATTCGAAAAATTCGTTTACCCGTTGTTTTAAATGATGTTACTTGTAATATAACTGATATTGTTTCAATTACAAAAACTCCACCTATTAAGATTAGAATGATTTCAAGTTTGAGTAAAATGGCAACCGTTGCAATCGCACCACCTAAAGCAAGTGAACCTGTGTCACCCATAAATACTTTAGCTGGATGGGCATTAAAGACTAAGAATCCTAATACCGCTCCAACAACTGCGACTGAAAACACGGCAATCTCTAATTGAGAGAGGCTCCATGCTAAAACAGCAAAGGCTCCAAATGCAATTGCAGCTGTTCCTGAAAGTAAGCCATCAAGTCCATCTGTCAAGTTAACCGCGTTAGAAAATCCAACTAGCCAGAATATGATAAATAAAACGTATCCCCATCCTAGGTCAATAGAAAAGTCAGTCAACGGAATAGAAATCACTGTTGAAAAATCATAATGTTGTAGGATTAAAAAGAAAATAACTGAAACTATAATTTGTCCAATTAATTTTTGTAAGGAAGTTAAACCTAAGTTTCGTTTCATGACCACTTTAATAAAATCATCTAGGAAACCTAGAAGTCCAAACCCAAACGTTACAAATATTAATAAATACGTATGGATTGTCGGCTCTGCATATTTCCCTATCATGATGAATGTCGTTACGACAATAGAAAGGAGAACCACAATTCCCCCCATCGTTGGCGTTCCTGATTTTTTCTGGTGAGATTTCGGTCCTTCATCTCGAATGCTTTGTCCAAATTTCAACCTTTTTAAGAAAGGAATAAAAATAGGAGAAAGAATGACTGAAATCAAAAATCCTAATAAAATCGTAAAAATTATTACTTGCTCGAGCATTATTTATTCCTTCTCCTCTCGAAACTTCTCTAACATTTCGTTCAATATTGTTTCTATTACAGCATTATCATATGTTTCATAGAAATCATTCAGAAGTTTTTCATCTAAAAAAAGAAAATCTGTCATATTTTCTTTCTTATTAGTGTTCATTTTATCTTTATACAATAATAATATTTTTTTGACTGCTTGAAGCAAATCTTCGGTAAAAAGAATGGGAAAATGATTAGGAGTGTATGTAGGAATCTCCATCCCTTTCTTCCAAACAGCTGCAATGGCACCATTTGCGATAGCAAGCTTTAGTTCACCTGATGAATGATTCAAAGGAATGAAAAGCCCCTTAGGCTGCTGTGCTGTTGCCGAAAAAGAAATAGTTTGAAAATCTATATCTACATTCTTAATTCCGGCCACTTCTGGAAATAACAGAGATACATCTTCATACGTTAGATACATACTATCTCCCCTTTATCGCCTCTTTTGCAACCTCTCGATCATCAAAGTCATAGCTTTTATCGCCAATTAGCTGATAGGTTTCGTGACCTTTACCAGCGATGAGGATAACATCGTTTGTTTTCGCAATTTGAACAGCGTGATAAATCGCTTCTTTGCGGTCAACAATGATTTCATAATTTTGACCCGTAACCCCTGCTTCCATATCCTTTAATATTTGAACAGGGTCTTCACTTCTAGGATTATCAGAAGTAAAAATTGCTGTATCACTATATTTGCAAGCAATCTGAGCCATCAGTGGACGCTTCGTTTTATCTCGGTCACCACCACACCCAACGACAACAATAATTTTCCCTTTTGCAAATTGCCGGATCGTGGTTATCGCATTTTCTAAGCTGTCCGGTGTATGTGAATAATCGACAATAACTGAAAAATCCTGGCCCGCTTGTACAAGCTCAAATCGCCCAGCTACACCTGTAACACTTTCGATTGAAGCAATTGCATTCGTAAGTGAGATTCCTGAAGCCAGCGCTGCTCCTAAACTTGCAAGGACATTATAAACACTAAATTTACCAACTAGCTGCATCGATACTTTATGGACCCCAAAAGGACTTTCTAGATCAAACTCAGTCCCATTTGCTGTCATTTGAATATTTTTAGCATGTAGGTTGGCACTGTTGTCGATTCCGTATGTAATCACATGAGCACTCGTCGATTCGATGTACATCTTGCTTGCTTCATCATCCATATTAAGCACAGCAAATTTTGGTTTAGCCATATCATATGTATTGCCTAATTGTGCAAATAATAGGCCCTTAGCTCTTTGGTATTCATCCATCGTTTTATGGTAGTCCAAGTGATCCTGCGTTAAGTTTGTAAACACAGCAACATTAAAGTCTGTTCCATGAACCCGTCCTTCCACTAATGCATGGGAGGAAACCTCCATTACAGTAGCTTCAACCCCTTCCTCCACCATTTGGTGAAAGGTCTTTTGTAGGGTCAGGCTCTCTGGAGTTGTATTTTTCGTCTCAAATTGTTTGGCCCCAATTTTAGTATACATGGTACCAATTAAGCCAGTTTGTTTGCCAGCATCCGCTAATATTTTTTCAATTATGTGGCTTGTTGTAGTTTTTCCATTTGTTCCTGTAATACCAATCATATGAAGTTTATGACTAGGTTGACCGTAAAATGCATCAGAAAGTACAGATAACGCTCTCCTCGTACTCTCTACGACGATAACTGGAACTGTTAAGTCTAAAGGTCTCTCTGCTAAAACAGAGACCGCACCATTATTTACAGCAGACTCTGCAAAATCATGTGCATCTACTGTTAAACCTTTTATACAAACAAATAAGCTTCCCTGGACGACTTTACGATTATCATTTTCGATCGAGACGATCTCTGGATTATCGTAAGCTTTATAATCGATAAAGGGAAGTTGACTTAGCAATGTATGTAATTTCAAATCGATCATATCCTCTCAAAAAACTGGCGCCTTTTATTTTACATGATCAAGGTAGATTTCACAATGTATATCAGTAATACGTTAAACGAACGAAATAATTCTGTATTTTGCGGAATTTTAGTGTATTTAGAAATCGGCACAAACATCTTTTTTAGCTAAAAAAGAGAGCGGGCGAATAAATCATTGCCCGCCCTCTTTATCCTCTTTGTCCTCTAAATCATCGAAGTAGAGTCGAATCGTCGAACCTTCTTTAAGCTTAATACCGGCTTCTGGTGTTTGCTTGACGACCGTTTTCCCTTCTCCACTTGCATCTATTTTGAAGTTAACAAATAGCTCACTAATTTCTGTTTTGGTCATCCCTACCACATTAGGCACTTCAATCATAACTGGGTCTGTCCATTCCTTTTTCGTCTTTTCAATTTGATCCTTACGTGGCGGTACTCCTAATGCTCTTAAGCTATCACCCATGATTTCCCCAACAATAGGAGCTGCTACTCTACCACCAAATTGAACTGTGCCCTTCGGATTGTCTACAGCCACATATACGACCAACTGAGGGTCATCAGCTGGAGCAAAGCCGATAAAGGAAACAATATGGTTGTTCTCCATATACTTTCCGTTTTTGACTTTTTGTGCTGTACCTGTTTTTCCACCTACGCGATAGCCTTCCACAAACGCTTTTGCACCCGTTCCTTGGGCAACTACTGTTTCAAGGGCATATCTTATTTCTTTCGATGTTTCTTCAGAAATCACCTTTCTTTTGGCTGTAGGAGAGTTCTTCATGATAACATCCCCTGTAATCGGGTCTACAAGCTCTTTTGCAATGTATGGCGTATACAATGTCCCACCATTAATCGCTGCAGACAGGGCTGTTACTTGCTGAATCGGGGTGACTGAAACCCCTTGACCAAAAGCAGTTGTCGCTAATTCAACAGGCCCAACACGGTCTAAATTAAAGAGAATACCCGTACCTTCCCCTTGCAAATCAATTCCTGTTTTTTGCCCAAAACCAAAGTCCTTAATATATTTGAACAATTTCTCTTTTCCTAGTCTTTGACCAAGCTCGACAAAACCAGGGTTACAAGAATTTTGAACTACTTCTAAAAAGGATTGACTACCATGACCCCCGCGCTTCCAGCAATGGAGCGTAGCACCGTTTACTTTAACAGAACCAGAATCGTGAAAGTGGTCGGATTGTAAATCAACCTTCCCTTCTTCAAGAGCCGCTGCTAGGGTGATAATTTTGAAAGTTGATCCCGGCTCGTATGTACTCCATACCGGTAAATTGCGATTGTATACTTCCGGAGCTACATTCTGATAGTTCGTTGGATCAAAGCCCGGTCTACTTGACATCGCCAAAATTTCTCCTGTATTTGGGTCCATTGCAATGGCGATTAAACCATCAGGATTATAGGTTGCTTGAGCAATATCTAATTCTCTTTCAATAATTGTTTGTACTTTAGAGTCAATCGTTAATTTTAAATCAAGTCCATCAATCGGAGCTTCATAGTCATCCGCTTTATCGTTCATTCGATTTTGTTTGGCATCTGCATAGAATTCAACAGACCCTTCTTTTCCTTTTAATTGCTCATCATAATAGAGCTCAAGGCCCATTAAACCTTGGTTATCAACACCTGTAAATCCAAGAACGTGGGACAAATAATCTCCAAAAGGATAGTATCTTTTCGAATCCTCCCCTATATAAACGCCAGGTAGATCAAGATTTCTAACCTCGGCCGCCTTTTCATTAGAAATTTTTCTTCCTTGAGAGAGTCTTACATTTAATGATTTTTCAGTGATTTTTTTATAAATGTCTTCTTTTGATGCGTTTAGAACAGCAGCCAATTTTTCAGCCGTCTGCACTGGGTCCTTTACCTGTCGCGGAAAGACATAAACAGTTGGCGCACTCATATTGGTAGCCAATGCTACTCCATTTCGGTCTACAATTTCACCACGTTCAGGCTCAAAAGGGATTTTCCGGCTCCATAAGTTTTCCGCTCCATCCGTCAGCCAATCTCCTAAGTAAAATTGCACATAGCCAAGTCTCACATCAATAATAAAGAATATCAAGAAACCAAAAAATAAAGCGATAATTAGTCTTTTTCTCACTGTTACATTCGAAACCCGCATTCGAACGAACCTCCCTACTATATGGCTCGTTCCAATATATGCTTGTACAAATATAAATAGAACGTACCATTTTGGTACGTTCTAGAATGCCGACCCTATTTATTTCAAAAATGCGAAAAGGATTAACCACCTTCTGTTACTTCTTCCTCGACTTCTTCTTCAGCAACTTGGTCTGGCTTTTGAAGATGAATAACCAAATAGTCCCCATCCTTCAATGCAGTACCTACTTGGAGGTTCTGTTTGGTCACATATCCACTTCCAGAAACATTTAACTCAAGATTAGCTAAATTAGCTACTTTCATCACATCTCTGAGAGACCAGCCTGTCATATCCGGTAACGTAATTTCGCCATCTGTCAAAACAACAACCTTTTCCCCTTCTAGTAGAGATTGTCCTTTTTCAGGAAGTTGCTTATCAATTTTAGTACCATTTCCTAGAACAACAGGATTAGCTCCTAACTCATTAAGAGCCCCGACTCCTTGTTCCACACTTTTCCCTGTAACATCTGGAATGTCAATCGTTTTTGAAGCTTCAGTTTCCGATGGTTGAATGCTCAAATATTGAAGACTATTTTTCATAACCTGCTTAAAAATCATAGACACCGGCTTTGAACCATCAGAAGATACTTCAATATCAGGCTGCTGTACAGCTACATATACGATGAGTTGAGGATTATCAGCTGGTGCCATTCCTAGGAATGAAAACACATAGTTCTTTTCGCCATGAAGATATGCCCCGTTCTCAGTGAAATTGGCTGTTCCTGTTTTTCCAGCTACTTCATATCCCTCAATATTATATTTTTCATGTCCTGTTCCCTTTGGAGAGCTAATAACCGTTTCTAAAACTTCACGAACCTTTTTCGCTGTATCTTCAGAAATAGGCTTTCCTGCAGTCTCAGGTTTTGTTTTCTCAACAGTTTCCTTTGTGTTTGGATCAACTATTCTCTCAATGATATGAGGCTTCAGCATCGTACCATTGCCTGCTATTGCTGTTGCCGCTTGTATTTGTTGAATCGCTGTTATCGCCGTTCCCTGACCATAACCTGTTGTTATTTTATCAAGAGGATAATTGTAAACTATGTTTCCTCCAGTTTCATTCGGAATCTCGATTCCTGTTGGGTCTTCAAATCCAAATTTAGTGAGATATTCTCTATAAGTATCAAAACCTAGCTTCTCATTCACAATTTTAGCAATGGCTACGTTGGAAGAACGTTGAATACCTTCTAAGTAGGTAATCGGTCCCCATCCGACTTTGTTATGGTCTCGAATAGCCGGAGAGTTTTTCGTAACTTTGTAGGAACCCGATTGATAGGTTTCATTGAGATTTAAAACATTTTCTTCAAGGGCTGCAGCCAGGGTAAATACCTTCATAGTTGACCCCGGTTCGAATGATACCTCTACCGCTTCATTTAACCAAGTATCCGTAATACCTTCTCTTGTTTTCGGATGGAATGTAGGTCTTTGTCCCATCGCTAATATTTCACCAGTAGCAGGATCTGCGACGATCGCCACCATTTTCTTCGGACTATATTGTTCTTGAGCTTGGTTTAACGCATCCTCTAAAAAGGTTTGAATCTTCTTATCTAATGTTAAATAGACATCCTTCCCATTTTGGGCAGGCGTGATCTTCTCTTCACTGTTAGGTAAAAGATAACCCCATAAATCACTTTCATATTGGATAGAGCCATTTTTACCAGTCAAAATATCATTTAATGACTTTTCAATTCCCAATTGTCCAACAGGGGTCGTCTCTCCATCCTTTGTATCCACATAGCCGATTAAGTGAGAAGAAAAAATACCATTTGGATAAAAACGCTTAGATTCACGAACAAAAGTAATTCCAGGCAGTTCAAGCTCCTCAATCTCTGACTTTGTTTGTAAAGAAATATCCTTTCCTGCACGTCCAAATTCCACTTGGAAAAGATCCTTCTTAGATAGAATTCTATAAATCTCAGACTCTGATAAATCAATATACTTCGAAAGCTGAGCAGCCGTTTTTTCTTTATCAGCAACATAATTTGGCTTCATTTTTTTATCTAAAATAGCCACAATCGTATACGAAGAAGTATCCTCCGCAATGACTTCTCCATTACGGTCATAGATAGTTCCACGTTTTGCTTCAAGAATCCCCTGTTTATTGTAATTTTTTTGGGCCTTTGCAGCGAGCGGCTGTCCAGCAGCTTCTCCGGTCACTTGAATAGATACGAACCGAAATATTAAGACAAAAAAGAGCAGGCAAAAAATTACAAATAAAAGCGCTGCTCCAACATTCATATTTGGCTGTTTTCTTATCATTGATCTTGCACAACCTTGACATTATTTTCATTAAGCTTCAAACCAAGTGCTTTCGCCTTTTCCCAAATTCTCTCATACGTGCTGAGCTCTTCTACTTGCATACCAAGGTCAGCATTCACCTTCTGTTGAGATTGAATTAAAGTAGACGTTACTTGAATATCCTTATTGATTTCATATATAGCAGCCTGATTAGAAATGATATGTGTTGCACCAAAACAGAGGGCCGCACAAAAGGCCACTCCTAAAATTTTCTCACCTGGTGATAGACCAAATCGATTTTTCTTTCCTGTTTCAGGCAATTGTATTTGTTTTTGTACTTGTCGTTGCTCTTGTTCTTGTTGTAGCTTCCTTGCTAAATTCCCCATTGTTTTCCCTCCTTGGATTTCAATTAATATCGTTCTATATTTTAAAGCTTTTCTGCAATTCTCAATTTAGCTGAACGAGCACGGTTATTTTCCTCTAGTTCAGCGTCTGAAGGAATTATCGGCTTTCTTGTTATCAATTTTAGAATTGGTTTGTATTCATCAGGAATAACAGGTAAACCATGTGGCAAATCAGGTGTTTCACTCGCCTTTTTAAATGTCACCTTACAAATCCTATCCTCTAATGAATGAAACGTAATGACACTAATTCTTCCGCCTGGTGCAAGTATGTCAATCGCCTGTTGAAGGGATTTTTCAAACACGCCTAACTCATCATTTACCGCAATTCGGATTGCCTGAAAAATTCGCTTCGCCGGGTGACCACCTTTTCTTCTTGCAGGTGCCGGAATTGCATCCTTAATTATTTCTACCAATTCACCAGTTGTTTCAATCGGCTTGTTTTCTCTAGCCGCTTCAATTTTTCGAGCGATTTGTTTAGAAAACTTTTCTTCCCCATATTTATGGAAAATCCTTAGCAAATCTCCAAAACTCCACGAATTTACAACATCATAAGCTGAAAGTGGAGCGTCCTGGTCCATTCTCATATCCAAAGGTGCATCGTGATGATAACTAAAACCACGCTCAGGAGTATCTAACTGTGGAGAGGAAACACCTAGGTCATAGAGTATTCCATCTACTTGGTCAATTCCTCGTGCAGCGAGTTCTTCTTTTAAATGTAGAAAATTACTTTTAATCATCGTAATCTGATCGCCATATTGAGCCAGTTTTTCTTTCGCGTTTGCAATCGCTACTTCGTCCTGATCAAATGCGAAAAGTCTACCTTTAGGAGATAACTTCGATAATATTAGCGAGGAATGACCTGCTCCTCCCATCGTACAATCGACATAAATTCCATCAGGCTTAATGTTCAAACCTTCTACTGTTTCATGTAATAGCACTGTTGTATGTTCAAACATGGTTGTCCACCTTTCGAAACTTAAATATCAAACCCAATCATATTTTCCGCAATTTCAGCAAAAGATTCTTCAGATTCTACAAAATAGTTTTCCCAAAGTTCTTTACTCCATATCTCAATTCGATTGGATACGCCTAAAACTACACATTCTTTTTCAAGCTTTCCATATTGCATGAGTGGAGAAGGAATATTGATTCTTCCTTGTTTATCAACTTCACACTCTGTTGCACCTGAAAAGAAAAATCGAGTAAAAGCACGGGCGTCTTTTTTAGTTAGGGGTAAGCCTTTGAGCTTTTCTTCAATAACAGCCCATTCAGATTGTGGGTATCCGAATAAACATTGATCCAGACCGCGTGTCAAAACAAACGTTTCGCCAAGATGCTCACGAAACTTTGCAGGTACGATTAAGCGACCTTTCGTATCAACATTATGATGGTATTCACCCATAAACATACCCACTACCCCCACTCTCTAACCTAAATGTACCACAATCCCCCACTTTCCTCCACAAAATTTTAAAAAATTATCCACTTCCTTGAAAAATGGGTAGCTGGCACTATAATTTCTAATCAAAAAGAGGGCATTAAAAAAAGACCTTATCCGAAGATAAAGCCTTTAAATTTATGAAAAAGTTGATTTACACTCCGGGTGGACGCTTTCCGCGGGCGGGGCCGAGCTGGAAGGCGCTAGCGCCAGTAAGTCTCGACTTTCCCGCCTTTCCCGCTGGAGTCGCCACCCTCCGTTCCAATCAACTTCAATAGATTAAAATATAAGATAAATACTTTTCGAGGCCACGTACCATGATGACGAGAAATCAATCAAATGATAGAGCACATGTAGAAATGCTGACAATTGATTAATTAGTTCCTGAAGTCATTTAGTACGCAAATTAGAGGTAGCTGTATCTTTGTGGATGCGAAGGAAAAGCAAGGTATGTGATGGATAACCTTTCGAGGTCTTAAAAAATTGTCTATGTAGGCCATGCTTACGTTTGCTGCCATGTACTTAAAGAAAATGGCAACTTGGACTTGGGAACTCGCTTAAATGGAGCAATGCTAGTTGATTGGAGTGGAGGGGGCTTGACTCCTGGGGGATTTGCAGGACAGGTGAGATCCCGCAGGAGCGACAGCGACGAGGAAGCTCACCGCCGGCCCCCCGGAAAGCAAGCGCCTGGAGCGGAAATCAACGGGTATTAACGATAATCCCATTCAAAAATGCAAAAGACACCAAGAGGGAGACCTCTCAATGCCTTTTGTCGACAGTCTGAGTTATCCGAAGATAAAGCCTTTTTATAGGTTATATTTTCACTACTTTATGTTTCCCATCGAACTGATATGGGAGATTGGTTAGTTGGTCTACAAACCCTAAACCATATTTGTTTAAGAAATAATAGATATTCCAAGTTCGTTCCTGCGGTCCACCAGATGGTCGTAATGAACACTCAACCCGTTCATATTTATTTAAGACGACCTCATGTTTGAGACGAAGGGCATCTTCAAATTTCCCTTCCATAAAGCCGATTTGTGTTAATAGGATTGATTCGTTTTTCTCAAGTACCCGCAACAAGCCTTTGTATTCTAACTCAGTTTGCTCTTTGATCAACTGATAATTGGCCAATAGCTGCTGTTTTGTTTCAGCAAATAATGAATCAAAACGTTTATCCTTGACCGAATCAAGAAATGCTTCCTTTTCAGGGCCTACACCATTTTCCAAAACATTTTGTAAATCCAGATCTAACTCGGCCAAGTCTGAATCAATATCTCTTTCTAAAAGCGTGATATTGATCCGAGGAACAATCGGTGGCATTTTCATTTCAAACAGTTCAAAAGCTGTTTTATATTCTGACCAATAAGCGATTTCACCTGGTCCAGCGATAAAAGCCAATGTTGGAAATAACGTTTCCTGCATTAACGGCCTAGTGACAACGTTATTGCTTAGCTTTTCGGGATTTTCCCTTGCCATTAAAAGAAGTTCGTCTTTCGTAAACGCAATACTTCCATCTTTCCCAGAAAAAATACTCGTTTCAGGGTTGAATTCTAATAAAATTCTTTCATAATGTTCTTCATCATAATAGAAGAGGTTGGCAGCTTGGGAAGAAATTTCAATCGTATTCGAATAGCCTTTTGCCGTAAGTCTCGCCTGCTGTGCCTCCACAGCTGTAGTGATTTCAACAGACTTGTTAATCTGTTCAATCAAAATTTCTTTTTCCAATTTACGAAGTTGCCTATTTCCAGAATCAACAAGGAGCAATCCATGCTCTTTAAACATCTCCATGACAAGATAAGCAAAGAAATCAACAAAATTCTCTGAATGAACAAGTGCATGATCAGTAAATGCCAACAACTCATTTGTAAAATCGGTTTCTCCGAATGTTTCAACAATATCCTCGATCCATGATTTACAAAGCTCCTTGTCTAGCTTACAATCAGTGACCATTCTTTTGTCTAAAACTTTATAAGGATAAACCATTTTTTCTAATTGATTTTGCTTTTTAACAAATACGTGGTTTACCTCAGCATAATCATGATCTTCCCCTGCAATCCAGAAAACCGGAACAACCGGGACGCCAAGCTCTTGTTCCTTTTCTTTTGCAAAGGCAATAATAGAAATAACTTTATGTATAGAATATAATGGCCCAGTTAGAATACCCGCCTGCTGCCCGCCAATGACAACGACCGCATCCTTTTTACTTAATTTTTCAAGAGATTCTTCAACCTTAACTGAAGAAGGAAAAGGCTTCATAAAAGCAGCAATATGCTCTACAAGTTCATCCCTCATGTAAGATCGATTTGATAATTCGGCCAAGCGCTCCTGGTAATGGCTTGCATTTTGATAGTTATAGTGGAAATACTGCTGTATTTCTTCGTTCCCATTGTAATAGTTATTCGCAAACTTATTTATAGCTGGGAGAGTGAGATTGACAATCTCCATTTATGTACTTCCTTTCTAAGCGACAGTTTCTACGTATGAGTATAGCATCCCAACCCCATAAATAAAAAATCTTTGCTTACGCAATTTTTCTGGGATTGACGTTCTTGCTAAGAAACTGCGTTTGAAACACTTTGAACAATCCCAATAATGATTAATATAACGTAGGCAGAGAAAAACATAAGAAAGTTAAACCTCCAAAACCCACGAAATACCCTGTTATAATCAATTTCTTGTTTGACCTTCCAATTTAGAAATGCGACGGCTACGCCAATCATCAAAATCAATAAGATAATAAGCCATAGAAAAGATTTCTCCCAGATGGTCATAATTAAGAAATGTACCGATATTATAAACAATATTGTACTGCCATCCAAAGCGTATCGAACTGCTCGACGGTGATGCTTTGTAATTTGCTTGCTAATCACAAAGATGAGAACATAACCTAGTATAGGAATTGTCACAAATATAGCTGCTATATTTGAAAAAATCTCTGACAATTTATTTTCCTCCCCTCTCTATTTCACTCCCTTTGATTATGTGAAACAGAGTGGTTACGATCGGCGCCTTCATATTTCGTTTCTCTGCTTCTTCTATTAAATAACCTAAGATCGCATCTATTTCTGTCTGTCGCCCTTCTTCGATATCCTTTAACATCGATGAGCGATTTTGACTTGTATTTCGACACACATTAAGAGTGTTTTCGTAATATACTTGTTCCTCTTCTAGCTCCAAAATCCCTTTTATTTCTTTAAACAACTCATTAAAAACATGAAAATAATGTGTATTTTCAAGGAGGAGACCGTTGTTTACCTTCAACACAGCCGTTAATGGATTAATCAGCGCATTGACAACCAATTTTTTTTGTAGCAAAAATTTATAATCGTCTTCTATTTGAAAAGTAAAGCTATTAGAGCTTGATTTTACGAAGGAGTGAAGAAGCTCATCATTTTTCCCTTTATAAAAAGCAATATTAGTCCTGCCCACGCCTGTATGGACGACCACGTTTTCATTCACTCGATATGCTCCGTGCTCTACAGTTCCCACCATAGCAACACTTAAATTAAATTGATCGATCCGTTTTAAATGCCCCATTCCATTTTGCAGAAATAAGTAAGGATGATTTGTAGAAAGACTAGCATTTCTTAAAACTCCCTCGAGCTGATATTGCTTCACACAAATAATGGAGAGTTCTTCATTATGGTTGCCCCATTCAGAAATGAGTTTTACCTGCACATCCGCTATAGCAGAGTTTTGTTTACTCTGAAGAACAATTCCTTCAGACGCAATTTTTTCTTTTTGCAACGGATTCCTTACATACAAAGTTACCTCATGATATTCATTTAAATAATAAGAAAATAATAGACCGATGGAGCCGCCACCGATAATTGCAATTTTCATGATATCGCCTCTAAAAATTTTTGAATTTCACACAATCGGACTATAGTAATAATCCTATTTTATCAAAGACCTTAAATTTTGTCCGAATAATAGAGGCAATTTCCCTAAGAAAAAGTAATTCTCATTTTCTTTTTGTAAGTATTTTCTGTATTTTTATTATATAATGAATATATAATTTAAAGGGAGTCATGACTCAAGTTAGACTAAGGGGGATATACATGGACTTCAAAGTAGAGAAACTAAAAGTGAACTACAAAACATTAGAGGAATTTAAAAGGTTCAAGGAATATGGCTTACAAGAGCTTTCAATGCTTGAAGATTTAGAAGCAAATATTATTGACAATGATAGCGAATCTCCTTTTTACGGAATATATTTTGGGGATACTTTAGTGGCAAGAATGAGCTTATATAAAGTAGAGGCAAAGTTTAACCATTATTTTGAGCCGCCACATGATTTCTTAGAGCTTTGGAAACTTGAAGTGTTACCTGATTATCAAGGAAAAGGCTATGGCACAGCGTTAGTCGATTATGCCAAAGCTAAGAACTTCCCAATCCGCACGAACGCTCGTATGAGATCAAAAGAATTTTGGGAGAAGATGGGCTTCACTTCTGTCCAATATGATATGGCAAGAGATAGAGGCGAAAATCCCCTCTTTTGGTTTCCTGAAACGATCTAAAAAAAGCGGACACAATGTCCGCTTTTGCTTTGTCTATTTTTCGATACGTTCTAGGTTTCCGTTCTTATCCATCTGAAACTTAACCTTCTGCTGGCGATCTTCTTCCTGCAAGACGACCATTTTTCTTGCTCTCTCCATGATTTCTATTAGAGCCTTATAATCTTGTTCTATCGTCTGCAATTCATTTAACAGCTTTTCTTTCTCAGCCGATAAAGAATATACTTTCTGTTCAAGTTCCTGTATTTTTTCAGATTGCCCATCCTTGTTTTCCAGTTTTTGATAGAGTATCTTCAGAAAACTGACTAAATCGTCAAAATCAATCGTTGTAACCTTTTCTTCGTTCTGTGGTACGGAAGAGGCAATTTCCTCTGGTACCGATTTTTCTTCAACTGTGCTTTGTGCTTGCTTTCTTTGTTCTTTACGTTGCTTTTTCGCAAGCTCAATTCCTGATTTATATTGCTTTCGAACATAAGAATTCCAACGGAATCCACACGCTGCCGCCGTTCTTGATAACTGCTTCCCCACTTCTTCGAAGGCTTGAAGCTGGGTTCCCCCTTCGCGGATATGCCTTAAAACTACTTCAGCAAGTAGTAAATCTTCATCATTAGACCAGGCATCTTGACGGTTTGTGGGCATAAGAAAATCCCTCCTAGTTTATTTGTATTTATTCATACATATGCATCTACTAGAAGAGATAGACTGATAAAACTTATTTCTCTAATTGAAATATATTTAATTTCCTAGAAATTTTTCCACTTGCTTATGATGCGCTTCACTTGCCCACAAAATTGAACAGCTGCGAATTTCTTTTTCTATTCTTTCTCTCAACTTGGACATTTCCCATTTTCGAATCAACATTTCTTTGTATGCCCCTAGCACGCCACCTTCTAATAGAAAGGTTGTCTCCATAGCCTGCCGTAGTCCCTCTAATGGGTGTCCATCATATGTATACTGAATAAAACCTAACTCTATTAGCTCATCCACCGCAAATTTTCGAGCTTCCACAAGCATCTTCATTCCATTTGAAACAGGCAATCGTTCTAATAAAAGCGTGCCACCACCCCAGCCAGTTGTTATAGCTAGATTCCCCTGGATAAACCCCGCTTTAATTCCTTTGCGAGCAATTCTGAAATCACATGCAGCAGCAATCTCACATCCTCCACCAACTGCAGCACCATTTATAAGTGCAATTGTTAGCTTCGGGAGCATCGCCAGATTAAATAAAATCTCTCCCATTTTCGAAAGCATTTGATAGGCTTGTTCCTCCGTTCTTAATTCATGAAAGACCGATAGATCGCCACCTGAGCAAAATGCTTTCTCTCCTTCACCCGTAATGACCAATGCACTAATATTTGGTTCACGTGCTAATTGAATCGCTTTCTCCAACCCTTGCATCACTTCATAATTGACCGCATTACGTTTTTCTTCTCTTGTTATTGTAAACAGCAGGACACCATTTTCCCGCTCTTCAATTTTATATGAGTCCATAAGCCACCCTACCTCTTTTATATAACGACAAAAGCACAGGAATGAATTCCTGTGCTTTTTATCTTAAAGTCAATATTAGTCGTTTACAACTTCTTTTCCTTTGTATGTTCCACAAGCTTTACATACACGGTGAGCAAGTTTCATCTCACCACAGTTTGGGCATTCTACCATACCTGGTACCTGTAGCTTAAAATGAGTACGACGTTTTCTTTTCGCAGTTTTAGAAGTTCTTCTAAAAGGTACAGCCATTATTCCCACCTCCTTAAAGAGAATTAAGAAAGTCATGAAGACTACGTCTCCAACTGTCTCTTGTGCTTCTTCGATTACTATGAATCAGAAGAAGGATCATTTTGATCAAATAGTTTTGCAAGTCCTGCTAAACGGGGGTCGATCTTATCTTTCTTTTGCTCAAAAATGACCTCCCAATCATTACCTGATTGTGGAGCTCCTTTCTCGCTTGACCCTTCGTCAGAGAAAACTTGTATTGGTACTTCTAGTAAAAGGATTTCTTGTAAGACCGGTTCAAGGTCAATTACTTCTCCTTTAACTTGATGAACTTCCTCTTCGGTTTCATAATCCAAACCTTTTAAGAGGAAAGTTTCAGTTGTTTCTACATCAATTGGATAATTCACGTCAACTAATGTACGAGAACAAGGGAGGACTAAATGCCCTTCTATTTTAAGATGAAAAGTAACTTTTGATGAGTCAATATCAGCTCGACCTGTAATATGGATAGGTGAAACCTCCCGTATATCGGGGTCGATTTTCTTTATCTCATCGAGGTTCACAACTTCATCTATAGGATAATCCTTGCTTCGATATTTTTGTAACTGACTTAATGTCCATTTCATACGAATCACCCCAAGGCAACAAAGGTTATTATAGCTTTCCTATAATTATTTGTCAATATTTTTTCTTTACACTATAATGTAGACAATACAAAGATACTTTAATCAATACATAATACATAATCCAATTCGATTTCACAATATATGTAGATAAATAAAAAATGTACGAACTTTACGACCTAAAAATAATATAGCTAAAATTTTTCTATAGAAGTATACTATTTTTCAACATGAAATGACCTTGCATTTCAAAAAGAAATAAGGAGTAGTGCAATGAAAGCTGTCGGTGTAATCGTTGAGTATAACCCTTTCCATAATGGACATGCTTTTCATCTAGAAGAGACTAGAAAGAAATCACAGGCCGATGTAGTCATTGCCGTCATGAGCGGTCAGTTTCTACAAAGGGGTGAACCCGCACTCTTACCAAAGTGGGTACGAGCGCAAATGGCTGTTTTAGCCGGGGTTGATCTAGTGATTGAGCTTCCATACCAGTTTGCCACACAAAAAGCAGATACCTTCGCTTTTGGAGCGATTTCACTCTTAGGGGCGATTGGCTGTAATAGCGTATGCTTTGGAAGTGAATCTGGTAAAATTGATGACTTTTGGGCAACTCTCGACTTTCTTGAATCGAATAAACAAGAATATGATCATAAAATAAAATTTCATATTGATCAAGGGGTAAGTTATCCAACAGCCCTTTCCCGAGCATTTTTGGAGCTTCAACCACATGAATCAATCGTTGATCTTTCAAAGCCAAATAATATCCTGGGTTTCCAATATGTGAAAGCAATACAAGATTTGAACCTCGATATGGAGGCCCTGACGATTTCAAGAACGAACGCAAACTACCACGATGAGGATTTCACATCTGCAACTATAGCCAGCGCTACAAGTATTCGTAAAGCGATGTTCGCGCAAAATGGAACACTTGAGGAAATAGAACCATATGTTCCAAAAACAACATTTAACCTCTTACATGAATACGCCAAGCAATATCATCAATTTCATCAATGGGAAAATTATTGGACCTATTTACGTTTTCGCATTCTACAAGCATCAACTGAAGAGCTCAGAAATATTTATGAAGTAGATGAAGGATTAGAAAATAGAGTTATTACAGCTGCACTCGAAGCTAACTCTTTTCATGATTTTATGACCCGAATTAAGACAAAAAGATATACTTGGACAAAACTTCAAAGAATGTGCACTCATATTTTAACCAACACCACCACTGCTGAGATGAGACAAAGAATGACGCACCCTTCTTATATTCGCCTACTTGCGATGAACGATACGGGGAGATTGTATTTAAATAAATGGAAAGGTCAAGCACCTATTCCCCTTGTATCAAAATTATCATCCTTTCAACAAGATGATATTGCCCTTGACGTGCGTGCCTCAAGAATATATGCCCTAGGTGCAACCGAGGAGAAGCAGCAGGCTCTATTAGAGATGGAATACAAACAACCACCCATTTATATATCAAACAAAAAGAGGAAAGGCATTTTATAATCGCCTTTCCTCTTTTTAAATCTATTTCTTTTTTGGTTCTAGATTTTCTAAATAATCGATTGCTTCATCAAATGTATCAACAGGAACAATTTTCATTTTCGTTCCAATATCTTTTGCTGTTTTTATAGCAGCTTTATAGTTGGAATCCGCCGCTCCCTCTTCGTTTGGCGCAAAGAAAATTTCCGCACCCGCCTTATCGGCAGCTACAATTTTTTGCTCAATCCCACCAATTCGACCAATAATTCCAGCTGGTTCAATTGTTCCAGTTCCGGCAATTTGATAACCCCTAGTTAAATCCTCTTCAACAAGTTGATTATAAATTTCGAGGGAGAACATAAATCCAGCTGAAGGACCACCAATTTCTTCAGAATTAATTTCAACACTTGGATCGACGATTAATTCCTTATCATCAACTAAGCCAATGCCAACACCAACACGTGTTTTATCATCTGGAAATGGCTCTACTTTAATAATAGCCTCCCCTTCTTTATCATCTCGCTTGTAAGTCAACGTAATTTCATCACCCGCTGATTTATCACTTACATAATTGATAAATTCTTCTGAGGATTTAAATTCTTTTCCATCAATCTTAAAAATATGATCTCCTGCTACGAGCTTACCGTCCGCTGGCATTCCCTCAACCACATTTAACACATAGACACCATTAAATTTGTAATCAATCGGTATTCCTGCTTTTTTATATGCTACTTCAATTGCTGCAAGCTTTGATGTAGCCATAAGATGAAGCTGTCGCACATTATATTCTTCTTCTGTTTCCTCTTCCGCTCTAACAGCATCTAACGGATAAATTTCCTGATAGTCACTTACTTTAGCCAATAAGTAAGAATAAATATTTGCTTTTCCCATTCGAATTGTTGTGAGCATAAAGCTTCCTTCTTCTTCATACCCATTTTCAACCTCAATTATCGGTTCCAGTTCTTTCGCCATACCTGGCTTCGATACATAATATGGCAAACTATAAAATGTTGCAAAAAATAGAAATAAGACCAATAATATGAAAAAAAATCGAAAATAAAAACGCTTGTTCATCTAGTGCTGCTCCTTCCACTGCTCAATTAAACCTTTAATCGTATCGATATGTTTTTTCGCTTCCTCTTCTCCAATGGCGATGATTTCATCAATCTGCGTAAAAGCCCTTGAACTATACATCTCAACTGGTGGAGTTATCATAATGTCAGATGCAAACTCCCGATTTGCAGCAAGTTCCATCTGCATAATATCCAAGCTTTGCATGATGACGTCGTAAATAGAGGAGATTTCTGCGTTACGCTTAACACGGGAAACATCTACAGCAATAATAAGATCCGCCCCCATCTCTTTGACAACAGAAACAGGAACTCGGTCGATGACCCCACCATCCACTAAAAGTTTTCCTTCATACTTCTCAGGCACAAAGATTCCTGGTATCGAAATACTGGCCCGCACCGCATCTGCAATTGGTCCATCCTTAAAAACAATTTTATCACCTGTCATTAAATCAGTTGCAACAACATGGACAGGGATATCCAACTGCTCAAGATTTCTTCCATGTGTAAAAATTCGAATAAGGTCTTTAACGCGATTTCCTGCGATAAAGCCCATTTTTGGAATTGTAAAATCTAAATAGTATTTTCTCTTAAATACACGAGATAAATTATACAATCTTTCAATATCAAGCCCAGCCCCATAAAAACAACCAACCATTGCTCCCATGCTGCTTCCAGCAATTAAATCGACGGGAATACCTGCATCCAACAATGTTTTTAAAACACCTAGATGGGCAAATCCACGTGCTCCCCCAGAGCCTAAAGCAAGACCGATTTTAGGATAATGCAAAAACGACGCCTCCTTTTTAAGCTGTAGGAATCAATAGCTTCAGCTTTAGTTCTTGCACAATGCTCCTCCACTTTTATCTATTCTTATGGTCTATTTTATTTTTCTATGAGTATATTGATTTATATGAGGACAAGACCGCGAGTACTGTTATTTCGATAAAGTAATTTATCCATATTTTCTACTTGAATTTATTTCTATTTTAGCATTGTTTCTGAAAAGTTGCACTTTAAGCATCTGTAAGCAAATCTTTGAGGGAGGATTCTTGAGTGGTAAAATCCAAACTAAAAACCATCATTCTCGCTACTTCTGTTACCATCTTAGCCATTTCTTTAATCTCGTTTCCACAGGAATCTGTTGGAGCCTCCATTCGAGGATTGGATATGTGGTGGAAAATCGTCTTTCCCTCTTTGCTTCCGTTTTTCATTGTTTCTGAAATGCTAATCGGTTTTGGCGTTGTGAAATTTGTGGGAGTATTGTTGGAGCCGTTAATGAGACCTCTTTTTCGTGTTCCTGGAGTGGGAGGATTCGTTTGGGCAATGGGGATGGCATCCGGCTATCCTGCCGGAGCAAAGCTAACGGCAAGATTGAGACAAGAAGAGCAGCTTTCGAAAATTGAGGCTGAAAGACTCGTGACGTTTACAAACTGTTCGAACCCATTATTCATATTTGGGGCTGTATCCGTCGGATTTTTCAACAATCCTAAACTCGGTGTAATTCTAGCCTTAGCCCATTATCTTGGAAATTTAACCGTAGGAATATTCATGAGATTTTACGGACGTGACGATAGTAAATCTAAAGAGTCTAAGAGCAAAAAATTGTTTTCCTTGAGGACTGCGCTCCGAGAGCTCCATCAAACAAGAATTAAGGATAATAGACCGATTGGTAAATTACTTGGAGATTCCGTAATGTCTTCTATTCAAACATTGCTCATGATCGGTGGCTTTATCATTCTATTCTCGGTCATCAATCAACTCCTATCTAATTTACATATTATCGAATTTCTTGCAAGCATCGTCGAAGTATTCTTGCGTTTTATTCAGTTACCAGATGCTTTCAGTATCCCATTAATCTCTGGTCTTTTCGAAATAACGTTAGGAAACAAATTAACAAGCCAGGTACAGGATACAACTCTTATGTATCAAGCGATTATTGCAAGCATGATTTTAGCGTTTAGTGGTTTTAGTGTGCAAGCACAGGTTGCCAGTATCTTAGCCCAAACAGATATCAACTTCAAACCATTTTTTATTGCTCGGATTTTTCATAGTATGTTTGCTGGATTATACACCCTTCTTTTATGGAAACCAGTTTACGAGAAATTCAACACCACGAATGAAACTACAAATGCTATTCCGGTAGCATTTTTTGAAGAACAGTCAGTTGGAATTCTTGAAATGATGAAGGATACAGGACCGCTTCTAACGATTTTGTCCTTAATGGTATATATCCTTATTTACGCCAAAAAAACAAACAAAAACGAGCACTAGTTCAACTAGTACTCGTTTTTATTATTTTTTCGCAAACTTTGCTCGGAGCGCTTCTTCTACCTTAGGAGGAACTAGCTCAGAAATATTTCCTCTATATTGAGCGACCTCTTTGACAATGCTGGAACTCAAAAATGAATATTGATTGTTTGTCATAATATAAAAGGTTTCAATTTCGTTATTCAAGAATCGATTCATGGATGTAAGCTGCATTTCATATTCAAAGTCAGATACTGCTCTTAGACCACGAATAATGGCATTTGCTCCAATATTTTTGGCGTAATCGACAAGCAACCCTTGGAAAGAATCGACCTTCACATTAGGAATGTCTTTTGTTACTTCTTTAATAAGCTCCACGCGTTCCGCTACCGTAAATAATGGTTTCTTAGAAGAATTATTTAGTATCGATACATATACCTGATCGAATACTTTTGCTCCCCTTGTAATAATGTCTAAATGTCCATAGGTAATTGGATCAAAGCTACCTGGACATACTGCAATGCTTGCCACCTGTGCTCCCCCTTTTAAGAACTGGCCTCTTGCACTTGTTTAGTGTAACCATTCATTTAATTTTCCATCAAACTGCTCTTTGCATAAATTGAAATCGTAATAATACCGTATGTTTCTTGTTTGATTTGTGTAAGGCCTTGAATTGCAGTTGGCAATTTCACATCTGTACTATGCTCGCAAACAATAAGTCCTTGCTCATTCAGAAGTCCGTTTTTATCAATCACTTCTATAATCTCTTTAAGCTGTTGCTTTGCATATGGAGGGTCAAGAAATATGTAATCAAAAATCAGTTCTCGTTTAATTATGGCCTTTAGAGCACGATTGGCATCATTTCGATACACCTCTGCCTGCTCTTCTGCCTGACATTGCTTTAAATTATCATGAATGGTTTGAATCGCTTTCCCATCTCGGTCGATAAAAAGCACCTTGTCCACACCGCGGCTAAGCGCCTCGATTCCGAGTCCACCACTTCCAGCAAATAAATCTAGACACAGTCCACCATCAAAGTATGGCCCAATAATATTAAAGAGGGCTTCTTTTACTTTATCTGTTGTTGGTCTAGTTGAGTTGCCAGGCACCGCCTTCAATGATTTTCCTTTATATTTACCCGAAACTACTCTCATGGAAACTAATCACCCGTATCAAATTGTAAACTTCCTTACCATCCTAACATAATTAAAAGAAAGTGCCAATAAAAGAAGCCGAAGCCGTTTGTTCCCCTAGAAACATTGCTTAGTCTAGACTTTCTTCAAGAAAGCTCAAAAAATGATCCTAATAATGTATAACCAATTCTTTTATGGAAATAATGTTATTAACAACATCTATTCGAGGATGTTGTTGCCAACCGCGGAGAAGACTTACGTTTCCCCATAAGTTCTTCCTCCGGTTTCTCCTCTCCCTTTGCCTTCTTTCCTTATAAAGGAGATGGAAGGACCCTGCAGAAATCTCTGCAGGGTTTTCTTTTTACATACACAAAAAGCTTGTTGATTTCCGCCAAAAATCAACAAGCTTCTTCGTTTGAAAATCTCCCTCTCCCCTATTAGAAGTCTAGTGAGATCTTGATTTCATTCTCTGTTTCTTCAATGTTTGCTTTGAATATCTCTGGTAAGAGATGAACCTTTATATAAACCGTTCCATTAATCATTTGCAACGGATTCTCTAATAAGCCGAAATCCGCTTCATTGTATAGAAAGATATTTTGACTTATATAGAAGCGATAATTATTATTGCCCTTGTTTAAGAGAATCATTTCCTGATCCGCTAAAGCCTTAGCTTCAAACCCTAAAGCTGACATCGTATCGATAAAAGGAAGTAGCTTCTCATCATTTACTAACAATACTTCAATATCTTCCTGAATTTTTTCTTGTAGGACTACCTTACGTGCATCATTAAAATAAAGAGGAACTAGCTTTGTATCTTCATTCTTATTCAAGGTGAAAAAGTGTGTGTGTTTCTCTTTTATAGTTTCTATTAACTCATCGAGCTTCTCAGGCGTAATACTATCTTCTCTGATGACAGCATTTAAGAAATTCACAATTTCCTCTTTAGCTAAAACACTATTTAGCTCACTAATAAGTTCATTTCCTTTTGGAACATTACTTTGTTGAGCTAAGAACAAAGAGGTTAAGGCATCAATGAGCCATCTCTCTTCTATAGGTAGTGTAGGAGCCTTCCCCAAGAAATAGTTATAAACAATTTTTCGCTCGAGTAGTTCATTTTTTATATCAGGATTCGCGACCATAAGGCCGATACCATTTGTTTCTTGAAAATGGCTAGTAAAGATTACGGATATACCGGATAAATTAGGGATTTGCTTCAAGCTCTCAAAAGGATAGTCTTGCTTATCCTTATTTTCCTGGGCAAAAAATTGCAGTCCATTTTGATCCATTATTTTTGTCAGAGGTTCGGATTGCCAGTACAGTGAGCCACGTGCTCCTTCCCCTGCAAAAACATAATAATCAATCAGCTCTAGTTTATTAAATCCCTTTAAAGGAAATCCAGCTACCCATGAACCTTCCCTTCTGGCAGAGTCCACCACTTTAATTGTCGAATGGGCGATTTCAACATCTGGAAGCTGCCCCATCCAATCATTTAGTAGAAAAGCGTTTGTCTCTTTTAATTCAATTTGATAGCGAAGGATTAGCGAATGATTTTCCGCTACAAAAGAAGAAGGGTTTTCATCAACTGATTCACAGATTTCTCCATCAGCCTTTTCGCAGCTCCAACTTGTAATAGCTTCTGGAAAACTAATACGATATTCCTTCCCCGATTTCAGACCTTCAATCCGTTGGGTGATGATTAATTGATTCCCTTTGGATTCTACCGTCAATTCCTGCTCAGCTTTTTCCAACTCGTTCTTCGGTTGATCATAGTCAGAATAGACGTGCCACTGCCAAAAAAGCATGCCTCCAATAACAGAACATAATACTATTAATAATGTGAACGAAATTCTCCACATAGTCATACTCCTTATTACTTTCTTATGATAACAATATCAGATGTTAGGAAATTCGTCACACATATTTTAATTATTTTGTGAACATAGCCACAGAAGAAAAAGCATGATAAAGTATTGTTGGATGCAATAAGAGGAGGGCTAATTTTGATTCAACGTTTTATTGAATTAGGCGAAGGATATTCTGATATATACGAATTAATTGAGCAAGCAAAAGCAAATAAAGAAAGACTAGTACATATGATGGCCTATCACACCACAGTAAATAATCGAGAGGTTACTTCATTAGTCGTTGTGTTAAAGCCGACCGATCCTGGGAAATTTCAGCCACTCTATATTTGCCGTGAAGGGGTTCCAAATCCAAATGTCACACCGAATAAACGCTTTGATCTTTTTCGTGAAGCGGCTCAAGAACTTGGGAAAGAGATTATCCAGTTTGAAGTCAGACCTTCGACCCAGTTTGCGGAAAAAGAATTATTTTTCCAATACTTAATTGGTATTTTACGAATGAACCACTATATACCACCACTACAATAGACAGCAAAAAGGCGAAGCCATAGCGCTCCGCCTTTTATATTCCCATTCTATAGTCATATTCCTTCGCTTTATCTGGTTTAGAATTCTCGTACTCTGTTTTTAAAAACGGCTTGAACGAAGGCTCTACTTTTTTGACAAACGAATAGTTTTGAATTTTTTCCATGAGTGATTCAACGTCCTCTAAATCACAATAAAGGACAACGTATTTTAAACGTTTGGAAACAAAGTGAACATTTCCGAACTTTCTTAACATTTTGGCTTGTTTTAAAGAATACAGCCATACAATGATCCCTTGGCGCTGCCCTAACATACTATTTTCCCCTTCGAACACATTTGTTTTTATTAGTCTAGCAAACAATTCCATTTAATTCAATGATCTACCCTGGTTAAATAAGGCTGATTTCCTATGCCTATTAAAAAGACTTAGGAGAGTGTCCTAAGCCTTTACGAACAACCACAGCTTCCACCAGATCCACAACCGCCGCCGCAGCTAGAAGAACTATCAAAGAATGGGTTACCAGTTGGTACCTTTATTTTCTCTGAAACAGATTTTCCAATAATCACACTGACTTCATCCAATAGAGCCTGTAAATCATTTTCTGCTCTTTTAAATTCAGCAACATTGTCATCCATATCCATATCCCTTTTTAATTCGCGGATATTTCTCATGACTTTTTGATAATCAGGGTGATATCTTCCAAACCGTTGAACCTCTTCATAAAGCTCCTTTTCTTTCGTAAAAGCTTTAATTTTTTGCTGTGTTTCTTTGCTAGTGCGCAATTTATTTAAACATGATAAGTAATATTCAACAACATCAGATTGCAGAATCATACTAGAAAGCTGCTCTGCCTGATCTAAAATTTCTAATCTCTCTAAAGTAGCAAGCATGTATGCTCACCTCCGCACCCTATTTTAACATGAATCTAGGGAAAAGCGAAAGTTTTACTACAAGTTTTGAACAGCAAATTACTGAACAGAAACGGCGAATTCCTTTTTTAGATGATACGGTTCATTATTAGGTGTTACAACCTCTAGTGAAATTTGATGGGTGCCTCTTCCTAAGCCCTTGATGATAAAAGCAGCAGTATGAATTTCCTCTCTCTTTTTTCCATCAATCATAAGAATGATTTTTCCCTTGTTCTTACTATCCTCTCGAAAAGAAATATTTGGAATCATGCATTCGACAAATACATTATCCCCTTTCACATGATGCTGCACCATAAAAGGTTCTCGACCTTGTTCAACCGCTACAGGTAGATCATGTTCTGTATTGATTGTACTCATTGGTACTACTTGGAATTTAACCTCCGGCTCAGGCAATTCCTTTTGACAGCCTGTTATATTTAAAAGTAAAAAGAAAATAGATATATACTTCATCTTGGGTCCCCCGTTCATGATCCGGATTTAAGCATATTGTTAACTATCTTCATTATTTTTACTCTATTTCCTTGAATATAAAAGCAGCCTTCTCAAACTACACGAGAAAGCTGCTTATGCTTGACTATTCATCGCCTGAAACATTCCCATCATCATTGAAGCCATCTGTACGCCTGTTGAAAATTTTTCAACACGATCAGGGATTGTTTTTCTATGATACTGTAACGCCGCAATTTGAAATGATTGTAAGTCTCCTGGATTCCTTCCGAGCTTTCGGTACCAAATCGGCTGTTCGTGAAGAAATCTTTTTAAATCAGCGTCTGCCGAAATTACTTCCATTATCTCTCTTCTCACGCTAAATACCCCCTATTAATCCTTTCTAAATTGAAACGGATGTTGGGGTTGATTTGCTTTATTTCCCCTAGACACTTTAGATTGAGGGTTTCCCTGAAATTGCAATATTAACCCTTGAATGGCCCCAAGAGCTTGGCTCAGGCTCGAAATATGGTTCTGAAGCTGATTTGTATCCATATTTTTTACCGCTCCCATTACTTGCTGCATCCATTCTTTTTTCCCTTCATCATTTGTAGGAGAGGCTGTTGCATTTCCTTCTTTAAATTCATCCCAACGGGAATCGTCTTCACCTAGTAAATACCATTCTTCAAATAAATCTTGCCAGTTGGTTCTTCCTTTTCTTACCTCCAACACTATTTTGGGATTTTTCTTAACGAATTCTTTAAATTGCTGTACAGATGGATGGAGAGTTTTCTTTGACATACTGTTTCACCTCTAACAAAGGGCTTGTTTCTAAGTAAATCAATTCAAACTTTACTCTATATGTGAATTATTCACCTATGGTACGATATGATAAGGACTACAAAATTGTGATTAAGGGAAACAGATGAAACGAAGAAAGGTGACGGATATGAAAGAGAACATCACGCAATTATTTACGGAAATATTAGAAAAGGGTTCAGACGAGGATCTAAGTGTATTACAACAAGTTCTCGAAGGTTTAAATAATAAACAGCATACATATATCAATAGTCTTCTTCATATGGAGGGCGGTTTAAAAGAGAACTTCTTTGAAATTACAATCCCACTTCATACGCTTGTGAATAACCCATTAAATATCCTTCATGCAGGCATCACTGCAACCGTGATCGATACATGTATGGGTGCGATGGTCCATAATGCTCTCCCAGAAGGATTTGCAGCTGTCACAAGTCAGCTTAATATTCACTATATTGCACCTGGCATTGGTGACTCGATTACTTGTCGAGCAAGAATCGATCATCATGGTACAAAAACGATGTTGGTTTCTGCTGACGTATTCCGGTCAGATGGACAAAAAATTGCTCAAGCATCAGGAACTTTTTTCATTCTAAAAAAGAATAAATAATAACCTGCCTATTTTTTATACGAGGTGTTCCTATGGTTACCGCAATCGTAATTCCAATTTTGTGTATATATTTCTTCTGGATAACGAAAAAAGAAATGAATAAACAAAAAGAAAAATGGCTGCAATTGGAAAATATAATGGAGGAAGCAATTGTAGTAGGTGTAATCAAAGAAATTCGTGAGGAACGACAACGTTTTTACTATCATTATTACGTTCTAGTAACCGATTTAGTAGTCCAAACGGTTCATAAGTCCGTGAGGGTCAGAAGAATGATTCCACTATATAAGAATGTCCAACCTGTCTATCACTATCAAATCGGAGATACGATTCGGATATTTGGAAATTGGAAAGAAGACGTTTTTCTTTTTAATAGGATTGAAAAAATAGTGGACGAAGTCAGAAATCATTGATAGCAGTTTCTCTCAGGCTGATTGAAAACGTTTGTCAACAGCCTGAGTGGACGAAAATTAATTCGTCCACTCATCCTACCACTTTTGAATAAAATTTTGCGTGTAATGAAGCTGATAGACCCCTACACCGAGGTGGGTAAACTCACCGTTTAAGAGCGTTTCCCTATGGCTCTTACTATTCAGCCAACCTTCCATCACAGCTGGTGCATCCGTATAATTTGCAGCGATATTTTCTCCTGCCAACTGATAAAAGACTTCCCCTTCCTCGAGTCGATCCGATAACTCCCCATTTTTTTGAGAAGTGTGTGAGAACTCCTGACTCTCAAACATGTCCACACTATGTGCCAAGGCAACCTCAGAAGTTTTCTCATCCCATTCTAAAGGTTTTAAATCATGTCGCACGCGCATCAAATTAGAGATGTCAAATATTTGCTGGCTCGCCCCCGTGGAAATTGCCTTTTCTTTTTCAGCATCAATTGGGCTTGCTTGTAAAAGCTCTCCTAAGTATACAAGCTCATAGGGCTGCTGTTTGATCAGCGTTTCGGCATCCATAAAGCGAATACTCGAAACGGTACCATCAAATTTATCTAGAAAAACCTGAACATAAAAAGAACCTATTTGCACAAGGGGATGAGTATTTATATCCTCTTCTGTCAATTCAAAGCGGTACGAACTCCCCTCGTTTTCAACGTTGATATTAGACTTTATTGGTATTTTGGCATAGAGATTTTCGACCTTTTCTCCAATCTTGAATGGGGTAATATTTACGTCTTGACCGATAGCATAAAGCGTAACTACCTTGTTATTGGCGATTCCAACCTGAATGTACTCTGACAATCCCTTTTTATAAATCCACCAATCATAATCATATGCAGAAGGGTCAATTCTTTCTGGTTGTCCTAATTGTTCCTCAACATAGGCTGCATCCTTACCAATAAACGTGGCTAGTCCCTCTGTTGGAAGTTCTATCTGGTTTTGCTCCTTTTCCTCCACTTCAGTTGTTGCTTTCACTTGAGAAGCTACAATTTCATCTTTTGGAAAAAAATCTTCTAAAAGGTATAGATGTAAATAAAATACGATAGATAGTACTACTGCCATTACAACAAAAATACGAATAAGTACACGCAGAACGTATCCTCCTCTCTTTTACAAAACAATTAACTCTAGTAATTCTTTCTATCATTCTATGTGAGTAATAGAGAAATATGATTACTTCAACTAGTAATTTAAAATTTCTCTCCAAAAGAAAAGAGAACACACATGGTGTCCTCTAATGTTGCATGTGGCCATAGTCGTTCTCAGAGATTTCCGATAAAGCTTCACCAGCTTGGCTATCTGTAAGTTTTCGAACTGCAAAATCTCCTAATGACACAATTCCTACTAATTTGTCTCCCTCAACTACAGGGAGTCTTCTAATTTGATGCTTAGCCATTAATTCTGCCGCTTCCTCCGAGCTTGTTTCTGGTGTAACCGTAATAAGTGAATCACTCATAACTTTCTCGACCTTTGTCGAGCCCGGTCTCTTTTCGGCTATCCCTCGAACAACAAGGTCTCGGTCCGTAATCATCCCTAAAAGCTTTTCACCGTCTACAATTGGAATTGCTCCTACATTCCATTCCTTCATTTTCACAGCCACTTCATACACATTGTCGAGCAATGTACAACACTCCACCTCATCACTCATGATATCCCTGATTTTTTCCATATTATCACCCTCCGAAAAATAGTGCTCATACATCTAGTTATCATTCCCAAGATTTCAGAAATTAACTTGTGAATAATTTTTCCTCTTCCACAGTGAAAGAACTTTGAATTCTTTTACGATGTCATTGCAACTTTTTCACTTTTCAACTATTATTAGATTTGAGATTATTTTAGTAAATTTTACATAATACTTACGTTTACGTTCTATTTGTTTTAGGAGGGATTAAGATGAAATTTGAAAATTTAGGATATGAAGAGATTAAAGCAGATTTAAAGCGACTAGATGATGTAATGGCTGATTACGGATTGGTTCGCGCAGAGCAATGGGATTATGAAAGAGTATCCTACGATCGTAAATTCGAATTAAAAGAAGGCGTTTTTTACCTACGCGTCCTTGGCTATGCTGTTGAAGGTGATGTAGGCGCAAATAAAGCAGTTATTCAATTATTAACTCCTCTACTTGGCAAACACTACTATCCACACGGTGTTGAATATGGTGAAGGCGAGAGTTTCCCAAAAACATTAGTAAGTCAATGCGAAAAGATTTTAACTGAAGTAAAATCAGTTATTGATACTTTTTCAAACTAATAATAAGAAAAAATCGGCACATTTGTGAATTGCACCTCCATGTTAGAAACTTTAAATCTAACAATGGGAGGTGCTTTTCTTTTTGCCAAAAATCACACGAAAAAAACATACAATCATTGCGGAAGGGCAAAATAAAGAGCATGAGCCCGGTACAATACCGAGTTCATGCCCTCCAAGAAGCCTACCTGTCTATCTTTCATTTGGGAATATCTTTTTATTAGCTAAATAGACTGATGATGTACCCGATAATTAACCCAACTACACCGAAGTCTGCATCGCCAAATGTCGTTCCTTCGAACCCAAGCGATCCGAGAACTGGAAGTAAAAGAGCTGGTAAAAAGCTGATTAAAAGGCCGTTTGCAAATGCTCCAAAGATAGCTCCTCTACGACCTCCTGTTGCATTTCCAAATACCCCTGCTGCAGCACCTGTAAAGAAATGAGGTACTAGTCCTGGAACAATTACAGCAAGTCCAAAAATTGGTAGAAGCAACATACTAATTAGTCCTGCTACAAAGCTTGATAAAAACCCGATAATAACCGCATTTGGTGCAAACGGGAAAACGATTGGACAATCAAGCGCTGGTTTTGCGTTTGGAACCACTTTATCAGCGACCCCTTTAAATGCAGGAACAATTTCTGCAATGAGCATTCTTACACCAGCTAAGATAATGAACACACCACCGGCAAACGTGATGGCTTGTGTTAGAGAAAATACTAAGTAGTTTGTTCCACCACTTAATTCTTCTTCAATAAAGTTTGGTCCAACCACAAGAGCGACCACAAAGAACATTAACGTCATCGTAAGAGCAAGTGCGACAGATGAATCACGTAAGAATCCAAGTGATTTTGGCACCTTTACTTCTTCAGTTGTTTGTTGTTTGTTCCCAGTTAATTTTCCTACTTTTGCTGCTACGAAGTAACCAATGGAACCAAAATGACCAACTGCAATATCATCAGAACCTGTAATTTCTTTTACTGTCGGTTGAAGAAGCGCTGGCATTAACACCATTAAAAGTCCTAAAATCACAGATCCGACAAGAATAAGCATCGCACCACTTAAACCAGATGTCGATAATACCGCTGCAAGTAAACATGCCATAAACATCGTATGGTGACCAGTTAAGAAAATGTATTTAAATTTTGTAAAGCGTGCGAGTAAAATATTCACAAGCATCCCAAAGAGCATAATCATCGCTGTTTCTGCTCCAAAAGCATCTTGGGCAAGGGCTACGATTGCTTCGTTATTTGGGATAACCCCTTCAATATGAAACGCCTTTTCAAACATTTGGCTAAATATATTTAAAGACCCTTGTAATACAGTTGCCCCTGCTCCAAGGATAATAAAGCCCATAATGGTCTTCAGTGTACCGGAAATAACATCTGCAATGCCTTTTTTCTGTAAAAGCAGTCCGATAAAAGCGAAGAGTCCAACTAAAATCGCCGGTGTTCCGAGAATATCTTTCATAATTAAGTCAAACATCTTACTACCCCTCCAAAATATGCGCTTTTAACGCATCTTTAATTTCATTTAAGTTCACCATATTAACGACACGAATCGTTTTCTTCTTTCCATCATTTAGTTGATCCATAATTTCAGGACTTCCGATGTAATAATCGGCCTGTTCTGTTTTAGCACTGGCTAAATCCATGTTTTTGCAATCTCCATCAATATTTAATTCCTTTAATGCTTTGTTGACATTTAGTGAAAGCATAAAGCTTGTTCCAAGTCCGTTTCCACATACTGCTAAAATTTTCATTTTTATTTCCCCCTTAGATTATTTAAAAATTCTTCATAATTTGTGGCATTTAACAATGTTTCAATGTTTTCTTCGATTGATAAAAAATCAGAAATTTCTTGAAGTAATGTTAAATGGTTTGTTGCATCTTCTGCTGCGAGAACCAAAAAGAGATTGGCCGATTTGTCTGTTTCAAATAATACCTTTTCTTTTACAACAAGCAGGCTAATTCCAGTTTTTTCAACGCCATCCTCTGGTCTGGCATGCGGCATTGCCACTTGCGGCATTAACACAATATAAGGTCCAAAGTTTTTGACATTTTCAATCATCGCTTTGACATAACTTTCTTTGATGGATCCATTTTCAAGCAACGGGTTCGATGCGAGTTCAATGGCTTGCTCCCATGAATCTATCTTTTCTTCAAATTGCACCAATTCTTTTGTTAACCTTGATAAAAACATGTTTTATAATCCCCCCCTGTACTTTGAAAGTTTTATCATGCTCTCGATGTTTTTATATTACTGCATTTTTTTCCATAAAAAGAGACGAATTATTACCGTATATTACGGTAAAATTCGTCTTTTTTAATTTATATCGATTGATAGAATTCTTCTTTTGAACTGGCATTCTTCCAGGTTTCAACGATTTTGCGATTCTCTCCTAAAAGGTTGATTTCTTCAAACATTTTTTTAATATTTTCATCTTTTGCATCTTTAATTGCAAGCATACAGACAATTGATACAAGTTGATTTTTCCAGAGTACAGGATGTTTTAAAATAGCAAGTGCCACTCCCTGTTTTAACACGTTTTTCGGGTGCCCATGCGGGATCGCAATTTCTGCCCCAATCGCTGTTGACGCTAGGATTTCTCGTTCCTTTGCATCCTTTAGATATTCGGTATTTACATACCCTTTTTCTTGCAATCGTTGACTTAATTCTTCCATAATTTCATCTTGATTTGTCATTTCCTTTTTTATCAAAATCAAATCTTCTTGTAGGAATTTTTTTAAAATCGGAAATTGATTTTCTTTTACGTTAAAATTGGCAATAAACTTTTTTATCTTTTCCTCTTCTTCTTTTTGAAAAAGCGGAGATATCGTAATACACGGATAATCAATCTCTTCTAGCGCTATTGTGCTAATAATAAAATCAGGTCTTTCTACCTTTATGACTTCTTCCATTTCCTCGAGCGAAACACATTTTAGAATATCAAGAGAATGAAATTTTCGTTCCAATTTTGTCGTCAATAGCTGGGACATGCCAATACCCATCGAACAAACAACAATAACTTTTTTATGTTTCCCGTCTTCTTTTTGAATCCGCTCTTTTGATGCTTCAAAATGAAGAACCAAATAACCAATTTCATCTTCTGGGAGAATGAACCCAATTTCTTTTTCCATTTCTTTTGTAATGTGAAAAATCGTATCAAACGTGTACGAATACATTCTTTTAATATCATCAAGAAGTGGGTTTCGATGATATAGACGATACTCGAGTCGCTCATACGTCGTCTTCATATGGATCATAAGTCCTTCTACTAGTGTTTGGTCGACTTCGTGTTGAATGCCGGTTTGCTCGGAAACTTTTTTAATCATCGCCTGAATCAGCGTTATTACTTTCGGTGATAATACGTTTTTGTCAAAATCGGGTTTCCCTTTTTCTTTTGCACTAATGATATGTAGAAGAAAATAGCTGATTTCTTCTTCTGGAAATTTGATCACAAATGATCTTTCTAGCTCTTTCAGATGGTTTTGAACAACAACGTATTCTTTATTATTTTTTAAATTTGTCTGTTCATTTATCGATAACTGAATCGTTTGCTTCGCCTTAATTCTTTTTACCATTATCAATAAATGCAACACTAAATTATCCATTGATTCATTTGTAAAAGTTTTATGTAATTCACTTTCTATTTTTTTTAATTGTTGCTTTGTTTTCGTGATTTCAAAATTCGAAAACCATTTTTCAAAGAAAGATAATTTGTCTTTTTCTTGTGTAAATTGATGTATTCGAAGCAGGGCTTCTCGCTTATTTTTTTCATTTCCAATTATTTTCAAGCCAATTTTTTGTTTGGACTCGATTGATAAGTGAAAAGTTTTTATCCATTGCCCAATTTCATGTAAATCTTGTTTGATAACTTGCTTACTTACATAATATTGTTCGCATAGCTCCTGAAGAGATAAAATTTTATTGTCTCTTAAAAGCATGAATAGGATTTCTTCTTTTCTTTCCTTTTCATATGTTTTATTTAGACGGTTTTGATGATTTTGATGGTCATCGAGTAATTTCTTTTTTTCATCGCTTGAAATTTCAAGCTTTGCTCCTATGTTTGGTTTTCGAATGATTTTTGCTTGATAATCATTTTCAAGCCATTCATCAATCGTTTTAAAATCATTTCTTACCGTTTTTTCAGAACATTGAAGTGTTTCTGCTATTTTACTAATTTTTATATTTTCGTTTTTATTATTGTTTAGCAACAATGCTAGTATTTTTTCTTGCCGGTTGTTCAAAGTGATTTTCTGGTTTTGTTTTTTAACAGATTGATTGGTGTTAGACACCGACTTCTCTATTGTTTCTGCTTGAAAAGTATAAGATGGTTTTCCTTTATTCATTATATAAACTTCTCCAAATAATTAATTTACTTGTCTGTTATTTCAGTAAAAACTCCATTTTTTAAGTATACACTATTTTTCCAGCCCATTTCATCCGGAACTTTCATAGTTAAGGCTTGGTTAACAATATTATCACAGTATTCTAAAAGAAAAGGCAGTAGTCAAAATCGAAAATTTCCGATTTTGACTACTGCCTGGAAGCACCGAATTGCGATGCTTCTTTTTTATTTTATAGCCCTAAAATAGCTTTAATAACAGAAGTTGTCTCTCCACCATGATAAAACACATAAAGTAACAGATAAACCGCTACTCCCGTAATCGCTGTAAAGAACCAAATATAGCTTGTAATTGGTCCTAGCTTCCGATGAAAGCCGAAATTCTTTTTATAACCAGAAACTAGAGAAATAATACCCAGGACCGCTCCAACCGTAGCAAGGGTTATATGAAAAATCAAGAAGATCGTGTAGTATATCTTTATATCATCTGGTCCACCGAATGCAGTGTTTCCAATAAAAATCGTTCTTGAAGCATAAATGAGAAAAAAGATAATAGCAAAAATCGCTGCTAAAACCATCGTTTTTTGATGAGAGTCTCTTTTCCCTTTCTTAATTTGTGCCCAACCGATTGCAACAGTTATAGCACTTAACACAATGAAAGTAGTACTGATTGTTGGTAAAACTGGTAATGAAAAATTCATATAGTCGTCCTCTCTCAATTCCTCAAAGTAAGTATGTACATAATTATAATTTTAGTGAACTATTAACATTATTTCAATCCTCACAAGTAATAACCTTAAAATTGTTCTAAATCTGACACATTTACCTTGCTATTCTGTGACCCAGTTAACAAACAAATAGAATAATCTATGCTATAGCGATCAAAAAAGCACCCATTTAAGGTGCCATTATCAAGATTTATTCAACCGGTTGCGGATCTAAACGATGCAGTTTCTCGGCCTCTGTTTCCTCCTGCTCTTTTCGATACCACTCAAAAAATACTTGGAATAGAACAACTCCATAAACGATTTCCTGAAGAACTTTCATTAATACCCCACCAAGCTGTTGATCATGGACCAATGACATCGAATTGAACATCTCTGGACCACTTAGGCTTAAGGTGGACAGAATCGTCGGAGACACACATAACTCTAAAGCTTTCGCCCACGCACTTGGATCAGAAAATGTATCGTACATCGGCACATCAGCAAAAATAATGAGCGCACATGCCGGTGTCAACAGGATCCCGTCTGCAAAGATATACCCAATCTTCTTCACACCACTTAGCCTATGTTCACCTTCTACTTGATTGATTAATGGCCACCACATAAAGATCGCCATTATGAATAGTAGTACCGTATAAGAAGCATGCAACATCATGTCTATCTTAATGACATCAAAGATCAACGGAATATGGTAAAAAGAAAACATTCCATTAAAAAGGATTAAGGCAATGATTGGTTTTGTAAAAAATTTAAAAACTTTCTTCAACACAGGTTGATTTAATAGCTTTTTCCAAATCCATTGCGGAATTCCAACAATGAATAGTGGAGGAATGACTAAGTAAAGAACAGCCATTTGAATCATATGTGCATAAAACATTAAATGGCCCATTAAATCTAAAGGTGAACCTTTAATCGCGTACAACAAAATCATCCCAGTCATAAAAAAGAATCCCTGCTTTGTTGTTAAAGGCTCTGTATCTTTAAATTTATCTCGGTATTTGACCGTAATTAGAAAGAATCCGATGGTAACGATTAAAATCGCTAAAAAGAAAAACGGACTCCATAACGCTCTAAATCCGAACATATTCAAGGTTAACATTAACCCATCACCTCTTAAATTACTATGCTGCCTAAATTATAACACAAAAAAGAAAATCGGCCTAAGACAGCCGATTTTCAGTTTAACTTACCACCATACAATCGTTAAGAAAGTTAAAATGGTGATTAATCCTACTAATAATCCTGAATACAAGAACAACGCAGGAGCTTCATGTCCTTTGTGGCTCATATGCATGAAATAATATAGTTGAAATACTACTTGAATAGCTGCGAGCAGAAGGATGAATGGAACAGTAAACCATCCAGACATACCAGAACCTACAGCTACGAACGCTACAATCGTAAAGAAAATCATTAAGGCAAAAGTGATGACTTGATGTCTCATTTCCTCTGCATTTCTTTTACGGCGATATACGATATCTACGCTCGGGTTACCTGTATTTGTTTGATTGTTCTCCATCAGTTACCCCACCATTCCCATTAAATATACAACTGAGAAGATAAATACCCATACAACGTCAATGAAGTGCCAGTATAGACTGGCTAAATAGAACTTCGGTGCATTGTAAAGACTTAATCCTCTCTTAGCATTACGTGCCATCAAGATGATAATCCATGAAAGACCAAAAACAACGTGGCCCCCGTGGAAGCCAACTAATGTATAGAAGGCAGAACCGAATGCACTACTTGTAAATGTATGGTGATATTCATGTACATAATGATTGAACTCATAAATTTCACAGCCTAAGAATCCAAGTCCAAGTAAAACAGTGATCCCTAACCATAGCTGCATTTTCTTAAATTCAAAGTTTTTCATATGGTACATTGCATAAACACTTGTTAATGAACTAGTTAGTAGCAACATCGTCATCAAGAAAGCTAATGGAATTTCAAACAGATCCTCTGCTAATGCATGTTCTTGACTTGGTACCTTATCTTTTAAAGCAAGATAAGTGGCAAATAGGGAGGCGAATAAAACAGTCTCTCCTCCAAGGAATAGCCAAAATCCAAGGAATTTATTTTTTCCTTCAAGGGTTTGCTTTTCAGGCGCAGCAGGCCATTTTTCAAGCGTCATTTTTTCTTCAGCGTGCATTATGCCTTAACCCCCTTATCATTATCATCAGTTAATTCTTCCTTATGGATGTGGAATCCATGATCATCCTTGACAGAGCGGAAGAACATGGAACCAAATGTAATCGCCATACCAAGAATTAATACTGGTAAGCCCCATGCATAATCTAAACGGTACATTGCACCAAATGCTGCAACAAACAGTCCGAACGAAATCACAAATGGGATAAAGGAATTATTCGGCATATGAATATCTCCTAATGGTTCAGCAGGAGTCATGCCCTTTTTCCCTTCCATTTTTTCAATCCAAAGTGGGTCTAAGCCACGAACTAAAGGCAATTGCTTAAAGTTATAGAATGGTGGTGGAGATGGGATAGACCACTCAAGGGTTCTTCCATCGCCCCATGGATCGTTGCCAACCTTTTCATTTTTAACACTAGTTATGATTACGTTGATAAGTAATATAATGACTGATGCCGCCATAAAGAAGGCGCCAATCGTACTTACTAGGTTCGCCGTTTCGAAGCCTTGACCTTCAAGGAACGTAAAGACACGTCTAGGCATTCCCCATAATCCTAAGAAGTGCTGGATAAAGAACGTTAAATGGAATCCAATAAAGAATAACCAGAACGTAATTTTACCTAAAACTTCATTTAACATTGTTCCGAACATTTTTGGCCAATAGAATTGTGTTCCTGCTAGGACAGCGAAAACTACCCCACCCACAATTACATAGTGGAAATGCGCAACAACGAAATAAGTATCATGGTACTGGTAATCAGCTGCGGCTGTCGCAAGCATAACCCCTGTTACCCCACCAAGTAGGAATGAAGGAATAAATGCTACAGCATAATGCATTGGAGTTGTAAACTTAATGCTTCCTCCCCACATTGTAAACAACCAGTTAAAGATTTTAATACCTGTTGGAACCGCAATAGCCATCGTTGCTACAGCAAAAATTGCGTTCGCAATTGGACCAAGACCAACTGTGAACATATGGTGAGCCCATACCATGAAGCCTAAGAAACCGATTAATACTGTTGCAAAGACCATTGAAGAATACCCGAATAGTCTTTTTCTAGAGAACACTGGAATAATCTCTGAGAATATACCAAATGCTGGCAAAATCAAGATATAAACCTCTGGGTGTCCGAAAATCCAGAATAGATGCTCCCAAATAACTGTGTTACCACCAGCTGCAGTAACAAAGAAGTTTGAGCCAAATAATCGGTCAAACATTAACAAGAAGATACCAACTGTTAATGCTGGAAATGCAAATAAAATTAGCGCTGATGCGACAAATGTTGTCCAAGTGAACAACGGCATGCGCATATAAGTCATTCCTGGAGCGCGCATATTAATGATTGTTACAAGGAAGTTAATTCCCCCCATTAATGTACCAGCACCCGATATCTGTAGTCCTAATAAATAGAAATCAATACCGTGACCTTCCGATGCTAATGATAACGATGCATAAGAAGTCCAACCAGCATCTGGTGCTCCGCCAAGGAACCAAGAAAGATTTAGGAAAATTCCCCCGAAGAAGAATAACCAAAAACCAAGTGCGTTTACAAACGGGAACGCAACGTCACGTGCTCCAATTTGCAAAGGCATAACGGCATTCATGAAACCAAATAATAGTGGCATCGCTGCCAAGAAAATCATTGTAGTACCATGCATTGTTAAGATTTCATTATATAAGCCAGCGCTAACGAAATCGTTATTTGGAACTGCTAGCTGGATTCGGATAAACATCGCTTCGAGACCGCCAACTAAGAAAAAGAAACCACCTGCAATCATGTATAGAATGGCAATTTTCTTATGGTCAACTGTTGTTAAATAGTCCCAAACTGTTGCGCCGAACCCCTTTTTCTGAGCGTTCGTACTCACAATTTTACCTCCCTTTGAAAACTAATCCCCAATTAATAGAATTAATTTTATGATGATTCAATGATGTTATTTTTGTACCTTTAATCCGGATAAATAAGCTGCTAATGCATCAATCTGTTCTGGTGTTAAGTCACCATAAGTATCTGTCATTTTGTTCGCAGGCTTTACTGTTTCAGGATCAGTTAACCATTTTTTAATGTTATCTTCGTTGTTTTCTAAAATACCAGCAACATAAGCTCTGTCACCAAAGTTTGTTAAGTTTGGTGCTTGACGAGCCGCTTCTGGAGTCGTATTTGCTGGTGTTACAGCGTGACATCCAATACAGCTGTTGTTGAAAATTTCTTGTCCTTCTTGCGCTTTTGCAGTATCTGCTTGTACAGGCTCTTCAATGCCTTGCATTGTTGCTACCCATTGGTCAAAATCATCACTTGGAAGTGCTCTAACTTTAAAATCCATCAAAGCATGTGAAGGACCACATAGCTCCGCACACTTACCATAGAATAATTCACCAGCTGCTTCAGCACCTTTAGAATCAAATTCTAACCAGAACTTATTGATATTATCTGTGTTCGTATCCATCTTTCCACCAACTGCAGGAATCCAGAAGGAATGCTTCACATCAGAAGACTTTAAATTGAAATAAACCTTTTGATCAGTTGGAACAACAAGCTCTTGGCTCGTTACTATTTTTTCATTCGGATACTCAAATTCCCACCAATATAAATTAGCGCGAACATTAATAACAAGAGCTTCCGGATTACCTTCTTCATCCTTCTTATCCATTGCTGACACATCTGCAAGCTTAAAAGTTTCTAATACAGTTGGAACAGCAAGAACTAGAAGCAATAGAATTGGAATAACAGTCCAGATAATCTCTAATTTATGACTGCCTTCTACTTGTTTCGGAATACTATCATCCTTACGTTTGAAGCGGAAAAGTACAATTAGGAAAATAATCGTTACAATGATGAGAACTCCGACCATAATGACTGTACTTAAAACCATTAGATCAAACTGACTTTTCGCTACCTCCCCAGCAGGCTGGAGGGTAGATAAGTAAGGTTTGCCACAACCGGAAAGAATGAGCGCCATCAAGGTTAATAGTAAAAACAGACGCCATTTCGCTAGCTTTTTCATAGCTTAAACATACCCCTCTTTCATGTGAAAAATATTAGAATTCAGATGAGAAAACTTCATAAAGTGTATTGCTGAAAAACGAGGTTTTAATTGATATTTGTAAATGATTTCTGTAAATTACTTTTTTCGTTTTTCTTTTAAAGGCTACTTTATGAAATTAACCCTCATTTAAAAATTTATAGATAAATCCCCTTTACCGCATTAACCGTAAAGAAAAATTTTCCCAGAATTGAATATGTAATCTTTAAATAATCGTGACGATAACCATAGCTACAAACATGATTGTCATATATTGTAGTGAGTATACAAACATCGTTTTAGCCCACTTGATATCATCTTTTTTACGATATCCATACAAGCCCAGAATGAGCCAGCCTATATTTAATATGGTTGCTAGTATCAAGAAAGGTATACCTAACGAAAGCAACAAAAATGGTATTGGGATTAGTACCGCAATCCATACAAGTATATGTTTCTTCGTCGTATCAAATCCTTTAACGACCGGTAACATCGGTACACCCGCTGCTCTATATTCCTCCACCCTTCTCATCGCAAGCGCGTAAAAATGAGGAGGTTGCCACGCAAACATAATAAGGAATAAACTCCAAGCAATAATATCAAGGTTCGGGTCAATCGCAGCCCATCCAATTAGTGGTGGGACCGCACCTGAGATACTTCCGACTAAGGTATTTGAAACATACTTTCTTTTTGTCCACATTGTATAAAGAACGACATAACTGAAAATACCAATGATTCCAATCAATGTCGCTGAAAACGTTGTCAGTAATAGAAATATTGTTCCAATAACGACAAGTCCTAATCCAAAAATTAGCGCTTTCGTGGAGTTTACAGAACCAGTAACCGTTGGTCGTTTTTTCGTTCTCTCCATTAACGGATCAATATCTCGATCATAAACATTATTGATGGCACATGAACCTGCAATAATAAAGGAAGAACCAATCAAAGTATAAAAAACAATATCAAGATTGGTGAGAAAACCTGCATTCGTAAAATGGATTGCCAGCCACAAACCAGTAAAAGTTGTAATCATATTAGAATTGACGATTCCAATCTTAATTAATGCTAAGAAATCCTTCCATACACTCGTTTTCTGTTTTATAGCTTCGAGGCTCTCTTCATCACTATCTACGGATGATTCACCCAAAGCCCGCATATTACTCATTATTCTTCCTCCCTAATTACAAATACACCATATGTATACACAACCATGAACGATATAATGACCTACACTGCTATATTTGTATTTAAAAACGAGGTAAGCCAATTCAAACTTTTTAAGGATAACTTTTTCACTATCTACATAGTGTTAATGTTGCTAATTATTCATGTTTTGTTAAGGTTTTCCTATAATTTATTAAACCATATTTTTACTTGTTCTGTGAACATTTTTTGAATTTTTTTTGACTAAAATGTGAACATCGGGTCTTTTCGCTCATTCTTACTGTTATTTTCTTACAATAACAAAAAAACAATCAAAATTCCCGCCCCTTCTATCTCCTACAGGAAAAAGAAAAAGCCTAACTTCTTAGCAGCTTTTTCCTCTTTTTTGCAGTACATTTAAGTCATTTGAAAGCGAATTACCCTTCTATATTTCTAGCAAACTCTCATCTATTTTGCAACCTTTTTACTATAATCACATTGTTTATTTTAATAATCATTGTAAAACATTGAAATTTTGTGTACTATCAAAAAAGTGACTCTAAAATAGATTAATTTCTGTTATTTTCCTAAAAATTTGATATATTGTTTACATGTAGTTAGTACAAAAGATCACATTCATAGTTTTTATAAGAGGTGTATAACTTTGACGAGGTCACTTAAATGGTTTGCCGTCTTAACAACAATCGGGATGTTGTTCATCTTGATTGGCGGAGCTCTTGTGACGAAAACCGAGTCCGGAATGGGCTGCGGTCGTTCTTGGCCACTGTGTAACGGAGAACTCATTCCCACAAATATTACCTTTGAGCTTGTCATCGAGCTTGCTCATCGTGTTGTTTCTGGTACTGTAGGATTTATGGTACTGATTTTATCCTTTTGGGCATGGAAATCGATAGGACATATACGCGAAACAAAATTTCTAGCGTTATTGTCATTTTCATTTTTAGTTCTACAAGGACTAATTGGCGCAGCAGCAGTTCTTTGGGGACAATCGGACTTTGTGCTTGCTGTTCACTTTGGAATTTCACTCATTTCGTTTGCGGCAGTATTGCTTTTAACCTTACTTATCTTTGAAGTTGATAAAAAGTTTGAAGCAGAAAAGCTTGTGATAGATGGAAGAATGCGTAAGCATATCATCGGGGTCACCATTTATAGCTTTATTGTTGTTTATACAGGAGCATTGGTTAGACATGTCAACGCAAGTCTAGTATGTCGGGATTGGCCATTGTGTGTGAATGCAGAACCAAACATTCCTATTTCGTTTCATGAATGGGTTCAAATGGGGCATCGTTTTGCAGCAGGCATTATTTTCATTTGGATTGGCTATATTACATATTTAGCTATTGTTCATTATAAACACCAAAAGGTTGTTTATTGGGGCTGGATTGTATCCTTTATCCTTGTATCATTACAAGTAATTGCCGGGGCATTAGTTGTACTTTCCCTACAAAATCTGTACATTGCACTTGCCCATGCTTTCTTTGTTTCTTGCTTGTTTGGCGTATTAAGCTATTTCATTCTATTAACTTCAAGAAGCAGAAAGAACGAACTATTACTTCAACAATCAAAATCGGTCGGAGAACCGATTAATATCCCACCATTAACTGTCCGAACTACGGACTAAAAAAGGTTGCAGCAATTTGCTGCAACCTTTTTTCTATCTTGAAACCTCGATTAATAAATCTCCAGTCTGTATGGCTTCTCCGTTAGTAACGTAAATATCCTTAACAATTCCTGAAAAAGGCGCCTGTACAGTTGTTTCCATTTTCATTGCTTCCGTAATCATGAGATGGTCACCTTGTGCGACCTTTTCTCCTTTTTCCACAAGCACTTTAATAACTGTTCCTGGCATTGACGCACCAATTTGTTCTTCATTTTTTGGATTAGCCTTCACTTTCGCAGCAACAGTTGCCTTAATACTTTCATCCTTCACAACGACCTCACGCGGTTGACCGTTCAGTTCAAAATAGACAACTCGAGTGCCATCTAACTGAGGTTGCCCGACTGAAACCAATTTCACGATAAGCGTTTTTCCTGTCTCGATCTCAATCTCAATCTCTTCACCCAATCTTAAACCATATAAGAAGGTTGGTGTATCTAAGACAGAGACATCGCCAAATTTTTCAACCGTCGCAGTGTATTCTTTGAACACTTTCGGATATAAGGCATATGCAATCGTGTCAAAGCTTGTTATTGGTCTTCCGAGCTCTTTATAAAGCTCGTCACTAATCGCCTGGAAGTTGACCGGCTCAAGCAGTTCTCCAGGTCGAACTGTTATTGGTTCTTTTCCTTTTAAAATGATTTTTTGAAGTTCTTTCGGGAATCCACCAGCTGGCTGTCCTAAATAGCCCTCAAACAATTCCACAACAGAATCTGGGAAATCTAGTGAGGCTCCACGACTCAAGACATCCTCTTCCGTTAATTCATTTTGGACCATATACAAGGCCATGTCCCCTACTACTTTAGAAGATGGAGTTACTTTGACAATATCACCAAACATCTGGTTTACACGAGCATACATTTCTTTTACCTGGTCCCATTTATCCCCGAGCCCTACCGCTTTTGCTTGTTGCTGGAGATTGCTGTATTGTCCACCTGGCATTTCATGCTGGTATACTTCCGTATGCGGTGCTATCATACCACTTTCAAAATCCTGATAATATTTTCGAACATCTTCCCAGTAATGAGAAAGCTGTTCTAATGCACCAATGCTTACGTCAGGCTTACGATTTGTTCCTTCAAGAGCGTAATATAATGAATTTGCACTTGGCTGTGAAGTCAGACCTGCCATTGTACTTAAAGCTACATCAACAATATCTACTCCAGCTTCAATTGCTTTTGCATACGTATAGATTCCATTTCCACTCGTATCATGGGTATGTAAATGGATTGGAATATTAACTGTTTCCTTAAGCTCCGAGATTAATGCATAGGCAGATTGCGGTTTTAGTAATCCAGCCATATCTTTTATTGCTAAAATATGTGCCCCTTGTTGCTCTAATTCTCTCGCCAAATTTTTATAATAATTTAGATCATACTTTGTTTTTGAAGAGTCTAAAATATCCCCCGTATAACAAATCGCTGCTTCTGCAATCTTCCCCGTTTGTCTTACAGCATCAATTGCTACTTCCATCCCTTTAACCCAGTTTAAGCTATCAAAGATTCGGAATACATCAATACCTGCATCAGCTGATTTTTGAACAAACTCATGTATCACATTATCTGGATAGTTTTTGTAACCTACCGCATTAGCTGAACGTAATAACATTTGTAGCAATACATTTGGCATTAATTTACGAAGGGTAAGGAGTCTTTCCCATGGATCTTCTTTTAAGAATCGATAAGCCACATCAAATGTTGCTCCACCCCACATCTCAAAGCTAAACATCTCTGGAAGAAGCTTTGCTGTAGGTTCAGCGATATGCTGAAGATCCTTGGTTCGAACACGTGTAGCTAGAAGCGACTGGTGAGCATCACGGAATGTTGTATCTGTGAGTAGAACCTTTTCTTGCTGCTTGATCCATTCAACTAACCCGTCTGCACCTTTTTCGTCTAAAATTTGCTTTGTTCCATTTTGATAAGGTGTACCTGCCTTTAACTTTGGTTTCCTAGGTGTTTCAAAAACGGGACGCTTTTTCTTTTCGATACCAGGAAAACCATTCACTGTTACATTGGCAATATAAGTTAACATTTTTGTACCACGGTCTTTGCTTACCGGGAACAAGAACAGTTCAGGTGTTTTATCGATAAACGAAGTATTATACTCTCCTGAAACAAACTTCTTGTGCTTCACTACATTTACTAAGAAAGGAATATTTGTTTTAATCCCACGAATCCTAAATTCCTGTAGGTTTCTTATCATTTTCGAAGCTGCGTGCTCGAAAGTTAAGGCATGAGTAGAAAGTTTAACGAGTAAAGAATCGTAGTAAGGCGTAATAACAGCTCCAGCAAAGCCATTACCAGCATCTAAGCGAACACCAAAACCTCCACCAGAACGATAAGCATTAATTCTTCCAGTATCCGGCATAAAGTTATTTAACGGATCTTCCGTTGTTACACGCGATTGAATGGCATATCCATGAATCTTAATATCCTCTTGTTTCGGTATAGCCACGACTTCAGAGTGAAGAGAATGTCCTTCTGCCACTAAAATTTGCGACTGGACAATATCAATACCTGTAATCATTTCTGTAATGGTGTGCTCTACCTGAACACGTGGATTCACTTCGATAAAATAAAATTCATCATTAGCAACTAGAAACTCGACCGTACCAGCATTTAAGTAATCAACATTTTTCATGAGGCTGACAGCAGCGTCACAAATTCTTCCGCGAAGGTCTTCTGAAATCGAAACACAAGGAGCAACCTCTACTACTTTTTGATGTCTACGTTGAACAGAACAATCTCGCTCAAAAAGGTGAACAATATTGCCATGTTCATCACCAATGATTTGCACTTCAATATGTTTCGGATTTTCGATAAAACGTTCTACATATACTTCGTCATTCCCAAAGGCCGCTTTTGCCTCTGACTTAGCACGGTCATAAGCTTGCTCAACCTCTTCTAAGCTTTTGACAATTCTCATACCACGGCCGCCACCACCGAGGGAAGCTTTAATGATAATTGGGAATCCGTATTGTTTTCCAAATTCGATTACATCTTTTACATTCTCAACCGGTCCATCACTACCTGGAATCACAGGAATGTTAGCGATTTGAGCTTGCGTTCTAGCTTTTACCTTGTCCCCGAACATATCAAGATGCTTGGATTTTGGTCCAATAAAGACAATACCTTCTTTTTCACACCGCTCTGCAAAATGAATATTTTCTGATAAAAATCCATATCCAGGGTGAATTGCATCCACATCGGAGGCTTTTGCGATTTCAATGATTCCATCAATATCTAAATAGGCATCAATAGGTTTTTTTCCTTCTCCAATTAAATAAGCCTCGTCCGCCTTATAGCGATGAAATGAACCGGAATCCTCTTTTGAATATATTGCTACTGTACGAATGTTTAATTCTGTACACGCTCGGAATACACGAATGGCGATCTCTCCCCTATTCGCAACTAAGACCTTTTGAATCTTTCTTGTCAATGGACACACCTCGTCTTCTCTGATATTTTCCATACCTGTAGCATTCTTAAATTTAGCGATTTAAAGTATCATAGCATAAAATCGCATTGAAAAAATTGATAATTTGAACAATGCGAAAAATAAATAATTTTTGTTATTTTATTTTACAATAATTTTTCAGAGAATAAAGAGTTTTCAGGCTCTAAAACTATTTCTAGTTTTATTTGTAACAACCTTCAGTCCCTCTTTTTCATTTGATTTGTACTTTTTCTCATAGTTCACAAACATCGAGACATTTACAAGAATCCCCATCGCGATAGACAATTGCAATAACGAAGAACCTCCATAACTAACGAACGGTAGTGGGATACCCATCAAAGGAAAAATACCCGAAATACCTGCAAGATTGATGAACGTCTGGATTCCAATCATGCCGGATATACCAATAGCTAGTAAACTACCAAAAGGATCCTTCCCTTTTAAGCCAATAAAGATTCCTTTTAAGACAATGAATCCTAAAGAAAGAATAACAAACGCGACACCAAACACACCCAGTTCCTCTGCAATAATGGCCATAATGAAGTCAGTGTGTGGTTCAGGCAAATACCCTAGTTTTTGTACACTTTGTCCAAGTCCTAAACCATTAATGCCTCCACTTCCAATCGCATAGTAAGAGTTGATAAGGTGATAGCCTCCATCCTCTGCAACACCATCTGCAAATGGATTCGTAAGAACAGAAAATCTTTCTAAACGCTCCATTGAAAAAATTTCATCTTTTAAAATAAAGACAAATGGGCTAAATAGTATCAGTCCTAAAAGAGCTAATTTAATAATGGTTTTGAAATTCATTCCCGATGAAACAATAATCATGCCTGCAATCATGACAATAATTGCCGTAGTCCCGAAATCTGGTTGCAAGGCAACTAAAGCACAGACCATCACGATAAAAGCTAGAGGTGGTAATACCCCTTGGTTAAACTGATTTATGTATGGTTGTTTTTTTGCATATACAGCTGATAAATAAACAATGACAGCTACTTTTACGAATTCAGAAGGCTGCAAGCGAAGCGGTCCAAATTCATACCAACTCTGTGCATTTCCAGCAACCGTACCAAACTTAAATATCCCTAGCAGTGAAATTAATGATAATAACACAATCGTTCCTAGTACCTTATTATTTAGATAGAGCTTGTATGGGACTAGTGCAAAAAATATAAATACCAATGCTCCAGCGAGCAAAAAAATCTTTTGCCTTACAAAAAAATGATCACTCTCGAAACCATATCTTTGAATTGCCGTCACCATGCTCGCGCTGTATACCATGACTAGTCCAAATATTGCCAGTAGGACAACTACTATTATGAGTGAGTAATCGTATGATTTAAGGATTTTTTTTAACATACTTTATCTTCCTTATCCGTATTATCAATTTTTCTACTACAAGGAGAGTCCCTAATTTTTGAAAGGACCGATCTTGATAGAACCGTAAAATAGACTCGATGAAAACAGCCTTATGTAAAAAAACTCAAACGATCTTTCATTGACGTTTGAGTTTTTTATTTATTATTTTTTTTGTGATGCTTCATGCAGAGCAGAAAGTTCTCTTTCCAATTCAGCCAAAATAGCTTTTCCCTCTTTATCCTCAATTAATCCGAGGCGAACAGCAAAATCTATCTCACGAGATAACCCAAACATTTGCGTGTCCAAAACCTCTTCATACAAAGGACATTGTGGCATTGTTAAGTTATCCATCTGCACCTTAATAAGCTTCAATATTTTATCAGCGTCAGCCTTTAACAAGGCATTGGCTTTTTCTTGATGATCTACTATCATTTCAGACGCCAACCTTGATCCCCCCGTTTCCGAGCGATTATCCTATCTATAAATTTTAACTGTAAAAGATGAAAAATGCAAGAACAATAGGGTCTATCGCTTCTATTTTCCCAAAAAATCTTAAAAAGTCTGAAGATATGACAATTTGCAATATTATCGTTATACTTAATCTAAAGATAAATAGGAGGCTACCATGGAATCAATCATACTTATATCTGGCAAAGTAAAATATAGCATAACATTAGATCCTAGTGTATGGATTTTTGATGACAGAAAGCAAGAGTTGCATTCATTTTTTCATGACGAAAAAGAAGAAATAGATACTCTAGAAGAATATACAAAGGAAGTTTCCAAGCATTGGGACCGCGAAATTATTGAGGGGGCCATCGTTCCACCAACCTTGAAGACCGAAAAGAAATTTATAAAAGAAGAATTAATAACTGGCACATTCTGTATTCCTTTTAAACCGTTCTTAAAAAATGCTGAAGTCCACGAAGATGCTCGCTATCTGATTATTGTCTCAAATGATGGTGAAGTAAAACTTCCATTAGAAATTGCTGAGGAAATGGTTTTAGGATTCTCTAAAGATGGAAAACCACTGAGAGAAGATGGTCCAGTCCATTGCTATTATCGAGATGGCTCGAATTTTAATAATCCAATTAAACACGTGAAAGAATTTCGAATAGAATAAAAACTTCCACCTTGTGATGGAAGTTTTTTTGTTTCCTACAATAAATCTGCTGCGAGCTGCGCAAGACCCGAACGTTCACCTTTAAATAACTTTACATGACCAGAAATCGTTTCATTCTTAAACTTTTCCACAACGTATGTAAGGCCGTTGTTATAGGCATCTAAATATGGATGATCGATTTGTTCTGGGTCACCCATTAAGACAATTTTGCTTCTCTCCCCTACCCGTGTCAAAATTGTTTTTACTTCATGCTTTGTCAGATTTTGCGCCTCATCAATGATAATGAATTGGTCAGGTATACTTCTTCCTCGAATATAAGTTAAGGCTTCCACTTCGATTGATCCCATCCCAGCTAGAATTGCGTCTAACTCACCAGGCTTTTTTACGTTAAACAAATACTCTAAGTTATCATATATAGGCTGCATCCACGGTCGAAGTTTCTCCTGCTTTTCCCCAGGTAAGAAACCAATATCTTTCCCTACTGGTACAATCGGCCTTGCAACTAGTAATTTCTTATAATCTCCATAATCCTCTGTTTGCATAAGCCCTGAGGCTAATGCCAATAACGTTTTTCCTGTTCCAGCTTTACCAATTAACGTAACTAGCGAAATATCCTTTCTAAGTAGCAACTCAATCGCCATGGTTTGGTGTACATTTCGAGAGCGTATGCCCCATATATGATCATGGTCGAATACAAGCTTTCGAATTATTTTTCCCGTTTGGTCAACCATTCCAATTGCAGAAGACGAAGAGCCCAATGTATCCTTCATGATTAAGAATTGATTTGGGTAAAGTGTCATATTAGGAAATTCAGAAGCTGGAATCTCCTTTTTTTCATAAAAAGTATTCAGTAACGTAATATCAACAAATTGCTCAAGCACTCCTGTATAAATATGATCATTTTCAACTACCCGATCACTTAAAAAGTCCTCAGAATAAAGACCAATCGCGTCTGCCTTTACTCTAACTAATGTATCCTTACTAACTAAAATGACCCTTCTTCCCTCCAACTTCGTTTCTTCTTCGAGGGATAAGTTTTTAGCAACGGCCAGAATGCGATTATCATTTGTCTTTTCCACAAAAATATCCTGTAATTGGTGGAACGAACGATGATTCAATTCAATTCGTAAAGCACCGCCATTTTCAAGAGGAATTTTCTCATGCAGTTTCCCGTTTTGTCTTAAGCCATCAATGAGTCTGGATACTTGTCTCGCGTTTCTGCCGATCTCATCCATATTACGCTTTTTGGAGTCGACTTCTTCGAGTACTACTGCAGGAATCACTACTTCATTGTCTTCAAATGAAAAGATGGAGTATGGGTCCTGTAACAAGACATTCGTATCTAACACATATATTTTTGTCATCCATTGCCTCCTGCTCCTCTTAGGTCTTTGTTTGTAGGTTTATCCCAATGGAAAGGTAGAGCTTTTGTAAAATATATGTTTTTTCGAATAAAGATAGAAGAAGTTTTACACAATAAACATAATGAATCATATCAGATTTTCCCCGGATTACGATTTCGATCAGTAACTTTTGGAGGTGTATTTACCATATGAAGAAAGGGATCATTTTCATTTTACTATTAGCACTTATTGCTGGGTGTGGAGCGAATAATAACAACGCCCACGAAGGAAACAATAACCAGGATAATAAACCTTTAAACGTCAAAAATACAACGATTCAAAATGTCGGCCGTCAAACTGGACAAGAAATATCAGAACATCTTGTTGATTTAGCGACCAGCATTCCGAATGTCAATGATGCTACTGCTGTCGTTCTAGGAAGATATGCCATTGTAGGCATTGATGTAAAAGAAAACATTGAGCGTTCTGAAGTCGGCGCCATTAAATATTCTGTAGCTGAAAGTCTCAAACACGACCCTCACGGTGCGCGTGCTGTAGTCGTGGCAGACCCAGATATGACAGCTCGTATTCGTGAAATAGGAGATGATATTCGTAATGGCGAGCCCATCCAAGGAATTATTAATGAGCTTGCAGATATTTCTGGTCGATTGATGCCTGAGGTGCCCGCTGATATTATCGATCCTGATGCGAAGAAGAACCAAGTAGATGAACAGAAAGAAAAGCTCAACAACTCTGAAACGAAGCAAATTGAAAAGGAACAAAATGACCAGTCCAATCATCATATGGATTAGTTAGTCCACAATTCTAATTTAATAACAAAAGGAGCTTAGCCTTAAAATGGTTAAGCTTCTTCTATTTTTTCAAAAATATGTAAATGGTCTAATTCAAGCTAGGACAAATCCGAATTGAATGTTATACTAAAAAACAAGCTAGTTATTCATGAAGAGGTGTTATCATGAGAGTAAAATGTGTCATTTGCGATCAAATTCAATCCATTGAAGATGATTCATTTCAGGCGAAGAGACTTAGAAACCGCCCTATCCATACATTTATGTGCAAACCATGCGAAGAACGCATTACAGAGAAAACAAACCAACGAATTGCAACTGGAAATTTTAAGCTTTATCGTTCAAAAAGCGAAGACGATGAATGGTAATTAGAAAAGCGGAATGCACCCGCCTATCGATTCGAACTAAAACAAAAAATCCGCTCCCTAAAAAGGTGAGCGGATTTTTCCATTTATATCGGGTAATTACGATACCGTTCCGGCTGCTGATTGATTTGATTAAGCATCACTTCGATCAGTTCCCGGGGAAATCTTTGTTTTTTTCTTTCACCCTCATGATCGAAGTGAACATAGTACATCTCGTCATCCTTCGTGACTTCAATGTTTGTAAGGGAATGGTCATCCTTCAACATGTCATAAAACGTTTTTTCAGTCTCAACTGCAGCCGTGTCATCGGGACGTTCATCGATAACGACTTTAATCGTTAACCAATTATAAAGCGCATCTTGTAATGAATTCATAAAGTTTCCCCTTTATACTTCATTTCCTTGACTTTGCTGTTTCTTTTCTTGGTGTAAACGGATTTTGTAAATAATCAAGATTAAAGCAGCCACTACAAGCCCTTCGGCAATCGGTAGAAAGACCGCAAAGAATGTCAGGATTGTACATCCTAATGCTAAAAAGGCATAAATGACTACATTTTTTAACATCGGTAGCTTTCTGGCAAATCCTAATTTATATACGACCACACATAGGAGAATAATCGTAATATAGAGTAACCACATGCCTAGTTTTGGGTTTTCATTCACTTTAAACAGCGCAGCGAAAAACGTCAGACGTTCAGTAATATCCATTCTCCTATACTCCCCTTTAAAGCACTAGTTCATTTCAACAGCTTTCTTTTTCTTCGTAACTCTTTCTCTTTCACCTTTTTCAAGGATCTTCTTACGAAGACGGATTGATTCTGGTGTAATTTCGCAATACTCATCATCATTTAAATACTCTAATGATTCTTCAAGAGTCATGATTCTTGGTTTCTTCATTACATTTGTTTGATCTTTTGTAGCAGAACGAACATTCGTTGCATGCTTCACTTTAGTGATATTAACAGTAAGATCATTTTCTCTGTTATGTTCTCCAACAATCATACCTTCGTAAATTTCAGTTCCTGCATCAACGAAGATAACTCCACGATCTTCAACCTGCATAATTCCATAAGTCGATGCTTTTCCAGTTTCCATAGACACTAGAACACCTTGACGACGTCCGCCAACTTGACCTTGAGCCATTGGTTGGTAGCTATCAAATGTATGGTTAATGATACCAAATCCACGAGTTAACGTTAAGAATTCAGTTGTATATCCAATTAATCCACGAGCTGGAACCATAAAGATTAGTCGAACTTGACCTGAACCATTATTGATCATATCAAGCATTTCACCTTTACGAGCACCCATTGATTCCATGATTGCACCTGTATTTTCTTCAGGTACATCAATTTGCACGCGTTCTACAGGCTCACAACGAACTCCATCAATAACTTTAACAATTACTTCAGGCTTACTTACCTGTAGCTCATAACCTTCACGACGCATATTTTCAATTAGGATTGATAAATGCAACTCACCACGTCCAGAAACAACCCATGCATCTGGAGAATCTGTATTTTCAACACGTAAGCTTACATCTGTTTGTAATTGAGCACGTAGACGCTCTTCAATTTTTCTTGCCGTTACGAACTTACCTTCGCGACCAGCAAATGGACTGTTATTCACTAGGAATGTCATTTGTAGAGTTGGTTCGTCAATTCTTAAAACTGGTAATGCCTCTTGATCCTCGATTGGACATACCGTTTCACCAACGTTAATGTCTTCCATTCCAGATACAGCTACCAGATCACCAGCAACAGCTTCTTGGATTTCTTCACGTTTTAGACCGAAGAAACCAAAGATTTTTGTTACACGGAATTGTTTTACAGAACCGTCTAACTTCATTAATGCAACCTGTTGTCCTACTTTCATTGTACCACGGAAAACACGTCCGATACCAATTCTTCCCACATAGTCATTGTAATCAAGCAATGCTACTTGGAATTGAAGTGGCTCTTCACGATTGTCCACTGGCGCAGGAATGTGTTCAACAATTGTGTCATATAAAACCTGCATGTTCTCGTCTTGCTGTTCAGGGTCTGCACTTGCAGTACCGTTAATAGCTGAAGCGTAAACAACCGGGAACTCTAATTGGTCTTCATTTGCATCTAATTCGATGAACAAATCAAGTACTTCGTCGATAACTTCTTTTGGACGAGCAAAGTCACGGTCGATTTTGTTTACAACTACAATTGGCGTTAAGTTTTGCTCTAAAGCTTTCTTTAGAACGAAACGAGTTTGCGGCATACAACCTTCATATGCATCTACAACTAGTAGAACTCCATCTACCATTTTCATGATACGTTCAACTTCTCCACCAAAGTCAGCATGTCCTGGTGTATCGAGAATGTTAATTCTTGTATCTTTATATTGAATCGCTGTATTTTTCGCTAAAATCGTGATTCCACGTTCTCTTTCAATGTCGTTCGAATCCATTGCACGTTCTTCCACATGCTCATTCGTACGGAAAGTACCAGATTGCTTTAACAATTGGTCAACCAAAGTTGTTTTCCCGTGGTCAACGTGGGCAATGATCGCGATGTTGCGAATATCTTCTCTTAGTTTCAAAAATTCCACTCCTACCTTTATTCAATCTAAAACTTTATTTATATTTTGCAGTCTAACTGAAATATTATAACACATTTGTTGTAGAAACCTAATAGCTTTTTATGTAAAATATAAATGAATAGAGCTTTTTTTCGGAAAATAAGGGGGATTTGTCATGAATCAAATCAAGTGGCCATTTTTATTTTTAGCATTAGCAGCTGTTGTATGCTTGATGGGGACAGGCATTGCCATAAGTTTCAGAAGCCCAATCGGAATTATACTTACATTAGTCGCCTTTATTTTTGTGATGGGTTTTGGCTTTAAAACGAAAAAGAAAATGCGTGAAAGCGGGAAACTATAAATTATTGTAAAAGTAAAAAGGAAAACCGGGAATTCTCCCAGTTTTCCTTTTTACCATTCTTTACCCTTTAAATAGTTTTCCACGATTGATTTATGTAAGCCCGGCTTAGAAATAAAGACAGAGTTTTGTTGCAACAGCTGTATTGGTTCCCCTTTAAGTGTAGTTGAAACCCCTCCAACCTCTTCAATTAAAATAAGACCCGCAGCAAAATCCCATGGAGATAATCTCATCGTAATGTAAGCATCTAATCTACCAGCAGCCACTTGAGCAATTTCAATTGCAGCTGAGCCATACGATCTTGTTCCACGAACATCCCTTACTAACGTTCCTAAGATTAATGGATCGATTCTCCGATTCGGCGTAACCCAAGTGGCATTTAAACCAATAATCGCCTCTGAAACGGATACTTCATTTAATTTTTTTAGTGGAAGGTCGTTAAAAAAGGCACCTTTTCCCTTAACCGCATGATATAACTCGTCATGAACGACATCATAGATGAGTCCGATTTTCCCTACTCCGTCTTCATAAATCCCAATCGAAATAGCAAAATTTCTTTGCTGGTGCACAAAATTCATCGTTCCATCGATGGGGTCAATAATCCAAACAACGCCCCCTAAATCTTCAAGGTTATCTCCGTTCCCTTCTTCACCTAATATACGATGTTCTGGAAATTGCTCGTTAATTTTTGTAATAAAGAACTGTTCTGTTTCTTTATCGATATTTGTAACAAGGTCATTAGCATTTGATTTCGTTTCAATATTCAACGTTGTTTGAAAAGATTTCTTGATCTGTTCTCCGGCCTCTTTAATCCAGCTTTTCGCATAGGTTAAAATTTCATTTTCCTGCACCGCTCATCAGCTTCCTATCTTTGAATATTTTCTACTTATTAATAGGGTAATGGATCTATGGGTACGGTTCAACTTATATTACTTTTCCCATGCTCGAAAAATAAAAAACGAACCCCTACTTAACTTCCTTAGGAATTCGTTTTAAGATGTATTATCCAAATCACCGCTCATATTATCCATATTTACAGTTCTCCTTGGTTCATAGAGCTTTTAATTTTAAAAGTTCCGTTCTAATTTTTTCAAGCTTTGCTTTACTTTTTATCTTTTGGGTTTCATTATTGTCTGTCATCGCATCAAAAAGAGTAAGAAGCTCATAATCCATTTCAAGTCTTAACATCGCTTTTCGTTCCTTTTCAGGATCCTTCTTCGTTAAAGAATTCATTAGCTGTTTCAATCTACTTCACCCCTTTCAACTCTTTTAATATCTTATGAGGGTATTTTTTTTATGCAACAAATTTGTGTTATTGCCTAATCCTGGCGAATTTTCACGATTTGAGCCTTCTTCTTTCTCGAACAATCCACAATATGCTACAATATTTGACATAGATTAAGGAGGGAGAACATGATTTTTTCAGGATTCACTAATCAAGATTTCGATGTTTTTAAAATAGATGGATTTGAACCTCGAATGGATGCATTAAAGTCTACTATTAGACCTAAATTAGAGGCTCTTGGTCAACATTTTGCCCCAACTTTAGCAACTATGACTGGGACAGAGATGTTTGCTCATGTAGCAAAGCACGCAAGGAGAACTGTAAATCCCCCTAAGGATACTTGGGTAGCCTTTGCAAGTAATCCTCGTGGGTATAAAATGTTGCCACATTTTCAAATTGGCTTATGGGAAACACATGTATTTATTTGGTTTGCTGTTATTTATGAAGCACCTAATAAGGAAGAACTCGGACAGAAGTTAGCCAAAAAGGTTAATACGATTTATAAAGAAACGAACAAGGACTTTGTTTGGTCTGGTGACCACATGAAGCCTGATGTATCTTTCCATAGTGAGTTATCTAAGGAAGAATTAAAAGCGATGTTTGAGCGCCTACAAACTGTGAAAAAAGCTGAAATTTTATGTGGCTATCAAATTCCGAGAGAAAAGGCAGTAGCTATGTCACGAGAGGAATTCATTAGTAAGGTTGAAAGTGTGTTTAATGAATTACTACCCCTATATAAATTGGCTTAAACTTTTATAAAAAAGGTTCGATGCCCATTTAACATGGTTATTTAAATGGCAAAAGTTTGACTAACAAAAGAAGGCTGTTCCTAAACGACCTTAAACAGGTCTTCGGAACAGCCTTTCCTTATACTACGACTTACATCTTAATCTTTTGTCCACTTTCAGCATCTTTTGCCTTCTGAATGGTACGATATGAGGAATAACCACTCATCTCCTCAAATTCACCGCAGATCTTTTTTTCTTCTGCTTTGCTCGGGACAATTTCTTTAAAGCGTCGATAAGCATTCATTAAAGAATCTCTTGCAATCCCTTTTTCATAAGCTGCTTCAATGTGTTCAAAGAATTTTATAACATCGACGATTTCTTCAGTCGACCAATGATAATCAATCGGATATTGATATTCCATTTCTTCACCTGCTTCATATGATAACTATTGTGATTGTACCGATCTGCCTTCTAAATTGCAAATCATTTATCCATATTTTTCAATCCAGCAAACCTTGATTTCATGAGTTATTTTCCTTTTATCATCGAAAACTAAGATTGGAGAAATATTTTTCTATGCAGAGAAAATGAATAATGCTATAATTCATTTGTTTTATTTCTTTTTTAAAACGAACAAACATCAAAGAATTGAAAATTTGTAAAGAGGTGTGGAAGAAATTTGTCACAATTTGAAACTCCGCTTTTTAGTGGATTACTTGAACATGCAAAAAAGAATCCAATTCAATTTCATATACCCGGCCATAAAAAGGGTGCAGGAATGGACCCTGAATTTAAGAACTTTATCGGAGAAAATGCCTTATCCATCGATCTGATTAATATCGGACCGTTAGACGACTTGCATGCTCCTAAAGGCATCATTAAACAAGCTCAGGATTTGGCTGCTGAAGCTTTTGGTGCAGATTATACGTTCTTTTCTGTACAAGGTACAAGCGGAGCAATCATGACCATGGTGATGGCAGTATGTGGCCCTGGAGACAAAATTATCGTTCCTCGTAACGTACATAAATCAGTCATGTCAGCGATTATTTTCTCAGGTGCGATACCTGTCTTTATACATCCAGAAGTCGATGAGCGTCTCGGGATCTCCCATGGGATTACAACAGACTCTGTTGAAAAGGCATTAGAGCAGCATCCAGATGCAAAAGGTGTATTGGTGATTAATCCAACCTATTTTGGAATCTCTGCTGATTTAAGAAAAATTGTTGAAATTGCTCATTCACATAATGTGCCTGTCTTAGTTGATGAAGCGCATGGTGTTCATATTCATTTTCATGAGGAATTGCCTTTATCCGCTATGCAGGCTGGAGCAGATATGGCTGCTACTAGTGTTCATAAGCTTGGTGGTTCAATGACACAAAGTTCCATCTTAAATGTAAGAGGAAATCTTGTATCTCCAAAACGAGTACAATCTATTTTAAGTATGTTAACGACGACATCTACTTCATACTTACTACTAGCCTCTTTAGATACTGCCCGTAAGCAGCTTGCGATTAAAGGTCATGAACTGATTGATAAAACAATTCAACTGGCTAATTATATTCGCAATGAAATCAATGAAATGGAGCATCTGTTTTGTGTTGGGGAGGAAATTCTTGGTTCAAAGGCAACGTTCGATTATGACCCAACCAAATTAATTATCTCCGTAAAAGAGCTTGGCATTACAGGCTTCGAAGTCGAAAAATGGCTAAGAGGAATGTACAACATCGAGGTTGAACTTTCCGATCTGTATAACATCCTTTGTATTGTCACTCCTGGTGATACGAAAAACGAAGCTGATATTTTATTAAAGGCACTTCGCGAGCTATCAACAATGCGTATTGAAAAAACGCAGGCGCTCGATGCTAAGGTACTATTGCCTGATATTCCATTGCTTTCATCAACACCTAGAGATGCATTTTACGCAGAAACTGAACTTGTACCTTTTGATGAATCAGAAGGAAGAATTATCGCTGAGTTTATCATGGTATACCCTCCAGGCATTCCGATTTTCATCCCTGGCGAAATCATTACAAAGGATAATCTCCTATATATTAAGAAAAATATCGAAGCTGGACTTCCTGTCCAAGGACCTGAAAACTTTGATGCACGTATGCTAAGAGTTATTAAAGAACATAAGGCAATTGAATAAACTAAAAATCGGCATAAATGCCGATTTTTTTATGTCCTATTTTTGCTAAAAAAACTTAAATGTGTTATACAATTTATCCTTGAAATATTAATAGTGTTATATTATTATTGATTTAAAGGTAATTAAACGTTTTCAAAATTGTTGTTTCTACAATTAAATCCATACTTTTTATTGCAGGAAACAACAATTAACTGAATAAAAAATAAAGGATCTTACAAAGGAGAAGTGAGAAAAATGGGCACTATCGTTTGCCAGACATGTGAGGCTACTATTGATCATTTTGAAGATGAAAAGGTAACTGTCCTTTACGCAAAGTGTGGATGCTGTGACTCTCCAAAAGAAGAAAAATAATCTCTAATCCTTTATTTAAACCGAGCACTCAAGAAGTGCTCTTTTTTGTTGTCACTGGTTTCAAAACTTTGCTAGAATATAATTGAATTAAAATTGCAAAAAATGTATGGGAGAATCGGGGGAAGTAAAATGTCTAGTCATGCATACATAAAGCTCGTTCCTTCATCTGAGAAGGAAAGCGTTACCACGGAAGATGTTCTGGAGTTGTTTCACTATTATAAGGATATTACCCAAAAGACAGGAAAACAACTGAACTGGCAATACGGGGAGGCCTCTTTTCCATATGAAATTAAAGAAAAACCTGAAGGAAAAGGGAAATGGTTCTATCTTAAATCCGAACAACACAACTATCGCATCATGCTTCTAGGAGTTGATACGGAGCTTGTACGTTATGAAGACGGTACAGAACGAGAGCAAACTTACATCCAAATCACCCTACCGGAAACATCAACCTTTGGCGATAAAGGAAAGGCAAACGAATTTAGTAAATTCCTTGCTAAAAAGCTTAAAGGGGAATTACATTTATTTAACGGAAGAATCATGTATTATTATCCACGAAAATAAATCGCGAGGACGACATCCACTGTCGTCCTCTTTTTCTTTTAGTGGCTTCAACTTCTTCTCTAATCGACTCTTCATTGCAACTACACCCAAACAATAATAATATACTGAGCATTACAAATATCTTGTCAGGAGTCATTTTTAATGACGGTGATTTCGGAAACGCAAGTGTCGGTGACGAAGTATATTCGCCACCGACACTTGCGCTTCCTTTTTAATTTCGCCATATTGACTGGCAGTATATGGATACAAGTACCATTGAATTCAATTGTATTTTGTATTAATCTCAAATAGAAAAAGGACCTCAAAGGTCCTAAAAACGGTAGTCGTCGATGACTCTCTCCACAGAGTCTTCATCGACTAACTCTTGTTTTCTGGAAACTGCATCTAACAGGCATTCTGTACATAAACGATTGGTCAAACGCAGAATGCCCCTTGTTTCCTTATATATCATCTTTAAAGAAGCTTCAGTAAAAATCTGGTGTTCTTCACCAGCCATTTCTAATTGATGATTAATATACTCGCTCATTTCCTCATAATTCAATCCTTCTAGATGAAATCGTGTGCTAATCCGTTGTGAAATAGCTTCTAAACTTCTTAAACGTAACTTATCTCGTAATTCAGGCTGCCCAACTAGGATAAGGGCAAGTGGAGAAAGTGAATCAATTTCAAAGTTTGTTAGAAAGCGAATCTCTTGTAACATCGATGGTGACAATAAATGAGCTTCATCAATGACTACGACAGGCGTTTTCTTATTATTTTCATAGATATCCATCAATGCAGCTTTGAATTGTCTCTTTAAATCACTAGCTAAAAACATAGGTTCAATTCCAACTTGAAGAAGCATTTCACGATAAAAATCACGAGGCTTCAATGCGGAATCTGATAAATAAAGAAAAGCATACTGATTATCTTCTAACCGATCTTTTAATGCTCTAATGGCAGTTGACTTTCCTGCTCCTACTTCGCCTGTAATCAGACCAAATGAACGTTGTTGTATCATAAATGTCAGTCGGGCTTGTAGCTCCTTAAATTGTTTAGTCTGAAATAAATGTTTAGTTTGAACATCTTTTTGAAAGGGCGTAAAATTCCATTTAAAATGTTTAGAAATCATCTATTTATCTTCCTCCTCCATAAGTGATTGATAGCTTATTATTCCTCGTTTTTCTTTTTGTTTTTCTTCATGACTAGGTTCAGTTAATTCAAGAAAGTTTAGGCCTGATTCTTCAGTTGTTTGAATCGGTTCTACAGATGCTGCTTTTTCATGTTTTGGTCGTGAAAGATTTAAAGGAATGGCATTCTCAAATTCTTTTCCGTCAAACCAAACCTCTAATTTCTCAAGGTCATTGGGATCAAATCGAATTGTGATGTATTCACCCACAAGCTGCGAATCGACCTCATACTTGTTCCCTTGAAAGGAAATACAGCCAGTTTTATCAACCTTTCGTTCCTCTTCCCAATAAAAAGCATTTTTTAAATCATTTATTGAGATAGAAACCGAAGGTTGCTCACACTCATCCCATCTTTGTCTTGGGGTTTGTTTCGTTTCACCGTGCTTACGCTCATGATAGATGGATTCTTTCCAAATATGAAAATATCGATTCAACTGTTCAATAGACTGAATCCTTCCGGATTCAATTAAGTCATAGGCCTCGGGCTTGAAGGAAGAATCTACGAATTGGAAAAAACGTTCTATTTTCCCACGCCCTTGGGGTCTTCTGGGTGTAGAATGGGTTAGTTTAATCCCGAGTTTCGCACAGGTTGTTTCTAATGCTTTGGCTCTATAAATTGATCCATTATCCACATAGATCTGTTCAGGCTTTCCATTACTCAATATGGCTTTAAACAGACAATCTTCTAACTGTGCACCTTTTTCTTCAAAATAAAATTGGCCATGAACTATGAATCTAGAATAATCATCAATAAAGGCAAATAACTTTGCTACACGCTTCTTATTCGAATCTTTTGGATCCGGCAAATAGAGAGTATGCTGCACATCTCCTTGCCAACAAGCATTCCGATAGGGAAATTCAAATCGACGAAATTGTTTCCCATTTGGTTTCTGTTGTAACTTTTTACGTGTAATTCCTGCTTTACGCAATTGTTTAGATAATGTACTTTCCGAAATAGACCCCGGTTCTACTTTTTCAGCCAGTTCCATTATTCTAATAATCTGTTGTACTGATCGCTCTGGACGCTCTGTTTTCAATTGAATAGCTGTATCCAATAAATCATTGGCAATAGCTCTTGGGGCATATCCACCCCTTTTTGACGGTTTTAATGCTTCAAATCCACCATTGCGATAAAGTTGAAGATAGCGTTCTAATGTTCGAAGCCCGACTTTTTGCTTCTCACCATAGGGATTAAGATGTTCATTTGCCGCAATGTTCCGAAGTCTTTGTGCTTGTTCTCCTTTTGGAATCCCTCTTGTTACAATTTCTGCAATAAGTCCAAAACGATACAAGGCAATATCATTTCTTAATTTCTCATCCATTTACAGCTCTCCTATCTAAATTAAAATTCTTATATGTTCCATTTAATAATGAATATCGATAGAATGGGAGAACCCATATTATGTGGGAACATCCGTTTTAAAGCGTATAAAATGGGTCGAATTGCCCCGAAGGGGCGACAAATTAGGTTCGGAAGTTAAATAGGCGGTCAAAATGAATGGGGGAAAGTGGGCGTACTGGGTTAAATTTTATTCATTAACTGATTTATCCAGTTAAAAAAGCCATAGAATGGGCAAGTGGTTGTAGAGTGAAAAATTTTCCACACTTTTGGAAGGATATATAGTAGGGTCTGTTCATCAGTTAATGGTTTTATTTCTCTAATGTCTATTGCTGTCGGATGAACATCAACCAAATGATACACAAGTAAATGAATCAAGGATTCCTTTTTAATTCTCCATAAAGAATCCCAGCGTTTAATAGTCTTATAGGAAATCCCACCGGTTTCATTTAAGAAAATGGCTGATTGAATACGATTGTAACTATTCTCTCTCACATACCGTAATATCCATGCTTTTTGAAGGATCCATCCACTTTGAACAATGTATGGATAAAGAAAATCTGGCAATATAGAAAACGTCTTTCCGCAAGATGGGCAGAATCTACGGTAAATCGGAATCCTTGTGATTGCTTTTCCAGTGATAACGGAACGATAGTAGCGACCATGTTTATATAATTTACCATGACAATTAGGGCAGCTCTCTTCACACTTAGGAGGTACATCTTGGTAACGTCGCAAATAGCCCTTGACCGTCTTTCCCAGATATTTTATGATAATCATAGTTTTTTAGTTGAATCTGCCTCAAAGAGACGGCCATCTCTTTGGGGCTTTATTCTTGTCCTCCTCCCGCCAGGGAATGATTTACATTTCTACATTGTCGCATAATTCCCTCCAAAAGTACCGACATAAAATTTTCCTAAAACACCAAAAAACACTGCCATTGAAAATGGCAGCGGACAATATCTACTTCAAAGCTGTCACCTCAAGATGTCAGTATCTATTATTGTATTCATTCAATAGAATTTAGGCTAGAACTGATTCAAGGTGACATGAATGGAGCTATAGAGTAATAAGCTGGCTAGGGTAATTACTAGAGTTTTTTTAGTTGATTTTAGAATATAATTTCCCAAAATCACAGCTATATAGACGAAAACAAAAAACATTAAAATATTGTAAATGATTTGGTCGTTCTTTGACAGCCACTCAGTCAAAGTATAGCCACTCCAAAGGATTAAGTGTAGTAAAAGGACAACGTAATTCTTCAAAAAAACCACCCACTATCTTTTTTATACCCAGTTATAAAGTTACTAATCCAAGTTAAAATAAGTCTTATTAATAAACTATTACTATTAGTGTATGACAGTTTTGCAAATGATATTTTTCATTTTTTTAACATTTGGATGACATTGCCTTTTTTGGTTACCTGCTATGTTACTATAAAAGAAAAATTAGTATTTGAAATTTATGTAATCTGCAATGTGCTTGATTGATAATATATTGAAGGAAATGTGAGGCTATGCTATGAAGGTCTTGCCAATAATATTGATGGCCCTATTAATTTCTACTTCCTGCGCGAATAACGAAGACGTCCCTTTAGAATTGGACAGTAGTGCGAAGCAAGTTATTTTTTTATCCGATGAAACAGAATCTGCTAATTTACAAACGGAAGCCCCCTATTACGATGCAATAATTGAACTGAGACAACAATTCCCAAATGAATTCAAAAATATGAAAACCATATCTCCACATAAAGCAGAAGATTACTTCGATTCAATCGAAAAAAAGGAATGTCCAGCTCTCTTAGTTATCCAAAACGACAAGATTCTTGTAAAAATTGTAGGCAAAAGTAGTAAAGAAGAAATCATACAACCCATTGAAGCAGCGCTTGCTAATTGAACTATTTTTCATACAAAAAGTCCTTCTCATAATCGAGAAGGACTTTGTCATTTTTACTTAATAATATGGATTGGGCTGCCTAGAGCAACTTCTGCAGCTTCCATTGTGATTTCACCTAAAGTTGGGTGAGCATGGATAGTTAGAGCTAAATCTTCAGCTGTCATACCAGCTTCGATTGCTAAACCAAGTTCAGCGATCATATCAGAAGCGCTTGGTCCTGCGATTTGAGCACCAATTACTAATCCATCTTCTTTACGAGTTATAAGCTTTACGAATCCGTCTGTGCTATCAAGAGCTAATGCACGACCATTTGCAGCAAACGGGAACTTCGCAGCTACGATTGCAATACCTTCATCCTTCGCTTGCTTTTCTGTGTAACCAACAGTTGCAAGTTCTGGGTCAGAGAATACAACAGCAGGAATTCCAAGATAGTCGATTTGTGCATTGTGGCCAGAAATAGCTTCTGCAGCAATCTTACCTTCGTAAGAAGCTTTATGTGCAAGCTGTGGTCCAGCAACAATATCACCGATTGCATAGATGTTAGGGATGCTTGTACGGCATTGGTTATCAATGTTAATCACACCACGATCAGACATTTGAACACCAACTTGCTCAAGACCCATTTCATCTGTGTTTGGACGACGACCAACTGTTACTAAAACATAATCTGCTTCAATTGTTACTTCTTCACCTTTTGCTTCATAAGTAACTACAACGCCATCTTCTTTTTCAACAACGCCTTTAGCAAGTGCTTTCGTTACGATTTCAGCACCCTTCTTCTTCAGGTTACGTTGAACGATAGATGTCATTTGCTTTTCAAATGCACCAGCAAATAACTCTTCGCTTCCTTCAAGAATCGTTACTTCAGTTCCGAAGTTAGCATAAGCAGTACCTAGCTCAACACCGATAACTCCCCCACCAATAATCACTAATTTCTTAGGAATTTCTGGTAAGCTTAAAGCACCCGTTGAGTTGATAACACGATTAGTGTACTTGAAAGTTGGAATTTCAATCGGACGAGATCCTGTTGCAATAATCGCATTCTTAAATTTATAAGTTTGTGCAGAATTTTCATCCATAACACGAATTGTGTTCGCATCTACGAAATAACCTTCTCCACGTACGATCTCAACTTTATTTCCTTTTAGAAGACCTTCAACACCCGTAGTTAGTTTGTTAACAACGCTGTTCTTCCATTCTTGAACCTTTGTGAAGTCAACTGTTACATTTTCAGCCTTAATTCCTAGAGATTCAGAATGTAAAGCTGTTTCATAACGGTGACCTGCTGAAATTAACGCTTTTGAAGGAATACATCCTACGTTAAGACAAACACCACCAAGGTTTCCTTTTTCTACGATCGTTACTTTTTGTCCAAGCTGAGCTGCACGAATTGCAGCTACATAACCACCAGGACCTGCCCCAAGGACAAGAGTATCTGTTTCAATAGGAAAATCGCCAACTACCATTTTATTACCCCTCCATTAACATTAATTCTGGGTCATTTAATAAACGCTTAATATGGTTAAGAGCGTTTTGAGCTGTAGCACCATCGATCATACGGTGGTCAAAGCTTAAAGATAAAGCAAGTACAGGAGCAGCTACAATCTCACCATCTTTAATGATTGGCTTCTCTGCAATACGACCGATTCCAAGAATCGCAACTTCTGGATGGTTGATAACTGGAGTAAACCATTGTCCACCAGCAGAACCGATATTAGAAATTGTGCAAGAAGCACCTTTCATTTCGTCTGGAGCTAATTTACCATCACGAGCTTTAACTGCAAGTTCATTAATTTCTGCAGAAATGTTGAATACAGACTTGCGGTCAGCATCCTTCACAACTGGAACTAATAAACCTTTTTCAGTATCAGCAGCGATACCGATATTGTAATAATGCTTATGAATAATTTCACTTGTTGCATCATCTAATGAAGTGTTTAAAGCTGGGTACTCACGTAATGCGCTTGTTAAAGCTTTTACTACGTAAGGAAGGAATGTAAGTTTGATTCCTTTATTAGCAGCAACTTCTTTGTACTTCTTACGGCTTGCTACAAGCTTCGTCACATCAACTTCATCCATTAATGTAACGTGTGGAGCTGTGTGCTTAGAGTTAACCATTGCCTTCGCAATTGCCTTACGGATACCGCTCATTTTTTCACGAGTTTCAGGGTACTGACCTGCAGGAATTGGAGTAGCTGCTGGTTTAGCAGTCTCTGCTTGTGCAGCTGGCGCTTCTTGAGTTGTTGCCGCCGCTGGTGCTGCTCCACCATTTAAGAATGTGTCGATATCGTCTTTTAATACACGACCATTGTCGCCAGAACCGCTCACTTGACGAATATCTACACCTTTATCACGTGCATATTTACGAACTGAAGGCATAGCAATAATGCGACGGCTTGGATCAACTGGCTCAGCGTTAGCTGCTGGAGCTGTTGCAACTGGTTCAGCTTCCGCTTTTGCAGGTGCTGCTTCTGATGCAGGAGCGTCATGGCCTTCGTCACCTTTGAATTTAATATCTTCATATCCAGGAGCGTCGAAAGTAATAAGTACTTGACCTACAGTTGCTACTGTTCCTTCATCTACTAGTACTTCCAGAACAGTTCCTTCTACTGGTGATGGAATTTCAACAACTGCTTTATCGTTTTGTACCTCACAAAGCACGTCATCCTCTTGAACTTTATCACCTGGTTTAACAAACCATTTTACGATTTCACCTTCATGGATACCTTCACCAATATCCGGCAATCTAAATTGGAAAGCCATTGATTCATCCTCCTAAAAAATTCATGTTTGATTTTGCGTTTCGGATCAAATTTAAGGGTAAATGGAAGCCCATTTCCCTTAAACCTTTTAATATCTTTAAAGTAGTTATTCTAACAAAAATTAGAAATTAAGTACTTTTTTACTTGTTTCAATAATATCTTGTACGTTTGGAAGCCATACAGATTCAGCTTCTGGGAAAGCAAATACTGTATCTGGAGCTGCAACACGTAATACTGGAGCTTCTAGGCTAAGGATTGCACGGTCGTTAATTTCTGCAACGACATTAGCTGCTACACCAGCTGATTTTTGTGCTTCCTGAACAACAATTGCACGACCTGTTTTTTCAACAGAAGCAATGATTGTATCGATATCAAGTGGACTTACAGTACGTAAATCTACTACTTCAACAGAGAAACCTTCTTTTTCAAGCTCTTCTGCTGCCTTGATAGATTCATGCACCATTGCACCATAAGTAATAATAGAAAGATCTGAACCTTCACGCTTTACTTCTGCTTTTCCTAGTGGAATCGTGTATTCACCTTCTGGTACTTCTTGTCTGAATGAACGATATAGTTTCATATGCTCAAGGAAAATAACTGGATCGTTATCACGAATCGCAGAAATTAATAGACCTTTTGCATCGTAAGGTGTTGAAGGAATAACAACTTTCAAACCTGGTTGTTGTGCCATTAAACCTTCTAAGCTATCTGCGTGCATTTCTGGTGTATGTACACCACCACCAAATGGTGAACGAATTGTAACAGGTGCATTATAACGGCCGCCAGAACGGTAACGCATACGTGCTAATTGACCAGAAATAGAATCCATTACTTCATATACGAATCCAAAGAACTGGATTTCAGGAACAGGACGGAAGCCTTGTAAACTTAGGCCAACTGCCAATCCACCGATACCAGATTCAGCTAAAGGTGTGTCAAACACACGATCTTCGCCGAATTCTTGTTGAAGACCTTCAGTAGCACGGAAAACCCCGCCGTTAACGCCTACGTCTTCTCCGAAAATTAATACATTCGGATCATTTCGTAATTCAGTACGTAACGCATCCGTGATTGCTTGAATCATTGTCATTTGCGCCATGGCTTACTTCGACTCCTTCTCTTTATAGATTGCATTTTGCTCCACTAGGTTTTGCGGAAGCTCTTCATACATAATTGAGATCAAATCCGTTACCTTTTGTTTTGGAGTATTATCTGCTTCTTTAATTGCAACTTTAATATCTTCTTTTGCTTTTTCAATTGTTTCGTTTTCCATTTCTTCATTCCAAATTCCTTTTTTCTCTAGGAATTTACGGAAACGTACAAGTGGATCTTTCTTTTCCCATTCGTTATCTAAATCAGATGTACGGTAACGAGTTGGGTCATCTCCAGCCATTGTATGTGGACCATAACGGTAAGTCATTGTTTCGATCAATGTTGGACCTTCACCGTTTACTGCACGCTCACGAGCTTCTCTCACAGCCGCATAGACAGCAAGTGGATCCATACCATCAACAACAACACCTGGGATACCAGCAGCAACTGCTTTTTGAGCTAATGTTTTAGCAGCAGTTTGCTTTTCACGTGGTGTTGAAATCGCGAATTGGTTGTTTTGAATAATGAAAATTGCAGGAGCCTTGTATGCACCAGCAAAGTTAATTCCTTCGTAGAAGTCACCTTGTGATGTACCACCGTCACCAGTGTAAGTAATCGCAACTGCTTTTTGACCGCGCTTCTTCATTCCAAGAGCAACTCCTGCTGCTTGAACATATTGAGCACCGATGATGATTTGTGGAGAAATTACGTTAACGCCTTCTGGAATATCTCCACCTTTAAGATGTCCTCTTGACCATAAGAATGCTTGAGATAGCGGTAAGCCATGCCAAATCATCTGAGGAACATCACGATATCCAGGAAGAATAAAGTCTTCTTTTTCTAAAGCGAACTGGGATGCAAGCTGAGAAGCTTCTTGTCCAGCAGTTGGTGCGTAGAATCCAAGACGACCTTGTCTGTTTAAAGAGATAGAACGTTGGTCAAGAATACGTGTGTATACCATACGTTTCATTAGCTCTTGTAATTGTTCATCACTTAATTCAGGCATTGCAGCCTCGTTTACGACCTCTCCTTCTTCATTCAGGATTTGAATCGTTTGAAACTGTTCTTCTACTTTTTCAAGCTGCTTCATTGCATCTAAACTTGCTTTGTTAGTTTTAGAAGCCATTAAAAAGTCCCCTTTCATATAAAATAGGATATTGTTTTTAAATTTTTGGTTTCTCAGGCATATGCATGTCTATTTCTTGTCATTATGTAGGAAAAGTAGCCGTAATTTGGCACTTTCTTATTTTTAGAAACAACGCATTCTGACTGATAACCTCGAAAATAGTGGAAAGCATACTACCAAAAGTAGTTTTCCACAATACTGCTCAAATAAAACGCGCGTTTTATACTTACTGATAGTATAAGCTGTATTATAATTTTTGTGAAACAAATTGATACAACTCCGAACTTCGTTTTAAGTGTACACCAAGCAAATCAGCATAGTCAATTACTTAGTATCAAGTTTTTTCAATCTAAACATAGTTTTTATCTAACATTGCATTTTTGAATCTGTACTACAAACTATTCACTTCTGTACTATAAAAAACAACACAATTATCCACTGTTATAATAAAGATGTTTATGTAAGAATTATTTTAAAATAAAACGTTTTCTTCCATAAAATAGAATAAGAATCGACATAAATGTCGATTCTTATTGATTGTTTTCTTTTTCGTCTACTTCAATTCCTGCCGCTTTGTAGAAATCAAGTTTTATTTCATTATACTTTTTCGTATGCTCGTTAAATTGTTCATTTGATTCCAACACGATTTTGTATGTCTCATTAATTTTAGCAATTTGCTCTTCTAATTGTTCGATCGATAATTCTTCATTTTGGAACATTTCGTATAGTTCTTTATCATAACCTAAGCCTTTTGTATATTTCGCAAACAAAGCATCATGACTTTCATATCTTTCCATCATCGTGTCATACAGCTCATTGGCTTTCTTTTTTAAGTTCTCGTCTTCTAATTCTCCAATCAATGGTTTTAGCTTTCCGAATTCCTTCTTCGAAGCTTGAATACTATCTTCTTCCTTTTGCATGAATTCTTGACGCTTTCCAACGATTGTTAGGGCCTCATTCGAAAGGGAGACAATTTGATCGAATTCCTTCATGCCTAAAGCGATAATCTGGCTATAAATTTCCTTCTCTTCTCTCTCTAATTCGACTAATGGTTCTTGTTGATCCTCAAAATCCTTTTCAAGTGTTACCACATTTTCCAATACTTCATACATTTCATCTACTGTTGATGTTCGATTTAGACACCCAGACAAAATAGTCGAACCAATAATCAATAAAAGAAACAAATAAATTTTAGGTCTTTTTAATGTCGACATTTTGCAACCCCCTTATTTTAACATTTATTACTATATCGATTGTTTGATCTTATTACAATATCCCGAGTAAAAAATTGTAAAAAAATTCTTTAAACATGTCTAATTGTTGTTAAATCTACCAATTCTTCTATTAATCCATCCTATTCAAATCTAGTAGCATTTATGCCAGATTCAAAATGATATTTTAGCTTTATCATTCAAATAATGACCATATACATGTTATTCGAAAACATCCGCCTGTACTGGATTTTTGATTTCTGTTAAAATAATGCCATACAAAAATGAGAGTTTAATCTTGGGAGTGAATGCAATGCTAACAATGGAAGACATTATAAGAGACGGTCACCCCTCTTTGCGTACAATCGCAAAAGAGGTTCCGCTTCCAGCATCTGAAGAAGATAAGAAAATATTAAAAGACTTGCTAGAGTATGTTATCTCAAGCCAAAATCCTGAAATCGCGTACGAAAAAGGACTTCGCCCTGCAATCGGTCTCGCTGCTCCGCAAATAGATGTAGCAAAGCGTATGCTCGCTGTTCATGTAACAGATGAAAAAGAAAACCTACATAGCTATGCCTTGTTTAATCCAAGAATCATTAGTCATTCTGTAGAAAAAGCTTATTTAACGGCTGGAGAAGGATGTCTATCTGTAGATGAGTCTATTCCGGGTTATGTGCCACGCTATGCAAGGGTAACGGTAAAGGCAACCACATTAGAGGGGGAAGAAGTTCAACTTCGCCTAAAAGGACTACCTGCTATCGTCATCCAACACGAAATTGATCACCTAAACGGCGTCATGTTCTATGATCACATTAACAAAGAAGCACCCTTTGAACCAATCGAAAATGCGATAGCTATTGAAAGATAAAAAAGAGGTTGTCCATGAAAATCGGATTAACACGAGTATAAAAAGCTTTATGAATGCTCATGATAAACCGATCTTGAGGACAACTTTTTCAATTTTTACAGGTAATATATTATACCCACATCAACTGACAAAGCGGACCCGCATAACCATTATTCCTCCAACAGTATCTCTTCTTATTTTTTCAAAACATTCAAGTTTAATTTGTACCATCTTTATCCATGAAAAAAATCAGCGATAAATCCATATAATATAAATAAGAAAGGACTCATAGGGACTTTACTTTGGACAAGGATCGTATATTATAAGAAGTAAGGAGATGATCCACGATGTTAAAGAAGCTAAAGAAAAAGCTTGTTGAACAGTGGAAAGATTTGCTTCGAAAAAAATCAATTGCCTAAATTTTGAGCCCTTCTAGCTTGCGGAGGGCTCCTTCTTTATAGTAAATTGGATATTGTTGTTTATTTACATATGTTCAGATTTTGCATAGGGTATTCGGAAGAAATGAGCTACACTCCAACGAAATATATGTAGAATCCGCTAGCAAGAGCTTTAAAGACTTGAGTCTTACATAATACAATTTCTTTATTTATCATGTTTTAATACAAATAAAAAACTATTCAATATTAGCTTTTTATAAAATGTCAAGAAGAATAAATAAGTAAAATACATGAAATTAAAGGTATTTTTATATATAATATAAAAAGTTACCATTGATTCGGAAATCTAAAATTTTTTTGAGTCGACATTCTGTACGGATTTATTTGAAGTACATTAAATGAAAATCAACTTTATAAATAGATTAAGGAGAGATTTTTTTATGATTTTTAAAGTTTATTATCAAGAATTAAAAACAGAAGCACCTGTTCGCGAAAAGACACAAACTGTTTTTGTAGAAGCGGGATCAGTGAGAGAAGTACGCTCAAAATTGGCAGATCGTCCATTTAATATTGAGTTTATTACTCCAGTTGACGGAGCATTCTTAGAATATGAACAAAAAAATGAAAACTATAAAGTATGGGAGCTAGGATAATTTATGAAATTTGTTAAAAATGATCAAACCGCCGTGTTCGCATTAGGTGGATTGGGTGAAATCGGTAAGAATACATATGCGGTTCAGTTTCAGGATGAAATCATCTTAATTGATGCAGGAATTAAGTTTCCAGAAGATGAACTGCTCGGAATTGACTATGTTATTCCCGATTATACGTACTTAGTAAAAAATGTAGATAAAATTAAAGGTCTTTTCGTAACGCACGGACATGAGGATCATATCGGTGGAATTCCCTATTTGTTAAGAGAGATCAATGTTCCGATTTATGGTGGAAAACTTGCGTTGGGCCTTATTCGTAACAAATTAGAAGAGCACGGTTTATTAAGAACTGCAAAGCTGCATGAAATCCAAGAGGATGATGTGATCAAATTCAGAAAAACTTCTGTAACGTTTTTCCGAACTACTCACAGTATTCCAGATTCATTTGGAATTGTTGTAAAAACGCCTCCAGGACAAGTTGTCCACACTGGCGATTTCAAGTTTGATTTTACACCTGTTGGAGAACCGGCAAACCTAACAAAAATGGCGGAAATCGGAAAAGAAGGCGTACTTTGCTTATTATCTGATAGTACAAATAGTGAAGTTCCTGATTTCACCATGTCAGAACGTCGCGTCGGAGACAATATCCATGACATTTTCAGAAAAGTAGATGGACGGATTATTTTTGCTACATTCGCTTCCAACATTCATCGTTTACAACAGGTGACAGAAGCAGCGGTTGCAAACGGTAGAAAAATAGCTGTTTTCGGACGAAGCATGGAGGCAGCAATCAATATTGGGCAAGAATTAGGATATATTCGCGCTCCAAAAGATACATTTATTGATGCTCAGTCTATTAACCGTCTTCCGGCTAATCAAGTAACTATTCTATGTACAGGAAGTCAAGGGGAGCCAATGGCGGCACTATCTCGTATTGCCAATGGTACTCACCGTCAAATCCAAATCATCCCTGGTGATACAGTAGTGTTCTCTTCTTCACCTATCCCAGGTAATGCACTAAGCGTAAGTCGTACAATTAATATGCTGTTCCGTGCTGGTGCAGAAGTAATTCATGGAAAATTAAGCGATATCCATACTTCTGGTCATGGTGGTCAAGAAGAACAGAAGCTTATGCTTCGCTTAATTAAACCAAAATTCTTTATGCCTATCCATGGTGAGTATCGCATGCAAAGAATGCATATGAAGCTTGCTACAGATTGTGGAGTAAAAGAAGAAAACTGTTTTATTATGGACAATGGTGAAGTACTTGCTCTAAGTGAAGATTCTGCTCAAGTAGCAGGAAAAATCCCTTCAGGCAATGTCTATATTGATGGTAGTGGAATTGGTGATATTGGAAATATCGTGCTACGTGACCGCAGAATTCTTTCTGAAGAAGGTCTTGTAGTCGTAGTTATTAGTATCAATATGAAGGACTTCAAGATTGCTTCTGGTCCAGATATCATTTCCCGCGGATTCGTCTATATGCGTGAATCAGGCGACCTGATCAATGATGCTCAAAGCTTAATTTCCAAGCATTTAAATAAGGTTATGGAAAGAAGAACAACACAATGGTCTGAGATTAAAAATGAAATCACAGACACACTAGCTCCATTCCTATATGAAAAGACGAAACGTCGTCCAATGATTTTACCAATCATTATGGAAGTATAAACATTAAGGGGAGTGTCCAAATTATGGACACTCCCCTTTTTAAATTAATTGTTCATTACCTTTTTTTCAAAACGATTGATATCTGAATCTGCACCGATAACAATCAAGACATCATTCTCCAAAATGACTTCAGACGCTTGTGGAGACACATTTATATCATTTCCTCGTTTAATCGCAACAATGTTAATTCCATACTTTGCTCGTATATCGAGATCAATGATACTGTGACCAACCACGCCACCACCAGCAGCAATTTCAACGATACTATGCTCATCAGAAAGCTCTAAGTAATCTAGAACACTGTTTGACACAAGCTTGTGTGCGATTCTTTTTCCCATATCTCTTTCTGGATGAACAACAGTATCTGCCCCAATTTTCAGCAGCACCTTCTCATGGTAATCATTTTGAGCTTTAACAGTTATATGCTTAACCCCGAGTTCTTTTAACATAAGGGTAGTTAAAATACTGGCTTGAATATCGTCTCCAATCGCAACAATGACATGGTCAAAGTTACGAATCCCTATGCCCTTTAAGACAGATTCATCAGTCGTGTCACCCATTACAGCATGGGAAGCGATCATCGAAAATTCATTAACACGCTCTTCTTTAAAATCAATTGCCATCACTTCTAAGCCCTGATCAGCCAATTCACGTACAATACTTCCTCCAAATCGACCGAGTCCAATTACAGCAAATTCCTTCTTCACTTTTATTCCCCCGAGTAAAATGATGTCCCTATTTTAGCATATTCCTTTAAAAGAAAATACATTAGTTTGCATCTTATTTGTCATCCGAAGTTTTATTATTCCATCTTTTTCTCATAAGAATAAAAACGGGAATTCCTAACACGACGAGCAATACAAGGATTGGAATATTCCCTATCACGAGGACCACCAAGCCTGATGCAAGAGATAGTAAATAATGAAGACTTGTGATAAATTGATTCTTTGTTCGCTCCCAAGTATTTAAATCCTTATTATCCACATTTGGAGTAGCAATCTTGTCTTCACTTAAAGAGATTGTAACCGTTGAAAACGCACTCTGATTTTCTAGATACTTCATTCTCCCTACTATCTGCTCTATTTCTTCCTGAACTGTAGCCAAGTCGTTTGAAATTTTTAAAAGGTCTTCAGTTTTTTCTGCTTTTTTCATAAACTCTAGCAACCGCTCTTCTACCACCCGTTTAGATTTCAGCCTCGATTCAAGGTCTATGTACTCCTCGGTGATATCCTCCCCGTTCACAGTGCGATTGTAGACCTTTACCGCTAGTCCTTCTGTGTCATTCAAAAAGGCCTGAAATTTATCTTGTGGAACCCTTGCGATAATCGTGCCGCTATATATTTCGTCTGCATCTTGATATGTATTAGATTCAACAATATATCCACCATAATTTGCTGCTTTCGCCTCAATCTGAGTCATAGAATCCTGAAAATCCTTCACTTCAATGCTTAGTTCCGCATTGTAGATGACCATTCGGTTCATCTCTTCTGACGGATTTTCCTCAGCCTCACTGCCACCTTCTGTAAGCGCAACATCTTCATTTTTGCTACCTGAATTTTCAGTTGCCATATCCATTGCACTTTGTTCTTTGCTCTCTTCCGACCCAGCACTACAAGCACCCAAAATCATTACCGTTGATAAAGTTAGCAAAACTAATATTTTTTTCATAATCACCCAAATTTCACCCCTTTTTTGTATTGACGTCTAAAATTTGGAAAAGTTACAAACAACAAAAAAACGAACATTATCACTAACGTTCGTTTTTTTGCCAATAAAAATTAAATTGCACTCAGCATATTAAACTGGGCTTTGATGAGGTGATAATACTCACCTTTCAAATCCATCAATTGCTGATGATTTCCTTGTTCAATAATATTCCCATGGTCAAGTACAATAATATTATCCGACTCACGGATCGTCGATAAGCGGTGAGCAATAATAATCGCTGTTCTTCCTTTAAGTAAAGTTCGTAAAGCGGTTTGTATCTTTACCTCGGTTTCAGTATCAATACTAGCTGTCGCCTCATCTAAAATAAGAATCCGTGGGTTTGCAAGGATTGCGCGCGCGAACGAAAGTAGCTGACGCTCTCCAACTGATAGCACATTCCCCCGCTCTTCTACCTCAGTCTCATAGCCATTAGGTAATCTTTCAATAAAGCTATTTGCGCCGACAGCCTCTGCTGCACGTCTTACCTCTTCATCCGTTGCACTTGGGTTACCAAAACGAATATTTTCCGCAATCGTACCTGAAAAGATAAATGTATCTTGAAGTACAACACTTATTTGCTCACGTAAGTCTTTTAAGGAAACATCCTTTAAATTATGGCCATCAATCAACACTTGACCATCTGTTGGGTCATAAAAACGGCTGACAAGATTGGCAATTGTTGTTTTTCCTGAACCAGTATGCCCTACTAGGGCAACAGTTTGCCCAGCTGCCATCTCTAAATTAATGCCTTTAAGAGCTGGGCGTTTTTCGTCATATGAAAAGACAACATCCTTGAATTCAATATGGCCATTTATTTCCTCTAATTGAATTGACTCTTTTTTCTCTGAGACAATCGGTCTCTCATCCAAGAATTCAAAGATTCTCTCTGAGGAGGCCATCCCAATTAATAATTGGTTATACACTTGACCTAAACGGGAAATCGGTTCCCAGAACATCCCTAAATAGAAGGCAAAAGACACAAAGACACCAATTGACAAAGAGCCTGTTTGCATCAAGTGCACCCCATACCAGATTAGAACCGCTGTCCCCACTGCATTCGTTAGCTCTACGAATGGTCTGAACATAGAGTTTTTCTTAGAAGCGACTCTCCAGCTTTCAAAGGTCTCCGTATTCACACCATCAAAGAATCCCATGTTCTCCTTTTCCTGTGTAAAGGATTGGGTCACGCGAATCCCTTGAATACTTTCATTTAAATGAGAATTTAGCTTTGATTGATTCAATCGAACAATTTGCCATGAACGACGGATATTCCTTCTTAAGCTCGTTGTAATAAAAAACATTAGAGGTAGAATAACCATGACAGCCAGTGTTAACTCGGGGCTTAAAGAAAACAAAATCGTAAATATCCCTACAAGTAAGATCATGTCCATCAATAGATTAATGACCCCATTCGTAAATAATTCCTGTAAGGAATTGATATCATTCATGATACGAACGAGTATTGAGCCTGCAGACCTTTGATCAAAGAAGCGATGCGAAAGGCTCTGAACATGTGTAAATAAATGTTGTCGCAAATCATAGATAACGCTTTGCCCTAACTGATTCATCCATCGTATCCTTAGAATATTGGCGATATAAAAAAGAGCATACAAAACAGCGATCCAAATAATTAATTGAGTTAACATGCCGGTATCTTTTTCAATGATCGCTTTGTCTAGTACATATACCCCAATCAAAATTGGGATGATGAGACGTACAGCTGTAGTTAGGAGTACCATCAGAACCGACAAAGGTAAGTAATTTTTACTATAAGGCTTCATGTAACTAAAGAGCCTAATCATTTGTGCCCAGTTAAAAGGCTTTTCAATTACTTGTTCTGTAGAATATTGAAATCTTTTTAACACATTTTCATTGATTGATTCCTTTTTCTTGTTCATCGAATCCCTCCTAACCTATCTGCTCGTGCATTACTTTTTCTTGATCCTGATATTGAATATTATAAATACGCTGATATGGACCATCATTAGAGAGAAGAAATTCGTGTGTCCCACGCTCAACGATTTTACCATTCTCTAGAACAAGTATTTCATCAGCATGCTTCAAGGATGAAATACGATGAGCAATAATAAAGGTTGTTCGCCCTTTCATGACTTCTTTTAACGCCTTCTGAATTTGAAATTCTGTTTCCATATCAACAGCACTCGTTGCATCATCAAGGATCAAGATACTCGGGTCAACACAGATAGAACGGGCAATCGCAATCCGTTGTTTTTGACCACCAGACAGCCCCATCCCTCTTTCTCCTAGCATCGTGTCGTAACCATCAGGTAACTCCATAATAAATTCATGAGCTTGAGCTCTTTTGGCTGCATCAATAATTTCTTCCATTGTTGCATCAGGACGTCCATATGAGATATTCGCCTTAATAGATGACGAGAATAGAAATGATTCCTGTAAGACAAAACCGATATTGCTTCTTAACGAATGTAGAGAATAGTTTTTTACACTAACTCCATCAATTAACACATCTCCGCGAATTGGTTCGTAGAATCGTGTCATCAATTGGGTCAAACTTGTTTTTCCAGAACCTGTTGAACCGATAAGTCCAATCACTTTTCCAGGTGAGGCTTTGAAGCTGATATCGTACAATGCCTCCTGATCGTCCTCCCCATAGCGTAGAGTGACATTTTGAAACTCCACATCACCTTTTAGTTTATTCGCTTGAATCGCATCATCCATATCAGTGATTTCGTTATCTTCCTCAAGTATTTCTAGTAATCTCTCGCCAGAAGCCTTCGACTGTGAGAATAGATTAATGACAAAGCCAAGATTCGCAATCGGCCATATGATATAACCCACTAAACTATAAAAAGCAACGAGCTCTCCTGGTTGGAGACTGTCGTTAATGACCAAGTATCCTCCATAAGAAAAGAGAAGAACGACACTGATATTCCCTAGAAACTCCATAAGCGGGAAGTACTTAGCCCAAATACTGGATGTAAAAAGATATTTGTCTTTATAATCACCATTCGAAGAATTAAATTTATCGATAACAAAATCTTCACGCGATAAAGATTTCACCGTATTAATTCCGCTAATATTTTCTTGAACATTTGTATTTAGTTTTCCAAAGGATTTTCGGATTCCTCTAAAAGCAGGATGTACGGATTTTTCAAATTTGTAGACAACAATCGCTAAAAAAGGAAGCGTTGCTAACGTCACAAACGTAAGTGATGGAGAATAATAAAACATAACCCCAAATGTTGTTGCAATCAAAACGATCAATCTTAATAATTCAGAAAATCCAAAAGATAAAAAGAATCGGAAGCCTTCAACATCTGAAGTCAGTCTCGACATTAAATCCCCTGTCTTTGCATTATCATAATAGCGAAAAGGCAAGTATTGTAACTTTCCATATAAGGCATTTCTTAATTTGTATACAGAGGTGATCCCAAACAGTTCACCTGTATATTGATGAATATACGTTCCTGCCCCTTTTATAATCATAATCCCGATAAAACCTAGTGCTAAGTATGGAATCCATTCGTATTTTCCACCAAGTACAACTTCATCAATGGTAATTTGAAGAATAATTGGATAGACAACCGTAATTCCAGTAATTAGCAGCATAAACAAAATAGACCATAAAAAATATTTCTTATAAGGCCAATAAAACTCTTTAAGCTTTTTAAAAGTTACCAATATCTATTCCCCCCTAGTTCTTAAAAAAATTAGAACGTAAATACAAATATAACGGATTGCGAAATAATTTACCACTATTTTTTCGAATTATTTTCCTTTTTTGAAAACTTTTTCATCTTGATCAAAGTCTGTTTAATACGGATAAGAAAAACCAGAGCTATTGTGAATTAGCTCTGGTTCCCTTTAAACTTAATATATTCTGAGATAAACGAAATTGCCTTGTCGATGGCATCCTCATTTGGATTCAACTTCGAATGGTGGAGACCAAATTCTGAATCCACACCGAGCCATAACATGAAGCCTGGAATTTCTTTTAGCATATAGCCAAAATCTTCACCTGTCATCGCCTTTTCACATTCAATCACATTGATTTCGGTATTCTCCGAAACAAAATCCATGAATTCTCTTGTTAATGTTTCTTCATTATATACCTGATAGTACATGCTTCCATAATCAATGCTTGTTTCACACTCATATCCTACTTCGATTCCCTTAACAATGGCTTCAATTCTCTTTTTCACCTTTACCATTGACTCCGCAGAAAGGGTTCTAATGGTTCCTTCTAACCTTGCTTTCTCTGCAATGATATTTTGTACCGTTCCACCCGTGATCTTCCCAATCGTGATGACTGCACTATCTAGCGGATTCACATTTCTAGCAACAACCGTCTGTAATTGTGTGACGAGCGAACAAGCGGCTACAACCATATCATTCGTTTGATGAGGATAAGCTGCATGTCCTCCCTTGCCTTTTAAGTCAATAAATAACTCTGACGTATTAGCAAACAGTAAACCTTCTTTGATAGCGATAGAACCTACAGGATATTCAGGAGCAATATGAAGGGCAAAAATCATATCAGGCTTCCATTCCTGCATAATCTCCGATTTCAACATCGGTTCTGCACCGCCAGGGCCTTCCTCAGCCGGTTGAAAAATAAACAATAGGTTATCCATAATTGGATTTTGCACAAAATGGGTGACCAAGCCTAAGGCAATACTCATATGAACATCATGCCCACACGCATGCATGTTATCAGGATGCTCTGAATGAAAAGGCAAATTTGTCTCTTCGACGATCGGAAGTCCATCAATATCCGTTCGATAACCAATCGTTTTTTGGGGGTTGAGCCCATCAATCCTAACAAAAATACCGGTTTTCCATGTTTTTATTTGGAGACGATCTTGAGGTAAAGATTGTAAGTAGTTCAACAAATAACTCTGCGTTTTAAACTCCTGAAAGCCTAGTTCAGGTATTTTGTGTAAGTCTCTACGTATTTGAACAAATGGCATTCCTCATCCCTCCGCCTATTAAGAAAGCGTGGATACGTATCCACGCTTGAACAGTTTTATAGATTGCGTAATGCCTGCATAATTTCTGTTTTAGATAATGTCTTCTCATCGATTTCTTTGATGACACGTGCTGGAACACCTGCTACTAATGTGTTTGGTGGCACGTCTTCAATAACAATTGCACCAGCAGCTACACGAGCACCTTTTCCAACTGTTACACCTTCAAGAACAACAACATTTGCTCCGATAAGTACATCATCCTCAACAACTACCGGCTTAGCAGATGGTGGTTCAATAACACCTGCTAAAACTGAACCAGCACCGATATGGCAGTTCTTTCCGACTGTAGCTCTTCCACCTAGAACAACGTTCATATCAATCATTGTTCCTTCACCGATAACAGCACCAATGTTAATAGAAGCTCCCATCATAATAACTGCATTTTCACCGATTTCAACCTGGTCACGGATAACCGCACCTGGCTCAATTCGCGCTTTAATGTTTTTCATATCTAAAAGTGGAATCGCAGAATTTCTACGGTCGTTTTCCACAACATAGTCTTCAATTTTCCCTTGGTTTGCTTCAAGCACTGGACCGATTTCGCTCCACTCTCCGAAAACTACACCAGTATTACCAGTGATGAAAGATTTTGAGCCTGTCCCAAAATCGATTCCATCTAATTGACCCTTCACATACACCTTTACTGGTGTTGATTTCTTGCTATTTGCGATAAACGAAATAATTTCGTTTGCATCCATCATTTTAGTCATTTATGTACCTCCTATGTTTACTCATACATTTATTATGTACATTCTGAATCTTACTTTAGCAAAATAAAAAAAGCAAAACAAGCAAAATCTATTTTGTCTCTTCTTCAATATATTCTTGTATTAAACTAACAAAAGCTTGAACCTGCTTTAACTTAAAGGCCGATTCATAGCCAAGGAGCCATGTATCCCTTTTGAGTGGTTCCCCGTTTTCATCCAGCAAAGGAATTTTAAATATATCCTTCTCGCTACCGTTCAACGTAATCGCAGGAAGAATGGCATAACCAATTCCGTTAAAAGCCATTTGCTTACATGTCTCAATTTGGTCAACGACGATCGTTCTTTTTGGCATCGTTTGAAACTGACGATGCCACCAGTCTTGAATTTCCTGAAAATAGTTCGAATCACTTTTAAATTGAATAAATGGTCGATCGGTTGTCAGTACTTGTTCAGGGGATGTGATTTCTTTATCCACCAAATATAAATGGTCTTCAAAAAGATGAATTTTTACACCCTTCCAATCAGGTGTCCCTCTGATAATTCCTATATGAACATCGTCTTCATAAATCGAACGTAATATCTCACTGCTCCATCCTGTCACCAATTGAACTTTGGCATGGGGATATCGATCTACGAATCTCTTTAATACTTTTGGCAGCCAATTTTGACCTACGATAGAAGCGACCGCTATCTTTAATGTTCCATACACTTCAGAATTCATAGCAGTAATGGCTTCTTTCACCTTTTCTTCTTTCTCTAGAACTTCATTGACAAATTTAACAACAAGCTCTCCTGCAGGTGTCAAAGTTAGCCCTTTTTGAGACCGAATAAAAAGCTTCGTTCCCCATTCGCTTTCAATCGTCTGGAGTCTTTGACTTAAAGCCGGCTGGGATACGAATAGTCGTTCAGCTGCCTTGCGCATGTTCATTTCCGAAGCTAACACAGAGAGAAGATGAAATGATGATAATGTCGACATACGCTCACCTTCTTTATTAAGATTGCTTTTTCTTTGGGAGAAATACAATGAGAATAAAACTAATCAATGCAAAAGCAAGGACGGTTAAGTAAACCGTGTGAATCGATATAGTTAAACCATCTTGAAGTATTTTTTCACGCCTTCTGAAAGTGCGCTTCTCTGCTCTTCATTTAATAAAATATTGGCTGAGTCAAGCGTTAAATCTTCTGAAATTCCTTTACCATGTTCTTTCATATAAGCAATCATTTGGCTATTCAGAATTCCTCCAAGAAGGGCTGCTCCGATCGTATTACCAAGATTACGCATAAACATATTCGATGCCGTTGCAACACCTCGTTGTTCCCAAGAAACTGTACTCTGAATCGATACAATAAACGAAGTGGTTGTCATCCCCATCCCTATGCCGACAAAAAAGGAGCCAACCGCTGCCCATATCGGTCCCATTTCTGGAGTTAACAGAACGAAAACAATACTTCCAATGACGAGTGCAACGCCACCAATTAATGCTGTAACTCTAAAACCAATTTTCAGAAGCATATTTCCCGCCACTGTAGATGCAATTGGCCACCCAATGGACATCGTAGTTAACGTAAATCCAGCAATTATCGGAGCTTCTTCCATAACCCCCTGAACAAAGGTTGGGAGAAAACTAGATAATCCAATCAGCATGACACCGGTTGTCAAGGAAGTTACATTGGCAATAAAAATCGATTTTTCCTTCCAAATGGAGAAAGGCATCATTGGTTCTGCGGCTCTTCTTTCTTGGAAGATAAATAGAATGAGTGCAGTCACGCTAACTATAATTAGTGATATCGTTGGTCCAGAATTCCACGCCCAATGAGTTCCACCTTCTACTAAAATAAGCATTAAGGTTGAGATTCCAGTCGTTAGTAGGAACGCTCCTAGGAAATCAATTTTATGTTTTTTCTTTTCAACATTTTCATGTAAAAATAATATAAGTCCAATCATCGCCAAAATACCTAGTGGAACATTAATCCAAAAAACATATTGCCAGCTTACATATTGTACAAGAATTCCTCCAATGGCTGGTCCTAGAATAGCTGATATTCCCCAAACACTAGATAAATACCCCTGAATTTTTGCTCTTTCTTCTATCGTGTATATATCACCAACGATGGTACTAGCAATAGGCATGACTGCCCCTGCGCCAAATCCTTGAATAAACCGAAAAATGATCAGCATCGTCATCGTTTCGGCAAATCCACAAAGAACCGAACCGATTAAAAAGATAATAATACCAAAGATAAGGATTGGCTTCCTGCCATATAAATCTGACAGTTTACCATAAATTAAAACGGTTACTGAATTCATTAAGAGATACGATGAAAAAATCCAGCTATAGCGAGCAAATCCCCCGAGATCTCCTACAATCGCTGGCATTGCCGTTGCTACAATCGTCGCTTCGATGGCAGCCATAAACATGGCTAACATTACCGCAGCTAATACGAATGGTTTTTTAGTTTGTTTACTATTTTTTATCAATGGGTTATGTATCGCTTCTTCCATTTCACACCTCTACTAACAAAAATTCAGCCCCCTAAATTTAGGAGGCTTATGACTGATTATCTGTATTATTACGCATTCTTCTCGTTGAGCTGAATTAACACGGCTCTTCTTGTTAATATTCCTTCAAAAAGTCCTTCTGTGTCTTCCACACAAAGGAAAGGATGATCGATTAACAAGCTAAGACATGTTTTAAGCGATGAATCAATCTGAATTCTTGGGATTTCCTGATTCATGATTTCCTCGACGCACTGTGTTTCCAATTTCTCAAATTCAATTCTTTCCAAACCAAGGATTGCATCCATAATCAATGGGGTACTAATCAATCCGTGTAGCTTAAATTGCGGATCAAGCACTGGGATAGCTGAATAACCACTTTTGGTCAGTACTAAGAGAGCATGCTCTAGGCTGTTCTTCACTTGAACATGAGCAACACGTTCGGAAGGAATCATTAATTCTTGAATGTTAATCTCCAAAAATTCTTCACTGTGTAGACTTACCATAGTCGAAAACTCCCCATCATTGTTTTCATTCCTATTTTATTCTATCACAGTTTCGTGTTTGACACCTTGTATAAACACCTAAAAAATTTCCAACTATCCTTTGCTTGTTTGAATATTCCTGACTTCATAATGACACTCTGGGCATTTATATATAACATTTTGGTTAGATTGAGCTGTTAACACATGATCCATTTCTACCTCAAAGTGACACTTCGGACATTTCACAGTTGGCAACAAATACATCACCCTAACTTCTTGTTATAATCAGTTATTTCATTCCGCTTTTTTAAGAATTGATATTTTCGCTTTGCAAAAAGATCAAGGAAAGATATTTTCCCTACGCTACGTTGCAAAAAGATCAAGGTATGTTATTTTCCCTTCGCTACGTCGCGAAAAGATCAAGGTATGTTATTTTCCCTACGCTACGCTACGGGAAAAAACATTACTGAATTAGGTCAAAGATTTCGATTGTGATCATATCGATATTATCAAATTGATAACGTTTTGGCTTTTCCTTTTCGTAATAAACCTCTAACTCAAAAGTTTCAGTTTTCGGATGGTATGTAACCTGACACTTTCGTTCTCCATTCACCTCAAAAAAACGTTGTGCAGATTCTCCACTGCTTCCCTGCTCCTGAAGACTTTTTAAACGTGTGATGATTCCTTGAAGCTGTGACATATTCCCTCTCCTTTCAAAAACAAAACCAGTGTATGCTTAACGCTTTACAATTAGGTTTCTCTTTTGACATGTTATTATCCATATGGATTAATTTCAGAAAATTCTTTCTGTTCCCTTTACATGCCAGTATTAACAGAATAAAATAATGAAAGATGTTTGTACATGAAAAAGCTGTAAAAAGGGGGATTTTTTTTGAAAAAAGTTGAGAAGCTTGCGGATAATATTTACTTAATCGATGGATTTGATCTAAATTTGCATGAGCGAACAGGTACATATGTGTTAACTGAAAGCGAATTAACAATCATTGAAACAAGTGCGAGTCCTTCCGTTCCCTATATTATTGATGGCCTCCATGAATTGGGCTATGCACCTAAAGATATTAAATATATCATTGTCACGCATATTCACTTAGACCATGCCGGAGGCGCAGGTTTGTTATTACAAGACTGCCCAGAAGCAAAAGTAATTGTGCACCCTAAGGGGAAAAGACATTTAGCTGACCCTTCTAGATTAATTGCCGGTGCTCGTGCAGTGTACGGAGACAAATTTGATACTCTCTTCGACCCAATTATCCCAATTCCTGAAAATTGCCTCATTGAAAAACATAATCTGGAGACACTTACGATTAGTGAAGACTGCACCCTAACCTTCTATGACACTCCTGGACATGCCAATCATCACTTTAGTATTTATCATCCAAAGGCGAATGGAATGTTTACCGGCGATACTGTTGGAATCCGTTATTCAACTTTGATTGAAGAAGGAGTTGAATTTTATTTGCCCAGTACCTCTCCAAATCAGTTTGATCCAAGTAAAATGCTTGCAGCAATTGAATTATGTAAAAACCTGAATTTAAATGGAATCTTTTTTGGTCATTATGGCTTGTCAAAAAATCCAGATGAGGTATATAAGCAGGTGACTTTTTGGTTAGATAAATTTATAGAGGCTGGAAAGAAAGGCTATTCGGAAGGAACAACGCCCGAAGAACAAGCGAGGATTACTGCTGAAGAATTAATACAAAAAGTAACATCACATCTCGAAGAACGGGGTGTTCCCCGCTCTCATGAAGTACATAAACTCCTTACATTGGACATGGAAGTCTGTTCAATGGGACTTATTGATTATCTTCATAAACAAAATCATTTATAATAAGAGAAAGATTGATTTTGGAGGAAAGAATTTTGACTACGATTACGATGTACACGCAACCAGATTGTCCCCCTTGTGAAATTGCAAAGCTCTTTTTAAAAGAATACGGATTCGACTATGAGCTAAAGGATATCAAAAAGGATAGCCATGCACGAAATGAGCTCATCAAAAAATACAACTCGTTTTCAACACCGACCTTTGTAATAAATAACGAAAATGTCGTTACTGGCTTTGATATCGAAAAGCTGAAGGAAATCCTCCAAATTGAAGGATGAAAAAGGGCCTCAAAAATGAGGCCCTTACCAATTTAATACTGCAATTAAGATGATTAGAAGTACCAAAACAAAGAATAACAAATAGGTCAAGAAAACAGGATTCTTTTGAAAAATCCCTTCTTGTACACGTCCAGGAATTGCTGTATCGAGTTCACCTTTTAATCGTCTTTGACTTTTTGCTACAGCGGCAGTATACCCCAATGCAAATATGATCACTACAACAACAAATATTGCTAATACAAGCATGTATGTGCTCATGTACATCTCACCCTTAAGGAATTGTATTAATGTTACGTTTCCTTGGATTGGGGCTCACTATACGCTCACACGGTTACCAATTTAAAGTAATTCATGATGATCTGAGATGAAATCATAAGAAATATCAATGAATAGAAATTGTTTATCCTTTAATGGATAGGAAAAAGTCCGAATGCTTTCTCCTGTTTCAATATCACTATATAAATCAGATAAGATCCCTTTTCTTTCTTTACGCATCTTCAGAATATTTTCAAGGAAATACGGTCGCCAGCTCCAATTTTTGTGTAAATATCCTTCTTGAATGAGCCATCCAGATTGATCTTTGAAAATGTTTGGAGAAAGCTGAAAACCATCTTCATCACAAATATACATTCGAAAAGCGAATTGCTCCATTTCCTTTGCAAGAACCTTCAGCAATTCCTCATATTTTTCTATTTTCCGATGTTTTTGGAGAAGCTCTGTTACTTTTGTCTGAAAACCTTCCGTTTGCTCGAATTGAGCTTCAAGCTTTTTCTTTTCGCTATTGATAAACATTTGACATTCTTTTTTCAGCTTTTCCTTCAGAACATTGCGATCAACAAATCGAGCATCAGGTTTTTGCAAGTAATAACCTTGATAGTACCTACCTCCATTTTTCCATGCATATTGCAGCTGATATACCATTTCAATATTTTCAAACAGTAAAGTTGCCCCAATTTTTCTCGCTAAAAGTGAGTAAGAATAAATAATATCCTGAAAGCTTGGCGCCAAATTAATGGAACGAAGTGCCTGAAGGTCCACTTTCAAAATATTAGGGGAAATTAGCCCGATCAGATCGATTTGATGGCTATTGTCCCCTAGCTTATCAAAGGCGATTTTAATTCCGTATGTTTTGTAATATGTAATTAAATGACCAAGACGCTCAATATCTTCCTGGCTCTTATTTAAAGAAATTTCAATAACAATTCGATCAACACTCACGCCTTGCTTATCATAACCTAAAAGAATCTCAAGTAACGATTCGTCATCATACAGTAAGAGGTCTGCATCTCGATTAATGAATAACATCACATCCTCATCAAGTGAAGAAGCTTGCTCGAGTGCTTTCTTTAAAACAGTATTATCTAAATCGAGGCGATATTCTTCAGGGATAGTTTCATCTAGAAAATATGGGCCTAAACTAATGTAGCTGTCATCTTTTTTGTATCTACCTAAAACTTCATAGCCAACTACACGATGTTCATCGGCACTGAATATCGGTTGAAAGAAAGGCACAACATTATCTAGGTCTGTTAAGATATCCAATGCATCCATCTGCATCCCTCCTTATGATAAAAGATTATACCACGTAATTAGATGGCTGTTTCGTACGAGCTGTTAACAAAAACGGATAATTAGAGAAGGATTTAAATATTGAGGCTAACTCCGAAAATAAAAAGCCGCGCGTTGCAGAATTCGTTGAAGCTTCTCCACACTTATCTCACAAAAAGATGAAGTGAAGTTCAGATTAATTTTAGCATAAATGCATGAATTTTCGTATAAATTGAAAGCGGATTATAAGAGAAAACACCCTTCTTTTTCACGAAATTGTTTGTTAACATAAGAAATAAGACAAAATCCTATATAAGTGACGGTTGTTTTTAACGTCATAAAAATAATGTACAAGTCCTATAATGTTGATTGGAGTTACTTTTAGGATGCTGAATAGTTACGAGGTCTCCTTGGTCGGCTAGCTCCCTTTAGCGCAATCAACATGCAAGTTTATCAGAATCTGAATGTTAGGTTGGTAGAAAAAATGCCGAAAAAGGTAACTCGAAGATCCTTTTTAAAACGACTTCTAGGATCATTTTTTGCAACTATTTGCTTTGCTGCTGGAGGATATACATATGCAGGGAGAATTGAACCAAAGCTATTAAAAATCAATAAACTTCAAATCCTACATAATGATATTCCCGCGAGCTTCCATAATTTTAAAATTGTTCAATTTAGTGACACTCACTTAGGTTTTCAATATACATTAGAGCAACTAGACAAATTAGTAGACCAAATAAATGAAATTAAGCCTGATATCTTGTTTTTCACTGGAGATTTACTTGATGAACCAAATAAGTATACGGAACCAGACAAAGCCGTAGCGATTTTACAAAGACTACAAGCTCCTTTTGGAAAATATGCTGTATATGGAAATCATGACCATGGTGGTTATGGTACTGATATTTATCGAAATATGATTGAAAAGTCCGGTTTTCAACTTCTTTTAAATGAATCTACTAAAATCTCGAAAGAAACAGGAGAAGCCATCTATCTTTTAGGGATTGATGATGCCATGCTTGGTACCCCTGATATATCTGCTGCTACAGCAAATGTTCCCGAAGAGTCTTATAAAATTCTTCTGTCTCATGCACCTGATTTGGCTGATATCGCAGAAGGCTTTAAAATTCAACTCCAATTAAGTGGTCATAGCCACGGAGGTCAAATCCAAATTCCGTTTCTTGGTGCGCTCGTTAAGCCTCCATATGGCGAAAAGTATTTTGAAGGATTCTATACAATCGGAAATGTGAACCCACTCACTTTATATGTAAATCGGGGCTTAGGAACGACAAGATTGCCTTTTCGATTTCTTTCTCCTCCTGAGTTAACTGTTTTTACTTTAATGAATGAATAAAAAAATGGCTAAAAATTTAGCCATTTTTTTGTATTAATTTATGACAATTGCATTATTGCTCTTAAACAAATTGAATTCCACATCCTGCGCACTGATCGGTCTAGAATATAAATACCCTTGTCCCTTGTGACAGTTTGCTTTCATAAGAAAATCAGCTTGTTCCTTTTCTTCAATTCCTTCAGCTACTACCTCTAATCCAAGACTATTGGCTAAGTGAATAATCGTTGTCGTAATAGCTGCATCTTTTTCATTGCTAATGACATCTCGAACAAACGATTGATCAATTTTTAATACATCAATTGGAAACTGCTTGATGTAGTTTAAGGAAGAGTAACCAGTCCCAAAATCATCGATTGAGATTGTTACACCAAGTTCCTTCAGACTCTTCAAAATAGGAGATGTTTCTGCCGTATCCTGCATCGCACCCTCGGTAATTTCAATTTCTAGTAAGGATGGTTCAATCTCATATTTTTCAATTGATTCTTTGATAGTTTCTACCAATTTAGGCTGTAAAAATTGTTTTGGCGAAATGTTTATAGCAATTTTTATTCCACTTTCCCCTAATGAGGACCACTCACTAATTTGCTTACATGCAGTGTCAATTACCCAATTACCAATAGGAACAATAAGACCTGTATCTTCAGCAAGTGGAATAAAATCATTTGGAGAGATCATTCCAAGTTCTTTGCTATTCCAACGTAATAAAGCCTCAAAGCTATTGACCTGACCAGATGCTAAATCTACTTGTGGCTGATAATACAAGATAAACTCTTTTTTAGCCAACGCCTTCCGCAAATGTGTCTCTAATTCGACTATATGGGAGACAGCAGAGTTCATTTCCGTACGATAGAATTGAAAATGAGCCTTCCCTCTCTCTTTCACACTAAAAAGTGCTTCATCTGCATTTTTTATGAGCATTTCAGCATTTTTTCCATCATTCGGATACATGCTAATTCCGATACTTGGTGAAATAAAATACTCTTGATAATTCAAATAGAAGGATTTTGAAAAGAGATTTAGAATCTTTTGTGCAAGATATGTGGCCCCTCTTCTATCTCCAACATATAGAATGCTATACTCATCTCCACCTAGCCGATATACTTTGACATTTCTATTGCTATATTCACTTAAACGTTCTGCGACCTGAATTAAAATCTGGTCACCTGCAAGATGACCTAGCGTATCATTTAAGTACTTAAATCGGTCAAGGTCAATTGATAGCAAAGCAAACGTTCCAGAAGTCTTTTTATTCTTTTTAATCGCTTCCTCTAAATCATTTAATAATGCTCTACGATTGTATAGTCCTGTTAAATGGTCATGAAATGCCATATATTTGATCGTTTCTGCATTTTCAGCTTGCTCGGAAATATCCCTTGTCATCACATATGCACCTGTAATCTCAGAATTGATTACAATCGGAACAATTTTTATTTGCGTCGTTAAAAAGTACCCCTTTGAATGCATAACACGACAATCCAGTGATTCTTGAGCCAACCCTGATGTTGTTGTTTTATTGAATAGTTCCCTAAATTTTTGAACATCTTCCTCTGGTAATAAATCATAAAAAGAACGTTTGCTCACTTGTTTTTTTGTATAGCCTGACAGCTTTTGTCCAGCAGGATTAACTTCTAGTATTTTCCCTTCTAAGGAAACGGTAAAAACACCATCTAAGTTATGATCTACAATGGAACGATATTTCTGCTCTGCATTGATTAAGCGATTTCGTTCAACCGTTAAATCGGTAACATCCCTCGTAACTGCAACAATATATTTAATTTCGTTTTTCTCATTCTTCACAGGAGTTAAGATAGATTCTGCAAATCCCATTTTCCCGTTCGGAAACTTAAGATGGTCTGAGTATGTAATAATTTCACCCGTGCTTAATACGTCCTCATATCCTTTTAGTATTTCAATATAACGGTCATGGGGCAAAACCTCATCCATCGTTTTACCAATGGCATTCTCTGATAAGCCAGCATATAGCAATCCCATTTCATTGACAAATAGGTAGCGAAATTTTGGACCCTTTTCTACTTTCATAACATAAACCATATGTTTAACATAATTAAATATTAAATTGTAGATAATTCTTTCTACTGTTTTGCTGACTTTTCTTGTTTGCTCAATTTTCCCCATTCTCTCTAAGAGAGGATCCATTCTTCCAACCTCATTCCATTGCAAAGGTTTTATACGCTACACTGAAAACCCTTTTTTCTCTGTCTCTATGTATTTATTATCTGAATAAACTAATAAGTTTTTTATTATTATACCATTACTTATTTACTAGAATCAATTTACTATTACTATTTATACGGGAAGAAACGAACATTAAATTGAAAATCGCCTATTTAATTGACGAAAGTTTTTTGAAAAATAATACGTCAAATTCGCTTTTTTATCATAATATTTCACTTCGCTCTGCCAAGGAGTGAAAATAGTCACAGAATTTTCTACATTCCAACATTTTATCCAGAAGAGTTTCCATTTTCATAAAAAAAAGAGTATAATAATGCATAATGAAATTATTCGAAAGGAGCTAGCACTTTGAATCGAGAACGGAATTCTTCCTCTCATTTGAATCCAACGATTGAAAACCTCTCTCAAGCTATCTTCATTGTAAATCGTCATGCCAAGACTGCTCCTGACCCAAAATTTCTATACAGGTTAAAGCATGATGCCTTACAAAAGTTACTAAAGGAAGGAAAAGCGAAAAAGGTGGGTCTTCACTTTTCCAATAATCCGAAGTATAGTCAGCAGCAGTCTGATGTTTTAGTTGTATGTGGCAAATATTCTTTTCATTTGCCTCCTTCAAAAAGCGACTTTCATTATTTGCCCCATTTAGGAAAGTTAGACCAAAATGTGCGGAATCCAAGAGCTCATCTTTCTTTGAGTGAAGCAAAAAAGTTACTCTGTTTTTATACTGGAATGAAAGAAAACAATCCTTCGCAACCAAGAAAAAGAAAGTATGAGAAACCTGTGTTTAAAAAGCTCGGGGAAAATTATTTTTAATGAACATAGAAAAAACTGTTGACGATTCCGTTAACAGTTTTTTTGCACTGAAAATTATGCTTGTTGATATTATAGTAGATCTCGTTTCCTAAAAAGAGTTCTCTATTTTATATTCCTCAACATATTCTTCATAATCTAATACTTCTATTACGTTAGACCAATTTAAGACGGTTCCGACGAAATCTCTTATATCCAAACCTGGCATATCATATGATTCATCATTGCTGACAGTTCCGGTGGCATTCTCAATAAATGTCACTTTATAGCCTCTATCAAAGGCAGAAATTGCTGTGAACATACAACAAAACTCTGTATTAAATCCTGTAATAAAGAGATGATTTACACCTAATTTTTCTAACACATTAGAAAGTTCCGTATTGAAAAATGAACTTGGCGTATTTTTTTCAATTATGTATTCAGCGTAGTCTTTTAATGAACTATGTATTTCTGAACCAATTGAATCCTTCTTCAATGGGCTTTCCTCTTCATTATCATAATGCTGGATAAAAATTACAGGATTATTATTTTCTCTAAAATCCTTAATTACATTTTCTATCAATGCAAGTTCTTCTTTGAAATCACCAAAATCAACAATTCCATTTTGTACATCAATTACTAATAGTGCTTTCATTTCTTCACCTTCCCCAACGCAGTTATGAGCTATAACTTCTCTATTAAACGTGAAATTCCTTTTATTTATCTATACTTGCTTCTTCCGGTACTTCCCAAACAAAATATTTGCTTGAGTATTGTTTGGTTACTACGATCGCTTGTTCATTTTCTTTTGTGAAGATATAGCCACCTCCCAGTTGTTCTATGTAGCTCCACTTGTCTTTTTCCATATATTTTTTGATCATTAATTCTCTATCAATTCTTGATTTTGAGATATATTTAAGTGGCTTTTTTGAATATTGGATGTAGTCGGAGTCTGATGTTTCTAGTTGAATAATGGCTTTTACGATGGGAAGTGGATTTCCTTCTTGGAAAATTGCGCGCCCGTATATAGTAAAGATGATTAAAAAAAAGATGATGATTAAAGTAAAGGGAAAAATAACTTTTTTTCTCACCCAATCAACTCCTTAAATAAAATAGACCTACAGATATTAAATGCTCATCTGTAGGTCCTAGAATGTTTTTATAGTATGTGTTTATCGATGTGTAGTACTAGTTCAGCAATTTCTGGCTTACTGATTTGTGCATCTGCTCCGACCATTTGTCCCTTGTGTTTAAGGTCATCTGTGATGAGAGATGAGAAGATGATGACAGGTAGTTTTGCTAGTTCATCATTTTCTTTAATTCGTTTTGTTAAATGATGTCCGTCCATTTGCGGCATCTCAATATCAGTGATTACTAGTTGGATAATATCTGTAACCTTTTTACCCGAGTTAACTACGCTTTCCAAATACTCGAGTGCATCGCGGCCATTTTCAAAGAATTCAACTTGATTAAATCCAGCCTCTGCCAAAGTATCATGTAGAAGTTTTCTAAGTAATGGAGAATCTTCTGCCACGACTAAACGCTTATTTGAACGTTGTCTTTCTCCTAATTTCTTTACTTGTTGAACATTGATCCCAGATTCAGGATTGATTTCCACAACGATTTTTTCAAAGTCTAGTAAAAGGATCATTTCACCGTTCATCTTGATGACACCAATCACTTGACTATCCGCACCTTGATACATATCTGAAGGCTTTTCTATTTTGTCCCATGAAATACGGTGTATTTGTGTCACAGTATGAACATGAAAAACAACCTTTTGTTTATTGAATTCAGCAACAATAAATTTATCTTGTTCTGGATTCATTGACTTTGGGAATCCTAAGGCAGCTGCCACATCAACTACTGGTAAAACTTCACCACGAAGCTCGATAATTCCTTCTACATTTGGGTGAGCATGAGGAATCTGTGTAATTGCAACTGGATTAATAATTTCTTTCACCTTAATTACATTGATTCCAAATTTATTTTTTCCGATACTAAATTCAACAATTTCTAATTCGTTTGTACCACTTTCTAAAAGAATACCTCTATTTTCTTCCATTTCTTGCTCGTCCTTCCTTCCAAATACATATATAGCTACTATACCACGAATAGTTAAAAGTGCTTATTCAATTTTTTAAGCAATTCGTAAAAAAATGTAACTATTTGCATCGTAATTTTAAAATTATGTGAACTTTTTCACTATAGTGTAGACATTCTTTTTATCGGATAATACAATGCAATTGTTAATAGCAAATTTATTCTAAAACGAAGGGACAAATTCAAAATGAAAGGCACTGCCATTCTATTTCAAAATGAGCAAATTGTCACCATTATGGAGAATGTCGATCAATCTGTGTTAGAAGAGCTTCAGGAAGAGCATTGTGGATGTACATTGAATAAAAAGAAAGTTGACCTAAGGTTAGTCTCTCCTGTCATTTGGCATGCAGAAGAAATAGATTGGGATTATGGATATTAATCCCTTCTTGTCCCCCATGAATCACATGGGGGATTTTTTTGCCCTGGGATTACAAAAGAATTTCTCTCTGCTAAAATAGATATCATTACGGATGGTATCGGAGAGTGAAATTTGTGGAACACTTAATCAATGAAAATATAAAAAACATCGAAATTTCAGGGATACGTAAATTTTTCAATCTAGTAGCTGGAACAAAGGATATGATCTCATTAACAATTGGCCAGCCAGATTTCCCTACACCTGCTCATGTTAAAGAGGCTGGTAAACAAGCGATTGACGAGAATTTTACATCCTACACCCATAATGCTGGGATGCTCGAGCTTAGACAGGCTGCTGCTACATTTGTAAAAGAAAAGTATGACCTTACCTACAATCCAGAAACAGAAGTTATTACGACTATCGGAGCGAGTGAAGCGATTGATATCGCCTTTCGTACCATTTTAAAGGAAGGCACTGAGGTAATTCTACCAGGGCCAGTATATCCAGGCTATGAGCCGATCATTCGATTATGTGGAGCGAAGCCTATTTACGCTGATACAACGAACAATCAATTTCGCTTAACTGCAGATATTATCGAAAAATATATAACAGATAAAACACGTTGTATCGTCTTGCCATACCCTTCTAATCCTACAGGAGCTAGCTTAACAAAAGAGGAAATTATGGAGATTGCATCGCTTGTTAAAGGAAAAGATATTTTTGTTCTGGCAGATGAAATTTATAGTGAGCTCGTGTATGACCACGCACATTTTTCAATTGGAACCATTTTAAAGGAACAAACGATTGTCATTAATGGTTTATCTAAGTCTCATTCGATGACAGGATGGAGAATCGGATTTATTTTCGCTCCAGAATATTTAGCAAAGCATATCCTAAAAGTGCATCAATATAATGTATCTTGTGCAACTTCTATATCTCAAGCAGCAGCACTAGAGGCACTCACACTTGGAAAAGATGATGCTTTAGAAATGAAAAAAGAGTATGTGTTAAGACGCGAATATGTATTTAACCGCTTGATGGAAATGGGACTTGATATTGTAAAACCAGATGGAGCATTCTATTTCTTTGTTAAACTCCCAGAGAAATATCCAAATTCATTTGATTTTTCCCTATCGCTCGTAGAAAAGGCTGGTGTGGCTGTCGTTCCAGGAAGCGCCTTTTCACCACTAGGTGAAGGCTATATTCGTTTGTCCTTTGCTTATTCGATGGAAACACTCACTGAAGCGATGAATCGGATGGACACTTTTTTTAGACAGTAAAAAACTAGTGCTTACTAAAAGGATAGAACGACAGCGATCTATCCTTTTTGATGATAAATATGTTTATCGGAGGTAAAGTCATGGAAAATGAAAATTGTGATATGGTACAACCAAAAGACAAGAAGCAAGAAGTAATTGATGGCTACACAATCAAATACCATGCGAATGGAAAAACCATTTGGTCAAAGGGGAAAATGGTTGATGATCAGCCAGATGGATATTGGGAATGGTATCGCGCTGATGGAACTATGAAGCGTTCAGGGTATTTTGACATGGGCGATCCAGTTGGTGAATGGGTCACCTATGATAGCAAGGGACAAAAATACAAAACTACCAATCGAGATAAAAAAAATACATCTCAAAACAAGTAAGAGCGACTGTTCCTTTTGAAGTGACCCCCAAAAGTTAGATTTATGTCTAATAATTGGGGTGCAGTTCATTTTGAACAATCGCTCTTTTTTTGCAAAGTTTCTTAAGACTCCTCATCACTTCTGTATTCCAAAATATCTCCCGGCTGACAATCTAGAGCCTTACAAATTGCATCTAAAGTGGACAAACGAATCGCTTTTGCTTTTCCGTTTTTCAATATAGAAAGGTTAGCCATTGTAATCCCAACCCTCTCCGAAAGTTCTGTCACACTCATTTTTCTTTTCGCCAACATTACATCAACATTGATTATAATTGCCATTTATATCACCTCAAACCGTTAGGTCATTTTCTGATTTTATATCAATTGCATCTTTTAGCAGCTTTTGAAGAACCGCAGCAAAGACCGCAATCACTATCGAAGCAAAAATAATGACCAATCCGATTAAGATAAGACCTGGGGCATCATCTTTCTCTGCAATTAGGTAGTATAAGGGCATGCCTACTGCAATCACAAAACTGATGGCGATTCCGCAATATTTAATCATTTTTAAGGCTCTAACCGATAGTTCCGAGAATGCGTTGTTCTTGTCAATATACGTTAACAGTTTGAACGCTTGAAAAAGAGCAAAATAAAAAGGAATCGCTGCTAGGTACAGATCGAGGAATACAAGATATTTTATATAACTACTATCTGGATACAATTCAGCTGCAAAATTCCCTATTGCAGGTACAAAAAATATGCATAAAGCAAGAACCGGGATTCCTATAAGAATCACAGCTATTTTTAAAAAGAGTGTTGATCCTTGTTTCATAAAAAAGCACCTCTCTAATTTATTTTCATAATGAATTTAACATAAAATTTATCGTTTTACAATAAATTTATATTGAATATATTTTTGTTAAAAATATCCACAAAAAAAGTACACCACTCTCAAGAAGTGATGTACTAAATTAAGTATATATTTATTGGCCTTTATATTTGCCGTTGTTCTTACCTGCTTTTGCCTTTTTGGCCTTTGACTTATGAAGTTGATTCGTGTCATGACTTCCCACTTCTTCAGCAAACTCTTGATTCATCGTTGCCGAATCAAATCCCTGTTTGTTTTTTTGCTTCGCATCATGCTTCTTTGTACGTTTAGCCACACGTCACACCTCCTCTTTTTAAATCACTACTATTTTGAATTTAAAAAGAGAAACTATGCGTATTATAACCTATATTACTCTTTCCAATATTTATATAACGCCTGTGTCCCGCTGTTTTCTTCGCCTTGTTCTGCTAATTGCTTATATAAAGAAAGGGCTAAGGATAAACCTGGTGCTTCCATTCCCATCTTCTCTGCTTCTTCAAAAGCAATCGTCATATCTTTAATAAAATGCTTAATGTAAAAGCCTGGCTCAAAATTTCCTTGAATCATTCTTGGAGCCAAATTCGATAAGGACCAGCTCCCTGCAGCTCCGGACGAAATACTTTGCAATACATTTTCTGGATTGAGCCCTGATTTTACTGCGTAAGCTAGTGCTTCACTAACACCGATCATCCCTGAAGCAATGACGATTTGATTGACCATTTTCGTATGCTGTCCAGCTCCCGATTTTCCTTGATAAACAATATTCGTACCTAAAGTTTGTAAAATCGGTAGCACTGCTTCAAAATCCTTTTCATCGCCACCAACCATAATGGACAATTTCGCCTCTCTAGCTCCTACATCCCCGCCTGATACTGGCGCATCAAGAGCATGCATTCCCTTACCTTTCGCAGCTTCATAAATTTCCTCTGCTAAACTTGGAGTAGAAGTTGTCATGTCAATTAAATATGTATTCTCTGTCCCATTTGTAATTAACCCGTTTTCTCCTAGATATACCTCTCTTACATCAGTAGGATATCCCACAATCGTAATGATAACATTCGCCTCTTCTGCCACAGCTTTTGGAGATTCAGCCCAATTAGCCCCTTTTTCTAACAAACTTTCAGCCTTTTCCTTCGTCCGCGAGTACACTACAACGGGATAGCCTGCATTTAAAAGATTCGTCGCCATGCTCTTTCCCATTACACCAGTTCCAATAAACCCAACAACCGTATTATCTTTTGTCAACATAATAAATCCCCTCTCATATGTATTTGTCTCCATTTTATCACTCAATTCAAATATTAACATGCACAATGATTAGTGAAGGATGATTTAAAAATGGTAAAATAGGCCAAAAGAGGAGTTGTTAATTTGAAAATCCTTAACATCGTCCTATTACTACTATTGCTAACATCGCTAACAACAGCTTGTTCGCAAAATGAAGCTACCAACCAATATGACATTCTTTCAGAAACCCAATATCAAGCTTTGCTGTTTGTTAACGGAAAAGAAATGCAATCAACCGGAAGCACAGCCCAAGAATTAGGAATTACCCCACTAGAACTTATCGGAACGATAAAAGATAAAATTCCTATCCAACTACGCCCGCAACAACACCTCACTTCCAACTACCTCGAAACAGGCACCGAAATATACACCGTAGAAGGAAACCAAGAAATAGTATTAGCAAAGAATCTAACTGGAGAATATGAGGTTTTTGAGTGATTGTTAGCAAGTTGAGTGGAGAGGAAGGCAAGAGACTCCTGCGGGAGTAGCCGTCAGGTAAGACCCCACAGGCGCGTATGCGCCGAGGAGGCTTACCGACCGCCCCGCGGAAAGCGATTGCCTGGAGTGGAACTCAACATTCCTATCGAATAAATACAAAAAAACCGACCAGAATAATTCCAGTCGGCCAAAAAAGGGAGAAAATAGATACACTTAGTGACTCTATCCTTCTTTACCCCTTTTTAAATATCATAAACCTATTACTTTAAGTTAGCTGCTTCTTTTACAATCTTCACTACTTCCTCAGTAGTTGGAAGTTGCAATGCTTGCTCTGCCATTTTTTCCATATCAGACTTACTTAAATGACGGATTTGCGCGCGTGCTTTCAAAATAGAAGTAGCACTCATAGAGAACTCATCTAGTCCAAGACCAAGTAGAAGCGGAATAGCTGTTTCATCTCCAGCCATTTCTCCACACATGCCTGTCCATTTTCCTTCTTTATGAGCAGCATCAATAACCATTTTTACTAAACGTAAAATGGATGGGCTGTAAGGCTGGTACAAGTATGAAACTCTTTCATTCATACGGTCAGCAGCCATTGTGTACTGAATTAAATCGTTTGTACCAATACTGAAGAAATCAACTTCTTTCGCAAATTGGTCAGCCAATACTGCTGTAGAAGGAATTTCAACCATGATACCTACTTCAATATCTTCAGAAACTGCCACACCTTCACTGATTAACTTCGCCTTTTCTTCTTCTAACATCGCTTTCGCTTGTCTAAATTCGTCAAGGGTAGCAATCATCGGGAACATGATTTTCAAGTTTCCATATGTGCTTGCACGAAGTAACGCTCTTAATTGAGTTCGGAACATATCCTTTTCCTCTAGGCATAGGCGGATAGCACGGAAGCCTAAGAATGGATTCATTTCCTTCGGTAAAGATAAATACGGTAATTCTTTATCTCCACCAATATCCAATGTACGAACGACAACAGGCTTTCCAGCTAAACCTTCAAGAACAGCCTTGTAAGACTCGAACTGCTCTTCTTCAGTAGGAAGCTGGTCTCTTCCCATATACAAGAATTCTGTACGGTATAGACCAACGCCTTCTCCACCGTTGTTGATGACACCTTCAAGATCCTTCGGTGTACCAATGTTCGCTACTAACTCTACATGATGTCCATCTTGAGAGTAAGTTTTTTCGTTTTTAAGCTTTGCCCACTCAGCTTTTTGAGCTTCGAATGCTTCATTTTCTTTTTTATATTGCTCAACTAGTTCTGGAGTTGGATTAATATGGACTTCACCTTTTAATCCATCAACAATAACTAAATCGCCATTCTGAATGTCCTTAGTTGCCACTTTTGTACCAACAACTGCAGGAATCTCTAAAGAACGAGCCATAATCGCAGAGTGAGAAGTTCTACCACCGATATCCGTAGTAAATCCTTTTACAAACTGACGATTTAATTGAGCTGTATCAGAAGGTGTTAAATCCTCTGCAACTACGATAACTTCTTCAGAAATCATGCTTGGATTAACAATTTTGACACCTAGTAAGTGTGAAAGAACACGTTTCGTTACGTCACGAATATCAGCTGCTCTTTCTCTCATATATTCATTATCCATAGATTCGAACATCGTAATGAACATATCAGCTGTTTCTTTTAAAGCAACCTCAGCATTTACCTTTTCAGATTTCACTTTATCCTGAATTGGTGAAAGTAATTCCGGATCGCTAAGGACAAGAAGGTGAGCTTCAAAAATAGCTGCTTTATCAGCACCTAGATTTTCCTTAGCATTATCACGGATTGCCTCTAATTCTGTTTTCGATTGTGCAATAGCAGCATCAAAACGAGCAACTTCAGCTTCCGCATTTTCGACTGTCTTTTTTTCAAAAGACAAATCTGGCTCTACTAGGCGGTATGCTTTTGCAATAGCAATCCCGCTTGATGCAGCGATACCTTGTAAAAAGCTCATTATTCTGTTAACCCTTCTTTTTGCATTGTTTCAGCAAGACTTTGAAGTGCATTTTCTTCGTCTGCACCTTCTGCACTGATTGAAATGTCAGCACCTTGACCGATACCAAGAGACATAACACCCATGATTGATTTTAGGTTAACTTTCTTTCCTTTATATTCAAGCTGGATCTCAGATTCGAATTTGCTTGCAGTTTGAACTAATAGAGTTGCTGGACGAGCATGAATTCCTGTTTCAGCGATAACTTTAAATTGCTTTTCTACCATGTTTAATCAAACCCCTTATCTTAATTAATATACTTAGATGTAATGAATAATTGTGTGTCATAAATTCACTTTAGTTAAGGGAAATCCTACCCTCATTATTGTAAACATATAAACACTATTCATGTACATTATAGGAACTTTTTAACTAGAATTGAAGTATTTTTTACGAAAAAAAAAAGTACCTGTGAAAAGAATAACAAACTCTTAACTTTTTTACAAAAAAATCGCATTAAAAAATAGAATTTTTAATTGTCATACTTTTTCCATTGATCAGTCGATTAAATAACGGTATGATGTTTGACATGAATCTTAGCTAAAGAGGGATTAAACTAATGCCATATAGACGAGACGAGCCCTTCCGTTTTACCTTCGGAACGCCCATCGAAGGCACCTTCAAAATCTTAAGAGTAAATAAAAGATCTAGTACCTCAAATGAAGGTACTGCTTCCATTGTTGATATAAGTCCGAATGGAGTCCGCTTTCTTTCTCCTCTGGATTTGCCAATCAACGAGAACGATCTTTTAATAGAGGTTAACTTTCTATTGAATCAGAAGCACATTTCAATCCTGGCCCAACCAAAATGGAAAAAACGAATCAGTCCATACACTTTCTCCTATGGTTTAGAAGGGTTAGATGATGATGAAACAAAGAAGGTAATAGTAGAAGAATTGAAAGAATTCGCAAGAAACCAAAAATGATGTTTTATAGGTCTAAATAAGTGTATTTCTATCACTGGATAGGTCTTTGGTTGCGAAAAAACTTATAATATTAATTAGAAATTTAATTTAAGTCAAGAAAATATTCTGTTTTTTCTTTACGAATGGTAGATTTTAGTGCAAACTGTTACATATAAATTGTCATTTCGGAGAAAAAGGAGAGAGACTGGAATGAAAAAGGCCGAGGTTGGAAACATTATAGAATTTAGAGACGGACTTCAAGGGATAGTAGAAAAAGTAAATGAGAACTCAGTTATTGTTGATTTAACTTATATGGATAACTATCGCGACCTTGAACTCGAACAAAGAACTGTGGTCAATCATAAAAATTACAAGGTAATCAAACCTAGTCTGTAAGCTTTCCCAACAAAAACCCTATACGTTATCCGATAGGGTTTTTGTATGTCTTACCACGAACTATCCTTCATTTTTTTCTTTTGAAAGTTCTTTTAAGGACTTCACCTTACCATGAGGATTTTGCTCTTGCTTTCTTATGTTCCAAGCTCTTTCCTTTTCTCTCTGTGATTTCGTCAAATGATTGTCCTCCCTTCCACTAACCTATATAATGGACTAATAGAATTGATTCTATTCGAAACAATACTTTACTTTTTAAAAGTTAGAAAGGATTGTTAGCCATGTCCATTCCTACTTGGGGAACTGACAAAAGACTTATCCTCGGATTTTTACTATCGCATCTATTGCTTTTCCTTACCTTTCACGATAAAAGTATTTTTTGGTATATTTTCACAGCAGCGATGCTCTTTTTGATCAGCTACTCTATTTTTCATGAAGCAATTGAAAATGAAACTTCTCTTATTACCTATTTATCTTTAGGTATCTTATCAGGTGTCGTTCTATTTACTATCTTCTTTGCCGGAAGCTGGCTTATACACACTTTAAATCTGCCATTTTCAAATGAAATCGCAAAACTATATAAACAATTATCGCCTACCATGCTATGGCATTACATTGTACTTTTCTTAGTCATTATTCCAGGGGAGGAAGTTTTCTGGAGAGGCTTCATTCAAAAAAGAATCCAAAAAGGAGCTTCAACTGGAACAGCCGTACTTGTTTCATCCGTCTTATATGCATCTGCACATTTATACTCAGGATCGGTAATGCTGCCATTAGCTGCTCTTGTCTCAGGACTTTTTTGGGGATACTTATATACATGGAAGAAAAGTCTTCCACTTGTGATAGTTTCTCATATAGTGTTTGATCTATTCTTATTTATCATCTCCCCCTTAAATTAATGCAGAAGCGGTAAACCGAATATCGGTTTACCGCTTTTTCATTTCGTCCAAAGGTTTCATCCATAATAGAATAATGAACAGAATACTAACATAACCAAAAAGTGGATACAAATAAGAAAGAAGTTTTCCATACTCCACTAGGCTAATTGTTAAAGAAACTGCAAAAAGTACTCCAACTATCAAAAGACTCGGCAAACGCAAGTAAGTCTTGAGTTGTCGCTCCAAACCAAAAATGTTTCCAATTATAGAAGTGAAAATTTCCCCATATATAACGAGAATGAAAATCCAATATAGCCCAGGAGCTAAATTTTTCATGATCACAGCCATTGGAATTTCATAGGATTCAATATTTGGGAGCATGACCAAGGTAAAATGGCTCGTCAACAAAATCACCGTTAAAGCAATTCCACCAATAATTCCTCCCCATTTTACCGTTTCATCATCTCCTATTTCAGCTGAGACTGGAACTAGTACAGCTTGGGCAAGACCGATATTTAAAGCAGTATAGGAGAATGGCGCAACAACAGATTTCCACCCATCCTCAACATATGGTATAAAAAATACTTGTTCTAGAAAATTGGGCAATCTCATCGAAAATAACATCAATAATAAACTAAAAGATATCATGATTGGAACAACAATACTATTGACAGCAAATAGCCCGTTAATTCCTAACAGCATGACGAAAACAGACAAAATAACGGTAAATGCCAACCCTATGCCCTTCGGAATACCAAGCTGCTCACTAAAAACTGCCCCAGCACCTGAAAGCATGACAGCACAAACCCCTAATAACATAAAAAGCATCAACACATTAATAATTGAACCAAAAAACTTTCCAAATAAATATTCATTAAACTCTTGATAAGAGCGCGCACCTATCCTAGCTGAGATTCTCATTAATTTAGTTCCATGAAAAATAAAAATATATCCACTCATTAATATTCCAATAAAGCCAATAAAGCCAAACCGTGAAAAAAATTCAACAATTTCTCGTCCCGTGGCAAAACCTGCTCCTACAACTGTACCGACATAAACGGCCGCAATTTGGAAGGCAGCTCTCCAATTTGTCTTCATTTAATACCCTCCTCCATTTCAATATATGAGGATTTGGACAAACCATGACCTAAATTTTTTAATCAAAATACTTGAAAGTCAAAAAAGGTCAAAGTATAATATGCTCAAAGGTCAAATATAGTCAAAGTCAAAACAATAACCATACTTTTCAGGAGGAATGTGAAATGCTTTGTCAAAATTGTCAGCAGTCAAATGCACAAGTTCATTTAACAGTGAATCTAAATGGCATGGAGAAACAACTTCATCTTTGCCAGACTTGCTATAAGACTGAAAGAGCCAAAATCGGTACTGCATTCGGCCCTAGCATGTCAGGTTTCTCTCCATTTAACCAGCAACCTATAGAAGATCTATTGAAAAAATTTGCGTCTGGGAATGGTCAGCAAAATGTGAATGTACAACCTTCTCATCAAGGTGGCGGCTTCATTGACCAATTTGGGCGTAACCTTACACAAATGGCAAGGGCCGGATTAATCGACCCCGTTATCGGCCGCGAAGAAGAAGTAAATCGAGTGATCGAAATTTTAAATAGAAGAAATAAAAATAACCCAGTATTAATCGGTGAGCCTGGTGTCGGTAAAACAGCGATTGCTGAAGATTTAGCAGCTAAAATCGCAGAGGGCAATGTTCCTAATAAATTAAAGTATAAAGAAGTTTATTTACTAGATGTTGCATCACTCGTAGCTAATACAGGAATTCGTGGACAATTCGAGGAAAGAATGAAGCAAATTATTCAAGAATTACAGCAACGAAAAAACATCATTCTTTTTATCGATGAAATTCATTTACTTGTTGGTGCAGGTTCAGCAGAAGGTTCTATGGATGCTGGTAACATTTTAAAACCCGCACTCGCACGTGGAGAGTTACAACTTGTTGGCGCGACTACATTAAAAGAATACCGCACGATTGAAAAAGACGCGGCACTTGAACGTCGCTTCCAGCCTGTCCAAGTGCATGAACCATCTGTCGAAGAAGCAAAGGAAATCTTAAATGGAATTAAAGAGAAATACGAGAACTTTCATGAAGTGAGCTTTACAGATGAGGCACTAGAAGCATGTGTTACTTTATCACATCGATATATTCAAGACCGCTTCCTGCCAGATAAAGCAATCGATTTAATGGATGAAGCTGGCTCTAAGCTAAACTTGAATTCAGACTATACTTCAATAAAGAAGATTGAACAGCGTCTGAAGGAAATCTCCAAGGAAAAGGAAACAGTTTTAAAAGAAGAAAACTATGAGGCGGCAGCAGCACTTCGCCAAGAAGAAATGAAGCTTGAACAAGCCCTATCTAATGGCGAACAAGAACGCCCAGTTGTTGAAGTTCACCATATTCAAGAAATAATCGAAAAGAAAACGGGCATTCCGGTAGGTAAACTTCAAGAAGATGAACAAACAAAAATGAAAAATCTCTATGAGGGACTAGCACAGAAAGTCATTGGTCAAAAAGAAGCCGTTGAAAAAGTTACGAAAGCAATTAGAAGAAGTCGTGCTGGATTAAAAGCAAAAAATCGTCCAATTGGCTCCTTCCTTTTTGTCGGACCAACTGGTGTCGGGAAAACAGAACTTTCGAAAACACTCGCAATGGAATTATTCGGTTCAAAAGAGGCGATGGTTCGTCTTGATATGAGCGAATATATGGAAAAACATAGTGTCTCTAAGCTAATCGGTTCCCCTCCAGGATATGTGGGACATGAAGAGGCTGGACAATTAACAGAAAAGGTTCGTCATAATCCTTACAGTATTATTTTGTTAGATGAGATCGAAAAAGCACATCCAGATGTTCAGCATCTATTCCTACAAATTCTAGATGACGGACGACTAACAGACAGTCAAGGTAGAGTGGTAAGTTTTAAAGATACAGTCATTATTATGACTAGTAATGCGGGAGTTGGACAGAAGTCCGTAAAAGTTGGCTTTGGTCAAGACCATACAACAAAAGAGCTCAATATTCTTGACTCTCTTGGAAGCTTCTTTAAGCCTGAATTCTTAAACCGTTTCGATAGCATCATTGAGTTTAAATCATTGGAAAAAGAAGACCTATTACAAATCGTAGATATAATGCTTCTTGAATTAGACGATATGTTGAAAGAGCAGGATATGACAATTGAGGTTACAGATGAGGTCAAAGAATACCTTGTTGAAAAAGGATACAATCCTACCTTCGGTGCTCGACCATTACGTAGAGTTATTCAAGAACATCTTGAAGATAAAATAACAGACCTAATTATCGACGAACCCGAGACGAAAATTTTAGTTGCCATTTTAGACAATGGAGAAATCAAGATCAAAAACGGGGACAAGTAAAACTTGTCCCCCTTCTTTGTTTCTCAAACCTCACTCTCAGCGTGCTGGAGATCTGATTTTTCAATTTGAATGGTTGTATGAAGAATTTTAAATTTCGATTCAATTAGATTAATGGCTGTTTGCAAAATGGCTTGGCTATCTTGATTATCTTTAATAAGTAGATGACAGCTAAGCGAATCTAAGCCAGAAGTGATCGTCCAAATATGAAGATCATGCACATTAATGACTCCATCTATTTCTTGAAGCGTTGCTTTCACTTCTTGTTGATCAACTGTGATCGGGGTACCTTCCATCAAAATATGGATACTATGCTTGATGACACCCCAAGCACTCTTTAAAATTAACAGAGCTACTACAACACTGATAATCGGGTCTGCGATATACCAATCAAATAGTAACATCAGAACCCCTGCAATAATGGCTCCGACCGAACCTAACGCATCCCCTAACACATGGAGATAAGCACTTCTTAAATTCACATTGTCCTTTACATCTCCCTTACTCATAAGAGCAAACGCACTAAGCAGGTTGGCCAATAAACCTATGATTGCAATTAAAATCATTGTTCCACTAGCAACAGCTTGCGGATCAAGGAACCTCTCGACTGCTTCGTAGACAATAAAAGCTGCAATTAAAAATAATGTTAACCCATTAAACAATGCTGCCAATATTTCGAATCGATAGAACCCATATGTTTTATTGGGAGAAGCAGGTCGGGTCGCAAACCACATTGCCACTAAGCTCAATGCAAGTGAGCTCGTATCACTAAGCATATGACCTGAATCAGATAATAAAGCCAAACTATTTGTGACTAGCCCTCCAATAAATTCTAACAGCATAATCCCTGCTGTAATCACAAGTGCTATCATGAGACCCTTCTTATTTCCTTCTCGACTATGGTCGTGATGATGATGGTGATGGTGGTGGTGGCCGTGATCGTGCCCATGATGGTGATGTAGTTCTTGATCATGAAAATGCATATAAATTCCCCCTAGTCGTGTAAAGAATGACGAATCATCTGTTTTAAAATTTCGATGACATGTTCATCATCATATCGATAGATGAACGATTGCCCTACCCGTCGAGATTTCACCAGCCTTAGCTGCTTTAAATACGATAGCTGATGGGATACAGCTGATTGAGTCATTTGTAGTACTTCGGCAATATGTCCTACCGAGCATTCTTCTTGTGTTAGTAAATACAAGATCTTCACTCTTGTAGGATCTGCAAGTGCCTTAAATTTAGTAGCAACGTCCTCAACAGTTTCTTCATTTAGAAAGTGATGATTTTTTTCATCCATAAAATCCCTCTTCCCAGTCATTATATATAAAAGTATGAACATTCGTTCATATATTTATTTAAATTTATCATAATCATTAAAAAAAGAAAAGACTGATCCTTTTGGATCAGCCACATTAACATTATTATAACTCTTTATCGTTTACAGAATTCAACCAACTTTCGATTTCACCTACAACTGACTCCACACATCCGTCTTCAAACGGAGAAATTAAATTGGCTTCCTTCACAAGCTCAGTGAACGGAAGGCTACCACCTAACTTACATAGCTTAAGGTAATCCTCCCATGCTTCCTCGTGATTCTCTCTTGAACGTTTCCAGAACTGGAACGCACAGAGTTGCGCCAACGTGTAATCAATATAATAAAATGGAGAATTATATATATGGCCTTGTCTCTGCCAAAAACCGCCATTTTCTAAATACATATTGCCATCATAGTCTTTGTGCGGGAGGTATTTCTTTTCAATATCTCTCCATGCTTGTTTTCTCTCTTTTGGTGTTGCAGTTGGATTTTCGTATACCCAATGCTGAAATTCATCAACTGAAACCCCATAAGGTATAAATAATAACCCCGAGCTTAAATGAGAGAATTTGTACTTGTCGGTATCTTCTTTAAAGAATAGATCCATCCAAGGCCATGTGAAAAACTCCATGCTCATTGAGTGAATTTCTGCTGCTTCATATGTTGGCCAATAATACTCAGGAATATCAAACCCACGGCTTGAATAGACCTGAAACGCATGACCTGCTTCATGAGTTAATACATCAATATCCCCTGAAGTTCCGTTAAAATTAGAAAAAATAAAAGGAGCTTTATAATTTTCAATATAAGTACAATAACCGCCGCCTGCTTTACCCTTTTTAGCAACGAGGTCCATAAGCTCGTTTTCTCTCATAAATTGAAAGAATTCACCCGTTTCCTTTGAGAGCTCATCGTACATTTTTTGTCCATTATCAATAATCCACTCAGGACTTCCCTTTGGTACAGCATTTCCAGATACAAAATTAAAGTCTTCATCATAAAACTTCAGCTTGTCTACGCCAATCCGCTTTTGTTGTCTTTCTCTTAATTTTGTCGTGACAGGAACAATAAAATCTTTCACTTGATCACGGAAATTTGCGACCATTTCCGCATTATAATCTGTACGATACATGCGATAATAAACCAGTTCGACGAAGTTTTTGAAGCCTAATTTTTGCGCAATCTCCGTTCTCACTTTAACTAAATCATCATAAATTCGATCTAATTCTTCTTCATGACTAGCAAGAAAACCGAATCGAGCCTCACTCGCTTTTTTACGCATTACACGATCGGTCGATTGCGTGAAAGGTTCCATTTGTGAAAGGGTACGTTCTTCCCCTTCAAACATGATTTTCGCAGAAGCCATAAGCTTCGTATATTCTGTTGAGAGCTTGTTCTCCTTTTGCAGTAGGGGGACGATTTCAGGTGAAAATACCTTTAATTGCGCTTCAGCAAGAGCAAATAATTGTTTTCCCCATTTCGCTTCTAATTCTGCACGAAATGGCGATTCAACTAATGCCTGATAGTATTTTGTAATTAACCCACCTACTTGTGGTTCTAATTCATCAATTAGATCCTGCTCAGCTTTATAGAATTCATCATTTGTATCAATCGTATGGCGAATCACGACGAGGTTAAACATCGTCCCCAAATCATTTCGGATCGCATTAATATCTGTCATTACTTGATTTTGCTCATCAGCTGATGTTGCTTCCCTGAATCTGATTAACGCTTCTTCAAAGCTTTTCTCAATAACTTCAAAATTCGGTCTCGTATATGTATATTGAGTAAACCCCATCCAAAAGCCCCCTTATCAAAAAATTAAGAATTTACTAATCCATTATACTAAAAAATGCCAGAACCTTCTATAAAATTAAAAAACGATCCGTTCTCCGGATCGTTTTAGTGTCAATAATTATAAAAAAGTAGTAGCTTAAGCCTGAACCTTTAAGAAGAAACCGAAAGTCCCAACTTCTTTAAAAGCTGTATAGCCGTCTCTCTTTCTTCTGAAGAAAGCTCTGACATTAAAGAATGAATTCTTTCCTCATGAACTGGAAATACATCTTCAATAAATTTCTTTCCGCTTTCTGTAATTTGGGCAAATGTTACGCGTCTGTCATTCGGACAAGCCACTCGTGCTAAATACCCTTTTTCCTCAAGCTTATCTACAACGTATGTGATACTTCCGCTTGCAAGAAGAATCTTTCCGCCAATTTGCTGCAGAGGTTGATCGCCTTTATGGTAGAGAAGCTCTAACACAGCAAACTCAGTTGGATTCAATCCATATGTGTGGATCAATTTATTGACATTTTCATTAACCGCTCGATACGCGCGCGAAAGCACAATAAATAACTTTAATGATTGTTTACTATCTTCTGAACTCATTTTTCTCAAATCCTTTAGAGAATTTTTCAAACAAAAATATCTTGATTTAAAACTATTATAGAAAAGTCTCCCTTCCCCTGTCAATTTCTGCTTTGTATACTTGAGTCCCATTTTTTTACAATATGTCGAAAAAGAGTCCCTCCGCACTATTAATTAATGCTATAATAAACATCGTTAAATGAAAAAATTTTGTTGGAGCTAATGGATGAAAAGAAAACATAAAAGAACCATTATTTTATATATCTTTTTTGTGCTTCTTCCGACTATTCTTGGAAGTTACTATTTTATCCACATTCAATCGCAAAGAAAACTTGACGAAAGAATGGAGGAAGCTAATTGGGTTGCTCATATTCATGCATCCCATTGGGATAAATTGATTAGTGATACAGTAACTTCACTTGAAGTACTCTCCTTGGCAGCTAAAACCTTATACACTGATTTAGAGGAAATGCAGCCATTGCTTGAACGAACGAATCAATCAGATCCGCGCTATGGTGGTATCTATATACTCAGTATAGATGGACAAATCATTACAGGCTCAAACAATCTATTTCAAAAGAATGCTTTTTTTGAAATAGATATTGTTCAAGAGGTTGTTAGAACAAAAGATACAATCATTTCGAATAAAGAATTCACTTTACCCAACAAGCAAAAGGTGCTTGCACTTGCAGTTCCAATTCTAAATGATAAAAGTGAGTTAATTGCTGTTTCTATGTCTTTACTTCGAGTCGACTATGTGAAAAATTTATTAAATGTCCTTACACCTGGGGCAGAGCTTTTAGTGTTAAATGCCCATGATGAAGAGTTGATGGGATTTAACATTCAGAAAGATGACCAATTAGATAAGGGACATTGGGTTTCTGTTCCCATAGACCGCATTCCATGGAATTTACAAGTAAAAGTCCCTGAACCAGACGTTCGAAATACGACAATGGACTACATTTTCATCATAGGTGGAGTACTAATTTTGACGAATATTTTGTTTTTATTGATTATGTACATGTTGCTTAGACGTCAAGCAGCATTAGAAAAACAAGAAAACGAAGTTCAGAAGCTAGAATTAGTTGGAACACTTGCTGCTAGTACAGCTCATGAAATCCGTAATCCCTTGACCGGCATAAAAGGATTAGTTCAGCTTTTGGGGGAAAAATACGATGACCCAACCGATCGCCTTTATTTCTCAGTGATTAATAAGGAAATCGAGAGAATTAATGAAATCGTTGGGGAGTTTTTGATCCTAGGAAAGCCTACTGCCCAAAAAATGCATGCAGTAGATATAGCAAAAGTTCTGAATGAATTACAGCCACTCATTCTATCAGAAGCAACTTTAAATAAGGTAGATTTGATTTATAATCCGTCGGATCAGCCCATTTTTGTAAAGTGTACAAGGGATCAAATGAAGCAGGTCATTTTGAACATAACAAGAAATGCTTTTGAAGCTATGGAAAATGGAGGTCGTCTTACGATTGACCTATCTAAAAAGAACTCCACCTGTGAGCTTATGATAAGTGATACTGGGGTTGGGATTAAGGATGAGGTCATCGAGAAAATTTTCACTCCATTTTATACATCCAAGGAAACTGGAACAGGCTTAGGCCTTGTTGTATGCCGACGAATCCTTCATTCCTTTGGTGGAAAGATTCATATCACTAGTAAAGAAAATAAGGGCACCACTGTTAAAATAACTTTACCTCTTGCAAAAACACATTAGAAAAGACTCTCTACATCCTTGTAGAGAGTCTTTTTGTATATAGCTATACACTTAATGTCAACTGATTAATTTCCACAATTGGTTCATTCTTTTCAATCCTTGCTTTTATTTCATTCATCTGTGCAATTAGCTTTTCAGTTCTATCCTCTGGTGCGATTTTTTTATGCAAGACCGAATACAGGGCTACATCTCTAAGTCTTAAGAATAAAGGCACTTGATTTTGCCACCCGCGCGGTAAGACATTTTCACTTTTATATCCAGATAAAAAGGCATCAAAAAATGTATTCGCAAAAGCATGCCGAACCTCTTTATCCCCTTGAGGAAAACCATAGAGGACTGAATAATACAGCGGAATAGCAATATCCGAACAAAACCAATGGTAACAACAATCATCGAAATCAAATACGTGAATATTTTCTCCGTCAAAAAAGAAGTTTCCCGAATGAATATCCGTATGGATTAACCCATAATTATCCATGTTCTGTTCAAGTTTTTGGATTTCCTGTAATAGCTCATTCGCATTTTGGATAATTATCTGCTCTTCTGAAGGTACATATTTATCAACAAAATGAATATCTTCCTCATCCCAGCTCGGCCTTTTTACAAGGTTTTCACTTTCTACATAGCTCTTCGTCACTTTATGCATTTTTCCAATCGTTTGACCCCATTTGTAAAACAATGCATGATCATATTTTTCGTGATTGGCCCTTACGTGTTCACCTGGTACTTTTGAAAAAAGACTAGCAAAAAAGTTCGTTTCATCGATTGCTTTTAATTGAACGACTAGCTCCCCTCGGATGGACTCATACGCTTTCGGAACAAGAACTTGATTTAAATGCAAATAATTCATCCAATCGATTTCCGCAAGCAACTCTTCCTTTGTTCGATGAGAGCTATGCGTCAATCTTAATATATATGGACTGCCTCCCCTTGTTACTTCAAACACATAATTCTCAAAATCCCCTAGTTTCTTATACTCTTTTTCTAGAGCAAAATGCTGTAATGCTTCATACATGATTTCTTCTGTAAAAACTTGCGCAACAAATCGTTCCATTAAAAAATCCCCCATTATAAAAATTCATTCCTATAAGTATTCTACTTAACATAGGAAAATCCTATTAATCTCCAAAAAATTCAAAAAAGGGATCCATGAGTAGAAAATTTCATGTAATATATCAATATCAACTTTTGAAAGAAGGGTATTCATTGAGTCAAGCAGCGTTAACATCTCAGCCCTTTAAAAAAGGATTTGAGAACACGAACTACAAAATTTTAGTTATCATAGGGATCTGTCACTTATTAAATGATTCTCTCCAAGCTGTAGTCCCTGCTATGTTCCCAATTTTAGAGGATTCTATGGGATTAACTTTTACTCAGCTCGGCATTATTGCCTTTTCGCTAAACATGGTCGCCTCGGTGATGCAACCCTTCGTAGGAGTTGTAACAGACAAGAAACCGATGCCCTACGCCTTACCGATTGGGTTAACATCTACTTTAATAGGTGTGTTTGGATTAGCCTTCGCCCCTTCTTTTATTTGGATTGTTTTATCTGTATTATTTATTGGTCTTGGGTCTGCAGTGTTTCATCCAGAGGGCTCGAGAGTAGCTCATATGGCTGCTGGAACACGAAGAGGACTTGCTCAATCCATTTATCAAGTGGGAGGAAATACAGGGCAAGCATTAGCACCATTAATTACTGCGTTAATTTTAGTCCCCCTCGGTCAAAAGGGTGCGGCGTGGTTCATCATTGTCGCAGCCATGGCCGTGTTCCTGTTAGTGTATATCGCATCCTGGTACACACAAAAATTGCAAATAGACGTTGAAAGGGTAAAACGTAAAGGACAAAGTACCGTTTCAACTGAAAATCCATTTACGCGAAAAATTGTTGTATATCTCGTCTTGCTCTTATTCTTAATTTTCGCCCGTTCATGGTATGTGTCTGGTATAACAAACTACTATGCATTTTTTGCAATCGAAAGCTATCATTTTTCCATTGAGAAGGCCCAAGGCTTCCTCTTTGCCTTTTTAGTGGCGGGTGCGATCGGTACATTCTTTGGCGGACCATTAGCTGACCGATTTGGAAAGAGAAATGTAATTTTCTTTTCATTAATTGGAACAGCACCATTCTCGATTTTAATGCCATTTGTATCACCTACTGTTGCATTTATTATTTTGACCGTTACAGGCTTTATTCTAATGTCTAGCTTTTCAGTCACTGTTGTCTATGCGCAAGAGCTTGTGCCAGGAAAAATTGGCTTAATGTCAGGTTTAACAGTTGGCTTAGCTTTTGGAATGGGTGCAATCGGTTCAATTGTGCTAGGCTATTTAGCCGATCATATTGGAATTATATTAACGATTATCTTAACAGGATTTCTTCCTTTACTCGGAGTCCTGACACTATTACTCCCTAATGATACAGCAAAGAAAGAGATGGGTTCTTAAATCCCATCCTTTTTTATACCAAGAAAGAAAGCGCTTTAATATTCGATTATTGTTAACAATTTCGACATTCGTTGTCACGAAAACTCTCTATAATTATAGATAGAAGGACTATTCAAATTTTAGGGAGGAAAACGCCATGCATTTTAGTAATTATCGTGACTTTTATCAAATGTGTCTTTTGCCCATGAGTGGTAACGATATTGTTCATTCCGACCCAAATGCTTCCCATTGGTTAATTGCCATTGAAGGCCACAGAGAAATTGGACATGATGAGTTTTATATATGGAAAGTGGCCATTTACGAAACAAATGAAGACGGTTATTTTCAGAATAAAAAACCCTACTATATCTCTTCAAACTACAGAAATTTCCATCAAGCTTGCGAAGCTGCTACCGAACTAAAACAAACAATCCTACACAGTGGTTTTCATCTTCCTTCTCCTCACATAAATTAATTCACCTTTCCCTCTTTTGCTTTTCTTCTTTTTGAAAATTCATGTGAAAAAATGTACAGATAGTGATTTCTCCACTCTTTTAATAATTTCATGTATAAAAAGACAAAATAAGTATAGAAGGTGGTGAAATCATGAGCAAAAAGAAAGCTAAGAACAACAGCATTGAACAGACTCAAAAAGATCATGAGACCGAGAGTGCCTTTCAACAAGATAATGGCAAAAAATCTCGAAGCAAAAAATAATCAATCTAGAGGTGGTTTCTATGGGAAACTTTAAAGCAATAGCTATTAAGTTCATCGCTACTCTTGCTATTTTGTATTTAATTCTAGGGTTATATTATGGAATGACTTTCGGAACAGTATTCTTAATTACGCTCATACTAGGAATTGTAGCGTATTTGGTCGGAGATTTAGGCGTCTTGCCAAGAACGAGTAATTTTGTTGCTACGTTAGTGGATTTCGCACTTGCTCTTTTAGTCGTTTGGTTAATGATTTCCTGGTTAACAGCATCTACGACTGCATTTACGATGGCACTTGTTACCGCTATCGGCGTAGCAATTGTGGAATATTTCTTTCACAAATATTTATTTAACATCACAAAGCATACCGATGATCGAAATAGAACAACTCGCCCGAGAAACCTTCAATATCAAACAGAATCCTCTGAAGAATTCTCGCCTGAGTTAAGCAAAGATCATGAGAATAGAAAATGAAAAAAGTGGGAGCGACTGTCTTGTCGCTTCCACTTTTTTGTTACTACTTAAGCCAACCTGAAAACAATTCCGTGGCCACCTAATGGGTACTCCCATTTAATATTTTCATAAGGGCAACCAATGCGACAGCTTCCACATTCATGGCACCCCTCATAGCCGACCTGCATTCTTGTGCCTTCCCATTTGTACACTTCCCCAGGACAGAAAAGCGTACATAACTTGTCTGGACAATTTGTGTTACAAATATCATGATCAAGTACGGTTAAGTGTGATTTCGTGTCAGCTCTAAAACGAATCAAATATTGTTTTTCTTCAATCGTTTTTGTGGACATTATTTCACCGCCTTCCAAGCACGATAAAGATCTTTCATCACGCCAAAAGTACCTTTTTCACTGGTGAAACCTTTAATAATTTGCTTCTGCTTTTCCTTCTTCGGTGTTCCATCAACCGTAAAGAATTTACTCATTGCCTGGTTCAACATTGGAACATATTCTTTGAAATACTGTGGACTATTTTCGAACAAATGAGCCGCATCCTTATACTTTTCTAAATCTTTCATAATGAAGCTTGCGTATAAGGCTTCACGATAGCTATTTAAGCTTGATTCACTGTAATCATTCCGTTCTTTTGCCTGAATGACAGCCTCAGCAGCCATTTTTCCAGAAGCCATTGCCATATTTGAACCTTCTCGGTGTATGGCGTTGACAAGCTGTGCTGCATCTCCGATTACTACAACTCCGTTCCCAGCAACTTTCGGTACAGCATGAAAGCCTCCTTCGGGAATTAAATGCGCTAGATATTCAGCAGATTCTCCTCCTGCCAATAGCGGGGCAACCATGGGATGGGTTTTCAAATAATCGAGCAGGTCATATGGCTTCATTTTCGCCTTAATCATGCTTGATAATGTCGTTCCTACCCCAATATTGATGCTTTCTTTATTCGTATAGATAAATGCTGTCCCGAGATTTCCTTTGGTAGAGTCTCCAAAAATCTCAATTGTACAACCTTGATTTTCTTGCAAATTGAAGCGGTCATTGATTTTATCCTTTGGTAAATTAATAACCTCCATCGCTGTCAAAGCTACTTGGTCAGGCTTTAGCTCGTTATGAAATCCTAGCTGTTTTGCTAAAAGAGAATTGACTCCGTCTGCAAGAACGACCACATCAGCGAAAATTTCCCCATCAGGACGGTCCGTACGTACCCCAATAACCTTGCCATCCTCCACAATACATTCGGTTACAACTGTTTCATTGATTAATAGAACGCCTTCTTCAACACCCTTTTTAGCAAACCATTGGTCAAAATGGGCACGCAGGACAGTAAAATTATTATACGGTTCCACTCCCCATTCAAGCCCCTTATAGCCGAAGGAAACCGTAGACTCTTTATCCATCATCCAAAAACGTTGCTCGATTATCGGTCTTTCTAATGGTGCCTCTTTCCAAAACTCAGGAATAATTTCTTCTGTTTGCTTTCGGTATAAAACGCCACCCATGACATTTTTGCTTCCAGGATATTCTCCTCTTTCGATCTGCAATACCTTCAGCCCGTTCTTTGCACATGTGTAAGCACATGCGGTACCAGCTGGTCCAGCCCCAACGACGATTACATCAAATTTCTCAGACATAGCTTACTTCACCGCCTTGCTTCACACGAATTTGTTTGAACTGCTCAATTAATTTCGGTACAACCTCAAAGGCATCTCCGACAATTCCATACGTCGCAGCCTCGAAGATCGGAGAATTCGGATCTTTATTTATCGCAATTATAAGCTCAGAATTTTTCATCCCTACGACATGCTGGATTGCACCAGATAGACCGATAGCAAAATAGATTTTAGGCGTGACCGTTTCACCTGTTTGCCCAATCTGCAATTCATGTGGAAGCCATCCTGCTTCTATCACATCCCGAGTTCCACCGACGCTCGCACCAATCGTATCGGCTAACTCATGAATGAGTTTGAACCCTTCTAGGTCCCCCATCCCTTTTCCTCCACAGACAATAACATGAGCATCTGCCAAGCTAGCTGTTTTTGTTACATCCTTCACAATCTCAAGCACTTTTGTACGCATATCTTCTTCGCGCAGATCAATCGTTTCATCTACCACTTCTCCCATACGAACTCCGTCGAAAGGAAGCGCCTTTATTACTTTCGGTCGAACAGTTGCCATTTGTGGTCGATTCTTCTTACATAGAATTGTTGCCATGATATTTCCGCCAAATGCCGGACGACTAGCTTCTAGTAATCTTTTTTCCACGTCCACATCAAGCATAGTCGTATCAGCTGTCAGACCTGTACTTAAATCAGTTGCGACTGCACTTGCAAGGTCTTTTCCGTTTGGGGTAGCACCATATAAGAAAATTTCCGGTTTATATTTCTGTGCCAAGTAATTGACACCCTTCATATACGATTCTGTACGATAATACTTTAATACTGGATCATCAATCATATACACTATATCTGCACCATGCCCTATAACCTGTGTAGAAAGCTCTCGCACATTATCTCCTAATAATACGCCTGCCAATGAAACTTCTAACTTATCTGCAAGCTGTCGTCCAGCACCGAGTAATTCAAGGGATACGCCTGCAATTTCTCCCTCAGATTGCTCAATGAATACCCATACACCTTGGTATTCCTCCATCCTAGAAAACCCCCAATCTTACGTCTATTATGTTAACTATTTCACATTTAAAAGCTCTTTTTGCTCTAATAGTACATCCATTAGCTGTGAAACTTGTTCATCACTCGTTCCTTCTAACACTTTTCCGCCCTCAAGCTTCGGAGGTGTAAACATTTTTCCAACAACAGTTGGGGAACCTTTTAATCCTAGTTGAGCGATATTCACTTCTCCTAAATCACTAACGGACCAAATATTAGATTTGTATCTAGCTGCTTTTAGCATATTTGGAAGTGGTGAATATTCGATCTTATTAATTTCTTTCTCAACCGTTAATAAGCAAGGCATATTGACTCGAACAAGCTCATAGCCGTTCGAAAGCTTTCTCTTAACAAGAATAGTCCTATCATTGCTGTTGATTTCAGAAACCTCGATCACATTCGTAACAGGCGGAATATCTAATCTCCTTGCAATTCCAGGACCGACCTGTCCTGTATCCCCATCTATGGCATGCTTCCCGCAGATTACCAAATCAATAGGCTCAACGCTCGCTATTTTTTCAAGCGCCTTTGATAATGCATAGCTCGTAGCAAGTGTATCCGCACCAGCAAAAGCACGGTCAGAAATTAAATAACCCTCATCAGCACCGATTTCGATACACTTCTTAATAACCTCGGTTGCTTGAGGTGGACCCATTGACAATACAGAAATTTTACCTGTACCCAAAATGGATTTAAGTCTTACTGCTTCTTGAACAGCATGCGCGTCATACGGATTTAAGATGGCAGGTGCGCTACGGCGATCTAAGGTGTTCGTCTTTGGATTGATTTTGATGATTTTTGTGTCTGGGACCTGTTTGACACAAACAACTATGTGCATGCAATAAATCCCCCTTCTAGAATTGTTTTTATTTTGACATGCTTTCTCTATGATTGATGAAAGCATAGTACAAACAAAATCATGGATGGTGGTGCAATTACTGCTGTCTGATCTGTAGTTGTAAGGAAAATAGTAGTGAAGTAGTTTTCGTGTGTTTAAACTTTGGAGTAATAAATAATAATTGAGAAGTTCTAAGTAGAATTTGAATAGGTATTTAATTTATTTATATTAATAATAAAGAAAATTTCCATTTCTTCTCTATGACAAAAATCACAACTTCACTTAATTTCGAAACTAAAAAAAAGCAAAAAAAAGAAGACCTCTTCAGAGTCCTCGTTTAACAAAATCCTCGTAGTTGTCAATAAACAATATATTAAACCATCAAGTGAACTTGTGGTAAAATCATAATCATTTGTTTAAAGGCAATTCTAATTTCATCTTGTTGTTGACCAGTTCTTTTAGAATAGCATTGGTACTCGTATATCAATTGATCAAGTTCCTGACTATATCGAATAGTGTCATCACTGGTAAATCCTTTTTCTTGAGCTGCTTCTATCATTTTTTCTCTCATTTTTCGAATTTCATTCAACTTCTCCCGACAATCATACTGCACCGCTATCCCCCTAATCTTCCATAAATCCTTAAATCTATTAATGTATCCTTGATGAATTATGCCAAGAAAAAGTTCGAATGTAAATAGAATCGCAATATTAGACAAAACAATCTAAAAAGACATTTTTTTTGCTAAATCTTTTTTCTATTTTCGACATTTTCCGTGTAGAATCAACTATTTTTTGAATAAAGCTCCCTCTATTTCAAGTAGCTGCTCTTTAAGATGAACTTGAGTTCCAGCGTAACCTGTTAATGATTGGTCCTTTCCAATCACGCGATGACAAGGAACAATGATCGGAAGCTTATTTGCTTTATTAGCCTGTCCAATCGCTCGAACAGCTTTTGTATTTCCAATCGCGGTTGCCACATCTTGATAGCTAACTGTTTTTCCATAAGGAATCTTTTTCAGTTCATTCCATACATTTGTTTGAAAAACAGTCCCTTGCTCTTGTAAAGGTAAATCAAAATCCTTGCGCTGACCTGAAAAATACTCATCCAATTGTTGAACAGCTTGCATTAATAGAGGATGCTTACTATTTTTCTGAATCTCTACTTTTTCCGATTCCAAAAAATCCTCATTGCCAATATGAAGTGCGACAATATAATCGTTTTCTGCCACAACATAAATTTCACCGATACTTGATTGATACATAGTATAATTCTTCAAATGTATTCGACCTTTCTTCGTTTAAACTCGCTTAATGGGAAGTTTGATATGAAAAACAGTCCCCTTCCCTTTCTCACTTTCCACTTCTATATGCCCTTGATGCTCATTAATGATTTTATAGGAAACCATTAGCCCCAATCCAGTTCCTTTTTCTTTTGTCGTAAAAAACGGTTCACCCAATCTTCTTAATCTCTCAGGCTCAATACCTTCTCCTTCATCTTGAATCGATACTAATACTTGATCGCCATTATCTTTTCTAATTGCAATCCGTATAAAACCTCCACTACTCATTACTTCTATAGCATTTTTTATAATATTGATAAATACCTTTTTTAACTGATTAGGTTCACAATAAATAAACGGGATGTCATTTTCAAGCTCAAGTTGAAATTGAATATTATGTAAAACCGCTTGCGGCTTTAGCAATTCAATCGTTTCTTTCATCAATTGAGCAATGTCTTTTTCTAAGTATTTCATCGCTTGCGGTTTGGCTAATACTAGAAATTCGTTAATGATAGAATCAATTCGATTCAATTCGTTTTTGATTACATCGAAATACATCGAATGATCCTCCTTGATTGTATCTTCTAGTAATTGAATAAAGCCTTTAAGTGCCGTCATCGGATTACGAATCTCATGAGCAATGCCGGCAGCAAGCTGCCCAATGACACTTAAAGTGTCTGATTTTCGTAGATGTTCTTCTATTTGCAGTTTTTCCGTAATATCTTTAAATGAGGATATATTTAGATTCGAAAAGACATTTTTCTTTGTCGAGTACTCGACATGCAACCTTTCACCGGTTTCCCGTACAAACGTGATTACTCCGCTTGAATGCTCCTTCGATTTAAAAAGATCGACATGCTTTGACATATCATCTGCCTTGACGTTACGCCGCGCCAATAGCGACAAGAGGGATTGGCCAATAATCTCTTCTTTATTTGCATGAAATAATTTCACACCGGAAGGGTTCACATCAATAATTTCAAATTCATCATTCCAAAGAATTAAACCTTCGACCGCTCCTTCGAAAATACTTCGAAACTTACGCTCACTTTCCCTTAACTCCTGTTCCATCTCATATCGTTCCGTAACATTACGAAAAATCGTCATGCGATGACCGTTGGCAGAGTGAAGTTTGGTGGTGAACTCTAGTATTTTCTTCTGTCCATTCGGCATCAAAAAAACAAGTTCATCACGCACTGAACCTTTTTGATATAGTTCCTGTAATATTCGATTATAATTGGTAGGGTGACTAAATACAAAGTCTTCTATTTTTTTATGTTTTAGCTCAGATTCGCTACTTTCAAAAATTTTGCAGGCCGATTCATTCGCTTCAATAATCCCATCCTCTACTGTCCAAAAGACAATTCCATCTAGCGCTTCAATAAATAAATCTCGATAGAATTCTTCATTTTTTTGTGCTTCTTGATGTACTAGTAATTCGTCTTTTTTCATGGCAGCTATTTCGTTCTCAGCACTTTTTATTTGCATTTCCTTCACCGTATTCCCACCTTTTATCGCTTTGTCTTGGACTTTATTTATATAGGATTAACATATGAATAGACACTTGGAAATTTCAAATCAATTTCTTATTCTACAAAAAAGAAAAAAACACCTGCAATAAAAATGAGAAAAAATGGTTTTTTCATGACAAAAAGACCGTCTCAATGAAACGGTCTTTCAAAATAGGAAAATAGTTCTAGAATCAAGTGGATAACTTGTACTACTAATTATATGTTGTTTTCATATTAACCATTATTTTTTTCGTAAATGTCCTAAAGCCGACATTTACACCTCCTAAGTGGTTTAGTGCTAAAAATTATTTTTGCACAGCACTTTTCGCTACCTTTTACTGTTTTTAACCTGGAAATTTTGCATTTCATTTAATCTTTTTTTATCCACAAGCAACATTTTTTGCGAAAAGAGCCTAATTATAATAACGGATTCTCATGCTGCGCTTTTAGTCGCTGCCATCTTCTTTCGATTTCCTGTTCAAAATCCGAAAGAATTTGCTTATTTTCTTCTTTTAGTAAATGTTTTGTTTTTCCCATATATTTTAGCCAGTCTGCTAGTGGGATCTTCTTTTTCTTTCCTTCAGGGTCGTAAGTTATCGCGGTTTGCCCTTGTTCCACTTCATATAACGGGAAGAAATTGCTATTAACAGCAGCCTCCATAATCGTGTTTCCATAACGGTCCTCTGATTTCCAGTTCAATGGACATGTAATGAGAATCTTCCCATATACCGTACCAACATTTTGGGCATACCATTGGGCTTTAGCCGCTTTTTTCACTAAGTCCTGCGGAAATGCTTCCGTCCCTGTAAAAACATAAGGAATATTGGTTGCAGCCATAATTTGCGGTGTATCCTTATGATGGAACGCTTTTCCTTGCTGTGACTTCCCAACATTGGTTGTACTTGTCATATTCCCTATCGGAGTTGAGTAAGACATTTGAGAACCTGTGTTCATATAGCCTTCATTGTCATACTCAAGAATAATCAACTTATGATTACGAAGAGCTGTTCCAATTGCAGAACCCATCCCGATATCCATTCCGCCATCCCCGGTAATCATCACAAAGGTTGCATCGTCTGCGACCTCAATTTCCCCTCTACGCTTCTGTTCAAAAAATGCTTCGAGCGTCCCTGATAATGTGGCTGCCCCATTTTGGAAAAGATTGTGAATCATCGTTTGCTTATGGGATGTATGTGGATAGGAAGTAGTTGTTACATAGGCACATCCTGTCTGGAATAATACAACGACATCGCCTTCGATCCCTTTGAAAAATAACTCTAAACCTCCGAAGATTCCGCAACCTGGGCATGCTCCATGACCCGAGGCAATACGCTTTGGTTTTGAAGTCAATGCCCGTAATGGTGGGATTTTCACCTTCAATTTATTTGTTTCTTCATCATGTGTGACTTGAATCAATCCTGAGCGATATACATCTCCATGCTGAGGAGAAATAACTGGCTTCATCACATTTTCAGGATGACCTGGTACATGCCCATAATAATCAAAAGGCTTCTCTGCATAACCCTTTTCTTGCGCATCCATCGCCATTTTGAAAAAGTTTTCAGCATCATCGGCATAGAAATCCTTACCGCCAAGACCAAATACTCTACTCAACACAATCGTTTGATTATCCTTGTCTTCTTGTAGAGCCGACTTCACCTCATGGGTAAGGTTTGGACCGTTTGCTCCGTAAGAATCAGCTCTCTCTCCTACTAAAAGAGCCTTAACGTTCTTTAACGCCTTCCGAATTGCTTCAGCTGGGAAAGGACGAATGATATTTGGACTAATAACACCTGCTTTAATCCCCTGAGCTCGTAGTTTATCTACGACATCCTTCGCTGATTCAGCCGCTGAGTTGAGTAAGAATAAAGCAACATCTGCGTCTTCCATTTTGTATAGATCTAATACTGGATAGTCACGGCCAGACAGCTCTGCATATGCTGCTGCAACCTTTTCAAACACCTTACCTGCAGCATACATTGCTTCAGATTGTTGATAGTGATTATTTGTTAAGTCGTCCCCATTCATATGAGCACCAATCGTTACCGGATTTTTCGGATCACGGGCAAATTGATAATCAAGTGGACATTCTCCTACGAAATCCTGAACAATTTTTCGATCCTTGAAATAGTTAACCTTACGTTTTTGATGAGAAGTGAAGAATCCGTCATAAGCCACAATGACCGGCAAGCGTACTTTTGAATGTTCGGCTATTTTTAACGCCATGATATTCATGTCATAGACAGCCTGAGGAGTCCTTGCTGTTAAAATCACCCAGCCAGTATTGAGTGCAAAATAAAGGTCAGAGTGGTCACCTCTAATATCAAGCGGTCCACTGATCGAACGTGTGACAAGATTCATTACCATCGGGAAACGAGTTCCAGATTGAACCGGTAGCTGTTCGAGCATGTACATGAAGCCATTGGCACTCGTCGCATTAAATACACGTGCTCCAGTCGCAGTAGCTCCATAGCAAATTCCGGCAGAGCCATGCTCTCCATCTGCCGCAATTAATTTAATATCATGTTCACCACGAGCCTTCATTTGATCCAAATACTGAGCAACCTCGGTGGACGGAGTAATTGGAAAATAGCCCATAATATGATAGTTGATTTGAGCCGCCGCCATTGCGGCCATCTCGTTCCCAGATTCAAAGGTCATCACTTGTTCAGCAGCCATTCCAGCTGTTAATTGTTTTTCTACTAATGCCATTATGAAACACCTCCTGCAATGAACGGAAAGTTTTGCTTCACTTGATGGGTTTCTGAATACGCAATGGTTTCACGCAATTCATTCAAGGCTGTTGTTGGACAAGCTTCCACACATTTCAAACAGCCCTTACAGTATTGATAATCGATTCCTTTTAGAAATATTTGCTTTCTTCCGCGCTTATCTTCGCCCTCTTCCCAGACGAAACAAAAATCAGGGCATACGGTGTCACATGAAGCACAATGAATACAATCCTCGAGATTTAATCCAGGTAAATAACCTTGGCGAGAACCACTTAAATCTTTTAAAATACTATTGGCTTGAGCTGTGATTACCCCACCTAGTGCTTGAGTTTCATAGCCTAATAGGGGCTGTGGACGACTAAAGCTCTTCCCAATAGCATCTGAAGGGGCTTCAAGCGTCTTAAAATGAACTTCATTATATCCTCTATCAAAAGTGCGAATATTTGGTTCTACTAAATGCGGATATTTTTTTTCAAAAGTTTTTCTAATCACACTTCTCATTGAATCTGGATCAAGAAAATCGCAAATGCGGAATAGCGCACCTAGCATCGCTGTATTAACCTTAGTACGTTCTTCCACGGCGATTCCTAGTGCATCAACGATAGCCAGTGTACCGTATGATAAGTGCAAGTCATTTTTAACATCCTCAAACTCCCTAGTGGAATTAACTAATACAATCCCATCTGGAATGAGTCCGCTTACAACATCAACTGTTTTGTATAGGGCCTCATGAAAAATCCCGATAACATGAGGTTGTTCAATTGGACTATGGTCACGAATTTCAACTTCTGCATCACAAAAACGGATGAAGCTTTTTACAGGCGAACCCTTTTTTTCTGATCCGTAGGATGAAAAGTTCGAGCCATTCAAACCCAATCCAAGAACTCCTGCTTCCGCTAACATTTTTCCTGCTAAATTTGCCCCTAATCCACCGATTGATTCAAGACGAATCTCAAAAAAACCTAAATCATTCTTTTTCGGTAAAATAGACATAATCTCCCTCCCTATTTGTACGAATAGTGTATAGAGCTTGCAAAATTGAGTTCTATACTAATCCCCACTTAATATTGTAGGGGAACTTTTATATACAATCTGTGACATTTGTTAAACAAAAAGGGATAAATTTTGAAACAGTTTATAAAAAGGTTGTCACGTAGGGATTTATAGTTATATAACAGCCATTATTATGTTTTATAACAGATTATTTTCCTTCTATAATATATACTCCTTTAAAAAATTGCTCTTTTTTCAATTAGGGTTTTTTTAAGTCTTGATTTATATAGAATAAACAAAAAGGAAGATGCCCCTATTGAGACATCTCCTTACTATATTTCTATCATTTACATATCTCCTATAACGATATAGGTTGCTTTAATAGGACCGTGAACACCAACAACTAAAATCATTTCGATATCTGCTGAGTTACTCGGACCAGTAATAAAGTTTACACAAGAAGCAACTTGTTCCCCATTTGCAACCTTCTCTCGAATGATTTGGGCAGCCTGCGTCATCCTTGGAACAATACTGCTTTTCGGAACGAGAATAATCGAAGTCGCAGGCAAGAAGGAAACTGTTCTGCCTTTGTCCTTTCCACTGAATAGCACGGCAGTACCTGATTCTGCTAATGTAATATCACTTATCGTGATTCCTACATTGGCATAATTAGCTTTCTCAATGTTTTCTTGTCCTATTGTATGATCCCATTCGTGTAATTCAATGCCTTTTTCTGGCCATTCCTGCTTCATCAGATTGGTTAAACCAAATTGTTCAAAGCGCTCATCCTTCCAAGAAACAATCGGTCCGCCACCATAGTTATCTATAACTTCGTTAATAGAAGCTGAAAGCTCCGCTGAAGTTGTCAGCACGAAGTTTGTATGAATGTTCTTACACTGTTCTCTTAAAACATCTACCAACTCGTCCTGAGTTGCACCTTTAAGAACCTCATCTTGGGGGTTGAATTTCCACTCTGGTCTTTCAACCTCAGTTCTACGTTCTCTTCCCAATCGTCCTGATAGTTTATTTAAAAAGGCTTCACGATTTTGTATAGTTCCAATCATTACTGTTCCTCTCCCTTTGAACGATTCTTGAACCAATCCCGGAAACGTTCTTTATTTGGTGCTGGGAAATCACGAACTTCAGTCCATGCTTTTAATGGACCAGGTCCTTTCGTGATTTTTTCCCCATCAGAAAATGGATTCATTGCAGCTGGTGCCATTTTTGAACCAATTTTATAAAGGGCAGGTGAGGAAGCACCAATACCAAATGCTTTCATCAATAACTTCTCAGAAATCGGTGCACGTCCTTCTTTCTCAACAATCACTTGACGATGCTTATGAAGTAGATCATGCAACGGAATTTTAACTGGACATGCTTCTGTACATGCACCACATAATGTTGAAGCGTATGGAAGCTCCTTATAATCATCGTATCCTCCTAATAAAGGAGAAAGAACAGCTCCTACCGGTCCAGAATAGATGGAGCCATATGAATGACCTCCGACATGGCGATAGACTGGACATACGTTCACACATGCTGCACATCGGATACACTGTAGAATTGACTGAAATTCTCCACCAAGGATGTCAGAACGACCATTATCAACAATGACTAGATGGAATTCTTCTGGTCCATCTACGTCCCCTTCATCCTTTGTTCCGGTTAGTGTAGTGATATAACTTGTCAGCTTTTGGCCAACAGCACTTCTTGTTAATAAGCTTACGAGTACCTCCATCTCTTCGAAGGTTGGTACGAGGCGCTCCATTCCCATAACGGTAATCTGAGTTTTCGGTAGAGCTGAAACTAGGTCAGCATTTCCTTCATTTGTGACTAGCGTAACCGAACCTGTTTCTGCAATAGCAAAGTTACAGCCGGTAATTCCTACGTCTGCAGATAAGTATTCTTGACGTAATTTTTCACGGGCATGTAAAGCTAATTCTTCAGGTTCATCAGAGTGTTGGTAGCCATGCTTCTTATGAAATACATCTCGAATTTGTTGTCTGTTTTTATGCAAAGCTGGTACTACAATATGAGAAGGTGGCTCATGGTCATCTACCTGAAGAATGTATTCTCCAAGATCTGTCTCAATAACTTCACAGCCAATATTCTCTAAGCAAGTATTTAAGTTAATTTCTTCTGTGACCATTGATTTTGATTTAACAACTTTTTTCGCGTTCTTTTTTTCAATAACAGTCTGAATATACTCCGTTGCTTCTTCTGGTGTATTCGCGAAAAAAACGTGTCCGCCTCGTTTAGAAACGTTCTCGCTTAATTGATATAAGTAGTAATCGATATTATCTAGCACATGCTGACGTATTTCCTCACCATGTGAGCGCCATTCTTCCCAGTTTCCTAGCTCTTCTGCAGCGTTTAAACGTCGCGTTTGAAAACGTTCCTGTGCACTGGAAACAGCTCCACGCATAAAGGCATCATTAAGATTTTTTTCAACACGATCATTGAACTTTTCATTGCTTGTTTTCATTGCCATCTGCTATTCCCCCTTTTGTCGATAGTTTTATATTCACTTTTTTCTTATTGATTTGTTTTTTTCGTAAATGTCCTAATTTTTTTCTTCAAAAAAAATTTAAAGCCGACATTTACACCTACTACGAGGTTTAGTGCTACAAATGATTTTTGCACGGCACTTTTCGCTACCTCTTATTGTTTTTAAGAGGCAATAACGCTAGTCATTTAATCAATTCTTATCTAAAAGCAACGATATTTGCGAAAAGAGCCTTTATTTTTCATCGACTGTTCAGAACCTCTGCAATATGCATAACCTTAATAGGTTTCCCTTTTCGACCAATTCTTCCGCCAATATTCATTAGGCAGCCAGCGTCTGCTCCGATGAGGATATCCGCTTCTGTTTCTTCTACATGCTGAACCTTCTCATCAACCATTTGTTCAGAAATATGAGCCATTTTTACAGAGAATGTTCCTCCGAATCCACAGCATTTATCCTTTTCAGGAAGCTCGGTGAATTCTAAGCCTTTAACATTTCCTAATAGTTTCATAGGAGCTTCCTTCACACCTAGTAATCTCGTCATATGGCAAGATGTATGATACGTCGCTTTTCCTTCTAAAGAAGCACCAACATCCGTTACCCCTAATACTTCAACGATAAATTGAGTTAATTCATAAGTTTTATCGGCAAGAGCTTGTGCCTTTGGCTCCCAAATTGGATCTCCTTTAAAAATATGTGGATACTCCTTAAAGAAATATGCACATGAACCAGATGGCGATACCACATATTCTGCATGTTCAAACGCCTCGATCATTTTCTTCATCGCTGGTTTTGTTTCTTCTACGTAGCCGCTATTATATGCTGGCTGACCACAACAGATTTGTGATTCCGGAAAATCAATCTCACAACCAAGTCGTTCTAAAAGTTCCACTGTAGCCTTCCCTACATCACCTTGAAACATATCTACTAAACAAGTAGCAAAAAGGGTTACTTTCATTTTCCCCGCTCCTTATGCAAACAATATTTTAATTCTTCTACTCGATAGGTCACCTGGTCATCTGATGACTAAAATATGGAAGAACTTTATTAACTATTTTTATACTACTACAAACATTCCTACTTTTGAAAGAGTTTTCATAAAAAATATTCGCATGGGATTTATATCCAAGTACCGTTTTTCAACATAAAAAAAGGACCCTTCCAATAGGTCAAACACACCTTTTCCGGAAAGTCCTCTTCTCAATACATTTATTTCTGCACGTTTTCCTCGAAATATTTTCTTAGTATTTCTTCTACATTTTCAAGATGAGAAAGCATAGCTCTTCTCGCTTGCTCCTCATCCCCTACTTCAATAGCTTTGTATATTGCAACATGCTGTTCATATAATTTTTCACTTGTTGTTTGCTTAGAAAACAACCATAAGCGTCTAGTCTCTCTCTGTGTTTCAATCATAAGCTCAGAAACATGGTCCATGAGACTCGATAAAAGTGGATTATGTGCCGCAGCTGATAAAGCTAGATGGAATTTAAAATCGGCCTTCTCTCCTAACTCACCATCACCATGAACAGTCTTCATTTCTTCTAAGACACTCTTCATCACTTCTAAATCCTCTTCAGTTCGGTTTCTGGCGGCCGAGGCTGATGTCCCTGTTTCAATGATTTTCCTTACTTCTAGAAGATTTTCTATATCTTTTTTATTCATCAGAATGGCAGTCGACAGCGGAAATGTGATTTGTTTGGCTTCGAACCCTTTGATAAAGGTTCCTTCCCCTTGTTTCATTTCCACGAGACCAATTGCCTTCAAGGCAGAAAGTGCTTCCCGTATTGCGGAGCGTCCCACTTGAAAATTCTCCGCTAAGTGTTGCACTGAATCTAATCTATCACCTGGCTTCAGTTGTCCGGTACGAATCATCTCGTGAAGCGTTTCCGCAACTTCTTCATAAATCTTTTTTGGTTTTATCTGTTTATATTGCAAGTAATTTCACCCCATTTAATCCCTTTGCCCATAGCAATATTATACATTAAAACCTTCAAATCGCTCTGTCTATTATTTTGTTTTATAAATTTTCTTTTCATTCTAAGAAAGACTAGAATTTTTATTACAAAAAAACTATTTTTTAAGACAAAGTGACAAAACTATATGGCGCTCTCATTTTTAGAAAAAAAACAATTTTTTCACAAAAGTGGTTGAAATATCTTAATTAACAAAATATAATTTGAAACATCAAGTCATCAGATGACCATATCATCTTACAGCACGAAACAATGAAAACGATTTCTTTAGGAGTTTTGTTCCAAGGGGGGAATTGGCTCAAGTGTTTTTCGAAACATTTAGCCATACACAAATATTTAGCAAACGGGGGAAAAATCATGACATTCACGCAAAACTTTACAGCTGTGGGAGACAGCTTAGCTCTCACTGCAATTGTCGCTCTAATTCCAATATTGTATTTTTTCTGGGCTTTAGCTATTAAAAAAATGAAAGGGTATATAGCAGGCTTAACGACATTACTTGTTGCCCTTGTCCTTGCTGTTGTGGCTTTTAAGGTTCCAATTGGTACCGCATTCATGTCAGGTACTCAAGGGGCTGTATACGGATTATTACCGATTGGTTGGATCATTATTGCATCCGTATTTCTTTACAACTTAACTGTTAAAACTGGACAGTTTAATATCATTCGTCATTCCGTTTTAACGATTACGGAAGATAGACGTATTCAAGCATTACTTGTTGCTTTCTCATTCGGAGCTTTTCTTGAAGGAGCAGCAGGATTCGGAGCACCAGTTGCTATTTCTGCAGCCTTATTAGTAGGACTTGGATTTAATCCATTGTATGCTGCTGGACTTTGTTTAATTGCCAATACAGCACCAGTTGCCTTCGGTGCCATCGGAGTTCCAATTACGGCAATGGAAGGACCAACAGGAATTGCAGCTACGGAAATTTCGAAAATGGTTGGTCGCCAACTTCCGTTCTTATCAGTATTCATTCCGTTCTTCTTAATTGTCATTATGGCTGGATTTAAAAAGGCTTTTGAAGTTATGCCAGCTATTTTAGTATCAGGCGTTTCTTTTGCCGTAACACAATTCTTAACTTCTAACTACTTAGGACCTGAATTACCAGATATTCTATCTGCATTAGTTTCTCTATTTGCTTTAGCTATATTCATGAAGTTCTGGAAACCGAAAAACATTTATCGTTTCCCTGCTGAACAGGAAATTGCTGCAACTGCAGCAGTCAAACTTACAACTAAGCACGAAACATTTACAGGTGGCCAAATTTTCAAGGCTTGGTCTCCATTCATTATCTTGACTGGTTTCATTTCACTTTGGGGTACACCTGTAATTAAGCAAGCTTTAACTGGACACTATGAAGGTGCCAATGCGATTTTAAAAGCAGTAAATTCTATTGGACATGCTTTAACATTTATGCCGGAAGTTCCTTTCTTGCATAACAAAGTTCTTGATGGTTCCACTGGAGCACCGATTGCAGCTGTATACAAGCTTGAATTATTAGGTGCAGCAGGTACTGCTATACTTTTAGCAGCAATTGTAACTAAATTTATTTTCAAAGTGTCTTGGAGTACTTGGGCTACTACTTTTATCGATACGATTAAAGAAATTAAATTCCCACTTATCACAATTTGTGCGGTAGTTGCCTATGCATATGTTGCCAACGTCGCTGGAATGACGACAACTCTAGGTATGGTGTTAGCGAAAACGGGAGCGCTTTTCCCATTCTTCTCACCTGTGCTTGGATGGCTTGGCGTATTTATCACCGGTTCCGATACATCCGCAAACGTATTGTTCGCAAAACTACAACAAGTAACTGCAACATCCGTTGGAATGGATCCAGTGTTAGCCCTTGCTGCTAACTCATCTGGTGGCGTTACAGGTAAAATGATTTCTCCTCAATCCATTGCAGTTGCCTGTGCAGCTGTTGGATTAGCTGGAAAAGAATCCGAACTATTGCGCTTTACTCTTAAATACAGTGTTTTCTTGTTATTAATCCTATGTGTAATCACGTTACTACAAGGTACCGTTTTAACTTGGATGATTCCTTAATAGATTGGGCTCTCTCAAAAGGCTTCCCTTTTGTGAGAGCCCTTTTAATTTGTTCATTGGGTCCTCCGTGATTGACAGGTTGAATTGGATTTAGCTTCATTTTGTCAATGAAACCTCTTTTGTCTGACAGATTTGCTCCGCTTCAGCTTCATTTTGTCAGTGAAATCTCTTTTGTCTGACAAATTTACACTGATTCAGCAGCTTTTTGTCAGTGAAGTCTCTTTTGTCTGACAAACTAACCCCGCTTCAGCTTCATTTTGTCAGTGAAACCTCTTTTGTCTGACAAACTAACCCCGCTTCAGCTTCATTTTGTCAATGAAATCTCTTTTGTCTGACAAACTAACCCCGCTTCAGCTCAATTTTGTCAATCAAACCTTTTTGTCTGACAAACTAACCCGGCTTCAGCAACTTTTTGTCAGTGAAACCTCTTTTGTCTTAGCCATCCCCCTCACCTTCTGTCCAAATCGCTTTCAATACGTTATAATAGTAAGGTTATTTAAGCATCATTTTTGATGAAGGAGTTTTTCGAGAACATGAAGACCATTTGTACTACTTTAAACGCTAAGTACATTCACACGAATATAGCAATTCGCTACCTCAAAGCATATGCTCAGCCTGAATTTGATGTAGAAATAGTCGAATTCACCATCAAGGATCCAACAATGAACATTGTTACGGACCTTATCCAGAGACAACCTACTATTATTGGGTTTAGTTGTTATATATGGAATATTGAAGAAACGATCAAAGTTGTGAAGATGATTAAAAAAATCGATGCTTCCATTCAAATCGTGATTGGTGGCCCTGAAGTTTCCTATGATGTATACGAATGGATGGAACGAGTTCCTGAGTTTGATTTTATTGTCATGGGTGAAGGCGAAGAAACTTTTAAACAGCTTCTTACTCAACTTCAAGGCGAGCATGATTTTACGCAGGTTAAAGGAATCGCCTATCGTAAAGATGGAAAAATCCAGTTCACTCCACAGGGTAACAAAATTGACCTACGTGAACTCCCTTCTCCATTTCGTTTTGAAGAGGATATTCCTCATCTTTCGAAACGAGTTATCTATGTTGAAACAAGCCGAGGATGCCCATTTAATTGTCAGTTCTGCCTTTCTTCTATTGAAGTCGGAGTTCGTTATTTTGACAGAGAAAAAATCAAAGACGATATCCGTTATTTAATGAAGAATGGTGCCAAAACAATTAAATTTGTCGACAGGACCTTTAATATTAGTCGCAGCTACGCGTTAGAAATGTTCCGCTTTTTAATCGATGAACATGTACCAGGTACTGTTTTTCAATTTGAAATTACAGCGGATATTATGCGACCTGAAGTAATCGAGTTTCTAAATAACGAGGCTCCTGCAGGACTATTCCGTTTTGAAATTGGTGTGCAATCAACGAACGATGACACAAATGAATTAGTTAAGAGAAGGCAAAATTTCGAGAAGCTAACACGTACCGTGACAATGGTTAAGGATGGCGGAAAAATCGACCAGCATTTAGACTTAATTGCCGGACTCCCTGAAGAAGATTACTCCTCTTTCCGCAAAACCTTTAATGATGTTTTTGCCTTAAGACCGGAAGAGCTTCAGCTTGGATTCTTAAAAATGCTACGTGGAACTGGTCTAAGAATTCGTGCCGATGAACATCAATATATTTATATGGACCATTCTCCTTATGAAATTCTTGGCAACAACGTATTGAGCTTCCAGGATATCATTAAGATTAAGCAGGTTGAGGATGTGTTAGAGAAGTATTGGAATGATCATCGGATGGATCATACAATCGAATATTTAGTAACAGAGGTATTCCCTTCTCCATTTGATTTCTTCCAGGAGTTTGGAGCATTCTGGGAACATCGTGGTTGGAGTAGAATTGGTCATCAATTAGAGGATTTATTTAAAAGACTTTATCAATTTTTACATTCGAAGAATTTAAAAAACCTTGAAATCATTGACGGCTTAATGAAGCTTGATTATTTATCAAAAGCCAAATACAAGCCAAGAAAACCATGGTGGGAACAATCACTAGACAAACAGGAACGATCTGTCATTTACCAAAGAATCTTGCAAGCTCCATCTATAATGGGCGAAGATTATGAGGCATTAAATTTGCACGAACGAGAGCTATATAAGCATACCCTTGTAGAGAATATTCCTTTCGATTTGCAGGAATACTTGCAGACAGGTAAAGTTATAGCACAAGATTCAACTATGCTCGTCTATTTTGATCCCATAAAAGAGAAAGCAAACTTTTTCAGCACTAAAAACGCGTAAAGAAACACGGTCCTAGGACCGTGTTTTAATATTAATTATTTTTTCTCGTCTTCTTACTCCCTACATCCTTCTTTTGTCGACTAGCAAATGGGATTTCCACATTTTTAGCGTGATTAATTTCCAAAAACTCAGTTCCAAATTCAACTCTGCTAGCATTATCTTTTTCATTCTTTTTTGGCATTATGATTTTCCCTTTCTGCCTTTTTTTGAATTACGATTGAAACCTTTCATATCATTCTCACCGTTTGCAAATTCACTTGAGAATTCTGTTTCCTCAATATTACGCTTTGGTGTTTTCGAGTGCTTTTCAACAGCATCAAACTTTGCCTTTCTTTTCGCCATTGTAAATTCCTCCTGTTAGGATGTTACGAACTTATTATTTCCGGAAACGATAAAAAAAATCCAAGGAACAATCCCTTGGACTTTTTTGTTATCCTATAATCACTCGCTCTACTGGATAATGATAATTCGCTTTCTCTTCTTTCCCACCGATCATAAACAAGAAAGAGGTCATTCCAATACGACCGATGAACATTAGAATCATGATCACACATTTTCCAACTGATGAGAGATCTGCTGTAATCCCCATCGATAATCCCGTCGTTCCAAACGCAGAGCAAACTTCGAACATGAGTGCTAGTAAGGAATGGTCCTCGGTTATGGATAATACAACGAGAGAAGTCGCACAAAGGGCAAAAGCAAGCATTGTGACTGCTAATGACTTGCGTAAATCATCTTCGTGAAGTTCTCGACGAAAAATTTTAATATGCCGATTCCCTTTTGCAAAATGATACAAATACAAGATATTTAAGGCAAAGGTCGTGGTTCGAATCCCACCACCAACAGAGCTTGGTGATGCACCAATAAACATTAATCCGCTCATTAAAATTAGTGTAGCTTGAGTAAAGGAGCTTACATCCATTGTGTACAGCCCTCCGCTCCTTGTAGAAGCAGACTGAAAGAACGCATAGAAAAACGATTCATGCCAATTGGCATTTTTTAATGCATGTCCAGATTCTAGTAGGAGAATAATTACCGTACCAAATACTAATAGCGCTAGAAACGTAACGGATGTCAGTTTTGTGAATAATGAAAAACGAAAGGCACGTTGATGATCCTTTGCCATTAAAAATTGTTTGACCTCGATAAGAACCGGAAATCCTATTGCTCCTAGTGTAATCAAAATGATATTAATCAACTGAACAAAATAATCTTTTGCATATGGCTGTAATGAATTTCCCGTAATATCGAAACCACCATTCGTGGTTGCACTGACAGAAGCAAACAATCCATGGAAAAATGCTTCCTGCCAATTTGGATAATAGTTAAGAAAATAAACACCTAAAATTACTGTTCCGATTAACTCAATCAAGAGAATAATTTTTAGAATATCTTTGATCAACAGTACTAGACCTGCCAGATTCGTTTGATTCTGGTCAATCATGATTAATTGACGTTCTTTTAAGCCGATTTTTCTACCTAGCAATAGCCAGAAAAATGTCCCTAAGGTCATGACACCAATTCCACCAAATTGTAAAATAGCCATAAGCATAAAAATACCAAACACACTATACGTTTCAGAAATGTTTACAACTGATAATCCGGTCACACTCACTGCACTGATGGCAGTAAAGACCGAATCAATGAATGATACCTCTACTCCAGGTTTATGTACTGCCGGGATTCTAAGCAACAGGACTGAAATAGTCGTTGCAATTGCATAATACCCGACGATTACTTGAGCTGGCGTTAACTTTTTAAGAAATACTTTAAACTTTTTCCACATTAGCTTCTCCACACTTCTTTATTCCTATTTTCCTATCATAAAGAATTTCCGCTTATTTTACAATCGATAATCCTATGACTTAACCGCCATGATTTTCTATAATAGGGTTATTAGGAGGAATAGTTCATGCTAATTCAAGAACTTGCTGAGAAAATTATCACTGAAGTACGGAAATTATTAGATGAAGATATTATCGTCGTCGATACAAAAGGGCAAATTATCGCAAGTACGGATCCCCTAAGAGTGAACACTTTTCATGAAGGAGCCTTAATATCTTCTCAAAGAAAAGAAAAACTTATTATTTCAGAAGCAGATCAAGAGATTTTAAAGGGGGTTAAGGCTGGAATCAATCTTCCTATCTTTTTTCAACGAGATGTAGTTGGAGTGATTGGGATAACAGGAAACCCAGAGGCTGTCTCTCCCTTTGGAGAAATCATTCGAAAAATGACTGAGCTTCTCATTAGCGAAAGCTACGTGACTGAGCAGTTTGACTGGCAGTCGCGCTCCATGGAGGCCTTTCTTCTCGACTGGATTCAATTAAAGGAATGGAATGAGAATTTTTTAGAAAGAGCCAAGCTTCTACACATTGATCTAGATGTGTATCGACAAGTTATGATTGCTGAAGTAGCCCAAGAGTCCGCAATTCTTCATCGTGATTTATGGCTGTCCATTCTCTCATGGCCAGAACGAACAGATAATGATGTGATTTCGAGATGGGGAAATAATCGCATCATTTATCTACTTAATTCGGACCAAAATTATCATGATAAAGCAAAGCGATTTCATCAGTTTTTATTAGATCGCTTGAAAATGGAAGTCAGTATGGGGGTTGGATTGAGTGTTCCTTCAAAAGACATCAACCAATCTTTCCACCAAGCAGAACGGGCGCTCCATGCGAAGAAAACAACCCGCGACCTTATATTTGATGAAGATTTAGCATTAGAAATGATTTTAGACGATATCTCTCAGCAAACAAAAGATGATTTTATCAAAAGAACAATCGCTCCACTCTTAGAAGATGAGGAACTGATTGTGACACTAAAGCAATTAATTGAAAATCATTTTTCTTTGAAAAGAACATCTGAATCATTGCATGTTCACATAAACACCCTACATTATCGACTGAAAAAAATTACTGAAATAACCCATTTGAATCCTAGAAATATCGATGATTTATTTCTCCTTTACCTATCTCTACAGTTTTTAGACAAACATCTAAAAATATAATATTTTATCATCGATATTTTGTATCATCATACATAGCGGGCTACCCCGCTTTTTTTTATACTTAATATAACAAACTGTTTAAGTGTAAGCGCTTTAGACGGAAGATATTTAATTGGGGGAATGGCATTTATGATTACTGAAGAGATAAAGAAAAGGATGATCGCCATCATCGGTCCGGAAAATTTTGATGATAGTAAAGTAGGTAGACTTTGTTATTCATATGACGCAACTCCAGATTTACAGGCACTACCTGATGCAGTTGTAAGTCCACGCAATACAGAAGAAGTCTCTGAATTAGTAAAGATTTGTAATGAAAATAAAATCCCTATCGTTCCAAGAGGTACCGGAACGAATCTATGCGGTGGAACTTGTCCGACAGAAGGCGGCATCGTCTTTTTATTTAAACATATGAATCAAATTCTTGAATTGGATTTAGACAACCTAACGATGACGGTACAACCAGGTGTTATCACTCTTGATGTTATCAAGAAAGCAGAAGCAAATGGACTTTTCTATCCACCGGATCCAGGCTCCATGAAATCATCTACGATCGGTGGAAATATTAGCGAGAACTCTGGCGGTTTACGCGGATTAAAATACGGAGTTACAAGAGATTACGTCATGGGCTTAGAAATCGTTATGGCCAATGGCGATATTATCCGAACTGGTGGCAAACTTGCGAAAGACGTAGCCGGATACGATTTAACAAGATTGTACGTAGGTGCTGAAGGAACACTTGGAATTATTACAGAAGCGATTTTAAAGCTCGTTCCTATCCCAGAAACAAAGAAAACGATTTTAGCACTTTATGAAGACCTTGAGGCTGCTGCAAGAACAGTTTCGAAAATTATCGCCAATAAAATCATTCCTGCAACCCTAGAGTTTTTAGACCAGCCAACGATTGCAGCAGTAGAAGATTATGTGAAAATCGGCTTACCTACTGAAGCAAAGGCAGTCCTTTTAATCGAACAAGATGGTTCACCAGAGCAAGTGGAAAAGGATATGGCCAAAATAGCTGATATTTGTAGATCAGAGCAAGCTGTATCTGTGCAAATGGCTAAGACCGTTGAGGAAGCGGAAGCTCTTACGACAGCAAGAAGAACGGCCTTATCTGCGATTGCAAGAATTAAACCAACAACGATTTTAGAGGACGCCACTGTTCCTCGTTCTGAAATCGCGAAAATGGTTAAAGCAATTAATGAAATTGCCGAAAAATATAACTTACCAATCTGTACATTTGGCCATTCTGGGGATGGAAATCTTCATCCTACCGTACCAACTGATGCAAGAAACAAAGAAGAAATGGAGCGTGTCGAGCAAGCCTTCGAAGAGATCTTTATTAAGGCGATTGAATTAGGTGGAACGATTACTGGGGAACATGGAGTTGGAGTTGTGAAAGCTCCATATCTTGAGTTAAAGCTTGGCAAAGCTGGTATTGCAGCGATGATGGCAATTAAGAACGGACTTGATCCGAATAACATCATGAATCCTGGCAAAGTATTTGCGAAAGATAGCAGAAAACGAGTGGTGGTAGGACAATGACAACAGTACAGGAACAACAAACAATACAGAATGTTTTCCAAGATAGAATGGATCAAGATGAGCTATTAAACTGTATGCGCTGTGGCTTTTGCTTACCTAGCTGCCCAACCTATATCACCTCTGGTTACAAGGAATCCCATTCACCGAGAGGTCGCATTGCCCTAATGAAAGCTGTCGTTGACGGCCTAATTGAACCGGATGAGGATTTTGAACAATCGTTGAATCAATGTCTCGGATGTCGAGCATGTGAACCCGTTTGCCCCTCTGGAGTTAACTATGGACACTTATTGGAAGAAGCACGTGACATCATCAATCAAAATAAGAAGCATTCTCTTCCAGTTCGTACAGTTAGAAAAGCCGTTTTTGAAGGATTATTCCCTCATCAAAACCGGATGAGAACCATGACTGGATTATTAGGATTTTATCAGCGCTCTGGACTACAAAAGGTTGCACGATCAACCGGTGTCATGAAGCTGTTCCCAGAAAGCTTAGCAACAATGGAAAGAGTTTTACCAAAGGTTCCGACGATGAAAGAAATGAAAAATCGCCCAGAATTTTTACCTGCGGTGGCTCCTAAAACAAACCGTGTTGCCTTTTTCACAGGATGTCTTATGGATACGATGTTTCTTGAAACCAATAATGCTACTATGAAGCTATTGCAATTGGCTGGTTGCGAAATTGTCATTCCACAAAACCAAAACTGTTGTGGCGCCCTTCACGGCCATAGTGGAGAAAAAGATGGTTCGAAGGCGTTAGCTAAGAAAAATATTAAGGCATTCGAGGATTTAAATGTCGATTACATTATTACGAATGCTGGTGGCTGCGGTGCTTTCCTAGTTGATTATGACCACTTATTGAAGGATGATCCGGAATGGAAAGACAGAGCAAAAGATTTTAAAGATAAAATTAAAGACATTACGCAAATCTTATATGAAGTTGACTTTCATAAAAAGGTTAAATTGGAATTACCTTATCAAATCGTTACGTACCAAGATTCTTGTCATTTACGGAATGTCATGAAAACGTCCGCTGCTCCTCGAGCATTACTTCAAGCCATTGAAAGAATTGACTATACAGAAATGAAAGATGCTGATCGTTGCTGTGGCTCGGCCGGTATTTACAATATCGTCGAATCCGAAATGTCCATGCAAATTCTCGATTACAAAATGGAACAAACAAAAGCAACTCATGCTTCTACCGTCGTAACAGCAAATCCTGGCTGCCTACTTCAAATGAAGCTCGGGATCGAACGTGAAGGCCTCAGTGAAAAAATGCGAGCTGTCCACATTGTGGATTTATTAATGGAAGCAGTCCAAGAATAGCTCTTATGAAAAGAACTATGCTCTTTTTCTTCGGGAAAAGTTCATAGTTCTTTTTTCTTTATAGTCCGTTTCAAGTCTTTTCCACTCATGGAACTTTCGTTTATTCAAATACTATTTTTACAGGGATATTTTATCTCTTATTTTTAAGACTATTCATTAGGAGTTGAGAAAAATGGCGCGAAGCAGCAATAAGCTATTAGTTCCTGGTATTGAACAATATATGGACCAGGTAAAATATGAAATCGCTCAGGAATTTGGAGTACAACTTGGTTCTGACACTGCCTCAAGAGGCAACGGATCAGTTGGTGGAGAAATTACAAAAAGACTTGTGAAGCAAGCTCAAGCGGGACTTTCTGGTCACAATACCCAACAATAACAATTTTATAATATGGAAAAAGTCCGGCATACTCTGCCGGACTCATTTAACGATTATGGTCATAATCTTTGCGGTTATCGAATCGCTCAAAATGATTGAAGTTATTGAAGTAGTTATTTTGATGATTATTATTGTTTTGATTGAAGTTGTTCTTTCTCTTCTCAATTTCTTCATCCAATTTGCGCTCAATTTCCTTGAGCTTACCACTTTTCTCCAATTCCTTTTGCAGCTCATTTGCCTTTTCTTCGATAATTTTTTCTACTTCACCATGCTTTTCCTGAAGTTTATTTTTAACCTCATTCTTAAACTTTTCTTCATCCCATTCAGGCTTTTCTATCTTCTTGTTGTGTACAGGATTCTCATTTTTCTTCGCTTCATTAGCAGGAACCTTATTTGTAACTCCATTCTGTTCATTATTCACAATAGGATTCTGAGCTTTTGGAGTTTCTTTTGGTTGCGTTTGTTTATCCGATTTACCCGCTTTTTCTGATTGAGTGCTATTCTGCTCAGAAATTAGCTTACCCGCTGTCAATCCCTTTTGTAGTGCTAGCTCTCGCTCTTTCTCGGTTGCTTCATAAGAAGTCACTTTTGCATTTTCATCTGAAATATTTTCTTCTATTTCTTTAATCGCTTCATCAAGTTTGCTTTCTACTTTTTCCTTCGCTTCACCTGTATGAACTGTCCCAATGACGATTTCTTTTTCAGTATTAAGATAACCATTTCCCTTCAGGCTTGCCATTATCTCTTCTGTCAATGATTTAAGATCTTTTTTCTTCCAGTTTTCTAATTCTTCAATGAGCTTTTTCCCACTTTCGTTATAAGGAATGAGCTCAATAACCTTTAAATCTTCATTGACCCCAAGTTCGATACTTGGATTTACGTCTATGCTCATATAAGCATAGACTTCATTTTGATTAAATGGAATAAAGGTAATAAGTGCTAGGATACTGGCAATAGCCACCGCCGCTAATGATTTTCCTTTTAATGAATTAAAAAAAGAAAAATACGTCGCTTTCGGTTTCTCTTGAATGGGAATAGGTATCTCTTGGCCAATTTCATAATCGTATTTTTGCCGATTAATTTTCAGAAACTCACCATCAGGGGTTAATAATGTTAAAAAACGTTCATTCATATCCATAATAATGCCTTTTCTCACGTTTCCAACACCCCTTTAATATAATCTCTTAAATAAACATAGTCCCCCATCAGAATTAACGAGATGGCCATGATATACTTACGATTTCTTTCAATCGTCTTTCTACTTACCTTAACGGTTTCTTCTAGCTGCTTAATTGGTAGCTTTTTTTTCTCCATTAAGAACTGTTGAAGGGGTTCTTGCTCCACTAATGCAAGTGCTACTTGCATCGCATTTAGTCTAGCATCTGCATGCTTTGGCGAATTTTTTACTAATTCGTCAAATGAAAGCTCATATTCTTTTAAGAGTTGAGAAAAATGAATGATTTCATTTTTTCGATGTTCAGCTTCTGAATTCTTTTGATATTCATCCATTGAAGCCTGCGTTTCAATCGAAACCTGCGGACTTTCCTCTTCTGAATCGTCATGTATATGGAGACTTACGTTTTTATGCTTTGATTGACTTCTAATGTAATCAATAACTCGTCGTTTTATTAACACGTCGGCAAAGCTTAATAGCGAGCTTCCTTTAGTCGAGTTATATTTTTGTATCGCTTCGTTAAATGCAATTAGACCAATGCTGAATTCGTCATCGGCTTCGGTAATGTATCTCTTACAAACGGAAGAAACTGATTTTGCAATAAATGGTTTATAAGTTTCAATTAGTTCGTTTTGTAAAGTATGATCACCCTGCTGTACCAAGTGCACAGTTTCCTCAAGTGATCTTTTCTTTTTCCTTGCCATAAACAATAAACCAAACAACAGTCTCACCCCTCTCGGATCACATATTATATATTACGCTATGTCTGTCCGTTTTTTAAGGGTAAGGTTTTGGAAATATGAATAATTCTAGTTTATGAGAGGGTTGGATATTTTCTGGATTTTATAATTACTGATCCCAAAGACTGTGAGGACAGTCTTTGGGGTAAAGCCATTTTGATTCTTTGTGTTTTTTTATCTACCTTGATGGTTCCATTGATTTTCTTGGTGGTAGGAACCTTTGTTATCAAAATCTTTCTTTTCCATTTTCACAGGAATATGTTTTTCTAACTTGCTCTCAATCTTTTCTACTTTATTTCTGATGTTAACATTTTGCTTAACATCCTTCTTAACTTCTTTAATTTCATTCTTAATTTGTTGGACATTCGATTTATGCTCATTCTTCATGTCCTTAATTTCTTGTCTTGCTTCTGCCTGTTTGTTTTTCCATGTTTGCACTTTTGGTGCTTCAACTACTACAGAAGTTTCCTTCTTAGTTTTAACTTCACTCTTTGTCTTTGCTTCTGCTACTGGCTTTGCCTTAGCTTCCGCCTTTACTTTAATTTCAGCTTTTGCATTCTCTTGTGTTTCAACCTTTGCATTGTTCTCAGCTTTTACTTCAACTGGAACAAAATCTTTTTCTGCTTCTCGCTCTTTTTTCTTTTCAGCTAATTTTTCCATCTTACGAGCAAGCTTCGCATAGCTTTTTTCAATATTTCTTTGAAGAGCAACCTTTGCTGCTGGATTTTTCACTTTTTCAAGAGCTGTCGTTAAAGCGATGATGTTTTGTGAAATTAACTTTTCTACATCATCAAGCTTTTCTTCTTCACTACTTTTTTCTGATTCAGTAGAATTTGCCTCTTCATTTTCATCATCTTTTTCTTCAGTAGTAGATTCTTTCGTCTCCTGATTTTCTTCAGTTACAGGTTCAGCTGTATCAGCAGCTTCCTCTTCTGTTTTTTCTTCATCCACCATACTCTCAGCATTCTCTAAATTTGTAAGAGCATCATAGATTGTTTGTAAAGCCTTATCTTCTTGACCATCCTTAAAAAGGGCTTCGGCTTCTTCTAATCTTTCCTTAGCATAAGTTGCAAGTAACTTCGCTTCCTTTGCATCTTCAAATGTAAGAGCCAGTCTAATTTTTTCAAAGGCTGTTTTGACAAAATAGAAGATGCTACCAGGTAGCACAGCTGGCTCTTCAGTGACCACTTCATTTTCTTCAGTTGTAGTGTTTTCAAGATTCGTGTCATCATTCGTGTTCGTTTCTGTAATTACTTCAAGTCCCAAATCGTCTGAGCCTTCATTGGCAAATGCAGTTGTTGCAGAAAATACAATTAACCCTGCTGTAGCTAGTGCCATTACTTTTTTCTTTGTGTTTTTCATCATCTCTGCACCTCTTGTGATTTTTAGCGGTAGCCGCCATTCACTAAGAAGGTACGCAGCAGCACAAAAAAATGTGGGGGTGGAAAAAAATCGTTCATCATCTGTACACAAATGTCTTGGCCATGCATTTTTAGAACTAATCAAAACACCAGGATTATTGGCAGAGGAAAATCATACTATATACACTTCTTCATCCTAAAGTGACCAATTAATTTTCATGACAGGATACGTCAATTTACCCCCTTTTCTTCTATGCTTTTCTTATCAATAAAAAAATTTTTCTAAGTACGAGCCCAACTAGTAAACCAGGAATAAGTGCCATCATTGGCAGAAAAACTGGACCCGGAATTATACCAAATAATTCAACCTTAGGTGAATACATTAAGCCTACAGTAATAAAATAAGCACCAAAAACAAAAGGTAAAAAAGTAAAGGTTTCAGTTGGGGTTTCTGGAGAAGCACTACGATAAGCATCCCACATTGCAAACATGTATAAGCATGGGTAAAACATAAGCCATTGATAATTTACTATTTGCAGGGCCATTTCGGTTTTCCCTAGAAAGCTGTACATAATTGCAGTGTTAAAATGACCCATAACGTTGATCAGTATTTCGAGAAATACAAATAAGCTTCCTTTAAAGTGTTGACCCATCAATAATTGGGCGAATCCTGGCAAAGCAATACTCCAAAACACTGCTTCGAGCTTTCCAATTTTTTTCATATAATCACCTAGTCTGTATGTATACTACTAGGATTCGCGATTTTATAAATATTTATGTTGTAAAAGATTCTTTGAAGAAAAAAACAGCCTTAACTAATTAAGACTGTTTTATCGCGATTATTTTTTTGTAATTGTAAAACCTGTACATCCATAAATTAAAGTAAGGACAGGACATAATAAACAAAAAAAAGTATAAGGTAAATATTCAAGTGTTCCAACCCCTAATACCCCAGTTAAAAATATTCCACAAACTCCCCAAGGTACTAATGGATTTATGACGGTACCCGCATCTTCTAGGACTCTTGAAAGATTTTTCATTTTTAGACCCGCTTTTTCAAATGAACTTTTGAACGTATTCCCCGTCAAAAGAATGGATAAGTACTGCTCCCCCACTAAAAAATTGATTCCTATAGCCGTTGAAACTGTTGCAAGAAATAAGTAAGGCACCTTGTACAAAAATCGAGAAATTCCATCTAATAAGGCAGGGATGATTCCTAACGTAAATAATAATCCACCTAATGCTAATGCCAAGATGACTAACGACATGGAAAACATCATGCTTTCCATTCCTCCACGGCTGAGAAGACTGTCAATTTCCGCTACGCCACTATTAATCTCGTAACCTGAAAATAAGAGCTTCATTATCATTTGAAAACTAAACTCCTGTTGGACGATAAAGTCTAGAATTAATGCGGAGATAATCCCAAACGATAGAGTCAAAATCGCAGATACTTTTTTAAAGGCTAAAATAAATAATAAAACAAATGGGATAAGAGAATACCAATGAACTAAATTTAACGATTTCAACGTTTCCTTGAAACTAGAAAGCTGGGTGAAACTTGCAGCTGCTTCTTTCGGCGACATAACCGCAAAAAGGATAAGTGCAATGATAAATGCAGGGATCGTTGTCCACATCATATTTTTGATATGTTCAAATAGATCAACCTTCACTACCATCGAAGCAAGGTTCGTTGTATCTGATAACGGCGACATTTTATCCCCAAAAAATGCTCCTGAAATAATAGCTCCTGCAGTAATTGGTAAAGAGAGATCTAATGCACTACTCACACTAATAAAAGCAACCCCTACTGTCGCAGCAGTTGTTAAAGAACTTCCAATACTTAATCCAACTATCGATGTTACAACAAAAACGACACAATAGAAAAAATTCCCGTTCACAAATTCTAATGCAAGATAAATAAAAGTAGGAATGGTTCCGCTCGCCATCCAGCTACTTATTAGCATCCCGATTAAGAAAAATAACATTATCGCACCTATGCCCGACTTAGCTCCGTCGATCATCCCTTTTTCCAGTGCCTGCATGGAGACCTTTTTGATCAATCCATAAATCAGTAATAGGAATATCGAAAAGAAAATCGGAATATGGGGCACAGCTTCATATTTTATAATCGAGAAACTGACACCACCTAAAATTATAATCGTAAGTAACAAAGCTTCAATGGTTGAAGGCTTGATTACAGGTTGTTCCTTGTTCATTGTTTTTTCCTCACTTAATAAGTTAATTGATATTTTCGCACTTAAACGCTTTTTAGCGTTAAAGCGAAATAATACTATATCAATATATGATTATTTTGATGAGCTGTCAATAAAAAAATAAAAAACGACCTGAAAAACAGGTCGTCTTTATGATCGATTTACGAGTAATCATCCATCGGATTATATAATTTTACTTCAGGGTTTTTGTCCTGGAACCATCTTAATGCAAAATCATTTTCAAATAAGAAAGCTAATTTTCCATAACGGTCTTTTACAAGGATGCTTCGAGCAGCTGACAAGTTTTCATTGACCTGTTCATTTTCTACCCAACGAGTAATTTTTGAACCAAGTCTCTCCATAATGACTTCGACATTGTACTCATTTTTCATACGATGTTCGAACACTTCAAATTGAAGCTGACCAACTGCACCTAGAAGATACTCTTCTGTCCTAATATTTCTGAAGAGCTGAATTGCGCCTTCTTGCACAAGCTGTTCAATACCCTTATGAAAATGTTTTTGTTTCATTACGTTTTTTGCAGTGACACGAACAAATAGTTCAGGTGTAAACTGTGGCAATCTATCGTATTGGAAATTATTTTTTCCAACCGTCAAAGTATCACCAATTTGGTACGTACCTGGATCGTAAAGCCCAATAATGTCCCCACTAACAGCCTCTTCAACTGTGCTTCGATCATCAGCCATGAATTGAGTTGATTGAGCTAGTTTAAGCTGTTTGCCAATTCTCGGAATGTTCACCGTCATACCTCTTTCGAATTTACCAGAACAAATTCGAAGGAATGCAATCCGGTCGCGGTGAGCAGGGTTCATATTTGCTTGGATTTTAAAGATAAACCCAGAAAAATCTTCAGACAGTGGATCAATTTCTCCTTCTGTTGAATTTCTTGCCTGAGGTGACGGAGCAAATTGTAAGTAAGTGTCTAAGAAGGTTTGCACACCAAAATTCGTCAAGGCACTTCCGAAAAAGACTGGAGTTAGTTCGCCATTTTCGATTCTTTCACGAGAGAACTCATTACCTGCTTCATTCAAGAGCATAATTTCCTCAAGCGTTTGGTCATACAACCCAGAAGCTTTCAGCTGGTGGTCGCCTTCAATTTCGCCATCCTCATTTAGCTCGATATAGCGCTTATCTTCGTCGACACGGAATTGTTCAATTCGCTTATAGAAACGGTCATAGATTCCTAAGAACTCTTTTCCCATCCCAATCGGCCAATTCATTGGATACGATTCAATCCCCATAACCTCTTCAAGCTCAGCAAGAAGTTCTAATGGTGCTCTACCTTCACGGTCAAGCTTATTAATAAAAGTAAAAATCGGAATTCCACGCATACGACAAACCTTGAATAGCTTCAATGTTTGTTCCTCGATCCCTTTTGCAGAATCGATAATCATTACAGCACTGTCTACAGCTGTTAGTGTACGGTAAGTATCTTCACTGAAATCTTGGTGTCCTGGTGTATCCAGGATGTTCACACGACAATTTTGATATTCAAATTGCATCACACTCGATGTTACCGAGATACCACGTTGCTTCTCGATTTCCATCCAGTCACTTGTTGCAAATTTCCCCGTCTTTTTCCCTTTAACAGTACCTGCATCACGAATGGCACCACCGAATAGTAAAAGTTGTTCAGTCAGCGTTGTTTTTCCGGCATCCGGGTGGGAGATAATTGCAAAGGTACGGCGAGATAAAACCTCATCCTTAAAGTTTTTTGCCATAAATGTCTGTATCCTTTCCATCGAATCAATTTCATATCTTATTTAAAAATACGTCTAAACTAAATTAAAAAATACCTGCAACGATATATTATAGCAAATTCTCCACCTTTTATATAGTCAAAAGATTAATTCGCACAATAAAAGAAGGCTAGGTTTCCCCGGCCTTCTCTTACCTATTTTTTACCACTTAAAGCAAGCTGCTCCAACAATGATCAAAAGAATGAATAGAACAACGATTAGAGCAAACCCGCCGCCATAGCCACCGCCGTAGCCATAGCCGCCATAGCCACCGTAACCACCAAATCCGTACATTATGTCTCCTCCTTTACCGTCAATTCCTTAGTAAAAGCCGCCGTAACCCCAAGAAGCACCGATAATAATCAATAAAATAAACAGTACTACTAATAGGGCAAATCCGCCGCCATAGCCGAATTCTTCTGACATATTTTTAGACCTCCTTATGATAAGTCAATATATCCTATTCATCTTAGGTTAAATGTGGGAATAGACAAATGCACATTTTTAGGTGGATGTTCGTGTCTCAATAACGGAGGAGAGAGATGCATCTGGATAAATAAAGGGACAACCTAATTCCGAACCACAACAAAAAAATCACAGACTACACCGAGTCCATGATGTCCAATCCATTTATGTAGGGTCCGGTACAGCCGTTTATAGGCTATATCAGACCAAAGAGAAAATGAATAATTTAATTTTTAATACCATCCTCCCCAAAATGGTGGGTATGGCGGATAAAACGGTGGACGAATAAGGGAGCCTGCTGCTAAACCACCAATAAATCCTAGTGGGAAGCCGAATCCTCCGAATCCAAATCCGAACGGTCGCCCGAACGGCCTTCCGAATGGTCTTCCAAACGGCCTTCTTCCAATTCTCATGTCATATTGTGGCAGATTTATCATATTAGGGACCTGATGCATCTATTCTCCTCCTCATCTATAAATGTGTTCCCATTCCTAGAATATGCATATCCCTAGAAAAATTTTGGGTTTTTGTCCAGTATTAGAAAAGAAAATTAAATCGCAAATTGAGAAAGATAGTTGAAATCCAAACGACTATATTGTGATAAAAGATAGGCGGACCTTGTAGCGCCAGGTTTTCGTAATGTGTTTAAAGCTCTAATCATATCTTCCTTCGTCCTAATCCCCGTACCATGACCGTAATATAGATTATCTCCTAGATACACGGTATTCTCACCAATCCATTGAGGCTCCTGATGATCAGGATTATGAAAATACAGAACATCCCCCGGAATAAATTCCGTTCCAGCTTTCGTTATAATACGTAAATCCTCATCATAGCTCCAGTCCCAAACTAGCAAATTTCGAAATAATCGATTGAACAGATTAAGGTTGATAGATCTCAATACAGCATAGTAATAAATAATAACAATGGCCGTGGAACATTCAAATGCATATTCGTGCCCATTTTCATATATATCCTCAATCGCTTTTGAAGGAAGAACATTTGGATTAAGCTGGTAGCCATGTATCGTCTTTGTCCAAAAACGTGGATTGAATCTAGACTCTTCAAATATATTGAATTCAACCGGTACTTTCGCCAGTCGTCTGGCAGCATCTATTATATTTTTTCGCAACAATAATTCAAAATTCAACTGCTTCCATGACGAAAAATAATGAGGCAACTCACTTTTTTGTAGCTCCTCATATATCTTCTTCTCTATGTCAGAAAGAGTTGATGCTGGTGGGTCTGAAAGCAAAGTACCCATCATTATAATCATCTTGGGCAGCACTCCTATACTTCTTTTGCTATAGTTTATGCGCCCCTATTTAAAAGGGTTTGTAGGCATCAATGGAAAAACCCTATTGTCCTTTTCGAAAAATAATTTCTCGAACTTGTCCTTCTCCCCTGTTCTCATGCATACAATTAGAATGAAAAGGCTGTTTTCGTAAAGATTATTGTTAAAATCTTACTGCCGGTGGCCAGCGGCCGATTTTAACGTAGAAATAGCTAATTGGTTCATCGTAGCGATGTTTGCAAGCTCTTTTCTCATTTTTATAAAACTACTTATCATTGAAAACACAGATTATTTAATTGATTTTTGTTCCAAAAGCAACAACGTTTGAGAAAAGAGCCTATGGAAAAAATATCGAGGGAGGTCATTATGTTTCAGTTTTTAGAAAAAGCAATTATCGGGATGGCTCTTCTCCGAATGTTATCAGGTAGTATTGAAATTATGGCAGCACTTCTTTTTCTGAAGGTCAATAATGTTGAGAAAGCCTTAATGATTAATAGTTCCCTTGCGCTAATCGGACCGATCGTGTTAATCGTAACAACAACCATTGGGTTAATTGGAATTGCGGAGAAAATCTCCTTTGTAAAAATGCTGTGGATTTTTTGCGGGGTCGGACTTATCCTGTATGGCGTTAAAAGTTCATAAAAACATAGAAGGTCAATTCGCTATTGTTACGAATTGACCTTCTATTTTCTTGCTAGCTTCTCGTACACATCGTTCAACGTGCGACAGCCTAATTGCTTTGTTTTCTCTATATACGCACACCATAATTTTGCAGCTAGCTTAGCATCTCCAAGCGCATGATGGCGCTCTATAACTTCAATACCATTGTGCACACATAAATCTTCTAATCTCGTTAATCCTAAGTCTGGATCTGCAATACGATAAAGAAACGAAGTATCTACAATTCTATGCTTAAACGGCGTCCGAAAAAGCTTCCAACTCGCATTTTGTAAAAAGTTCTTTTCATGAATAGCGTGATGAGCCACTAGCGTATCATTTTTAACAAAATCAAAAAAGCGAATCAGTATTTCAGATAACGGCTCCGCCTCTTTAAGCTCAGCAGAAGAGATACCTGTTAGACTCTCAATTTCCTCAGGTAATTCATGCCCATATTGAACCAGCGAATAAAACACATCATTATCTACCATTTCGCCATTTCTTACTTTTACCGCCCCTATCGAAATAATCTCATCACCATGCTCAGGATAAAATCCAGTGGTTTCAATATCAAAAACGACCGCATTCAATTTTTCCAATGGCACGTTCAAAGAGTTTTCCTGCTTCAACTCCTTCTGCATTTGACGCAAGAACGCAACTTGCTGTGAGTTTTGTAGATTAGCACCTTCCGTCAAGGTAAATCTCCCTTGAATCCCTCTCATCAATTGTCGAAAAGAATCTAAAGCCACTGCTCATCACCTCCATTCATGCAAAATTAGTTCAGAGACATAATGATGAAGTCTTTTCCCATCCTTTAGAATCTGTTTGATTTCCTTTTTCTCCACCCTACTAAGTTTCTTAACTTTTAAAAAATGAGTATCATCATACGTTTTAGATTGATAAAGCGAACTTCGATATATTAACAGGTCTAGGAAATGTTTCTTACTTTCCCGCATTGCTGCACCATATCCGTTTAAACGGACTAATTGTTCAATTCGCTCAAGTGTGGATGTGTCATAAATTCCCTCTTTGATGGCAAGTAAACGAACGGCATTCACATATGGTAAAAAGGCTGTGTATTTCAAGTTGATTGCCCCTTCGTTTATCCCGTGCTCTTCAACAATAAATTGACCGAGGGGTCCTACGGCATTTTTAACATGCATGACATTTTCCATGAATCGTTTTAACAGGGAAGGATGCTCCTTCTGATAAAAATAAATAACATCCTTAAGCTCGTGGACGAACAATTCATTTCCTTGCAAATTTCGTGCATCGTAAAAAATTTGCAGATTTCGAACTGTTTCCCATGACGCTTCTTCCATCCATGCAAGCAGCTGCTGTTTCCAACTTTCCAATGATTTGCACCACAACGGATTAGAACTCATTACGTTACCTTGACAGTAGGGATAGCCTACTTCATTTAAACCGTAGGCGAGCTCCTTCCCAAGTCTAATAAAATAATCATCATTTACTTCATTCGATATTTCATAAATCAATCCATGATCTTGATCGCTAATGGGGCCCTGTTCAAATCTCCCCCCACTACCTGTAATAAACCATGAAAACTCACATGGTGGTTGTTGCGGTTTGATTCGCTCAAGAGCTAATTCAAACACCTTTTTCATCGTCTGATCATGGAATTCATTTAGACGAAATGGATCTGAATAATGGAAAGATATATTTTCATCCTTCCATTCTCTTAAACTTGCATATGAGTTGTTTGCACTTATTGACATGACACCCACACCCTTTATACCCTAAGTGGGAAAGAACTCTTAGAAATAGAGGAAAGCCTCTTTAAAAGAGGCCCTCTCTCATCTATATTTTACCATTAGTTGCTAAAGTAATTTAGCTTAAATTCACTGAAGGTGATTCAGTTTTCACACTTGTAGATGAAGCTTCAAATTGCTCTGGATAACCGTAGCTTCCATGTTCACTCATATCAAGACCCATGATTTCTTCCTCTTCTGTAACACGAAGACCACCCATAACCTTATCCATGATTTTTAATAGAATGAACGCCACTACAAATGCATATGCGCCAGAAGCAACAACACCTAATGCTTGAACGCCTAATTGGTGGAAGCCGCCGCCGTAGAATAATCCAGCTTGACCCCAATCGATATCCGTTGAGAGCGCAGGTAGAGCAAACAATCCATTTGAAAGCGTCCCCCAAACACCAACAGTACCATGAACAGATAATGCAGAAATTGGATCGTCGATTTTTGCTTTATCGAAGAACTTCATGCTGAATACAACCATAATTCCACCTACGAGACCAATGACAACCGCAGCCCATGGAGCAACAAATCCACAAGAAGCAGTAATTGCAACCAAACCAGCAAGAGCACCATTTAATGTAGTAGGAACATCTGCTTTACCTGTTACAACCCAAGAAGTAAACATCGCCGCAATTGCACCAGCCGCAGCCGCCAATTGTGTATTTAAGATAACGAATCCTAAAAATCCATCCGCTACTCCGAATGTGCTAGCTCCGTTAAACCCGAACCAGCCTACCCAAAGAATAAGGACACCTAATGCAGTATACACTTGGTTGTGTCCTGCAATATTGTTAGAAGAACCGTCTTTATTATATTTGCCAATACGAGGTTTTAAGATCAATGTTGCAGCCAATGCTGCCATAGCACCCGTTAAGTGAACAACCGTTGAACCAGCAAAATCTTGCTTACCATGGTCCGCTAACCAGCCGCCACCCCAAATCCAGTGTGCAACTACTGGGTATACAAGAGCTGTGAATAAAATTGCAAAAATCACATATGCAGCTAATTTTGCACGTTCAGCAAAGCCTCCAAAGGCAATTGTTAAGGAAACAACTGCGAACATTACCTGGAAAGAAAAGTCTACTGCTGGTGTTAAGCCTTCCTCTACCGTCGAAGCATCTCCATAAAAGAAATTAGATAATCCTATAAATCCATTCCCATCTCCGTAAGTAAAACCATAACCAACAGCCCAGAATACGAGTGTTCCAAGTCCTGCCGTAAAAACTGTTTTTCCGGCAATATGACCAGCGTTCTTCATTCTAGTGGAACCTGCTTCAAGTAGTATGAATCCACCAATCATAAAAAATACTAAAATTGCACCAATCGCTACCCACAGGTTATCCATCAAAACGATAGCATCCATTAAACCTTCTCCCCTTTCTCTTATTCGTTACTTTTCTTTACATAATGATGTTAGGAAATGTAACATCTTGTAATTAATACTAATTTTACTCTAAATATCCCATATGTCAATAACAAATTTAGAGTTTTTTTGAATTTTATGTTATAAAACCTTACATTATTGAATTAGTGTGGAAATCGTTCTAGGTACTCCCTTTTTGCAAAGAATTCGAAGAATCCCCTCATCATGCTCTCTTACCTGACTGTTACCTTTCACACCCTCGAAGTATACAAAGACAAAACAATGAATAAAAACACCATTGACTATTTATCGATACATATGTATTCTTATAAGTAGTATTAATAACTACATATAACTATATGGAGATGATCAGTTTGAAGTATATTCGTGAACCTATCAATGGATTAACCCATCTAAGCTGGGCTATTCTATCTTTTGTTGCTTTATTAGCGATGGTTATTAAAGCAGCTCTAACTACCGCTTCAGCACTTGCGATAACAGCTGTCATCATTTTTGGTATCAGCCTGATCTTGCTTTACGCCGCATCCGCTACTTACCATATGGTCATCGCTAAGGACAAGGTCATTGCCTTCCTACGAAGAATAGACCATTCCATGATCTTTGTTCTTATCGCAGGAACCTACACTCCTTTTTGCTTAATCAGTTTAAACGGAGTTACCGGATGGGTTCTCTTCTCGATTATTACCTTTTTTGCATTATCAGGTGTACTGTTTAAAATGGTTTGGTTCAATTGTCCGAGATGGTTATCAACGATGATTTATATTGTGATGGGCTGGATGGTTATCTTCGCTGCCTCCCCTTTGTCAGAAGCGCTAAGTTCAACCGGTTTATTCCTGTTGATACTTGGAGGTATTTTTTATACGATCGGCGGGATTATTTACGGTGCAAAACCGAACTTCTTAAAATCTGAATATATGGGATTTCACGAGATTTTTCATATTTTTATCATGCTAGGAAGCACCGCTCATTTTCTTTGTGTCTATATGTATGTTCTATAAACAGAAGAAGAAGCTGCCGAAATCGACAGCTTCTTCTTTATATTTGATGGACTGCTTTTCTAGGTTTCTTTCGTTCTTGTCAAACGAAGATCACATTTTATAGAAAAATTCAGTTGATTCACCTACATTTTAGCGAAAAAATTAGATTTGTCGGTCAGCTCGAACGGATTTCCACTCATCTTGGCGTACAAATTACTTTTGTCGGTCAACTCGAAGGGATTTCCACTCATCTTGGCGTACAAACTACTTTTGTCGGTCAGCTCGAACGGATCCCACTTCATCTTGGCGTACAAATTACTTTTGTCGGTCAGCTCGAACGGATCCCACTTCATCTTGGCGTACAAATTACTTTTGTAGTCAACTCGAACGGATTCCCCTACATCTTGGCGTACAAATTACTTTTGTCGGTCAATTCGGGATTTCCCTTCATCTTGGCGCACAAACTACATTCAGCGTTCAGCTCGAACCGCTTCAGTTTTATCCAAAACGAACCATCCAGTCAACTACTATTACTCTCCCTTAATCATCAGGAGCTTTTGTTTTAAATTATTCTCCATTGCCGCTAATTCGTATTCTGCTTGGCGACGTTTATGTCTTCCTTCCTCCTGAATTCGCATCGTTTCTTCAAGAGTCGAAATTAAGTTCTCCTGTGTCTTCTTTAACGTCTCGATATCCACAAGCCCTCGTTCATTTTCCTTTGCCGTTTCAATCGTATTCGTTTTTAGCATTTCAGCATTCTTTAATAAAAGCTCATTGGTTGTTTTCGAAACTTGCTTCTGAGCCTCCATTGCATGTCGTTGTCTAATTAAAGTCAAAGCAATAGCCACTTGATTTTTCCATAGCGGAATCGCTGTAAGGATTGATGACTGAATTTTTTCCACCAAAGCTTGATTCGTGTTTTGGATAAGACGAATTTGTGGCGCACTTTGAATCGTAATTTCTCTACTCAACTTTAAATCATACAAACGCTTATCTAGACGATCAGCGAATTGAATCATATCATTGACTTCTTGGAATTTCATCTGATCCTGAGTAGCTTCAGCATCTGCCCGCATGGCAGGTATTGTCTTTTCGTACAGCTCTTCTAGCTTAATTTCTCCAGCAGCAATATATACATTTAAGGCATTGAAATAATCCTTATTGTTTTCATATAGCTTTTCCAAATAATGAATATCACTTAAGAGCGTGTTCTTACTTCGCTCCAGCTGCACACCTATGCGGTCAATTTGTGCGCCAGTTTTTTGATATCTCGATAACACCTCTTGAATCGAATCTGAAATTCGGCCAAACATTTTCGCGAAAAAAGAAGGCTTATCTGCTTTTAACTCATCGGGACTTACACTATTCAATTTCTTCATTAAGTTACTGATGATTTCTCCAATTTCCCCAACATCCTGCTTTTGAACATGCTCAAGCATCGTATGAGAGAAAGACAAGAGCTTACCTTGCGCTTGAGAGCCGTAGGAAATCATTGCTTCATGATTTTTCGGATCAATTTGCTCTGCAAGTTGATAAGCTTTTGCACGATTTTCTTCAGGGATGACATCAATCAGTTTGACAGGCTTTTTCTCAGTTGCTTGAAAAACTTCATCCATTTTATTTTGTTCCTCAAATGGATTCGCTAGTAGATCATCGAAGACATTACTTGTATTTCCGTAAAGGGAATCGTTTCGATCACTCATTTCAGTCTCCTACTTTCATCATGAATTGTATTGATATTTCGTTTCGCCACATCAAGCTCCAAGTGAAGCTGGTCAATATCGTTTGAAAGCACTTGGTCTAAATCCTTTTCCAATGAGTTCCGCATTTCTTCTATTGTTTTACGCGTTTCTTGTAATGATAATCTTAAGTCAAGATTCTTCGTAGGTTGAGCAGAGAGAAATGAATATTTTTCCGCCAACTCAACAAAGGAATCTAAATGGTAAAAATAAAATCTCTCAGCAAGGTAAAATCTTTTCGGTTCTTTTTTCGTAATACGATAGATCTTCCTCGTAATTCTGAGAATCTCAAGATTTTGTTTTAACATCGTCAATTGTTTTAATGAAAAAAGTGCTTTATTTAAGCGGTCAATTTTCCTTTTTGCTTCATTTAAATTTTTCTCAATATATTTATATTCACGTCTGGTAAGTCCTTGGCTCTTAATAAAGCGGTGCTTCATAATCTTTTTAGCAATGAGATAAATGAGAAAACCTCCAGCTACCGCAAAAGTAGTTGATAACAAAATGGATTGATCATATCCAAAAAAGCTGATTAGCCAAACAATGCCCGCCGTTGGAATCGCAATTAACGTTCGTAACACAAACGAAAGAAATGGATTCATCAATTATCTACCCCTAACATTTAATCCTCTATATAATTACGATAAAATAATAAGAAAGTTTCAACCATAGTTATATATACACGATGTTCTAACTTTTATCATATCAAACTTCCAGCGAATTGATATAGACCCCATATGTAAATGACGCTAAGACCTAAGACGTATTTTTTCCCCAAATAAAGAAAGAGCCAATCGAGTCCAATCGATTCGCTCTTTTAATAAAGTTATAAAAACATGCTCATATTCATCGTAGTGATGACCGATTGATCAGGATAGACAATACGAGAGGCAATTTTCCATTGATTATTTACCAACCTTACTATATCATTACGCTCTCCAAACATCTCTTCTATGTCTGTCGTTGAACCTCTGCTTCGTTTAAACAAGAAATAGCTTCTGACATTGTATTCATTCGGATTTTCAGTACCATCAATAACAATATTCGTAATAAAATGTCTTTGTCTAGTAGCTGGATTTTCTACCCAAGCCGACTTTGTATACAGACGATTGACCCTTGTCGATAAGGATGTTTTTGTCTCTTCGAAAAAAGAAGAGTCCTCGGCAATATTATCGATATCAACTCCCTCAACAGTTTCACGCATGGGCATTTTATAGTTAATATCATCTGTAAGTAATTCTAACCATTCTTTATATTTCCGATTATCTAAAAAATATGCCTCTTGATAATAAAGATTCGTAATTTCCATTTGTAACTCAGGTGTTACTTTTTTCACCTCGGAGCTCATTGTGACTCCTCCTTTACAAATAGGTCCTTAGAAATTAACTCCAACCATCTTTCATGCATACTTCTCGAAATCGAATCAATATAAGTGGTTGGATATGCTGTTCCTGGACCAGGGAAATTCTCATCGGGCTCCACACGGTTATAGCCCATTAAATAGTTGCTCACACTATTATAATTTAGTTCCTTGTCCTTCATCATCAATCCTTTACTTACCTCGACAATACGTGCCCAAGTCTCTGTATCATCCTGTTCTAGGGTACCAGAAGGACCAAATGAGCCTAAATAACCCTTATAAGCAGCTTGCTTATAATCTTCAGGCATCGCTTTATCTATCAAGAACCAACACCAAACCTCCACCTTTTCAGGCGATAAAGGCCTCCACATCCTGAAATTCAAATAATTGTGAAGATGCCCTTCTGTTCCATGAATCGGACTTACAAAGGAAAGGTTCGGATAAACGCCACCTACAAATACAGTTACTCTTGATTGAATATCTAATTGTTCAGGAGTTAAATGTTTTTCGAATAATGGCCACATCGACTCAGGCGTACCTTGAAATGGCACTCTTGCCTTCCCCGTTTTCGAAGTGATCACATTGATCCCATGAGCATTTTTCATTACGACTTGATGTCCATATCCTGCATACAGAGGATCCTCTGGGCTAATACCCATTTCCACCGTTGAACGATGCGTCGTTTGCACATGGTAAGGGTCTGCAGCAAAGTTTTCTGTTGTCGCTTTCCAATTTGCCTTAGCCACCCATCTTTGCGGAAGGCCGATGACTTCCATCCCACCGCTTCTCCCTAGTAAAATATCAAGATACCACTTCATTTCTCCTAAGTAGTCCTCGAGAGATTCCGCATTCGGGTCCAAATTGCCAAAAATCATCCCTTGATAAGATTCAACCTTTGGAATTGGACGGAGACCCCATTCAGACTTATCCATTTCTTCACCATATACTTTATTCCCAGCGACAATTCCTATTAAATCACCGTCAAGATTATAGCTCCAGCCATGGTAAGGGCATGTAAATGTTTTCTTATTTCCTCGATCAGCTGTACATAATTGGGTTCCACGATGCGTACATGAGTTTAAAAACGCTTTAATTTCCCCATTACGATTTCGCAATAGAATGACCGGATCATGTACCATCCACCTAGTCACATAACTTCCTGGCTCTTTAATTTCCGTTTCATGGCCAAGAAACTGCCACGAGTAACCAAAGATTTTTTCAATTTCCAAATCATAAATATCAGGATCTGTTAAGACCCACTGCGGCAATAAGCCTTCATCCATTTTTTCTTTTAAATGTGTAAAAGCTTTTTCTTCTAGTGTCTTCTTGATCATATGGGACCTCCTCTACTGAATCATATTTGGTAAAAATGTAACGATTTCTGGAAAGATGACCAAAATGATTGTAAAAATAATCATTGTCACAATAGCGGGAATAACCCCTTTAAAAATCTTCTCAATCGGTACATCCCTGACAACACCACTAATAATGTAAATGCTTAATCCGAGAGGTGGAGTTAATACCCCAATATTAAGCACCATGACCATGATGATACCGAACCAAAGACCATCAAATCCGAGTTGTGTAATTAATGGATATACGATTGGCAAAGTTAATACCATAATCGCGATCCCTTCCATAAACATTCCTAATATAAAGTAGACGACAAGAATCATGGCCATAATCAAATAAGGTGAAACATCTAAGCTTCCTACTGTAGAAGTTAAGTACATCGGAATCTGACTTAGAGCTAGAAATTTCCCAAATAATGAAGCACCAATTAAGATTAAAAAGAGCATAACCGTTAAACGAATCGATTCATCTAGTGAAGAATATAATTTAGTCCAATTCAATCTTTTCGTAAAGAGGGTTAGCAAGAATGCTCCAACCGCCCCAATTCCACCTGCTTCACTCGGTGTAAATACCCCAAAATAAATGCCACCGATACTGATGAAAAAGATCACAAGAAATGGCCAAACACCTCTTAATGATGACATTTTTTCTTTAAAAGGAGTGGATTCTTTTTTCCTTGGTGCAATGGATGGGTTTAGTCTTACTTGAATATTAATCATCAACATGAAAAGAATCGTCATAATAACCCCTGGAATTAACCCTCCAATTAATAGAGGACCAATTGGCTCATTTGTCAGAGCCCCATACAAAATCAAGATTACGCTCGGAGGAATTAATATTCCTAACGTACCTCCAGCAGCAACAGCTGCAGTAGAAAAGGTAGTTTTATAGTTATATTCTTTCATTTCAGGAATCGTTATTTTCGCAAGCGTCGCAGTTGTTGCATTAGAAGACCCTGAAATAGCCGCAAAGATGGATGCAGCCCCAATTGTTGCAATTGCCAAACCTCCACGAAAATGTCCAATCCATTTATCTACAGCCTGAAACAAATCTTTTCCCAGGCCGGTATTTGACATGAACATTCCCATTAAAATAAATAACGGAATAACACTTAAGCTATAGTTTTTCGCGGTACCAAAGGCGGAAGTTCCTAGCTGCGAAAGTCCCACATTCCAATCTGATAACCATGCCACACCTAAGAAACCAACAAGAAACAAAGATAGACCGACTGAGACCCTTAATAAGATGAGCACTAATAACAAAACAATTCCGATAACACCTATAAGCTCAGGACTCATTCTTTTTCACCAACTTCAACAAATTTTTCAAACCATCTAAGAGATAAGTGAGCGTAAAGCAAAACGCTCCAATAATGGTTAGACCCGAAAAAATATATAACGGCATTCCTAAGTCACCGCTTGTTTCATGACCTAACCAAACTCTCATTGTATATTCATATAATTGCCAAGTAGTTAAAGCCATTAAAATAGTAAGAAGCAAAGAGCTTAATAAACCAAGGAAATTCTGTACTTTCACAGGCATTTTATTTGTTAGGAAATCAATTTCAATATGATCCTTTTTAATTTGGGCAGAACCTAAGCTAAAAAAAATCATCAACGCAAGTGCTAAACTAGTAATTTCATAAGTTCCAGTAATCGGCTTATTGAAAAAATAACGTCCAACGACATCAGCCAATGTCAAAAACATAAGCAAGAATAAAATAATACTTGAAACCCTGTGCAATGCATTATTTAAAAACAATGTAATTGCTTCAAATTTCGTTGTCAGTTTTTGCAAAAAAGAAGCATCGTTGAGAGCTGGGGCTCCCAACGATTGGCTTTCTTGAACCTCTGGTTTCATATCATCACCTCAATTGTTCAGACTATTCCCCTTTGATCAATTTCACCGTTTCATCATAAATCTTTTGTCCGTCGATTCCTTTGGCTTCCATATCAGACAGCCATTTTTCGGTTACCACCTCAGCAGCATCTTTAAATTTATTTAACTCTTCATCAGGCAAAGTAATAAATTCAACTCCTGCTGCCTCAGCATCTTGTTCTGCTTTTTCTTTCTGTTCATCAAATGCTTTTCCAGCACGCTCTGCCATTGGTAAGCCTAACAATTCTTCCTCAATTAACTTCTGGTCATCAGCAGGAATCTTATTCCAACTGTCTTTATTCATAACCACATAAAATAGACTCGTATTGAAGTTTCCTAGTGTTACATAATCCACGATATCCGCTAAATTAAAATCCCTAATCGCCGCCACCGGAAGAACTCCACCATCTATTACACCTTTTTGCAATGCATCATAAATTTCTGGAGCGGGCAAAGATACTGGCGTAGCTCCCCAAGACTCAATCATATTCCCTGCTTCTACTGAAGGAGTTCTAAGTTTTAAGCCTTTTACATCATCAAAGCTTCTAACTGCTTTTCCTTTCGTAATGATCGCATAAGGATCTGCCGCATGAATCCATAATGGTTTAACATCCGAGTATTCATCCTGAATTTCTGGGAAAGTATCATATAGCTTCTGGGCTACTACACTTAGTTCAGCAGCTGTTCCATCAGCTAAGAAAGGCAATTGCAAAACCGTATGAACAGTGAATTTCCCTGCATTATAGCCATGTAACCCCCAACCAGCATCCATAATTCCTGTCACAATATTATCGAATGTATCTGTTGGTCCACCTAAAGCTCCGCCTGGATAAACTTGAAATTTGACTCGCCCATCTGTTAATTCTTCCACGTCTTTACTAAATGGTGTCATCGCCCCTGAGTCCTGCACATGTTCTGGAGAATTCATATGACCTAACTTTAATTCAACGGTTCCACCATCCCCACTAGCCGCATCCCCATTACCACTAGAACTATTTGAGCAAGCACTAAATGTTAATATACTAAGTATGATTAAACATAAAAAAGATAATTTAATAGGCTTTCTAAGCATTTTTATTAACCCCCAATTTTTATACTTTTTCCACTTCGAAATAAAACGCTTTCATTTTATGAAGGAAAAGTTCCCCCTCTCTCCCGATTCTTAATTTACCAATATTTTGTATGATCTTTCTTGTATCATATAGAGTCGAAAACTTCAGGACAACAACATAGTTTCTTTATATGCAACAAATGAAATTTTTTGATTCTAATATTCTAGAGGTAGTCCAACATATTGTTCAGCGAGACTTTTCGCAGCTGACTGAGAAGATGTCACGAGGTCTAATTCAGCAAGTTGAAGTCCATATTCAAAAGGAGAATGTTCAAAATTACGATGGAGCATTCTCGTCATCCATGCTGAAAAGCGTTGTGCTTTCCACACTCGCCTTGTACAAATTTCAGAATATCGAGTAAGAAGTTCTGTTTGCTGTTCATGATAATACTTCTTCATCGCATTTGATAATACTTGAACATCAGCAATTGCCAAATTAAGCCCTTTTGCGCCTGTTGGCGGGACAATATGGGTAGCATCTCCAGCTAGATAGAGCCGTCCATATTGCATCGTTTCACAAATAAAGCTCCTCATGGAAACGATATTTTTTTGGATAATTGGTCCATCATTTAGCTTCCAATCTTTTAGATCAACTCGCTTATGCAATTCTGTCCAAATGCGGTCATCCGACCAATTCTCTATATGCTCTGATGGATCCACCTGCAGATAATAGCGTTGAATGTCAATAGACCTTGTGCTAATGAGGGCGAATCCAGATTCATGATTGCTGTAAATTAATTCAGGATTAGAAGGTGGTGCCTCTGCTAATATTCCTAACCAACCAAACGGATACGTATGTTTGAATTCTTTACGCTCAGATTCTGGAATCGATTTTCGACTTGGTCCATGGTACCCATCACAACCAGCTATAAAATCGCACTCAATCTCTTCCTCAACCCCATCCTTTCGGAAACGAATCTTTGGTGAAGAAGTCTCAATATCTAGTAACCTTACATCTCTAACATCAAAATAAATTTGCGCACCATCATGAAGACGTGAGGCAACTAAATCCTTAATGACCTCGTGTTGAGCATAAACGGTAATGCTCTTCCCTCCTGTTAGTTCATTCATATTGATTCGATGTCTTCTTCCATTAAATTGCAATTCGATTCCATGATGAACAGAACCTTCCTTCACTAATCGTTCACCAACCCCAGTTCCCTTCAAGAGCTCAACCGTTCCCTGTTCCAATACACCAGCACGAATCGTTCCTTCTATTTCTTTTCTTGAACGATTTTCCAAAACAATCGAGTCAATTCCTTGAAGATGCAGAAGATGCGAAAGCATTAGACCTGCTGGCCCAGCTCCAATAATACCAACCTGGGTACGCATACCATCCTCCCCCTTTTATAACTGTAAAAAGGCGATACATCCCATCACCTTTTTAAGCGCCTTCAAAACTTTCACTTTACAAATTCTGCATCTGCTTCGGTCACAAAACGAACCGTTTCTTTCTCACCAAAGGCAATTAATGCATTCCAGCTACCAGAGGACTGCCCATCGGCAAAATAAGTTGGCTCCCAACCATCCTCTATCATGCTAAAAAGCATGGCTAAATGTCGACCACCTGATTCTACCTTGGCTAACCTAGCATATTGAGGAAGCATTTCATAAGCTGACTGATAATCTTTTTTCATGACAAAATCAATAAATTGTTTATCCAATGCATGCTCGGAGACCGTTGGTTTATTGTGTCTACCTCTTACTAGATTGTGAGAAAGGGCACCGCTGGAAACAAAAATGACTTTCTTGTCACTTTCTCTTAACACCTTGGCGATCTCTTTCCCCCATTTATAGGTCTCTTCTAGACTAGCCGCTAACGTCACTGATAAATTAATAACTGGAGTATCTTCATTTGGAACAAGGTATCTCAACGGAACAACTGTCCCGTAGTCCCAAATATAATAAGGATCATTTACTCCTTGTACTTGAAGACCAGCTTCCTCACCAGCTTTAACTAGTTCTTTTGCTAATTCTGCATCTCCTGGATAATGATAAGGAACATCCTTAATCAAATCCGGGGCTTCAAATGCAGTTAAAATTCCTTTATGCTCTGGAGTGCAGTCAACATAATGGAAGAAAGTTGATGGCCAATGACAAGAAACTAACACCACTACATCAGGTTTAATACTTTCGATTTTTTTCGCAAGACCCTTCATGGAGGCCACCATATCCTTCTGAAACTCCGGTGCTTGTTCTTCATGACAAATACTCGGCACATGCGGGGCCAATAAACTTAATTCAATCGTCATTCATAAACCTCCCTAATATAATTGAAAGATAAACCACTTAAGTTATTTTATGTTACAACTCCAATGGGGCTTGGATATGGTTTATCTTCCATTACTTCAAAAATTACTTTTGTGACATTGGTTTTCCTGCTTTTCCCCAATGAGTCTTCGGTATCTCAGTCACAACAACTCGAATATTCTCTACTGGTGAATCCAACGTTTCTGAAACAGTATTCGTGATGTTTTGAATGACCTCTGCAATCTTCTCTTCAGACCTGCCTTCTAGTAATTGGACATTGATAATGGGCATATGCTTTTAATCCCTTCTTTTTGAAAATTATTCAACTACTGTAAAAGTGACTTCACCTAAACCATCAAATTTTGCTCTCACGGAATCTCCATTCTGTAACATCACAGCTCCTGTAATTGCACCGGTTAAAATGATATCTCCCTTTTTGACCTTTTCACCTTTTCTTGCCAGCATATTAGCAAGCATCGCAACGGAATTAGCAGGATGACCTAGTACAGCAGCTCCAGCACCAAGCTCTTTAATAACACCGTTAATCGTTAAAACTCCACCAACTACATCTAGCTCAAAAAGTTCAGGTTTTTTTAACGAGGTCCCAAACACAACTCTTGAGGTAGACGCATTATCAGCGATGACGTCTGGCAATGTAAAATTAAAGTTTTCGTAGCGGCTATCAATAATCTCAAGAGCCGGTAAAACATATTCCGTTTTTGCTAAAACTTGAGCACCGGTCACACCCGGTCCCTCAATATCTTCACCGATCACAAAAGCAATCTCTGCTTCTGCTTTTGGATGGATTAAGTCTTTAAGTGAGACTTTTCCACCATCATCAATCAACATATAATCAAATACGTATCCATAGATCGGTTCACTTACGCCCATTTGCTGCATTTTCGCCTGACTTGTTAACCCCATTTTTGGACCAATGATTCGTCGTCCTTCTTCGAGCTTGATTTTCACTAGCTCCTCTTGGACAAAGTAGGCTTCCTCAACAGTGAGGTCTTGTTTCATAGTGGATGTAACCTTTTCAACTTCCCGTTTTTCAATTTCTGCTGAGACTAGATATTTGGCAATATCCTTATAGAGAGCGTTCTCCATTCTTCTCCTCCTTTAGGCAACGGTAGAAAAATAAAATCCATTTATTTCGTATTCGCCAGCTCTGCAGCAACATCTAAAATCATATCTTCCTGTCCGCCAACTACATTTCTTTTGCCTAGTTCAATTAAGATATCCCTTGAATCAATCCCAAATCTTTCTGAAGCCCTTTGCGCATGTAATAGAAAACTAGAGTAGACTCCTGCATATCCTAAGACAAGACTGTCTTTAGTAATCTCCTGTGGCTTTTCAAGTATTGGAGCTACAATGTTCTCAGCGATATCCATCATTTTATAAATATCGATTCCGGTTTGAATGCCTAGTTTATCAAGTACTGAAACCAATACTTCCGTTTGTGTATTTCCCGCACCAGCTCCTAAGCAACGAATGCTTCCATCGATTCGAGTTGCCCCCTCTTCAATCGCTGCGAGCGTATTAGCCATAGCGAGAGAGAGATTATTGTGCGCATGGAATCCCACATTAACCGTTAAGGCATCCTTTAGTGCCCTAACTCTTTCCTTTACTTGATGTGGTAAAAGTGCACCGGCAGAATCAACTACATAAACGGTATCTGCCCCATAACTTTCCATCAATTTCGCTTGTTCTACTAATTTCGCAGTAGGAGCCATGTGTGACATCATAAGAAATCCAACTGTTTCAAGACCTAGTTCCTTGGCAAGCGAAATGTGCTGTGGAGAGACGTCTGCTTCCGTAACATGAGTGGCAATTCTGGCCATTTTGGCCCCTAGACTAGCGGCTTCTTTTAATTCCGGCATTGTGCCAATCCCAGGTAAAAGGAGGACAGCAATCTTGGCATTTTTCACAACTGACGCTGCAGCTTCAATGAGTTCCATCTCATTGGTCAAAGATAATCCATATTGGAGAGAAGAACCTCCTAATCCATCACCATGGGATACTTCGATGTATGGGACATTTGCTTCATCTAATCCCTTCGCAACAGCTACCACTTGATCAACTGTAAATTGGTGGCGAATGGCATGGCTTCCATCCCTTAACGCGACTTCTGTAATGAGAACATCCCTAAATGCTTCCATTCTATTCCAACCCCCTTCTTCCTAGATTAAAGACACCTTTGAAATCTTATGCTTTGCCCATTCTTCAGCAACTTTTACTGAGGCAGCCGTCATGATATCTAAGTTCCCTGAGTACTTCGGCAAATAATCACCCGCGCCCTCGACTTCGATAAATACAGTCACTCGATTTCCATCAAAAAACGGCTGTTGTCTTAAACGGTACCCAGGCACATATGTTTGAACCTGTGCCGCCATTTCATTTACAGAAGTGATAATTCGCTCCTCGTCAACCAATTGATCTTCAAGTAATACGTGGATCGTATCTCTCATGATAATTGGGGGTTCTGCAGGATTTAAGATGATGATCGCTTTTCCTTTTTTGGCTCCGCCAATTTTTTCAATTCCTCGAGCCGTCGTTTGTGTAAATTCATCGATATTCGCTCTCGTTCCAGGACCAGCACTTTTGCTCGAGATGGTCGCCACTATTTCCGCATATTCTACTTGCTGAACGCGATTGATCGCATGAACAATTGGAATAGTCGCTTGACCGCCACAGGTAATAAGATTGATATTATCTGCATCAAGGTGCTCACTAATATTCACCGAAGGAACCACAAAAGGTCCAACCGCAGCTGGTGTTAAATCAAGCACCTGCTTTCTGGAATCGCGAAGCAACTTCGCATGACGAATATGAGCCTTTGCTGAAGTCGCATCAAAAACAATATCAGCAAGCTCTGGTTTTTCTAAAAATCCTTTAATCCCTGTATCAATCGTTTCAAAACCAAACTCTCTCGCCATTCTCAATCCATCAGAATTCGGATCAATCCCAATGACTGTCGTCAGTTCCAATATTTCCGAACGTCTTAGCTTAAGCATCAAATCTGTTCCAATATTCCCCGAACCTAGTACAGCTACCTTTACTTTGTTCATGAGCCTCCCCCTTCTTTTAAAACTATTAAAACTGAACACTAACTTCTCCAAGATGAGCGAACTTAGCAGTAAAAGCGTCTCCAGCCTTTGCCTCTACAGCAGCCGATAAGGCACCTGACAAGATCACTTCTCCCGCGCGTAAGGAAATATCAAATTCAAATAGTTTATTAGCAAGCCACGCCACACAGCTCGCAGGATTTCCTAGAGCTGCAGCCCCGACTCCGGTATTTACGATTTCACCGTTTTTAGCTAGGACCATTCCGATTAATTTAAGGTCAACCTCATCTATTTTTACTGGCTTTCCGCCAAGAACATAAAAGCCAGATGAAGCATTGTCTGCGACGGTGTCCGTTAATTTAATTTTCCAATCTTGAATACGACTATCGACAATCTCAAGTGCTGGAACAATGTATTCAGTTGCTTGAAGGACATCTAATGTTGTAACATTTGGTCCCTTTAAATCTTTCTTGAGAATAAAGGCGATTTCTCCTTCAACCTTAGGTTGCATTACCTTTTCATTAGGAACCTTCCCGCCATTTTCCACTACCATACAATCTAACAAATGACCGTAGTCTGGCTCGTTTACCCCGAGCAGATTTTGCATGGCCAAAGAGGTTAAGCCTATTTTCTTTCCAACTACCTTTTGACCCTGGACTAGTTTCCGATGGATATTTTCAAGTTGAATGGCATATGCCTCCTGAATTGACAATTCTGCATCCATCTCAGTAAGTGGAGAAATACCGATTTTCGTTTCTTCTGCTTGAGCTAGTTGCTTTGCGTATAGAGTAATTTTTTCAGACAATATCCATCCTTCCCTTCTAAAACCTATAATTTAATTGTGATATTCGAGAGTTCTGAATAAAAGTCAAGACTATGCATGCCGCCAGTTCTGCCAATTCCACTGTGCTTCATACCTCCAAATGGAGTTCTAAGATCACGTAAGAACCAAGTATTAACCCAAATAATTCCCGCTTCGATTTGATGAGCTACACGATGTGCTTTCTTTAAATCAGTCGTCCAGATTGTTGCACTCAACCCATAATGCGTATCATTTGCTTGCATGATTACCTCTTCTTCCATATCAAACGGAGTAATCGTAACCACTGGTCCAAAAATTTCTTCTCGCACGCAACGGGAATTTCGATCTAAGCCTGTAATAATCGTTGGCTCAAGGAAGTATCCTTTTTCTAGACCTTCAGGACGCTTGCCTCCAGTATGGATGGTACCACCATCGTTTCTCGCTATCTCAACATAGCTCATAACACGGTCATAATGCTCCTTGCTCACTAATGCACCTACATTTGAATCCTTTTGTAGGGGATCTCCAACCTTCAATTCTTTTGTTGCCTCTACAAATCTTTGAACGAATTCATCAAAGATTGGACGCTCTACATATAAGCGTGAGCCGCAAAGACAAACCTCTCCTTGATTAATAAAGCTTGAGCGAAGCGTAGTTTCGATAACATCATCTAAATCACTATCTGCAAAAATAATATTTGGATTTTTTCCACCTAGCTCATAGGAAAGTTTTTTCAAAGAATCAGCTGCGGATTTCATAATCGCTGTTCCTGTACTTGGTTCACCAATAAAAGAAATCGCATCTATATCTGGATGTTCAGAAATGGCTCCCCCTGCTGAATTCGGGCCAAAACCATGAACTAGATTAACAACCCCATCTGGTACTCCTGCTTCCTTACAAATCTCCATTAAGACCGTCGCTGTCATTGGAGTCCATTCTGCCGGTTTGATTACCGCTGTATTTCCCATCGCTAAGCATGGTGCAAGCTTCCATGTTAGAAGTAGCAATGGCAAATTCCAAGGCTTAATGATTCCAACTACACCAACAGGACGTCTGTATGAATAATGAAGCGCCTGATCATCCTGCTGATACGCTTCTGTACCAACAGAAATCATATAATCTGCGAAAAAATGAAAATTATAAGCAGCTCTTGGAATATCAATTTTATTGGCCAGCCACTCAGGCTTGCCTGTATCTAGCGATTCCAATCTTGCTAATTCTTCCTGCCTTTCAAGAATCAGGTCCCCAATCTTACGAATAATTTTAGAACGTTCTGTCAGAGTCATTGTTTTCCAGGGACCACCTAGTGCTCTTCTCGCTGCTCTTACTGCAAAATCAACTTCCTCTTTGCCACCTTCAGCAACCGTCCCCAATATTTCTTCTGTGGCAGGATTGATATTTTCAAAGGATTTTTTATTCTGAGAATCAACAAACTGCCCATTAATAAAATGTAAACAATTGATTGCTTGTACTTTAGTTTCTACTTTCATGAAGATAGTCCTCCTTAGTATTATGTTTTTTCTGCATTTTCTAAAAATTATGTTAACGCTTGCAAAATCTTTATTCAATGCACTAGTTGCTCTATATGCAACTAAGAATATTTTTTTAAAAGGCTAAAAATGCTGTACTGTAGGCATATTGATTCAAATATCATAATATTTAAAAAGTTCTTTATTTTATTTTTAATCTCTGCTATATTTCCAATATAGAAACAATGGTTACTATAAAGAGACGCTAAGGAGGAATATTTATGACCTTAATGGAGCGAGATGACAATCATCTTTCCTCTGTTAAAAATGCACTACGAATTTTAAAGAGTTTTTCAATGGATGAACCCGAAAAAAAGATTTCTGACCTTTCAGCAGCTCTAGGACTTAATAAAAGTACAGTTAGTCGAACGATGAGTACTCTTGCTAGTGAGGGATTTGTGTTCAAAGATCCGGAAACTAAAAAATATCGGTTAGGTCTCTCCATCCTATCTTTAAGTGGAATTGTGAATAGCCACATGGATGTGTACCGCGAATCACAGCCCGTTTTAAATAGACTGGTAGAAAATATCGGAGAAACAGCTCATATTTCCGTTTTGGATAACCTCGAGGTCATCTACTTAAATAAAGTTGAGTGCAACCACCCTGTCCGGTTCCTGACACATGTAGGAAAACGAAACCCACCTTACTGCACAAGTTCTGGGAAAGTATTACTGGCGTTCTCAAGGGACGAAATAATTGAAAACGTTATCAAAAAAGGCTTGAAAAAATTTAACAAAAATACGATCACAGAACCTGAAAAGCTTCGTCTACATCTCACAAAAATTAGGCAGGACGGATACGCCCACAGCATTGAAGAATTTCTCGAGGGTGTGAACTCGATTGCTGCTCCCATCTATGATTACAAAGGAAAAGTGATAGCTGCCCTTTCAGTTGTAGGTCCAAAACAAAGAATCCAAACGAACAAAATTCCTAGCCTATCAAAAAAGGTGATTCAAGCCGCGATGGATGTCTCTGAACGTATGGGCTATTTTCCGCGAAAATAAAAAATGAAAGGAATGTTGTTATGTACGATTTCCATACTCATTTTATCCCTGAAGATGTAATCACTTGGTTAAGGGATCATCAGCAAAAAGTGAATGCCAAGTGGATCAAAAAAACGGAAGATAAAAATGAGTTCCTTGTTGTAAATGGGAAATGGGGTTTTGAGCTAAAACAGGCCTTTATTGACAGTCAACTCTTTTTACAAGAACAAGAAACAGTTGGCGTTACACACTCAGTGGTTTCACCCATTCCGCAATTATTCATGTACGACTTCTCCCTAGATATTACAACTGACCTTTCAAAAGTTTACAATCAAGCTTTAGCAAACCTCTCCCACACATATACAGACAAAATTTCAGCATTAGGAACCGTTCCACTTACAAGTCCAGACAGAGCTGCACAAATCTTAAACGATGCTATGCAATTAGGATTAAAAGGCGTGATCATTGGTCCAGGTCTTGACGGACATATGCTATCCGATGACTTTTTCACGCCATTTTTTGAAGAAGCGAACAGGTTAGAAGCGATCGTGTTCATTCACCCTCTCCTATGTGAGGATCCTCGCCTTAAAAGAAGGATGATGCCAAATTTAATCGGTGTGCCTTGGGAAACGACTGTTTGTGCTACTGATCTATTATTAAGTGGACTTATCGACCGATTCCCGAAGGTTAAAATTCTCTTTGCTCACGGTGGTGGATTCCTCCCTTATCAAATTGGTAGACTCGATAAAGGCTATGAACAATGGGAACTTGTATCTACTAATTTGCAGGCACGCCCCTCTGAATACTTAACGCGTTTTTGGTATGACACTGTGTTATGGAATAAAGATAGCGTCAATTTTCTATTAAAAACAGTAGGCGAGGACCGAGTCGTCACTGGTTCTGACTATCCATTCGATCTTTGCGTATGGCCGCCAGAAAATATTGGACAAAAGGGAGCCCTTGCCTTACTAAAATAATCTTCATAGATTTTTTAGTAGTTTCATATAAGGCAACAACTAGGTTTACGTCAAATATTCCCACTGATATGATTTTGGGTAATCAGATAATTGCCAAGCATATTTGAAAGCGTTATCAATTTATTGGAAGGGAGTTTTGTTATGCAAGCCGTTGGAGTTATGAACAGAAGCTTTATTAACGGGGAGTGGACGGAAGGAAAAAGTACGAGAACCTACGATATTTTAAATCCTTACGATCGTTCCGTCGTTACCTCTGTCCGTCTAGCGACTAGTGAACAACTTGAGGAGACCTTTAAGATTGCAGAAAACGCTCAGAAACAGTGGGCCAAATCTACAGTTGAGGAAAGAAAGGAAGTTCTTCATAAAGTTGCTCAATATTTAAAGGACAATCAGGAGGAGATTGTTCAAACGCTTATTCGTGAAACTGGCGGTACTGTTTTAAAATGTCATGTCGAACATCATCTCGCTTTAGAAATTCTTGAAGAATCTTTTAAATACGTTGATGAAATTTACAAAGTACGGGAAGTAGCGGGTACGGATGAAAAGCTGAATCATATTTATCGCTTACCATTAGGTGTTATTTCATCAATTTCACCTTTTAACTTTCCGTTAAACTTATCTTTGCGTACGATCGTACCGGCGATCGCCCTAGGCAATAGCGTCGTTCATAAACCGGATATTCAAGTTGGTCTATCAGGTGGTTCTATAATTGCCAAAGCCTTTGAAGCAGCGGGATTACCAAAAGGTGTTTTAAATATTGTTCTTACCGATATCGAGGAAATTGGTGACGGGATGCTAACAAATCCGATTGCTAAGCTCATTAGCTTTACTGGGTCTTCAGCTGTTGGTCGCCATATTGGTGGAATCGCTGGACAACGTCTAAAGCGCGTTTCCCTAGAGCTTGGTGGCAACAGTCCCTTTGTCGTCTTATCAGACGCCGACGTGGACCAAGCCGTCAACGCTGCTATTTTTGGTAAGTTCATTCATCAGGGACAAATCTGTATGATTATCAATCGGTTCATTGTCCATCAAGACAAATACGACCTTTTTGTGGAAAAATTTGTGGAGCGGGCAAAGGCTCTTCCTTACGGTGATCCAAGTGACCCTTCAACCGTCATTGGACCTCTGATTAATGAGCGACAGTTGGAAAAAGCTCTATCTTATATAGAAGAAGCGAAGCGCGAAGGAGCAACAATTGCTCTTGAAGGAAAGCGCGTAGGAAATGTCCTAACTCCGTATGTATTTACTAATGTTGATAACTCTAGCAAACTAGCCCAAACAGAGTTATTTGCTCCGATTGCTACGATTATTAAAGCCTCAACCGACGAAGATGCCATTGCTCTAGCAAGCGATACAGATTATGGTTTAAGTTCATCTATTTTCACCTGTGACTTGAAAAAAGGTGAAGAGCTCGCTCTACAAATTGATGCTGGAATGACTCATATCAATGACCAAACTGTCAATGATGCTCCCCATATTCCTTTTGGCGGAAATAAGGCAAGTGGGCTAGGTCGCTTTGGAAATCCGTGGGTGGTCGAGGAATTTACCATCACCAAATGGGTATCAGTTCAAACGAAGGAAAGGCAATTTCCGTTTTAATATCGACACGTGGTAAGTGGGTAATAAAAATAAGGGCTCGCCCCTCTAAAATCGGGCGAGCTCTTTTTGAGTGTAATTCTAATAAGATAGAATTCTCTCGTATAATTCAATCCCTACAAGTACAGCTAGAATAGTCATCATCGTTCAAATGTATACATCATCCAAAACCCGATATCTTGGAAGCCGATCCGCTTGTAGATTGCTCCCGCTGAAGGATTATCATAAAACAAGCAGAGCTCTTTTCCTTCATTTAAAAGGACCTCACAAAGCTTTGTCACACACGCGGTTGCATAACCTTTTTTCTTATACTCTTCCAATGTTGCAACACCCACAACCATCGCTGAAGTTGAATTTTCCGCTCCAGTCGATGCAGTTGAAACCATTTTCCCATCCTCTTCTACATAAAAGGATCTTGATGTACCATCCGCTAATCCTCTTCGTTTTCTTTCCACCGTAATAATCGAATCGCTAAACTCTGGAATATTATTAAGTAGGGTAACAAGTTCCTCCGCATCCTCTGGATTTGCTTGCTTTACCATAGATACGTCAGTAGTGGCTAATTTCAGTTCCGTACATTTGGTATAATAAGTCTGTCTTTTTCGAACCAAAGGTCTCTTTACATATGGCTCGATTTTACCGGTAATGTCTTTTAAACCCGACATAAAATAAAAATCAGGATCCTCATCCATTATTTTAGCAAATCCTTCTGCATCGAAATCTCCAGTCGCAAATGGAATATAATTATTTTCATATTTCAAAAGAACCGCAATTAATTCTCCGGCCTCATTAAATTCTCCCCACACTTTTTGGAAATTCTTATCGTATCCATAAGCCTCAATATCTCCGATGATAAAAAGGTTTTCAGCAGGCTGAGAGTTTACTAGTTCAAAGCAAAATTTGTGATCATCACTGGTTAATCTTCTAATCATGAAAAATCTCCTCCCTTTAATTTTTCTATTTTACCAAAATTTCTAAATAAAAGGTGGAAAATTTTCACAAAATGAGGAATCTTTTTTCAGTTCAAAAAAGCCCCTTTTTTTAAAGTTCAAAAAAAGCCCCTGCAACATGCAAGGGCTCGTCCATTCTTAGTGATGGTGGTGATGATCCTTAGAAGGATTCGTAATTTCAAATTGTTCTTGCGGAACATAGAAATATTTAATCCATACACCGTCCAAAAACTCTTCGCGCTTATCTACAAGGATTTCAACATCCTTATCTGTCTTAACAATTTCATCATGCTCCGTTGGAGTATCAAGCTTTAGGTCGTAATGTGCATGGTCGCCATGCATATGCGTGATGTATACGCGAATCATCTTGCCTTCTGCTTCTTCAGAAGCTAACATTTCCTTCAAAACCTTTGCTGCATTTTTATTGATTTTAACGTTCATGAATATTCCTCCATACGTAAAAATTCCTAACCACTATTATTATACAGTAAAAAGTAGACAAACCTAAAAACTTGCTCAACTCTTAAATTAAATAGAGAAACACACAAAAGAAATGAGCCATGCTGCCACCAATCACAAATAAATGCCAAAGAGTGTGATGAAATTTAAAGCCTCTCCATACGTAAAAAACAGAACCAAGGGTATAAAGGAGACCTCCAATCGCAAGAAGGGCAACTCCATTTGGATGAAGATTATGATAGATCGGTTTCCATGCAAATACAATCAACCAGCCCATTAAGACATAGAGAAGAGTTGAATAGAAAACAAACTTTTTCGCAAAAAAGGACTTGAAGACCGTTCCTCCAATTGCCAGTCCCCACACAATCCCAAAAATCGTCCAACCTAACCACCCTTGGATGATTAGAAATAAAAATGGAGTATACGTTCCAGCAATGAAGTAATAGATGGAAGAATGATCAAGGATTTCAAAAATATCCTTCGCTTTTCCCGCTGGGAGACTATGCAACATGGTCGAGCAAGTGTACATTAACAACATTGAACATCCAAACAGAGTAAAGCTAACAATATGCCATGACGTACCGTGTATCGCTGAAGTCACAATTAATAATACTAGCGCGACGATACTAAGTACCGCCCCAATCCCATGGGTTATAGCATTCGCAATTTCTTCACCTTTCGTAAACGTATGTGTTTCGCTCAATTTTTCTCCTTCTTTCCTGCTTCTATTTCAATGATCTCATCAACTAATTGTTCGGCAGCTCTTCGGTATAAGTTACTCACATTAACGAGTGAAGCAATTAACAATACCTTTTCAAGATACTCGGATTCATTTGTCTCCAAATCAATCACTTCCGAATTTGCCTCTTGTACTCGTTCCTTTATATCTTCCTTGAAATTAGCGACATTGCTATTGCAAAGCTCTAAATAGCTACTATAAAAGCGATCAAGCTTAAAGCTTTCGTCATCAGCCATCATTCTATTTATACCCTTAAAGGTTTCCTTAATATCATGGATGGATAACGCACCCTTTAATTGATAAATAAGACTTATCAATAACAAATGCTCTTTCGAGTACTTCTTATTTTTAATTGGGAAAAATAATTTTGACTTCGCATAATTGTTAATCATTGTTTTAGTCAGTATTTTCTCATCATCATTTCGAATCGAGTCTTTAAATTTATTCTCAAACAATTGAATAACCTGGTCCATATATAAATCTATTTCTGGAACATCTATAAGCGAGATCTGATTTTGTAAATTTAAACTTTCAATAAACTTTTCTAATTTTTCCATCATAAAACCTCATTTCAATTAGCTTCACCTTTATATTACCCCAGAAACCACCTTATGTAAATGTGACGAATGTAATATGTAGTTTCCAAAACTATGTAAAACTTTTATGAATAAAAGCATTGAAGCAAAAATCCTATCACTTTCCTCTAAATAATGTTAAAATATGAAAAAGTTTAAAAATTTGCACAAAAAGAGAGGGAGCTAAGTTGGCTGAATTAAGAAGTAATATGATTAAAAGTGGATTTGATCGAGCGCCTCACCGAAGCTTACTCCGAGCTGCTGGCGTATCGGAAGAGGATTTTGATAAACCATTTATTGCAGTAGTAAATTCATATATTGATATTGTACCAGGCCATGTACACTTGCAAGAGTTCGGAAAAATTGTCAAGGATGCGATTCGTGAAGCTGGCGGCGTCCCTTTTGAAATGAATACAATTGGGGTCGATGATGGAATCGCAATGGGACATATCGGAATGCGATACTCTCTTCCAAGTCGTGAAATCATTGCTGATTCGGTAGAAACCGTTGTTGCTGCCCACTGGTTCGATGGGATGGTCTGTATCCCAAACTGTGACAAAATTACACCTGGAATGTTAATGGCTGCCCTTCGCGTTAACATCCCTACAATCGTTGTCAGTGGTGGTCCAATGAAGGCTGGAGTAGATAGTCAAGGGAATGCTCTTGATTTAACTTCTGTATTCGAAGGTGTTGGTGCCTTCCAAGCTGGTAAAATCGATGAAGCTAGATTAACAGAAATAGAGCAAGTAGCATGTCCTTCCTGTGGTTCATGCTCCGGAATGTTCACGGCAAACTCGATGAATTGCTTAGCTGAAGGGCTTGGACTTGCCCTACCAGGAAACGGAACGATTTTAGCTGTCGCAGAAGAACGTAAGGAATTTGTGAAGAAATCTGCGAAGCAACTAATGACGTTAATCGAAAAAGACATCAAACCACGAGACATCGTGACGATTGATGCAATCGATAATGCTTTCGCTTTGGACATGGCCATGGGTGGTTCAACTAACACAGTTTTACACACATTAGCCTTAGCTCATGAAGCCGAAATTGAATATTCACTTGAACGCATTAACGAAATCGCAGCTCGTGTTCCACATCTTGCAAAAATCGCTCCTGCATCGAGCTATCATATCGAGGATGTTCATAATGCCGGTGGTGTAAGTGCGATCATCAATGAAGTCTTGAAGAAACCAGGTGCAATGAATGGCGATTGTTTAACCGTAACAGGGAAAACGTTAAAAGAAAATGTAGCAGGCTGCGACATTCTTGATAAGGATGTCATTCATCCATTAGATAATCCTCATTCTGAAAAAGGTGGGCTTGCTGTTTTATTTGGCAACCTTGCTCCAGAAGGTTCCGTTATCAAAGTCGGAGCAGTCGATCCAGTCGTTGGCGGCTACCATCGCGGACCAGCTATCTGCTTTGATTCCCAAGAGGACGCATTGTCTGGTATTATCACAGGCAAAGTAAAAGAAGGCGACGTGGTTGTCATTCGTTATGAAGGTCCAAAAGGTGGACCTGGAATGCCTGAAATGCTTGCTCCAACATCTCAAATCGTCGGACGCGGATTGGGAGCTAAGGTCGGACTTATTACCGACGGCCGTTTCTCCGGTGCATCACGAGGAATTTCAATTGGACATATCTCTCCGGAAGCAGCTGAGGGTGGTCCTATTGCCTTCGTAGAAAATGGGGACATTATCGAACTTGATTTGAATAATCGTAAAATTACTTTAGAAGTTTCCGATGAGGAAATGGAAAAACGCAAAGCAAATTGGAAAGAATTTGAGCCAAAAGTGAAAAAAGGTTACTTAGCTCGCTATTCCAAGCTTGTTACAAACGCAAGCACTGGCGGCGTGATGAAGGTTTAGTTTTTAGCAAGGAGACGAACTTGGTTCGTCTCTTTTTTGTTATTATGGGAGGAGATGCAATTCACATGATTTGGAAATACGCAATTCCTCTGAATCCCCCTATAAATGCAAATAAAAAAACGGTCCAAGCGCAAATCATAGCGCTCAGGCCGTTGGTTTAAATTATATTTTAAATTTGCCAACTGATTTCTGAAGCTCATCTGCCATCGAGGCCAACGAATTTGCTGATGCAAGCACCTCTTCCATCGACGCAAGCTGTTCCTCCGTTGCAGCAGATACGGTTTGCGTATGTGCTGTAGACTGCTTCGTAATCTCAGCAATTCCGTTTACGGTAGCTGACACTTCCTCTGCACTTGCTGACATTTGTTCAGAAGTTGCAGCCGCTTCAGAAACTTGTATTTCCATTGCTTCCATAGCTTTCATAATGCCAACAAAGTTTTCTTCTGTCTTTTCGACAATTCCGATTCCTTTGTTCACATTCACTTTAACCTGTTCCATCGATTGATACGTATCAATCATATCCTTTTTAATCGCATTGATTAATTCTGAGATTTGCGTTGAGGATTCCTGAGACTGAACGGCTAATTTTTGGACCTCTTCTGCTACAACAGCAAATCCTCTTCCATGTTCACCAGCTCTAGCCGCCTCAATCGCAGCATTCAAAGCTAATAGATTCGTTTGATTTGCAATATCTGAAATAGTATTTGTGATATTCCCTATTTGCTTAGAGCGTTCATCCAGCAATTGAATTGCTGTACTACTATCATTTACAGATTGGTGGATAGCCCCCATTTGCTGCACTGTATCTCCAACCATGATTCCACCTTGTTTTGCATGATCACGTGTATTTTGCGCAGACTCGGCAATAACAGAGGAACTCTCTGCAAGATTATAGATACCTACTGTTACCTCTTCCATCGCCCTTGCCGTATCACCCAAGCTATTAGCTTGTTTGTCCGCTCCTTCAACAACCTCTTGAATAGATAATGTAATTTGCTCCGTTGCTTTTGCTGTTTGTTCTGCCCCTAATGTTAACTCCTGAGAAGAAGCAACTAGCTGATCAGAAGTCTCTATTACTTTTTGAATCATGTTCTTGAGATTTTCCTTCATAGAATTATAGCTTTCAGCAAGTTGACTTAATTCATCACCCTTTGTATCTATAACTTCTTTTGTAAAATCTCCTTCTTTCGCATCATTCATAGCATTGGAAATTGAAGAAAGTCGTTTTGTTAAACCTCTAGTAAACCAATATGAAATCGCTAAAGATAAAATAATCACGATAACAAGTACAATAATAAAGATTTTCATAAAGGATGCAATTGTATCATCAATAATACTTTGTGGCGCACCAACATAGAAAATTCCGATTACTTCGCCAGTTTTATCTATTATTGGGGTATATCCAGACATATACTTATTCCCCACTACGTTTGCTTCTCCAAAGAAATCCTTATGATCGTTCAAAACTACTTGGGCTACCTCTTCAGAAACTTGAGTTCCTACCGCACGTTTTCCATCAATCATAACATTGGTTGCAACTCGCGTATCACCATGGAAAATCGTAATGGTATCTCCAGTTTTTTCTCCTAATTCATCAACAAGTTCAAAGTTATCTGTGATTTTTTCTGAACCTTTGTATAAATCTCCGCCCTTGATTTCCCAATTACCCGGGTACTTTGCATCCAAATAGCTCTTTCCTAGATTTAAATCCCCTTTTGCCTTCTCAGTAGCAAATTTTTTAATTCCGTCTGTAACTTGCTCAACAACAACAAATCCAACTACTACTGATAAGAATAAAATGATTCCTAATACAATTAGATTAATTTTTTGTCCAAGCTTGAAACTCCATTTTCTCCTCTTCATACCAAGCTCCTCTTTGTTTTCTTAGTCAAATACTTCAATATTATAAGGGTTAAAAATTAATCCAGCAATGGACAAAAACGCACAATTCGTCAAATTTAGCCAAGATTTCACAAAACTTTAACCTATTGTTTCAAAGGATTGGTTTCGTCCTATATGTCTTCTAATTGCTAATAGGAATTCTGCTAAAAAATATGCGAGAAGGAGTGGCCAAATTTTGAGCACAATTGGCTCCAATCTTTGAAATGAGAACTCTATTTTTGGATGAAGAAAGTAAACACATATATATGAAAGAAAAATCCAACATAACGAGTAAGTTAGACAAATATGCCCCTGGATATTCAAACTTATTGCTGAATAATCCCACCACTTTTTTCGGAAAAATCTTTCAAGTAATGAACCACTTACATATTCAATCACCGTAGGAATAAGGAAACAGAGAAATAGAGCAAATACCCAATTCGTTTGAGGAGAAATGAATGAAACGAGAAGTACAGGTGCAAACCCATACATCGGTTTGAATGGCCCTAGGAAAAAATTCGGTTTCAAAAATAACCGTCTTGTAAAGAGACTATGAAAATTCTCAAGTATCCAACCAAATAAAGAATAAATGGTAAAAAAATAGATTATAGGAGCAATCTTTAGAGAAATATTCATTAATAATTCTTCTATCATAATGCGTTCACCTTCCAAGTATTTTGTCACAGGATAGGTTTAGCAATAGTAGGAATTTTATTCCAAACGAAAAAAAATCCCCAAACCTATAGTTTAGAGATTTCTCATTTTTCAAATGCTAATAACCGTAGTTGTTGTAATTCTTCTTTATTCACAACAAGGACCTCTAATGCATAGCCTGATAGCACGTTTATAAAAGCTTGAAGCGCTTCATGTAGCGCTTGTTTCAGCATACAAGCCGGGGTAAAAACGCAATAACTTCCCCCTTCTTTAATGATTTTTTGATATATGATACGTATCTACAATTTCCTGGATCGTGCTCAACTCTCCGTCTTTTTTTAACGCTAGAAAAATAAGCACTCGTAAGGAATAGTCCGTATAATTCGTTAACTTCATCTAATAATTACCCCTTAAAATAAGGTTTTTTCCATTATAACATTAACTAACTGCATGATTTTCGAATAACATTCTACCCTTGCTTAGGGTGGGATGTTTTTCTTTTTCAATCAGCAAATTTGTATTTCTTTATCAAATTGTATAAAATTTCTAATAATTACAAATTGACGGGAGAACAATTATGAACAGGTGGCTTTATGCAGGATTAATCGTATTAGCGACAAGTTTAATGGGATCGTCGTTTGCGATTGGAAAAATGGGGCTAGCTTATTCATCGCCGATTTTGCTCGTTGCCTTTCGTTTCACAATTGCAGGATTACTCATGGGTTTGTTAGTAAAGGTTTTAAAAAGACCACACCCGAAAAAAATCTCAGCATGGAGCAAAATGGCTTTAGTTGGATTATTTCAAACAACCGGGGTCATGGCCTGTATTTTCTTAAGCTTAAAAACAATCCACGCAGGAGAGTCGTCCATTTTGACATTTACAAACCCTTTCCTTGTCGTTCTCTTTGGAACCATTTTCGTGAAAGCAAGATATCGAGTACTGCAATGGTTCGGGGTTACAATTGGATTTATAGGAGTGTTTATTACTTTAGGAATGAGCCTACAGTTTGAAATTGTAACTATTTTAGGAATCGCCTCTGCTGTAAGCTGGGCGATCGCAACATTATTAATAAAAAAATGGGAGCCTGAATTTGATAATTGGGTTTTAACAGCTTATCAAATGCTCTTCGGTGGAATAGCCCTCTTTGTCTTCAGCTTTATTTTTGAAAAACCGACTTTTGTTATCACGAGCGAATCCATGTTTATTTTGTTTTGGCTAGCAATTATGGCCTCAATTGTCCAATTCGGTAGTTGGTTTACGGTTTTGCGAAAAGGTGATCCAGGTAAAACAAGTGCCTTTCTTTTTTTAGCTCCTTTCTTCGGTGTCTTAACTGGCTGGATATTGCTAGATGAAGCTTTAAGCTTGAATGTTTTAATTGGAGGATGTTTTATCTTTGTCGGGATTTTCTTTGTGAATTGGAATCCCTATTTAAAAAAAGAACAAGAAGTAAAGAAGTCTGCCTATATATGAAGGCAGACTTTTTTTATTAGAGTATGGCCGTTAATGCCTCTTTTTGCTCATTTCCAAAAGCGACTAAATTGGAGAATGTGGCGTAGAGCAGGTCACCTTTTTTGAGCGGACCGATTTCTTGATATTTTTCTGTATTTACTTCTGCTTCAAAAAGAGCATTTGTGTCAAGTCGATTCAGTTGGATCCGAACCAATGAACCGACAGAATGAACGTGAAGGACTTTGGCAGGTACACTATTTCCCTGAGCACTTTTCCTCAACACAACCTCATGCGGCCGAATGTAGGTGACCTCGTTCTCTGAATCAATAAATTCATTTACCCTTCCTAAGAAACGGTAAACAAATGCGTTAACTGGGTGATGATAGACTTCATCTGGTGAGCCAATTTGTTCAATCTGCCCTTGGTTCATCACGACAATCGTATCCGCCATTTCTAAAGCTTCCTCTTGATCATGCGTGACAAAAATCGTTGTTATGTTCAGCTTTTCATGAATTTCTCTGAGCCAGTGTCGTAACTCTTGTCGCACCTTTGCATCCAGTGCTCCAAAAGGCTCGTCAAGGAGCAGCACCTCAGGTTCAACAGCTAATGCTCTCGCTAAGGCAATCCTTTGCTTTTGTCCCCCAGAAAGCTGGGAAGGATAGCGGTCAGCCATATGCTCCAGTTGGACAAATTTTAATAAACTGTAGACCCTTTCCTTGATCTCTTGATTTGATGGTCGGAGTTTGAATGGCCTCACTTTTAAACCAAAGGCGATATTTTCAAAAATGGTCATATGCTTAAACAATGCATAATGCTGAAAAACAAAGCCAACTTTGCGTTCCTTCACGGTTTTATTCGAGTAATCAATGTCATTGAACAATATTTTACCTGAATCCAGACTTTCTAGACCTGCAATCAAACGTAGCAATGTCGTTTTACCAGAACCAGATGGCCCTAATAGTGCGATGAAATCTCCAGATGGAATTTCTAATTGGACGTCTTTAATGGCTGCAAAATCTCCAAATGCTTTTGAAACCTTTTCGATTGTAATGCCCATGTTTTCACTCCTTTCTCGACTTCCATTCCACTACGCTCTTTAGTACTAACGTGAATAAGGCGAGGATAGCAAGCAATGATGCGACTGCAAAAGCCGCAGTAAAATTATATTCGTTATACAAAATTTCTACGTGAAGTGGAATCGTGTTCGTCATTCCACGAATATGACCAGAGACGACTGAGACAGCACCGAATTCCCCCATTGCACGGGCGTTACAAAGAATCACACCATACAGCAATCCCCATTTGATGTTTGGCAAGGTAATTCGGAAAAACATTTGCCAGCCATTTGCTCCAAGCATTCTCCCTGCTTGCTCTTCATCGGTTCCTTGCTCTTGCATGATCGGAATTAACTCACGGGCAACAAACGGGAACGTCACAAAAAGCGTAGCTAAAATTATTCCTGGGACAGCAAAAACGATTTTTATATCATGCGCCTCAAGGAACGGCCCCAGCAAACCTTGTGAACCAAACAAAAGAACAAACACTAGGCCAGCGATAACTGGCGATACTGCAAAAGGAATATCAATCAAGGTAACCAAAATATTTTTTCCCTTGAAGGAGAACTTCGCAATAGCATAGGCAGCAATGACGCCAAAAATTGTATTAACCGGTACCGCTATGGCAGCTGTGATCAAAGTTAGTTTGATTGCGGAAAGTGCATCCGGTTCAGTAAGTGATGCAAAGTAAAGCTCAATTCCTTTTTTTAGAGCCTCTGAAAAAACAGCGATAAGTGGAATGACGATAAATAAGCCTAAGAATGCAAGAGCTATCCCAATGAGTACCCATTTTTTCAGCCCTTGCAGGCTTACTGTATTTGCTTGAGCAATTGTTTTAGTATTCATCTTTCTATCTCCTCTAAGCTACTTGATGCTTTTTCGATATTCGCCACTGCCAAAAATTAATCGCGAATAGTAGAATGAATGAAAATATGAGCATCACTGATGCAATGGCAGCTGCTCCTGCATAGTCAAACTGCTCTAGCTTCGTCACGATAAGCAATGGAACAATTTCCGTTTTCATCGGCATGTTCCCTGAGATGAATACGACTGAACCATATTCCCCCAATGCTCTTGCAAATGCGAGTGCAAATCCTGTTAAAATGGCTGGAAAAAGTGTTGGCAAAATAATTTTAAAGAAAATCTGAATTGAATTTGCTCCAAGAGTAGAAGCTGCTTCCTCATATTGTCGGTCAAAATCCTGTAAAACAGGCTGAACCGTTCGCACAACAAACGGCAGCCCAATAAATGTTAAAGCTATCATAATGCCAATAGGGGTAAAGGCAATTCTTACCCCCATTGGTTCAAAAAGCTGACCAATCCAGCCATTCGGAGCGTAAATGGTCGTCAAAGCAATCCCGGCTACGGCTGTAGGTAATGCAAAAGGTAAATCGACAAGCGCGTCGATAATTTTTTTGCCAGGAAACTGATACTTCACTAATACCCAGGCAATCAAAGTTCCAAATACGGCATTGACCACTGCTGCAACAAATGATGAATAGAATGTTAATTTATAGGAAGCTACAACTCTATCATCTGTAACAGTTTGCCAAATATCCGAAAGACTTAGCGTGGATGCTTTTAAAAATAGCACGGTAATCGGGATTAAGATTATGAGACTTAGATAGATGATCGTATACCCCATGGATAGGCCAAAGCCTGGTAAAACTCTCTGAGGTTTTATCTTTTTAACCACGTGCTAGCTCCCCTTTAAGGTTGATAAATTTGATCAAAGACTCCTCCATCAGCAAAGTGAGTCTTCTGTGCTTCTGTCCATCCGCCAAACACTTCATCAATTGTGAATAGATTAATTTCAGGGAACTGATCTGCGTATTTTTTCGCAATCTCTTCTGAACGTGGGCGGTAATAGTTTTTCGCTGCAATTTCCTGACCTACATCTGTATATAAATAATCAAGATAAGCTTTTGCTACTTCTTCTGTTCCATTTTTTTCAACCGCACTATCAACAATCGTTACTGGTGGCTCTGCGAGAATACTTACAGAAGGAATAACAATTTCAAATTCATCTTCACCTAGCTCATTTAATGCTAAGAAAGCTTCATTTTCCCAAGCAAGTAGTACATCTCCAATTTCTCTTTCAACAAATGTTGTTGTTGCACCACGTGCACCTGAATCCAATACCGGTACATTTTTAAAGAGGCTTGTGACAAACTCCTTCGCCTTTCCCTCTTCGTTGTTATTTTGCTGAAGGGCATATCCCCATGCAGCTAAATAATTCCATCTTGCTCCACCAGATGTTTTAGGATTCGGTGTAATAACTGAAACTCCTTTTTTCACTAGGCCATCCCAATCCTTGATTCCTTTTGGATTTCCTTTACGAACGAGAAAAACAATCGTGGATGTATAGGGTGAGCTATTGTATTCAAGTCTTGTTTGCCAATCCTTTGCAATCTTACCTGTTTCAGCAATTGCAACAATGTCATAAGCGAGCGCCAATGTCACAACGTCTGCGTCAAGTCCATCAATAACAGAGCGTGACTGTGTTCCAGAGCCTCCATGAGATTGGTTGATGGTAACCTTTTGTCCTTTTTCTTTTTCCCAATACTCAGCAAAGCTTTTGTTGTATTCTTCATATAGCTCACGTGTTGGATCGTAGGAAACATTTAATAATTCAATTTCTTTTGGTGCTTTTTCACTTTCATTGTCGCTAGAACCTTCCGTACTTGCCTCTTGATCGGAGCACCCTGCAACCCATACGAGTAAAAGTGCTGAGAATAATGCGAAAAATTTCTTTTTCATTTTGGTTGATCTCCTTTTATAAAGTTAATGACGGGCTTTTCATTAAAAAAAGCCCCAATAGTATTCAAAACGTACTAGATAGTACTGAAAACTAAAGGGCCTTCGGGCGTCCGATCGGCGTATTATTCATATTTTTATCTTCTTTTCTGTTGATTTGGTATCTGTTGTCTCACTTTTGCTTGTGCAGGAAAACGATATTTCTCTAAACGGTCGATTTGCGTGATTTGAGAATCATGGACCGTGATTTGCACAGTCCCAAACTCCAATCCTTCTAGCAAACTAACAATTTTTTCAAGAGCCTGTTGGTCTAGACGTCCTTTTAACGACAACAAAATCATCCCCTTCTAGCTTTGTAATTCGATTTTGAAGCAAATCTTCAAGCGTTGTTCGCTCTAATACATAGGCAATGGTATCTCTAACCAAGGTCCAAAGCGGCTTAAGCTGACATCCCCCCTCTAGTGGACAAGGTTCATATTTTGTAATAGAAGCACATCCCATAGGGGATAATGGCCCCTCTAAATCACGAATGACTTCTCCAATATTGATTTCTTCTGCTTGAAGATGAAGTGTATAGCCACCTTTTGCTCCTCTTTTGCTTGTTACATAGCCCAACTTTTTTAGTTGTAAAAGCAATTGTTCCAGATAATGAACACTGACCAAAGTCTTTTCTGAAATCTCCTGTATTCCAAGCACTTTTCCTGGATTATTCCCAAGTAAAATCAATGCTCTTAAAGCATATTCTCCTTTACTTGATACCTTCATGTTCACATCCTCCTCTAATGTTGAGTATTTCAGTCAACATTCATAGCTAGAAATCCAATTATTTTTTATGTATATGCTTTGACGATCAAAAGGGCACTTATCCCTATATAAAAAAGATAAGCGCCCTTCAGTTCGTCTGATCAGACACAGTTTTCAGTTTATAATCCCGATTAAAACTATTGGATTAGTTATTTTTTATAATCATAATATGAGTCCATTTTAAAATCAATAAGTTTTTTAAAAATTTTTATATTTTGTTAGTAAAAGAAAAAGCGATAGAATAAAGAGGAATAAAAAATGATAGGGAGTTGTTCGAGAATGGATCAAATCATGTTTATTGAAACGGGTATGGGCATTGATGTTCATGGACAGGATATTACAACTGCGGCTGTTCGTGCTATTAAAAACGCAATTCATTTTAATTCAATGCCAGGGATTCGCACGGTCCTTAAAGATAATAGTTTGGACAATATGAGAGTTAACGTGAAGCTGGCTGTTCCTTGTGATAAGGACAAATTAGATATCGATACTGTAAAAAAAGCATTGCCATATGGCATTGTAACTGTCGAGGTAATGGACGGCGGCATGTTAACAACTAGCGGAATTGTCCTTGAGGAAAAAGGCGACAAAAACGATTTAATGTATATCGTTGTGGCTTCGGTTGAGGTTGGGTATTAAAGGTTCATACATATAATTTAAATAGCTTCTCGTCAAAGGTTAGTTAGTCAAACCATCTTAGACGGGAAGCTTAGCATTTTCTTTGAGTGACTTAGCTCTCTAGTTACATTTGATCGGCAACTATTTCTTCTCTCTTTGGCTTCTACTTGGCTTTCAATCCATATTTGAAAAGTCAACTTGACCCTTCAATATCATCATTTTTGGCGGAAGAATATTTCAAAAAATTTCTTCCTTATTCCACATTCCGATAAACATCTTCTCTTGAATGAAATCCATCAGCAATAATTGTTTCATCAATATTGGCCTTGTCGACTGAAATAGGAGATAACAAAATAGAAGGTACCTCAATTTTTCCATTACTAATTTTAGTATCGGTCTCGATTTTTTCACCTTTAGCTAATCTCACTGCCGCTTTAGCAGCTTCCATTGTTAATGTTTGAATCGGTTTATATACAGTCATCGTTTGAGTTCCCTCAACAATACGCTGAGCGGCTGCAAGCTCTGCATCCTGTCCTGCTACAGGGATTTTTCCTGCAAGCCCCTGTGCCTCAAGTGCCTTAATGACCTCTTCGGCTGTTGCATCATTGGCGGCGATGATAGCATCAACATCGTTATTATTTGCATTAAGGGCTTCTGCCATATTCTTAAAGGCATTAGTAGGGAGCCAATCTTTTGTCCACTGGTCATATACGACAGTAATGTCGCCTCGATTTATTAAGGGTTGCAGAATGTTAAATACACCTTTCTTAAATAAATGGGCATTATTATCTGTGTCGGCTCCACCGATATAGACATATTTTCCTTTTGGCACTAGTTTCGTTAGCGCTTCAGCTTGCAATTCCCCTACTCTTTCATTATCAAAAGAAATGTATAAATCAATCTCCGAATTTTTGATTAATCGATCATACGAGATAACCTTAATTCCTGCAGAATGTGCTTTTTTTACAATAGATGCGGCAGCCTCAGCGTTATAAGGTACAACTACTAAGACATCGACTCCCTCATTTATAAGCGTTTCAGCTTGTGAAATCTGCAGAGCTTCGTCCCCATTTGCCTCCAAAATTTCTACGCCTGCCCCTAACTCTTCCACCGCATCCAGGAACATCCATCTATCCCTTAACCAACGTTCTTCTTCCAACGTATCCATTGAGAAACCAATTTTGATCTTCTTCTCAATCATTACGTCTGCAACTTCCGATTCTTCGGACACAGTCTGCTTAGAATAATTCTTCTGATCTACTCCACCTTTACAAGCTGAAACCACAAGAACAAGAGTGATGACAAAGGTGAATAGCTTTATCCATTTTTTCATCATCAACTCTCCCCTAACTATTACTACCAAGTAGCTCTTTTCGGAACTCCTTGGGTGATACATTACACACTTTTCTAAATACCTTACTAAAGTAATTCGGGTCGTGATAACCAACTTCAAAAGTAATTTCCTTAATGCTTTTTTCTGGGTTGCACAAAAGGGTCTTTGCTTTTTCAATTCTGCATTCTGTCAAGAAATCTATATAGTTGATCCCCAACTTTTCTTTAAACATTTTACTTATATAAATTGGACTTAATCCTACTCGACTGCTTAGTGTATCTAACGAAATGTCTTCATGAGAGTGCTCATATATAAATTGCTTTATATGTTTCATTGTATTGACTTCAAATTGATTATAATGCTCTATGTATGCCCGCTTCATTTTTTCTAATAGATGCGCTGCTTCGACTCGTAATTGCCGATAATCCTGAGCTTGAAAAGAGTAAAGTGGTATAACAGTCTCAATTCCCATTTCACTCATTACCCTAGAGATGATCCAAAGTACTTCTAATAATCTTTGCTGAGATTGGATGATGCCCGCACCTTCCTTCTCAAAGCGCTGAATCAAATCAACGACATTTGTATGGACTTCCTCCCAATTTCCGAGTCGAATTACGTCAGAAAACTCTTTTTCACGGAATCTACTTAACTGTTCATTGCCCTTATCTTCAAGAACAGGCACATCGGAATAAAATCGATATTTCACAGGTAGCGTTGTGTCGATCGTAGCAATCAATGAATCATGATACGATTGTCTTATTTGTTCCAATGAACTGCACAGGCTTCCAACCCCAATAAACCATTCTTCCCCTTGATTTGATTTTGATAAGGAAAGAATTTCACGCGCTAGAGACATGGCCTGTAAGCGAAACGATTTATTAGGGTCCCGAAAAACAATTATCGGAAGTTGGTTCCCATAGAGAGCACCTAGCCAAGCATCCCCACACTGCCGAATTTTATCTTTAATGACCGAGTATAAATTTTCTTGACCCCTTGGGATTAGAACACTCATGACAAACATTTCATTCGTTGAGCTAATATCTAACATCTCAACTAACATATCGACATGCACTTCATGAACATGATCGAACAACAGCTGTGTGACGACGTCTGTCTCAACGAGTGCTAAAGCTTTTTGAAAAGCCTCTTGTTGTTGCCTGCTCGTCTCAAGTAATTTTTTCTCTTCCTCAATTTGCTTAATTACTTTCCCTACCGTTAAAAGAATATCACTCACTTTACTCGGTTTAAGCAAATAATCTTTTACTCCTAGCTTAATCGCTGTGCGTAAATATTCAAACGTATCATAGGCTGTCACCATGATAAATTTAATGCTAGAATACTTGGTACTAATTCGCTCAACAGCTTCAAGACCAGTTATTCCAGGCATTTTAATATCCATCAAGATTAGATCTGGTTTAAACACATCAGTCATTTCTAACGCCATTTTTCCGTTATTGGCCTGTTCAATCATGATATTTGGATATGCTTTTTGTAAAATGGCTTGCATACCTTCACGTTCAATTTGTTCATCATCTACGATTAGGAGTTTGAGCATTTTATTTACTCCTTTTTTTCAGTATTTTAATAATAACTTTCGTCCCTTTCCCCTCTGTGCTCTCAATCAAGAGTACATCTTCATAACCATAGAAAAGACGAAGTCGCTTAACGACATTACTAAATCCAATTCCCGTTGAATGCCCTTCCGTTTGAACAGTTCGCTCATTCAAGATCTGCTCGATTTTTTCCTTTGGCATTCCCGTACCATCATCTTCGATTTCGAGCGTTATCCATTCGGCCTGATTGAAGATTCGGAACCAAATTGTTCCACCTTCCTCTTTTGGTTCAACAGCGTGTATGACAGCATTCTCAATAATTGGTTGTAATGTTAAGGCAGGAATCTTCAGATCTAAGCATGATTCATCAATTTCTATAAAAAATTTTAAGCGTTGTGTAAATCTTGCTTTTTGAATGTCCATATATTGACGTAATACGGCTACTTCCTCTGCAAGGGTAACTGCACGGTCAATCCGCTTTAAGTTGTAGCGCAGCAAGCTCGCCACACTCACCAATAAATCACTAGTTTCTTCTGACCCCTCCAAATAAGCTTTTTTGGATAGTGTATTCAACGTGTTAAACAAAAAATGAGGATTAATTTGACTTTGTAAGCTACGAAACTGACTTTCTTGTAAAAGAAGTTTATTTTGCTGCAGCTCGTGTTCAAGTTGAGCCTTTTGCTTAATTTCAGAAATTAGATTATTAATATTAATTCTCATCCGATCAAACGTTTTGGCGAGAAAGGAAATTTCGTCATTGCTTTCAACATCGATTTGAATATCAAATTTACCTTTTGAAAGTTCATTTGCTGCTTGAGTCAGCTTATAAACAGGTCGCGTAATACTTAAGGAGAACCAATAAGAAATAAAAAGTAAAATAAATGTAATAAGTAGGATCAGCCAAACACCGAGCTTGATTAATTCTTCAGATTGCACAATGATATTTCGATAAAATCGATCATAGGTTTTAAGTTCAGTATCTAGTATAGTAAGCTTCATTTCGGCTATGTAATTCGAAATTCTCGTTGCTTCAGAGAACTCTATTGCTGCAGCCTCCATATCCTTACCAGAGATAAACATAATTAGTCTATCAGTTGTTTCAAGTAAACTATCAATTAAATTAATATAGTTCGTCAAAGCAAAATCATTTTCTTCGTTTCGAAGTGGAAAAATCTCGTATTTTGCCTCTTGAATCTTGCCTTTACTTAAATTCAGCTGTCTTAAATGGCCGGCTGACGGAGTAAGCATATAGTTATTTAAATCGGTAATCACCTGTTGGCTAGCACTGGTCACTTCATTCAAACTTATATACCTTTGTAAAATATCATTGTATTGATTTTGTGTTTTGTAGTTATAGTAAGTGAGTGCTATCCAAATCGTCACCATGATGGCTAGAATGACGGAGGTAAGGATTAAGATTTTTTTTTGAATACTTGTCATTGAACTTCCTTCGCTTTCAAAATACGAATATCTGTGAAATAACCCTTAAGGTCTAGTGGTACTGTCTCCCCATTCAGCCATTCCATAATCAATTGAACACTTGTTTTTCCCATCATTTCAGGAGATTGCTCAAGAATGCCATCAATATTACCTTGTCTGAGCAATGCAAGAGATTCAGGTCCGTCATCAAAGGAATATATAAAGTACGGCTCTACTTGGTAGCGCTTACTTATTTCTTGCACCAAAGCTCCAACAATATTAGCATTCACTGCAATGATTCCATCAACTTCAGGAGTTTTATTCAGCACATCCCTTGTAGCTGTGATAATCTGTTCCCGATCACTTGAGGTTTCCGCATAGATCGTTTTGATATTTGGGTAATTCTTTAATACATCCTGAATCCCATTCAACCTTTGCTTCTGATAATACTCTTGATTAGAATTATATGTCAGAAGAACACTACCGGAATTTCCCATATCATTTAATAATTGCTTTGCTATCATACTTCCAGCCTTGTATTGGTCAGAACCTACATAAGTTCTTCTCAAGCTTTCTTCCACCGGCACATCGTTGGCAACTGTAATGATCGGGATCCCATAGAAAGATGCCTTGACTTTGGACAAATATTTGAATTCTTCTGAATCAAGTCCTTGTACGATGATTCCATCTACCTTAGAATGAATAGCAATTTCTAGCTTCTTCAGAAAATCTTCGTGGTTATTGCCGTAGCTTCCCCATATCTCTAAAGAAGCACCTTCCTTTTCCGCTTGCTCTATCGCACCCTTACCGAGATTGTCCCAAAAAGTCGTTTCTGCATCTTGAGTAATGAGAACGAGACGTAGCTGGGCATTCTCATCTTCAATCGTTTTTGGAGCTTGCCAATCGGAGCGGAATACTCCCTCTGCTGATACGAAAGTAAGATAACAAAGAGCGAAGAAGATTATAAATAGCAAAATGAGGCCAGTTTTTCGCAAGAGTTGTAACCCCTTTCCTCATATAACTAGTTCCATCATACCATCTATTGGGATTTCTTCAATGTATTTAGTAAGGGCTGTTTTAATGAGGCTGTTTTTGTGTAGTGTTGATGTTTTGCGCATAAGTCCTGTATTTATTTTAAAAAAAGACTTTAATCCGGCTTTTGTACATGTATATCCAGATAAAACAGAAAGTAAATTTTTAAACTGCTCTAAAAAATACAAGTAGGGACTACTTAGCCCCTACTTGTATTTATTTATCTCTTCATTCTAGTCAATACATCAAAAATAACAGCTAGCGCTAGGACACCACCCCTAATCATATATTGATAGGAAATTCCAACACCTAGTAAATTCATACCGTTTGTAAGAGATGCCATTACAATCGCACCAATAACTGCTCCCGTTACTTTTCCGACGCCTCCGGCCGCGGACACACCACCAACATATGCAGCTGCGATTGCATCGAGTTCAAATAATGTTCCGGCAGTTGTAGTAGCCGATTGCAAACGAGCTGTAAAAAGGATACCAGAGAGAGCGGACATCATACCCATTGAACCAAATACAATGTAAGTAATCTTTTTTACGTTAATTCCAGTAAGATGGGCAGCTTCTGGATTACTTCCTACTGCATAAATATGTCTTCCAAGCACCGTTTTTGTTGAAATAAAATGATAAATCACAACGACCAATAACATGATAATAATCGTCCAAGAAAACCCGTTATAACCTGCTAGTATCCATGTAATATAAGCAATAATCGCAGAAATAAACACTAATTTCAAAACAAAAATACTAGTAGAAACTACATCAAATTGATATTTCATTTTGTTCCTACGATTAGAGATTTCAATGTAAATGTAAAAACCAATCCCAACTAAACCGACTAAGAGGGTTAGCAAATGCAATCCATTGAATTGTAAAAGAGAAGGAATATAACCGTTTCCGATTGCATTAAATGTATCATTTTGAATAATAATTGTTCCTGTTTTTTCGGTAACCTGTAGCAATGCTCCTCTAAAGATAAGCATTGCCGCTAACGTGGCAACAAAGGCAGGAATTCCGATGCTTGCTACAAGAAAGCCACTAAATAGACCGATAACGATTCCTAGTATTAAAATAACGGGAATTGTTATATAAACTGGCATTCCTGCCTGAGTCATCAATATAGCTGCAATGGCACCCATGAATCCAGCAGCATAACCAACCGATAAATCGATATGGCGAATGACAATGACTAGAGTCATAGCTACCGCTAAAACAGCAATATATCCTGCAGAATCTATTAAATTACTGATATTTCGGGAAGACATGAATAGTCCATCTGTCATGAATGTAAATGTTAGAATAATCACAAATAAGGCAATATACATGCCATAGTCACGAATATTTTCTTGAATTAGCGTTTTTGCTTCCTTTAACGTGTTCATTGGTCTAACCTCCTATTGCGTTGCAAGTTGCATAATATTTTCCTGAGTCGCTTCATCAGCAGACAACTCACCTTTTATTTCACCTTGTGCCATGACGTAGATGCGATCACTCATTCCAAGAACTTCTCCTAGTTCCGACGAGATCATAATGATGCTCATTCCTTCACTGATTAACTTATTCATAACTGTGTAAATTTCAAATTTTGCTCCTACATCTATGCCTCGGGTCGGTTCATCTAAAATTAACAACTTTGGACCGACGAACAACCATTTTCCTAACGATACTTTTTGTTGGTTTCCACCGCTTAAGTTCCCAACGATTTGCTCTAAGGAAGGAGCTTTCACAGAAAGAGAATTTTTATACCCATCTGCAATCTTGATTTCTTCGTTTTGATTGATAACACCATTTTGCGATATGCTCTTTAGATTTGCAGCAGAGATATTGTTCTTTATATCTTGACCTAAGAAAAGCCCGTCTCCTTTTCGGTCTTCGGTTACGTATGCTATGCCAGCCTCAATCGCCTCACTAGGGTGTTTAAATACGATCGATTTGCCATCCCACACTAAATCTCCCTGAAGTTTATAGCCTTTTGCATTCCCAAAAATACTTAGGGCAAGTTCTGTCCGACCAGAGCCCATCAATCCTGATATTCCGACAATTTCTCCTTGGTTTACATGAAGAGAGACATCTTTTACTACATTGCGACTCAATTGAGGATCATAAGCAGACCAATTGTGAAGTTCTAGAATTTTTCCCCCGATTGTCTTGTTTTCTCTCTTAGGATAAATATCATCTATCTCTCGGCCAACCATATTTTTAATAATAATGTTTTCTTTAATTTCTCCCCTATTGCCTTCTAGCGTACAAATCGTCTCTCCATCACGAAGAATAGTAGCCTTATCAGCAATCGAAATAACTTCCTTTAATTTATGAGAAATCATGATACATGTAATACCCTGTTTCTTTAATTCGGCTAATAGCTTCAATAAGTTTTCACTATCATCTTCATTTAAAGCAGCTGTTGGTTCATCTAATATGAGCAGCTTCACATCTTTGCTTAATGCCTTAGCTATCTCAATTAACTGTCTTTTCCCTACTCCTAAATCTTTCACAAGCATTTCAGGATTTACATCCAAATTGACCTTTTTCAACATTTCTTTTGCCTGAACAACGGTTTGGTTCCAGTCAATAACCCCACCACGTTTCACTTCGTTCCCAGCAAAAATATTTTCATATACAGAAAGGTCCGGAAAAAGGGCCAATTCCTGATAAATAATCGCGATACCGGTCTTAACACTATCAGTGATTTTATTAAACTTCTGTATATTACCTTCGAATACAATATCGCCCTCGTAAGTTCCATAAGGGTATACACCGCTGAGTACTTTCATGAGCGTAGATTTCCCAGCTCCATTTTCACCAATCAAACAGTGGATTTCTCCTTTTTCCACTTTGAAGTTTACATTCCTGAGTGCCTTCACACCTGTGAACTCCTTGGAAATCTGGTTCATCTCTAAAATATATTCGCTCATCCTGATCCCCCCATCAAAACAACTTTATAATGGAGAAAAGTGATAGACGAATCTATCACTAATGCTCCGTATTTGCTTACAGTCCTGTAAACTCACTTGCCTCATAATACCCAGAATCAATTAATTCTTTCTTAACATTTTCTTGGTTAACAACGATAACATCTGTTTGTTTTGCTTTAACTTCAACTTCGCCGTTGTCGTAAGTTCCTGTTGTTTCAGGTGTTTTTCCATCAAGAATATCTACGGCCATACCCATTGCGTCCTTAACAAGAGTACGTACATCCTTAAATACAGTCATTGACTGTTTACCATCGATAATGTATTGGATAGAAGCCTTCTCTGCATCTTGACCAGTAATAACGTAACTTGTAATAGCGCTATCAGCTGCAAAAGTATCGGCAATAGAACGAGCTGTTCCATCATTTGGAGCAAGGATGGCTACATCACCTTTCATATCTGCTGCTGCAGCTGTAAGATGTGTTTGCGCTTTATTGATCGCTTCATTTGGCTCCCAGTTTGTTGTCACCTGACCAAGAATTTTACTCATCTCATCGCGAGATAGTTCTGCTTTGTCTTTTAAGGTAATTGCTTCACTTGAATTGGCAATCTTGAAAGTGCCATCAGCAATTTTTGGTTGAAGAACGCTCCATGCACCTTCGAAGAACAAGAATGCGTTGTTATCAGATGCTGCACCTGCATACAGATACAATGGAATGCCTGTACCTTTTGCATTGTCCACTAAGTATTGAGCTTGTGCAGCCCCAACAGCAAGACTATCAAATGTTACATAATAATCAACCGCATCTGTATTTGTAATTAGACGGTCGTAAGCAATAACTGTAACACCATCTTTTTTAGCAGCTTCTACTGCTGCACCTGCTGCTTCTCCATCATGCGGACTGATGATTAAAACATCAATTCCCTTGTTAAGCAATGTTTCTACATTTTCTTTTTCTTTCGCAGAAGAACCTTGACTGAACAAAATTTCTGTAGTGTATTTAGAATCTTTTAATGCATCCTTAAATCTTTGTTCATCCTGTACCCATCTTGGTTCATCCTTTGTTGGTAATACGATACCAACGCTTACTTCCTTACTACCTCCACCTGTACTACTGCTATTACAAGCAGCAAGTACTCCAACAAATAGAACTGCAACCAAAAACAAAGAAATCGCTTTCAGTTTATTTCTCATTTGACTACCCCTTTCATATGTGTAAGATATTTATTACATATTCATTATAAATTTACTAATCTTTCATGTAAGCGTTAACAAATAGTATTCTTTTATTCTTTTCTATACTTTTTTATCCTCAGGTTTTTTAGGCAATAAAAGTTGTGCATTGGTTAATTCAATGTTCTTATCTTTCAAATTTCGTTTGATTGACAACTATTCCTTCTCCTAGCTTCATTTTGTCAATCATTCTACTTTTCATTGACAGCTTTCTCTTCTCCTAGCTTCTTTTTGTCAATCAAACTACTTTTCATTGACAACTTTTCCTTCTCACACCTTCATTCTGTCAATCAAACTACTTTTCTTTGACAGCTTTCCATTCTCCTAGGATTAAGTCCATATAATTGTGTAAAAACAAAAAGAGTCAAATTAATTCCTTTTGGTCACAATGGTTATCAACGACGAAAAACATTGTGGAGGGAATTAATTATGACTCAGTTTCAGTTTAACCTAAATCTTGACCATTTAAAAGAATCCGTTATGAATTCGGATATTGACGCTGTCATCAAAGCGTCTATCGTCCTTGTTTTGAACTCTGTTATGGAGAAAGAACGTGATGACCACTTACAGGTTGGAGCTTATGAGCGTTCTTCTGGCCGTTTTGATTCTCGAAATGGCTACTATGAGAGAGACCTCATTCTAAGTATCGGCAGGGTCAATTTGAAAGTTCCTCGTACACGTAAAGGCGAATTTTCTCCTTCCTTGTTTGAAAAGTACGCACGGTGTGATCAAGCGTTTGTTCTTTCTATGCTTGAGATGGTTGTGAATGGCGTGTCTACTCGAAAAGTAACGAATATTGTTCAACAGCTTTGTGGGGAAAGTGTCTCAAAGTCGTTTGTTTCTTCTCTTACGGAAAAGCTTGATCCCATCGTACAGGCATGGGCGAATCGGCCATTAAATACAACATACTATC
>NZ_SUND01000005.1 GCF_005280205.1 Bacillus yapensis | reverse complement strand
GGGAAGAGCAAAAAGAATATGTGAGAGCGAAGCTTTCAGAAGAGAAAACGAGTGCCATCTATCGAAAACGCAAAATCGATGTGGAACCAGTTTTTGGATTCTTGAAGGCTAATTTGCGTTTTACTCGATTTTCTGTACGAGGAAAATCGAAGGTAGAAAACGAAATGGGTCTCGCGTTAATGGCAGTGAATTTAAGAAAATTCACTGCCATTAACTAAGGTAATAGAAAAATTAACACACAAATAGAGAAAGGTGAATTTGAGTACGCTCAAATTCACCTTTCTCATTATTTGAAGCTAGTTATGTCCCAGCCTCTTTTCTTTATGGATATTAGCGTGAATGGACTCTTTCTCCTTGTACCCACACCTCACGAATATTCTCTGGTCGAACATTATAGATGATTTTTTGAAAAATATCGTATAAATCTTCTGATGGATCAAAAATTGGGAGACGAGCAGTAGGAACTTTTGTATCAATAATTTGGACATCCCACGCATAATTCTCTTCAATCCTACCGATCGGAAGACTTAGACTTTCTCCTCCAACAGCCGTCGCCAAATAAAATGCCTCATTAATCGTAAGGCGAGAATTTGGCACCCCACGTTCTGTAGCTGGAAGGTCACCGTTCACGCCATCCTCTAGCATTCTAGAAGAAACTACTGCTTGTTTGGCATTATCATAGAGACTTGGAGTGGCACCTGCCGAAATATCAGTTCCAAGGCCAATGTCGATTCCAAGTGATTTAAAACGCTTGATAGGAATAACGCTATTCGCAAAATAAGCATTGGATAATGGACAATGTCCGATCGCTGTACCTGTTTTTGCAAATAGATCAGCATCTTGGTCGGATAAAAAATTACAATGAGCCATGACCGATTTATCGCCTAATAGGCCAAACTGGTGTAAGGCGAAAGCGTCATTTTTCCCATAACGTCCGTGAACATATTGGTGCTCCCAATCACTTTCACTACAATGGGACTGGATATGAGTATCGTATTTTTCTGCTAGTTCTCCTAAACCTTTTAAAGCCTCATCTGTACAACTTGGAATAAACCTTGGTGTCACAACAGGATATACCCCTTGTTTTACTGTTTCTCCTAAGTTTTTCACAGCAAGAATAAACTCTTCTGTATCTTTTAAGGCTGTTTTTGTATCGAAATCTCGATAGTAGTCTGGGTTTTGCTCCGGATCATCCATGACGACTTTTCCAACCAGTCCACGCTGTCCTTTTTTCGCACAGATTTCAGCAAGGAGAAGACTTGCTTCTTTGTGAACTGTTGCAAAATAAAGGGCTGTTGTTGTCCCGTTATTTAGGAGGGTTTGAACTAAATCTTCATAAACATTTGTGGCGAAGTCTAGATTAGAGAATTTCGCTTCCAGTGGAAAAGTATATGTATGTAACCAATCATGGAGCGGTCGATCAAGTGCGGTTCCAGATTGTGCCCATTGTGGAGCGTGAACATGTAAATCAACGAAACCAGGTAAAATATACTGGCCTTCCGATAAGCGATGGAAGTTCTGCGTATCTTCATATGAATCTAGTAATGTTGGATATTCCGCGCTATCAGGGGCTACGATTTTTTCGATCAAGCCATGTTCATTCACACAGAATAGATGGTCCTTCAAGATCGCTATTTGTTCGGAAGATTGACTTGTAAAAGCGGTGCCTAGGAAAATAAACGTATGTTCATTCATTTTTATCACCTTAATGTTCGTATTTTGGTTATATATTGGTCATTATATTGAAAAAAACTGGATGAGTCTATAAAAAATACGAATTATTTTTTGTGGTGGAAAAACCCTTGTCCCATCTGATGTTAGCACGACTTTTGTCCTAATATCCCTATCGAAACAGTGAAAATTCTCTTGCAATTGGGATAGGAGGTGCTATACTACAATCATCAAAAATATATTTCTATTTTTCATATAATCGTGGGGATATGGCCTACAAGTTTCTACCGGTTTACCGTAAATGAACCGACTATGAAAAGCGAAAGAGAAGATCGATCTTTTCTTTTTGTATTTCGACATTAAAGGCTCGAAGTACACTGCTTTTCTACCAAGTAGAAGGAGTGTGCTTTGAGCTTTTTTCATAGGGATTTGATTATATGAGAATCACAACAAGGAAGAGGAGATTGGATCAATGGAAAGTACTGCTAGAAAACTAGAAACAGAGGAAGTTAAGATTGAAAAAACGCAAGTCTCTACCATGCAGTCTATATTCTTAGGGCTTCAACATGTTTTAGCGATGGATCTCTTTATTCCGCCGATTATTTTAGCGGGATTATTATCGTTTTCTGTTCCTGATAGTGCACTACTCATTCAAATGACATTTATCGCTTGTGGACTTGCCACCATTATTCAAGCTGGATTTGCGATGAAGCTTCCAGTTATGCAGGGTCCATCATTCGTTCCATTAAGCGCACTTGCTGCAATTGGAACAACTTCTGGGATTGGAGCGATGATTGGAAGCTTGATTCCTGGTGCATTGATAATCGCTCTATTGGGTAATCCTCTCCGCGTGTTCAGTAAAGTGGTTCGAAAGTTCATACCGCCGATTGTAGCAGGTACGGTTATCGTTGTAGTGGGGATTTCTCTTATGCCGAGTGCGATTAATTCAATTTATACAGCTCAAGGGAGCTTTGGAACAAATATGCTTGTTGCATTAATCACAGCAGCAGTTCTTATTTTCTGTATGTATGTAGGTGAAAAAGCGAAAACGAAATTAAAATATATCAAAGTAGCAGCCGTTATCTTTTCTCTTGGAATCGGGTCTATCACCGCCTCATTCTTTGGATTAGTTGACTTCTCATCTGTTGGAACAGCTTCATGGTTTCAAATGCCGAGTATTTTTGCATTTGGAACACCAACATTTGAATTAGATGCCATTCTCATTATGTTGGCTATTTATTTTATCGTTACGATTGAAACAACAGGTACTTGGTTTACGGTTGGAAAAGTGACGGAAGAGGAGCTTACAGATAAGCGTCTAAATGGTGGAGCATTTGGTGAAGGCTTAGGGTGTTTCGTTGGTTCTTTCTTTGGAGGAACACCTGTAACAGGTTATTCCTCAAACGCAGGAATTATTGCGATAACTGGTGTGAAAAGCCGTAAGCCAATTATTGCTGGTGGGGTTATTTTACTTGTACTTGGCATGATGCCGAAGCTCATGAACGTGATTGCGAGTATCCCATCGGTCGTTATCAATAGTGTGTTTGCGATTCTTTGTGTGGTTATTATGATGAATGGTTTTAAGGTGATAAAAGAAGTTCCGTTTACTGAGAGAAATATGCTTGTGATTGGTATATCCATCATGGCTGCTATGTTTGCGGTATTAATGCCAGCTGACATTTTAAGCGGATTACCAAGCTTAGTGACGTATTTTATTTCATCAGGTACGGCGACTGGAGCGATTGTGGCATTGGTACTAAACTTAGTGCTGCCGCAAAAACGTGAAGATAGTAGCTTAGCAAGCGCACCAAGTGTAAATCTGAACTAGAAGGAGAAGATTTTAGATGCAGCAAGACCGCCTATGGAATGAGTGGCATCCAGTAAGTAAAGCCGCGGATTTATTGGACGATCCGAAACAAGTATTTGTCCTTGGAGAACGAGTGGTTATTTTTCGTAATGAAAAAGGGGTTCACGCCTTTAAAGATTTATGTATACACCGAGGAGCGGCACTTTCACTAGGAAAGGTTAAGAATGGCAATCTGGTTTGTGCGTACCATGCGTGGGAGTATGATTGTGTTGGGGCTTGTGTAAAAATTCCAGCATTGCCAAATGAACGACCGATTCCAACGAAGGCTAGAGCAACGGTTTATCATTGTCAGGAGCAATTTGGCTTAATTTGGGTCTGCTTGGGTGATGAGCCAGCGCCACTTATTTCATACCCTGAGTATGCGTTAGATGGTTACCATACTGCGATTTGCGGACCTTATGAAGTGAAGGCGAACGCACCAAGAATTATCGAGAATTTCCTAGATGTTTCCCATTTGATGTTTGTACACCAAGGGATGCTTGGAGACGAAGAGCATGCTCAAGTGTCGGATTACGAAGTGAAGTTTTTAGACAATCGCTATATTACGAGCAAAATCCCAGTATATCAACCAAACCCTGATGGACGGTCGAAGGGTGGATATGCGAATTATGTGTACGAAATCTTAAATCCAACAACAGCTCGTTTCACGAAAACAACGGATGGTTCGGATGAGGAATTCACCATCTTGGTTGCGGTGAATCAGGAAGATAACGAAAAATCAAAGGCATTTATGTTGTTAACACGAAACTATGATTTGGACAAGCCAGATGATACTTTTATAGAATTTCAGGATTTAATTTTTAATCAGGATCTCGATATTGTTGAGAGTCAAAAGCCTGAGCTTCTTCCATTAGATTTGCAAGCTGAATTGCACTTGAAGTCAGATGCACTCACGATTGCTTACCGTAGATGGTTGGATGAGTTGGGTGTGGAGAATGGCACGATTGCGATCAGTGAGGAAAAACGCAAAAGAAGAGCGACGGTAAAATAAATAAAAATGTGTCCCAGAATCGTCTGGGGCACATTTTTATATTAAGAAGGGATTTTTGGAGACAATCTTGAATAAGTACAGGAATTACACAGTTAGTGAGGATAATTTTATGGTTGAATGGCAGATAGCATTGGAAGACTTTATAAAAGAATGGAAGGATAGAAACGATGTAGTAGGCGCCCTTGTGTGTGGAAGTTACATTACTGGAAATCCATCGAAGCGTTCCGATATAGACGTACATATAGTTTTATCGGATGAGGTGGAGTGGAGAGAAAGAGGAAATCGAGCTATTCATGGTTTTCTGATTGAGTATTTTGCTAACCCACAAAGGCAGATTCGATTATACTTTCAAGAAGATTTTAATAGTCGTAGAACGATGTCGATGGTTCAGTTTATGACAGGGCGGATTTTATTTGATAAAACTGGCGTTATGAGCGAATTAAAAGCAGAGGCTAAGCAATGGTTGAAGAGAGAATATAGTGGTCTAAATTCGACGATGATTGAAATGAAAAAATACGGAATTTGGGATGCAATGGATAATCTGAAGGATTGTTTCGAACAGGAAAAAGAAGATTTTCATTTTGTTTATTATAATTTGCTAGCAAAATTATTTTGGGAGTATGGTCAGTTTTTGAACATAGAAACGATTCCTCATTATCAAATCATTTCTTATCTAACAGACCCGGCTTATTTGAAGAAATATTTGAAAACCGCCTTTCCGGACACCGAATTTAAAGTGGCTTTTGTAAAAGCGATGCAGCTAACGAATAGGCAAAAAATGATTGTGGCATATGAAGAACTATCAACTCATGTACTAACAAATATGGGTGGCTTTCAAATTGATGGTTGGAAGCTAAAAAGTGATGTTAATATATAAGAGGGACTAAGTATGAATTAGTATGTACTCCCGAAATGGAGCAGGACCAAAACATTGTTTTATGTATTGAATATATTCTCGAATTTATAGAGGATACTTGAATTTCGCGCTAGAAAAGGAGCAGGAACACCGTGATCACACAGCAAAGAAAGACCAATAAATGGTATACAACCATTCTAACTTTAACGATTTTGATTCCCATAGTTTATGTTCTCTATTTGTTGCTAATGGTTCAAAATGAGAATCAATCGATAGAGGAATTATTGAATACACAACCTATCTATGTTGTACTATTACTAGTAAGCTTTATTAACCCAATATGGGGACATTTCCTCAACCAAATTCCAAAAGAAGCACGAGTTAAAAAAGGGCGAGGGGATCGCTTCCTCAGTCTGATGCTGATTTCTCAGGTTGTTGTGGGAAACCTCATTATGGCATTTCTCGTTTTTATTACAAAAAGAAAGCTCCCACACACTTCAAATACGCAGCCGTTAACAGCATTTGAAAAAACAGTGGCGAGTATTTTACTTGTTTTATCCCTATTTTCGGGATTTGTTTTACTAAAATTAACTTTGTAAAAGGTGGTAGAATGAATGATGTTGTCAAAATTATTTGGAAAGAAAAACAATAAGGTTACAATTTTTTCACCAGTAGATGGAGAAATCGTTCCATTATCTGAAGTGCCAGACCCGGTTTTTGCTGAAAAAATGATGGGAGACGGAGTGGCAATTAAGCCTGCAAATGGCACAGTTGTTTCTCCGATTGAAGGAAAAGTAGTTCAAATATTCCCAACAAAGCATGCTGTGGGGCTCGAAACAAAGTCTGGTGTTGAAATCTTAATCCATATTGGGTTAGAAACCGTTGGTATGGAAGGTGAAGGCTTTGAGGCACATGTTGAAGCTGGCGCTACTGTAAAACCTGGCGACAAGCTCATCACTTTTGATCAGGCTCTAGTGAACGAAAAGGCAAAAAGTGATGTCATTCCGGTTATCATTACAAACACAGCTCAAATGAAAATGATCGAAAAAGTAGGAGCAAAATCTGTTCGCGCAGGGCAGGACGAAGTATTGAGTATTGAAGTTTAATCATTGATATGAAAAAAGAAGGTGTCCATTATTTGGATACCTTCTTCTTTGTTATGAATGTTGGACGCTTCTCTTTTTTCCTCTGTATATCTCTATTTCACTTTCGAGACCTTTTAGTAAAGAAAAGCACATGAAAACCAAGATTATTGCAAAAGGGAGAGCGGCAGCGATAGAGGCGGTTTGTAATACGTCCAACCCTCCGGCAATTAGTAACACGGCTGCCACAGCAGATTGAATAACACCCCATGTCATCTTGATCTTGTTTGATGGATTAAGGGTTCCACCTTCACTTAACATCCCCAATACAAAGGTTGCCGTATCTGCAACCGTAATATAATAGATGGCTATGACGGCAAATCCAATAATGCTTAATAGGGAACTCAATGGAAGTCGATCAAAGAATGTAAAAATCGAAAGGTTCACATTTTCTGCAATCTGTTTTGCCAACTCATGGTTCCCAGCAGCTTGAACAATCTCAAGAGCAGATCCGCCAAAAACAGACATCCACAGACATGTTCCAAGCGTTGGGAAAATCAATACGCCCACAACAAATTCCCTAATGGTTCTTCCTTTTGAAACACGGGCAATAAACATGCCGACAAATGGAGCCCAAGCAATCCACCATGCCCAATAAAACAAAGTCCATGAGGCAATCCATTCTCCTCCCCCAAAGGGATTTAGCCTTAAACTCATATGTAGAAAATCACTAATATAAAGGCCTGTCGTATGAAAAAAGACTTTAATAACAGTTAAGGCTGGACCAACAAATAAAATTAAAACCATGATTACAAGCGATAAAATGATCGCAGCATTGGATAAATATTTGATGCCTCGTTCTAATCCGGTATTAATCGAGATGATAAAAAGAACCGTTCCGACGATAATGACCACCAATTGTATGAGTAATGAATCTGGAATGCCGAAAATGGCATGCATTCCGGAGGTAATCTGCATAGCTCCAAGTCCCAAAGAAGTAGCGATTCCAAAAACGGTCGCAAAAATGGAAAGAATATCAATGGTTTTTCCGATCGGTCCATAAATTTTGTCGCCCAAAATGGGGTAGAAGGCTGAACTAATAGATGCTGGTAGCCTTTTATTATATTGAAAGAATGCAAGGGCGAGTCCAATGACCGTATATATGGCCCATGGGTGAAGTCCCCAATGGAAAAAGGTAAATTTCATAGCTGTATCGGCTGCATCAACTGTAAAACCTTTCCCATAAGGCGGGGTTGTATAATGAGTTACTGGTTCTGCGACGCTCCAGTAGACAATCCCGATTCCCATTCCAGCACCAAACAACATGGCAAGCCAGGAACCCGTACTGAAATCTGGTTCTTCATTTTTACGACCTAGGCGAATGTTTCCATACTTAGAGAACAATAAGTAGATTGAAAAAATAACAAAGAATAAAGTAGAGCCTAGATAAACCCATCCAAGATAATCAATGGAGCCGTTATAGACTGCGTTTGTGACCAGAGTAAGATTATCTGTAAAAAAAGCTCCCCAGACAATGAAAACGAGGGTGAGGAATAAAGAGAGAATAAATACACTATTTTCTTTGAATTTATTTATATTCATAGGGACCTCCATGGAAGAATGCTGTAGTTAAAATCAGTTATTGAATGGATTATATTGAAATTCCCACATATCGGTATTCATTAACTCCTCATGTTGTATTTCTAATCCACCACCAAGAAAGACGGTGTGTCCTCTAATGGCGACCACCATAGCTTCAATCAGCACATCATGATCCTTCTTTTTGTATACATCCCCTAATTGGACGGATAGGTCGCTGTATGGATGGATGATTTGTGTCTCAGTTTCGTCCAAGTTTTCATCAACACTCGCCATGTCTTTATAATCAATGGGATGGCTGTCAGGGGCACGGCCTGGCACCATCAATAAATACTCAGAATGCTTAATTCCGTTTAAATCACTTGTGATGACTCCTTTACTATCAATCTTTTCAACGGTTTCGATTTCATTTAAGGAATAGTGATCTAATGTATCTGGGACTGGATTATTTATTAAAATTAAATCGCCGGCTGCTGGCTTTTGGTTATTTCTTAATGTGTAGACCTTATGGTTAAAAATAAAGCTGTCGTCTTCTCGTGGAATGTATCGTTCAACACTCGCTGCATTCGTAATATGCTGCGATAGATCTCTGAGCTTTATAAGATGGATGGACAGTTTATACATTGGTTTTACCCCATATACCTTGTGTAGCTCATTGTTAAAGTATACAAATTGTCCTTTTCTTACTTGAAAAAGTTTCAAAGCTAAATCTCCTTTCAAACCTAAAATAGATTCGTAATGGTCACTTTCTTCTTTTAGGATGCCTAATTATTAGAAAAACATGATATGTGAAGTGTTAGTTCAACAGTGTTTTTTCAAGTAGTAGAATTAGCCGGGAAAATCTTAAGATTTAGTAGTCATGGCTTCAAAACTATCGAAATATCTTGCAATCGGTAACATAAGCTTAGAAGTGAAGTTTCGCAATGAGAGCTGAGCAATCAAATGGGGGGAAATAAATGAAGGTTGAATTTTTGAAAGGTGAAAGATTAGGAGACTTTGTAGAGTATTGCAGGATGCATCGAGCAAAACTTGATCATTCATTTTTGTACGATGAAGATTTGAATGATTTTGAACCGAATGCTGAAAATCCTGCGTATATTATTTCCAATTCACAAGGCGAGATAATAGCAGCCGTATCCCTTATCCTGGATGATTATAATAGGAGAGGTAAAAAAGCACGCTTTAGAATTTTTCACTCCGCCGTCAATGACGTTGCTTGTTATCAAATGCTTTGGCAAGCTCTTTTCCCACACACAATAGGACTTGAAAAGGTATTTCTTTTTATACCAAATGAAAATGCTATTTTAATAGAATTTATTAAGAAACTGAATTTCACCGTGGAGAGATACGCCTACCTGCTTTTAAGAGAAGACCTAGAAATACCCGGGTTGCGATTACCAGCGGATTATTCGATTCGCTCTTTTAGACCCGGAGTAGACGAAGCTAAATGGTGCGTAGTTCGGAATGCAGGGTTTGCTCAATTGCAGGGAAGTGAAACACCGATTACACCTGAAATGATTTCCGAAATGATTTCCAAGGAGGGTTATGTAGAAGGTGGAATGATGATTTTATTCCATCAGGATAGACCAGTAGGAATAGTGAATGGAGAGGCTGATGAATATGAAGATGTACCCGCCTTGCATATTGCCCAGCTTGCAATAATACCAGAATACCAAGGAAGAGGCTTTGGGAGAATGCTATTAAGAGCCGCTCTTCATTTTGCTAAAGAGAATGGTTTTAAAAGAACTACGTTATCGGTAAATGGAGAAAATGAGAGGGCGATATCCCTATATATACAGGAGGATTTCAAGCAAGCAGAAGCCTTTACGTGCTATCAATACGATTTACAACTATAGACGTTATTTTTTCCATGTGCTTAGCAAAAAAAGAATAATGAAAAACCACTCCATATGCATTGGTGAGTGGTTTTCTTGTTTTATAGGTTTATTTTCGACCGATCTGTATAAAACGACCGATTTTGTTAAGAATCATAAAATATAATAAAAAAATTAATAATAAACTATTTACAATAGTGTACGTAATACAGTATGATGAAATCAGGAGTTGATGTTATGAGTGATACAAATGAACATTTAGATAAACTAATGCAGGAATTAAGACGCGGCACACTGACAATTGGTGTTTTGAGTCAGCTTCATGAACCACAATACGGGTATTCTCTTGTGGCTTCGCTTGAAGAAAGGAATTTCCAAGTGGAAGCTGGAACTTTGTATCCTTTGCTAAGGAGACTTGAAAAACAAGGTCTTTTGGAAAGTAAATGGGACACAAATGAAACAAGACCCCGGAAGTACTACCTTTTGAGTGAAACAGGTAAAGAGGTTTTTGAGCAGCTTGTTGAAGAGTGGAAAAACATGGTCGGAAGTTTGGAGAATTTGCTTCAAAACAAAGGAGGGTCATAAAATGGAGTTAATCGAACGGTATATTTATGCAGTAACGCACCGTTTACCCCAATCTCAGCGAGAAGACATTGCAAAAGAGTTACGTGGATTAATTGAAGATATGCTCGAAGAACGAGGGCAAGAGGGTCATGTGACAGAAAAACAAGTGGAAGAAGTATTGTTAGAACTTGGTGAACCTCGGAAATTAGCAGAAAAATATCGAGGAACGAAGCGCTATTTAATTGGACCAGAATTATTTGATCATTATTTGATGGTGTTAAAAATTGCTTTAATTTCTGCAGGTGTAGTGATTGGAGCTACATTTATTATTCAGGTTACTTTGGATCCACCATCTATTTTAGACTCGTTTATTTCCTTAATTATCTCGACAGTAAATGGATTACCAATGGCCTTTGGTTGGACGACGTTAGTCTTTGCGGTGATTCAATTTGTCGGTACGAAACAGCTTAATGTGAATTTACAAGAAAAAAAGAGTTGGAAACCTTCTGATTTACCAGTCGTTCCTGATCCCAAAGGTCGTGTGAAGCGGGGAGATGCAATTGCAGGAATCGTTTTTTATACCATATTTATTGCGATTTTTGGATTTTCCAATGAGTATTTTGGTGTTTGGTTTTTCGAAGATGGAAAGTTTCATCATGTAATCCCATTTTTTAATGAAGATTCGTATGGTTACTACTTCTTGTTTATCGTGTTAATGTTTGGTTTCGGTATTATAAAAGAATGCCTGAAACTCATTTATGGAAGATGGACAATGAAGATTGTTCTATTTACAACCATCGTGAATATCATTTCCTGTATTGGGCTACTTTTTATTATTGCTGAGCCAGCCATTTGGAATCCAAATTTTATGAATCAGTTAGTAGAAAGCGGGTTAGTGGTTGCGCAAAGTGAGGCTTATGATGTAATAAGTTTTATTTGGGAAAAATCAACATTCTGGCTATTTATTTTATGGGTGTTCGGACTAGTTTGGGATATTGTTGATGGTTATATAAGGGTTAGAAGAAGCAAGCGCAGTGAATGATTTCCATTCATTGCGCTTTTTTTTCTTGATTGTTGATGTTCTAGTACAGATGAGAATTAATAGGCGGAGAATTTCCGGTTAATGTATATAGACGGGGCTCAAGAATCCGATATTAGCGGAGAAATTCCGACTAACTGCTCGAAATAAGTTCAAATCCAAAGATTTTGATACTATAAGCGTAAAAACTTCGCTAATTCTTAAGAAAATATTGGAATTTCCCTATATTAACGGAGTTTTTACGGCTATTTTTCAAGGTAGAACAGTAAATGCAACAGGACCTTTATTCTTTTGAACGGATATTCAGACACACCATGAATCTTGGCAGTTCGAGATATTTCTGATAAAATATTGGTTTGTGGCTCACCTAATTTTTTTGGGGAGAGCGGGTAGGGAGAGGGCTAATTGAATAGATAGGTATCATTTATGTTTAATCGATTTTTTCAGCTAGAAAAGAACGAGACAACTTTCAAACGAGAGATACTAGCAGGTGTAGTGAGCTTTTTTACAATCGTCTACATTATTGCGGTCAATTCACTTATTTTATCGGAAGCAGGAATTCCGCTTGAAGGAGCGATATTGGCAACCATTATTACCTCTTTTGTTGGCTGCTTGTTAATGGGATTTTGGGCAAATGCTCCAATTCTTCTCGTTCCAGGCATGGGTGTTAATGCGTTATTTTCTTACACGATTGTCCAATCCATGGGCATGTCATGGCAGGAAGCATTAGCAGTTGTCTTTGTTTCAGGCTTGATTTTCATGTTGGTTGCATTCTCGCGCTTTTCCAAAACCTTGAGCGAATCCATTCCACAATCGTTAAAAGAAGCGATTACGATTGGACTTGGTCTGTTCTTGATGCTCATTGGGCTTGAAAAGGGTGGAATCGTTGAAAAGGGGACAAACTCGATTATTGCGTTAGGAGAGCTAGGCGATCCTCAGGTACTAGCGACTGTATTAACTTTTCTTATTGCAATCATCTTGTTTATGCGCAATGTACCTGGAAACTTTTTGATTACGGTAGTCGTGGGAACAGGCTTAGCTTGGGCATTCGGTTTAATTAACTTTCAGCAATCGGAAGCAGATGCTTTCTCTTTATCTGATTACATGGGAGTTTTCGGTGCTTTCTCTTTTGATAATATCTTGTCATTAGGTTTTTGGATTGCGGTCTTTTCTTTAACGATGGTGCTCGTCTTTGAAAACATCGGATTGGTTCATGGGCATGTTTCTTTTATCAATCGTACGGATAAATTTAGTCGTGCTTTCCAGGCAAACTCGGTATCTGCTTTACTATCAGGCTTGTTTGGCTCTAGTCCAACGGTGTCAACGGTTGAAAGTGCAGCGGGAATGGCTGCAGGTGGAAGAACCGGTCTTACGACGGTAACGACAGGTATTTTATTTTTACTGTCGGCGTTTTTCATCCCAGTTATTAAGCTAATTCCGAATAGTGCAATTGCGCCCATCTTAATGATGCTCCAAAACATTCGCAATTTAAATTTGAGCGATTTAAGTGAAAGTTTCCCAGCTATCTTTATTATTGCGATGATTCCATTCACATATAGCATTGCAGACGGGATCGCGGTAGGTTTCATCCTTTATCCGATTCTAAAAATTGCAATCGGAAAAGCGAAGGAAGTCTCTGTCACTTTATATGTGATTGCTAGTTTATTTCTCTTTAATTTTGTTTTTCATGTACTAAGTTAAATATCAAAAACTCTCCCCAAAATCATTGAGGAGAGTTTTTTTGATCATTGCCAATTCGTATGGAATGCTCCTTTTACATCTGTACGTTCATAAGTATGAGCCCCGAAATAATCACGCTGTGCTTGAAGAATATTAGCATTTGAGCGTCCAGTGCGGTAGCTATCGTAATATGAAAGAGAAGAGCTTAAGCAAGGGAATGCAATCCCGGATTGAATGCCTTCACAAACGACCTTACGTAATCCGTTTTGGTAGTCTTTAATTTGTTCTGCAAAATATGGCGAGATCAATAAATTAGCTAGATCGGCTTGCTCTTGATAAGCCTCGCTAATGACATTTAAGAACTTCGCACGAATGATACAGCCACCACGGAAAATAAGAGCAATATCCTTCAAAGGTAAATCCCAGCCGTAAAGATCGGACGAGGTCTTATACTGAGTAAATCCTTGCGCGTAAGCACAAACTTTCCCCATATATAAGGCTTGTCTCACATAATCAATCCAGACATTTTTGTCTAAGCTAGCTTGCTCATGTTCAGGACCTGATAGGATCGACTGTGCTGCCACACGTTCGTCTTTAATCGCAGAAATGTAGCGAGCAAATAAAGATTCTGTAATGATGGAAGTCGGGATTCCGTTATCAATAGCTTGAATGCTCGTCCATTTCCCGGTTCCTTTTTGACCAGCTTTATCTAGGATTACATCGATGAGTGGTAAGCCCGTTTCTTCATCTTTTTTTCTTAAAATTTCAGCTGTGATTTCGATTAAATAACTCTGAAGTTCACCTTGATTCCACGTTTCAAAAATATCGGCAATTTCCTCAACCGATAAGTTCAATTTTTCTCGTAAAAAAGTATACGCTTCAGCGATTAGCTGCATATCTGCATACTCAATTCCATTGTGGACCATTTTAACAAAGTGTCCGGCTCCTCTAGGACCGATATACACACAGCAAGGGTCGCCATCCACTTGTGCAGCAATTTTCGTTAAAATTGGAGCCACTTTTTCATAAACTTCTTTATCGCCGCCAGGCATGATTGAAGGTCCTGTTAAAGCGCCAACCTCACCACCAGAAACGCCAATGCCTAAATAGCCGATTCCTTTTTCCTTTAGTTCATCGTAGCGACGTTCTGTATCTTCATAAAAAGAGTTCCCGCCGTCCATGATGACATCGCCTTCTTCAAGGTGGGGGATAAGTGAGCTAATAACCGAATCAATCGCTGCACCAGCCGTCACCATAACAAAGATTTTTCTTGGTATTTCTAAGGATTGTACAAAATCTTCTACCTCGTAATAGGGAGTAAGAGTTTGACCATCAAGCTTTGCGATAAGGTTATCAGTTAAATCTCGTGTGTAATTATAAACGGCTACCTGTTCACCGTTATTTGCCATATTTAAAGCAATATTGCCGCCCATAACTCCTAAACCAATAACACCAATTGAATTTTTCATTTGACATGCTCCTTTTACTAAGATGAATAGGCAGCAACCCCGTAAAGTTAAGGGGTTATCTGCCTAGAAGGATTTATACGAATAAGCTTAGTAATAAAATGAATCCTAATCCAGCTACAGAAATAATCGTTTCAAGTAATGTCCATGTTGCAAAAGTTTCTTTCATGCTTAGTCCAAAATATTCTTTGAACATCCAGAAACCAGCATCATTTACGTGGGAAGCAATCAAGCTACCTGCGCCTGTTGCCAGTACAACCAAAGCAAGGTTAACATCAGATTGCCCTAACATTGGAATGACTAAACCAGCCGTTGTTAACGCTGCCACAGTAGCTGAACCCAATGAAATACGTAAGATAGCCGCGATAATCCAAGCAAGGAGGATAGGGGACATAGACGTACCTTTAAATAGTTCGGCTACGTAGTCACCAACACCACCATTGATTAATACTTGTTTGAAGGCACCGCCTCCACCGATGATTAGAAGCATCATCCCGATATGAGTAATCGCTGTTGTACAAGAATCCATCACGTTTTTGATTGGAATTTTTCTTGCTAGTCCCATCGTGTAGACGGCAACTAATAAGGAAATTAACATAGATGTACCAGCTTCACCAATGAAGCGAATGACCGCTAGTAAACTATTATCTTCGAATCCTAGTGTTTTTTGTAACAAAGTAATGATTGTTGCGATTGACATTAAAATGACAGGAAGTAAAGCAGTGAATACACTGATTCCAAAGCCAGGAGTTTCTTCTAACTTAAATCTTTTTTGCTCCCCAAGAGATGCTATATTACCAGCTTTAGTGAAAGAAGCAGGGACCAATTTTTTAGCAATTTTCGTAAATACAGGACCTGCTAAAATAACCGTTGGTATTGAAATAATGAATCCATAAAGTAAAACCTGACCAATGTCTGCACCAAATTCTCCAGCAATTGTTGTTGGTCCTGGATGCGGTGGTAAGAAACCGTGTGTCACAGATAAAGCTGCTGTCATTGGAATTCCAAGATGCAGGATGGAAACCTTTAATTCTTTAGAAATAGCAAATACAATTGGAATTAATAATACTAAACCTACTTCAAAAAATAACGCGATACCGATAATGAATGAAGCAGCAACAACTGCCCATTGAATATTTTTCTCACCGAATTTATTTACAAGGGTCATGGCAATTCGTTGCGCGCCACCTGAATCAGCGATTAAGCGGCCGAGCATGGCTCCAAGTCCAAAAATTAATGCGATGTGACCAAGCGTTCCGCCTAGTCCAGCTTCAATTGTTGCAACAACTTCTCCAAGTGGCATTCCGAGTGCTAATGCTACACCAAAGGAGACAATGATTAATGATATAAATGTGTTTAATTTAAAGCCCATGATTAAAATTAATAATGCAATGATTCCAATACCGACAATAACTAATGGCATCGTGAATTCCTCCTAGTTGTTTTGTTTGATTAAACCTCTTTGATAATTTGCGATTGATGTATATTCATCTTTTAACATTCTTGATAAGTTGATGAAGATTGGTAGCAATTGTCTATATTCTTTTGTAGCCTCTTCATTCGGCGTATGTTTAAAGGTATCACCGACCATGTCAGAAACGACTTCAAAAGAATCGATTTTTCCTAATGCGTATAATCCTAAAATACAAGCACCTAGGCAAGAGCTTTCATAGCTTTCAGGTACGACTACTTCTGATTCAAAAATATCAGACATCATTTGTCGCCAAACTTCAGACCTTGCGAAGCCTCCTGTTGCTTGAATTCTTGTCACAGGACCGTCCATACATTCGATTAAAGCTAGATACACTGTGTATAAGTTGTAAATTACACCTTCGAGGGCAGCTCGAATCATATGTTCTTTTTTATGTGACATCGTTAGTCCAAAAAATGATCCGCGTACATCTGGGTTCCATAATGGAGCACGTTCACCGGCAAGGAATGGGTGGAATAACAATCCATCCGCACCTGGTCTAACTCGTTCAGCTATTTTCGTTAAAACCTCGTATGGGTCAATTCCTAATCTTTTTGCTGTTTCAATTTCGGAAGATGCAAATTCATCTCGAATCCAGCGAAGTACCATTCCTCCATTGTTGACAGGACCACCAATCACCCAATGATTTTCCGTTAAGGCATAACAAAAGATTCTTCCTTTTTCGTCCGTTTGAGGCTTATCGATGATCGTACGAATCGCACCGCTTGTCCCAATTGTGACGGCAATTTCACCTTTTCTAAAGGCATTCACACCTAAATTTGAAAGGACTCCATCACTCGCACCGATAACAAAGGGAGTTTGTGGGTCGATCCCGATTTGTTTGGCTAATGCAGGGTTGCAGTTGCTAAACATTTTTGTCGTTGGCACAAGTTCTGAAAGCTGATCACGAGTGACGCCTGCTATCGTTAAAGCTTCTTCGTCCCAATCGAGAGATTTAAGGTTCATCATGCCCATGCATGAAGCGAGCGAATGATCGACAACATATTGGTCAAAGAACTTTTTGAAGATATATTCTTTTATGCCAATATATTTTTTCGCTTTGTCAGCGATTTCAGGGCGCTCATTGACAATCCAAGCAATTTTGCTTAAAGGTGACATCGGATGAATTGGCGTTCCCGTGCGTTTATAGACTTCATGGCCATTTAACTCATCCTTGATTTTATGTGCCCATGCCTCACTACGATTGTCAGCCCAAGTGATGAGTGGGGTAAGAGGCTGGTCATGTTCATCCATCGCAATGACACTGTGCATCGCACTGCTAAATGAAATGAATGATAGTTCCTTATTGGAATGCTGTTGCATAATGTTTGTAATGGCTTTCAAAACAGCTTGAAAAATTTCTTCAGGATTTTGCTCAGCTGTTGAAATATCCGGTGTGTAAAGTGGGTACCCAATATTCTCTTGCCCGATCACTTGTCCTTTTTCACTAAATAGTACGGCCTTTGTACTTGTGGTACCAATATCAATCCCTAACATGTAGCTAGTCATCTTGTTGTTCAGCCCCTTTTGATAGCATTTGTTGCGAGCTCCATAAATCTTCCACTTTCCCTTGGACATCGTCAAAGTTTTTGTGTAAAGACTTAATCATGAGGTTTCGATCCTTTGTCTTTATGGCATCGATATATAGTTCATGGTTATTTACAATTCGTGTAAAATCTTCGTACTTTTCTGCAAAGCGCATGCGCATTGATAAAAGAATGAAGCTTTCCATCACTGGTTTTAAATTATTCCAAATCATTAGGATGTAAGAATGATCGACGTAACGGATGATGGTTTCGTGAAATAAGACGTCCTGATATGAAAATTCATCAGCATCTTGATATTTTATTGCAACCTTCATCATTTCGAGTATTTTACTAAGCTCTATTGCTAATTCTCCTGTGTCCATCCTTACTAGTCGTTCAAATACGAAAGATTCGATCATGAGACGAACATCGTAAATTTCTTCTATTTCTTTCTCTTTTAAACCAATGACGACAGCACCCATTCGTTCTAGTCGAATCAAATTTTCAGATGCGAGTATTTTTAACGCTTCACGTATTGGTGACCGGCTCACTTCAAAATCTGCAGCCAATTTATTTTCTGAGAGGATGGCACCGCTTTCAATCATGCCAGAAATAATGCGCATTCTCAGTTCATAGGCTACGCGGTCTCCAGATGAAGCCTTCGATAACCATTTATCTGGATATAGAAATTGCTTAGATTCAGTCATAAGCTCACCTTTTAAGAGAATTCAAGTATACTTGTATACAAGTATTATAATTCAATTAAAAAATATTGCAAGCGCTTTATTTATGTTTTATTCTCACGTGTTTTTGTGGAAGCTGTTAAGGAGTTTGAAAAATCGTAACAATTTCAAGCTTTTGAAGTCTAATATAATGAATAAGAAATGTCGTTTTAGGAGGCAAAAAGTGTTCAAAAAAATAATTTTCATATTTGTTTCTATCGCGATGATAGGGCTTGTCTATTACTTGTTTTTTGAAAAAAAGGATTCGGAGCAAACAAGTCAACTACCTGCTAACCAAGAGGAACCTTCTTCAACAGATGAGGTTCCGATAATCGATAAAATTTATTCGCTGTCTAAAAAAGGAATGATTTTGGAAGTTCCATTTACCGCAGGAGAAACAGGTTATGAAGAGGTTACGAAAATATTCGGAACCCCTGAAAATATGGATGAGACATCTGTTGGTGATTATGCCGTTTATCCAGAAAAACGAGTAACGATTGGATATAAGAAGTCAATTGCCTTTGATTTACGTTCATATGCCAAAGAACTCGAGAAGATTCATTATAAGGAAGTATTAGACCAATTAGGGGAGCCTACAGATATTAAGTATTATCAGGATGCTAAGTACGATCAAATTATTTTGACTTACCGAATAAGTGACGAGTATCAATTAAAGTGGATTCTCGATAAACCAACTGAAAAAAAGCCAAATCCTACCGTACATCATATTTCTGTCGTAGCAACAAAACCATCGAAACAATTACCCATTCCGGAAATGGTCGATCGGATGAGTTTGGATGAGAAGATCGGTCAAATGATCTTTGCAGGTGTTGAAGGCACAAAATCAAATGGAGATGCAGACCGTTTAGTTCGTGAATACAAGGTTGGGGGAATTATCCTTAATGGAGAAAATATAACAACTCCATCCCAAACGGTTGCATATATAAATGATTTGAAAGCTAGAAATAGCATAAATAAGGTTCCGTTGTTTTTGGGGATTGACCAGGAGGGCGGAAGAATTACGAAGCTACCTGGAGAGTTACAGAACATTCCTACCAACCTGGAAATTGGAAAGATGAACGATCCTGCTTTTTCCTTTGAATTAGGGACTGTTCTTGGAAAACTAGTCAAAGCTTATGGATTTAATATTAATTTTGCACCAGTTCTTGACGTGAATAGTAATCCAGATAATCCCGTGATCGGTGATCGTTCGTTTAGCGCTAATCCGGATGTTGTGAGTACGTTAGGAATTCAGACGATGAAAGGAATACAATCAGAGAATATCATTGCATCTGTAAAACATTTTCCTGGCCATGGGGATACCTCTGTAGATTCACATTTGGAGCTGCCAACAGTGAATAAATCACGCACACAACTTGAAGAGCTGGAGTTAATTCCCTTTAAGCGTGCTATTGATGAAGGGGCAGATATGGTGATGGTGGCACATATCTTACTACCAAAATTAGATGATTATCCATCATCAATGTCTAAAGTAATCATGACGGACTTTTTACGCGAAGGATTAGGCTATGATGGTGTCATTATAACCGATGATATGACGATGGAGGCCATTGCGGGGAACTTTGATTTGGGGGATGCGGCTATTAGGTCGATAAAAGCTGGAAGCGATATCGTCATGGTCGCACATGATTACGACAAAATGATTCATGTAATTGAAGAAATGAGAAAGGCTGTTGAAAAAGGAGAAATTTCAGAGGAACGAATTAATGAAAGTGTTACAAGGATTCTGCAGTTAAAAGAGAAGTATAGAATCGAGGATTCTCGTGTGGGGAAAGTCAATGTTGATACGTTAAATCAAATGATAGGAACGGTACTTCCCAATTCGTGACGTATCACGGAGATAATAGATGCCATAAAGAAGGATAAATATTACTTTGATAGATAGAGCAATCTAGTACATCCGTACAGCTACAGAGAATGGATGAATATGTGAAAAAATGGGGCTAATTATAGTCCCGATTTTTATTAAAACGAGCATTATATGCACTTGAAAATATTTTGAATCTTTTACCAGCTAGAAACGTAATCTTCTATGTGAAAGGAAAAGAGGTGAAGACATTGGGGAAAACGAAAAAGGTCATGATCGGAGTATCATCAACTGCACTTACCCTGAATCTTGCTGGGTGTGGTGCGAATAGTGCTGAAGTTCCGCCACCACCAGATGATCAAAGCTGTCAGGATTGGGAATGGGACAGTGATGATGGTGTCTGGGAATGTGATGACAATGATTCTAGCTATCATGGTTTTTATTATTTTGGTGGTCTTTATTATAAAAATAAAAGCGCACTTTTAAAAAGCAGTGACTATAAAACCTACAAAAATAGCTCTTCCTATCTGGGAGGAGGCAAGACGAGCTCAGGGTTTGGTAGCGGATCGAAAAGCTTCGGGGGCTAACGGTTCGATTAAATTAGAACGGGAGGATCATAATGAATTTATATCTTAATTTTGCAGCTTATTTAGGAGTTGCACTCGTACTCCTAATTGTGGGAGTGGTTTTATTTACAATCAGCACACCAAAGCTAAAAGAATTTCGCTTAATTGCTGAAAAAAATGTAACGGCTGCATTGTCTTTAGGCGGGAAAATCGTAGGTCTTGCCATTGTTTTAGGAGCAGCTGCTGAATACTCTGTATCCTTGCTTGATATGGCGTTATGGGGAGTGATCGGAATTCTTTCCCAAATAATCGTCTTTATTCTAGCAGAAGTCATCACAATACGTTTTAGTATTCATAAAGCCATTGAAGAAGATAATAGAGCAGTAGGTACGATGTTATTATCCTTGTCGTTAGCTGTTGGTTGGATCGTAGCAAAATGTCTATCTTACTAGATGGGGCGTGAAAGTACATTGAAAGTATTAACCTACTATATTGATAAAGGAAGCGGCCAATATGAGCCGTTCTATGAATATTTCATACCGAATGTTGGGATAGACGAGGTGTACGCTAGGCAGCTTTGCACGTACTTTATAATGAGAGGAACCCAATACGAGCTTGTCTCTACAGAGATGAATGGGGAAGAAGAGGTATTGGTGCTTAAAGAAGTAGGAAGGAATTTGTCAGGGGAAGATGAATTAAACTTTCGCGGCAAAGGATTGCATGTTGAGTTTCGCAGCCCAAATGAACGAGAAAACTTTCGCTTACTTACGCGTGTTCCTTGTAGCACTCATTTTGATGCTATTCGCTTTCTATTAAAAGATGTGGTGGACATTCCACATATCGGACAAAAGCTTGTTACCTCTTCAGAGATTGATGAAGATCGCGGAGTGTATGTGCTATATGTGAAGGACTTAGGAGATGTAGTAGATTGAAAAGGCAAGCGAATTATCATACGAAGAGAGAGCAGTTTTATGGAAATATCGAAGGATTTTGGGCTGATCTTTATGGAGAAGAATATGCCCTTTATGACATAAAGCTGTTGAATCAAAATGAAGTAGATCAAATACGACTAATAAGTGAGCGAATTGGTTCCATTTTTTTCAAAACAGCTTCCTTGCTTCGAAAGGTGCCTGATGAGACTCTTCTTGAAATGGGATTCCCAAAAGAAACACTAGCATTTATTCGGTTAAAAACGCTCCCAGCTGAGAGCGTTATTTCTCGTCTTGATCTAATTCCTTACGGTGATAGCTATAAATGCATTGAAATCAATGCGGATACGCCAACTTTTATTAAGGAGTTATTTCATATCAATGGAATGGTATGCAAAGAATTTGGTGTGGAGAACCCAAATGAAGGGATGGAAGAGTTATTACGAAAAGCTGTTTTGGCAAGTGTATCTTACGGTACGAATAGCCCGCATATTGTTTTTACTGCTCACGAAGATAATATCGAAGATCGAGAAACGGTGCTCTATTTACAAAGTGCTGTGCCATCTAAATTTACGCCTCTCCATAAGCTGCAAATTCGTAGAGGTGTAGGTTTATTTGATGACGATGGGATTAAGATAGATATCCTTTATCGTCAAACATTCCCGATCGAAAGCTTGATAAAGGACGAAGATGAGGAAGGAAATCCGATTGGCTTATGGCTAATGGAGCTCATTGAGGAAGGGAAGCTTGTAGTGATTAATCCACCTTCAGCTTTCCTATTACAAAATAAAGCGGTTCAGGCCATTATTTGGGGATTACATGAAGAGCACCACTCCTTTTTTACAGAGGAAGAGCATACTTGGATTGATGAGTACTTTCTTCCGACGTATCTTGAAGCTGATTATTTCATCGAAAAAGGAATTCCTTTTGTGAAAAAGCCTTCCTTTGGAAGGGAAGGAGACACGGTAGAAATATTTAATAAGGATGGCCAGTTGCTCCATGCGGATGTTCAAAGATCCTATTCGGAATTCGTTCCTGTTTATCAGCAATTTGTCGAGCATCCAACTGTCGCGTTTCATAGCGAAAAAGGTACTCAGGATGGCAAGCTTCTGATAGGAAGCTTTTTACTTAATGGAAAATCAGCTGCATTCGGGCTTAGAGTTGGAGGGACGATCACGAATAACCTTTCTTATTTCTTGCCCGTAGGACTGTTAAAAGAGAGGGGGTAGGCTTATGTGGATTTTACATAGAGTTTTTTCGAAAATAACGAAGATTAGGCTCCGAGATGCTATTTTTCTTGCTATTATCATGATTCTTATTAGCAGTGTAACAATGAGGTTTGTTGAGCCAGAGACCTTCCCTCGCTTTATCGATGCGGTGTGGTGGACAATGACCACTCTAGTAACAGTCGGGTATGGAGATTTTTTTCCGAAAAGTGATATTGGAAGAATCTTTACGATGCTACTCATCTATACAGTTGGGATCGGTGCCATGGGTGTGATCATCGGGAAGATATTTGAGGGCCTCAGTAGGTACCAAAAGTTGAAGGAGGAAGGGCAATTGACGTATTCAGGAAAGGAGCATTATATCTTAATTGGTGCATCGAAAGAAAAACTAGAAAATGTCGTGGAAGAAATTCTGAATAGTGGTCAAAACTGTGATGTGGTAATTGTGGAGCATGCAGAACGGACGCCAATCGAACATGATCGAGTACATTTTGTCAGTGGGAACCCTGCTGAGGAAGAGGTGCTGATGAAAGCCAATATTCTTGAAGCTAAATCAGTAGCGATTTTTTCAGATGATCGAAATGACTTTGCAGAATATGCGGATGGAAAAACGTTGTTAACTGCCTCCAGAGTGGAGCATATCTCAAAGAAATATGAGAAAAGTATTTATACCATCGTAGAGATAAAGAAAGACAAACATATTGCATTATTTGAACACGCGAACGTTGATGAATTCATTCTTTCCAATGATTCTGTTTCCCGACTTATGGCCCATGCCTCTCTCTATCATGGTTCAAGTAAATTGTTCAATCAGATGTTAAGTAATACAGATGGCGAAAATCTTTATGAAATTCAGGCAAAACCCCATTGGAATACGTACAGGGATGCAGCCATGGAACTATTTGACATGGGGGCTGTTCTCATTTCAGAGGGAAGTTCCCTCGACATTGCCCGCCGCCACAATGAAAAAATCTCTGATCAAGCTAAGCTATTTATCATCTGTGATGAACCGACTTATATGAAAATTGTGGGATAAAAAAACTGCAGAGCTCTGCAGTTTTTTGTTTATCTTAGTCCTTCTTCCTTCAATACTTGAATAAGCAATTCGGGGCGGTCCGTCATGATTCCATCTACACCCATTCTTATAAGCTTACGCATTTCGTCTTCATCATTAATCGTCCAATAGTACACAGCCATATTCCGTTTATGCGCATCTGACAGAAGGGAATCGGTTAATAGATTTAAATTGACCCCTTTTATGTTATAGCTAACTGGAATATGAAGCATTTCAAAAGAAACAAAATTATTAAAGACAGGAAGTCCAAGTAAATAGAACGCGTAAAATGGATACATTTCACCTTCACTAGCGGAAGAGATTAGTTTGTCATCGGATAGTGCGCGAAGTTCTTTTAACGTCTCCTTATCAAAGCAAGCGACAACAAGATTGTCCTCCATATCGTATTTCTGAACTAAATCCCAGAATACCTTGGCATTCTTTTTCCCGTCTTCACCTGAGTCTTTCAATTCAATGACCATTTTGTAATCCCCATACTTGGTGAAAATTTCTTCTAAATGGGGGATATAGGCGCCTTCTTCGATATAAGGATTTCCAGAAACCTCGCGAATAGGTTGACCGTTTTCATCCTCAAGTCCATAACCTGCATCAAGAGCTTTAATTTCTTCATACGTATGATCACGTACGAGTCCAGTACCATTTGTCGTCCGATCTAATGAAAGGTCATGGATCGTAACAAGCTGATTGTCCTTCGTCAAAGCCACATCAAATTCAAGCACATCCGATCCAATTTCTACGGCATGCTCAAAAGCTAGATTCGTAGAGGAAGGTCTTTCTTGATTACCTGCCTGATGGGCAATGACAAGCGGTCCTTTGTTTTCACTAGGGAACCACGATTGATCAAGAGTGGTTTGCGTTTTTGGGAATATCAAGTTTAAGAAATATAAGACTAATATAATAGCTAGAATTCTGATCACTTTACTCTTTAGTAGCTTCTTCATTGTGTAAGGTGCTCCTCCTATTAGGCATTTTTCCATTTAATTATACATTTTTCTAGGGGGATTTTTTCAAAAAAAGCATGCTTCTCATATTGAGAAAACATGCCTCACATTTGTTTATCACTTTGCACGAGCAAGTAGATATAGGAAGTATGGCGCCCCAATGACGGCAACGACAATCCCTGCAGGAATCTCTGATGGAAGAAAAAGAGAACGGCCGAGCGTATCAGCAATCAATAAGAGCAAGGCTCCAGCTAGTGCGGAGGCTGGAAGTAGATACTTATGATTGTGGCCCACTAGTTTTCTTGCCAAATGAGGAGCGATCAACCCGACAAAACCAATTCCTCCACTTACAGAGACGCAAGCTGCGGCAAGCATAGTTGCTGCTGCATAATATACTAGGCGTTCTTTCTCAACATTGATCCCAAGACCAGTTGCGATATTATCACCAAATATCATCACATCTAAATGACGTGCACGATAGAATACAAACGCGAATAAAAGAATAATCCAGGGGAGAAGAGCTAATACATGATCCCATGTCGTCCCAGTAATTCTTCCAGCAAGCCAAACGGCGACATACTGGAATTTTGAAGGGTGCAGTCGTAGTGTAAGTACATTAATTAATGCAATTAACCCAACTGACACTGAAATTCCCGTAAGTAGAAACCTTGTTGGAAGTAATCCCTCTTGTTTTTTATAAGCTAAAACATAAATAAGTGCAGCCGTTAACCCACCACCAATTAACGCAAGAAATGGCAGATAAAGCGATGGCGCATCTGCTGCAGTTGGAAAGTAAGCGATAAATAAAACGACCATTAATCCAGCACCCGCAGTGATTCCGAGAATGCCTGGATCAGCCATGTCATTTCGAGATATTCCTTGTAAAATGCAGCCAGATACAGCTAATCCAGCTCCAACAAGAATTGAAATCACGATACGAGGTAGGCGGATTTTGTGTAAAATAAGGTCCTGTTTCGCTGTTCCGTGACCAAATAGAGTATCCATAACCTCCATCGGTGTTAAACGAGACAAACCAGTGTTCATACTGATGAAAAATGTAATTACTATTAAAATAGAAAAGATTGTTATGACAGAGATTCGGCGTGTTTTTTTCTGACGCTCAAAATTGGCTGAACTCATCAAAATGCCCTCCTTTCATTTCGCGCTACATATAAAAAGAAGGGAACGCCTATTAACGCAAAAATAAACCCAATCGGTGTTTCATAAGGGGGATTAATCATTCGTGCTCCAATATCAGCGATGGTCATAAATAAACCTCCCAAAATAGCTGAACATGGAATGATGTATCGATAATCGACGCCCACTAAGAAACGTGTTAAATGGGGAATAAGTAGTCCAACAAACCCAATTGGTCCAACAGCAGATACGGCTGCCCCAGCCAATATTAATACGACGAGAACACTTGCTAATTTCACTAATCTCGTGCGTTGTCCAAGACCTGTGGCTATTTCCTCTCCAAGGCTCAACACGGTAATAGAAGGGGATAAGAACATCGCACCGATTAATCCAGCCATAATCCAAGGGAACATATATTTAATTTGGAGCCATTGAATACCTGCGACTCCTCCAGCGTACCAAAAGGCTAAATCTTGGCTTAGATTAAAGTAAATGGCGATACCTTCACTCAAAGCTGTTAGTAAGGCACTCACAGCGGCTCCGGCCAGGACAAGCCTGACAGGTGACAATCCATTTTTGGCGAGAGAACCAACCCCGTAAATAAGCGCCAAACTTAATCCAGCACCTATAAAAGAAAAAAGCATCAAGGTATTGTAGGAGATTCCAGGAAGGAACGCAAAGCATAGAGCTACCATAAAAATGGCTCCAGCATTAATTCCTAAAAGGCCGCTATCGGCAAGAGGATTCCGTGTCATTCCTTGCATAATCGCACCGGCTACGGAAAAACTAGCTCCTACAAGAACATCAGCTAGTGAGCGGGGAAGACGTATTTCTTGGATAACGGTATGACCTTCTTTGTCCGGATTAAATTGAAAGACAGCTTCCCAAACGGTCCGTAAGTCAATATCAGCCGCTCCCACTGATATCGAGAGTGCCAATCCGAAAACTAAGGCTACACATCCAGCAATTATAATAAAAAAGGCAGTAAATGGTCTTGAATGAATTTTTTCTGATTCATTTATAGTTGTTTTGGTCATTATAAAACCTCAATGTTTTTTTATACGGATCATTATGATTAGATCCGAGAATATTCTATCAATGAAAAGGATGCGAGTCCACATTTAAAAGGTTTGGAACTATATTTCTCTAAAAATAGTTGAAATTTTTCCGAATCGGATATATATTGATAATGATAATTATTTTCAATAAGATAGCAAGAGTTATAAATTTATTTTATCAGAAACAGACTCTCGAGTGTAATCGTTTACAGTAAAAATGTGTTGAATATATGGTTAAAAGGCATCTATCTGTTCCGTTTGACTCAATCTTCAACATTTAAACTAATAAATAGAAAGAGGAATAACGATGAAAAAATTTAGTAGACTTTCTAGTGTTTTAGCAATTTTTGTATTGCTCATCTCTGTATTAGCAGCTTGTGGGAATAGTGATTCTAAGCCTGCAGATGACAATTCAGCGACAGAGGAAAAGAAAACAAGAACATATAAAAGCGATTTTGGTGATGTTGAAATTCCTGCCAACCCAGAAAGAGTAGTTGTTTTAGGACCAACATATGTAGGTTATTTGCTTACTTTAGGTGTTACCCCAATTGGCGTTACACAAATGGCCATTGATAACCCATATTTTGACGGAAAGCTAGAAGATGCAACAAATCTTGGTGAGGGAACATCTGCAGAAGCAGTGTTGGAGCTCGATCCAGATTTAATTATTGCCTACAATACAGATGAAAATATCGAGGTATTAAAAGAAACTGCGCCAACTGTTCAAATTGAATATGGAAAATTAGATTTCAAAGATCAGCTAAGAGAGTTTGGGAAAATGTTAGGCAAAGAAGACCAAGCAGAACAATGGATCACACAGTGGGATGAAAAGGTCGCACAAAACAAGCAAAAAGTAGTGGATGCTGTTGGTGATAAGACCGTCTCTCTAATCCAGCCTTACGCAAAAGGGATCTATATATATGGTGATAGCTATGCGCGTGGTGGAGAAATTATCTACACTGAATTTGGTTTAAAAGCTCCTCCAAAAGCACAAGAAGAAGCTGTAGACAATGGACTTGGATATGCGAGTATTTCTTTAGAAGTTCTTCCTGAATATGCAGGTGATTATATTTTCACAAGTAAGTGGGCAGGAGATACTGCTGAGAATAATGTAAGTGAAAGCAACATATGGAAAGACCTTCCTGCTGTAAAAAATGGAACTGTATTTGAAGTAGATTCCGCAGGTTCATTCTTTAATGACCCACTTTCATTAGATCAACAATTCGATTTTATTGTTGAAAAATTAACAAATAATTGATCGTTTTGAAATTGGGGATGTTATTTTGAAAGATGTATATGATGTAACGATCATTGGCGGCGGGCCGACTGGCTTATTCACTGCTTTTTACAGTGAAATGAGAGGGTTAAAAACAAAGGTAATTGAACATTTACCGCAGCTAGGTGGAAAGGTCGCGTTTTTCTATCCTGAAAAATGGATTTATGATGTGGCCGGCCTACCTGGTGTAACAGGTACCCAACTCGTTGAACAATTACAGGAACAAGCGGAAAGCCTGAATCCTACGATTGTTTTGGAACAGAGAGTACAACAAATTGAAAAAGACTCAGATGGCTATTTTCATCTGCATACGGATCTTGAGGAGCATATGACGAAAACAGTCATTATTGCAGCTGGGGCAGGCATTTTTAACATGCGAAAGTTCACTTTAGATAAGGCTGAGCAGTATGAAGGGAAAAACCTCCATTATAGTATCCGAAACATCGAGAAATTTAGTGGAAAAAGAGTAGTAGTTTCAGGTGGAGGAAGCGGAGCGGTCAATTGGGCGATGATGGTATCCAAATTTGCGGACAAGGTGTGGCTTGTCAATAAAAGTGATAAATTCCATGCGAGTGCCGAAGATCATGAGAAATTACTCCAATCAAAAGTAGAGTTGAAGATTCCCTACACGATCACCGATCTGATTGGAAACAACGAAAGGCTTGAAACGTTAGTTCTAAAGGATGAAAATGGTGGTCTGGAAGAGACGCTTTCCATCGATGATTTCATTGTTCATCACGGGGCCCAAATGGAATTGGGACAAATGTCAGAATGGGATTTAGACTTTGATAACAATAAGATCCGTGTAGATGCTCAAATGGCTACGAATGTAGAAGGAGTATATGCTGCAGGAGATATTGTGCAATATCCTAATAAGCGGACACTCATCGGTTCTGGATTTTTTGAAGGGCAGACAGCTGTGAACAGTGTGAAGCTCTACTTAGAGCCATCTGCACCAAAACAAGTCTACAGTACAGTAGTCCTTGGAAAAAGAAAGTAAATGTAAAACAACACGGTTTAGACGACCGTGTTGTTTTTTATTCCTCTGAAACTTTTAAAGAAAATCGAATCGCTCTTGCTATTAGAACAGGCAAAACGGAAATATGATTTTCGTTTGCAAATTCCTCATAGGCTACGACTAGATTTGTGTGATTTGATAGCCTTTTTGCCAGCTCCTCAGCTTTTTCATTTACTTTGCTTTCATGGCTTCTCTCTAATTCTCCGGCTGATAATAAGAGATGTTTTTTATGCTTGATAAGGTTCAGCTTCAGATAAAATTCTTTTTCCTCTTCTAATAGCAAACGCTCATTCCAAGCAATAGACGGACTTCCAGCAATATACGTTTGGAAAGACTCAGGTCTTGTAAAAAGGGTATGTAAGGTGAAAAGCCCACCTAAAGAATGACCAAATAGAATTTGACGCTCTTTGTTCACGGGATACTGTTGCTCAATATATGGTTTTAACTCCTCTTCAATAAATGACAAAAAGAGATCTGCTCCACCTTGCTCTGGCCAACCTTTTCCATCATAACTTGGCGGCAATTCAGAGGCTAGTACAGGAAGCGTGTAATCATAATGGCGATTCGGATGGAATGGGGTATCTGTTTCATAGCCAATGCCTACGACAATGGCTGGACCAATTCCAGTTCTAGCAGGCATACGGGACTGTAACCGCACTGATTCCACCATCGTCCCGAAAACAGAATTTCCATCTAGTAAATAAACAATCGGAAATCCCTGAGAAGATGGCTCTTCTGAAGGAAAGGCGACAGATATTTGATAGTCTCTGCCTGATTCTTTAGAACGCATGACCCATCGATGGGAATTGGGGAGAGTAGCCATAGGAATGGGTGAATGATTTGTTCGGATATCCATTTTCTTGACCGTCCTTTGTATGGATTAATTGAGAATGTTATCGATAATTATAGGGTGAAAATAGGACCTTGTAAAATAGTTCCTTCACAAACTAGTCAAAATTAATAGAAAGTTAGTGAAAATGTATTGTCAAATTGTAAAATATATTTTAATATCTAATTGATAATGATAATCATTTACAATTAATTACTGGTGGAGGGAAACTGGAGCTGAATGGACTCTGTTTCAACCGCAAAATAAAAGGATGAAATATATCTGCTAAAAGGGAGATAAAATGGATGAAGAAGAAATTACTTTTTTTAAGCATACTTGTTCTAATAGGATTATTAGCAGCTTGTGGAAAGGATTCGAAACAGCCAGTAGGAGCAGATTCTGAAACGAAAACAAGAGTTTTCCATGCTGAAAATGGCGATGTGGAAATTCCGGTAGAACCTAAGAGAGTTGCTGTACTTGCACATATTTATGTTGGGAACGTGTTAGAACTTGGGGTTAAGCCGGTTGCTGTGAATGAATGGGTGAAAGGAAATAAATTCTTTGGTGACCAGATCGAAGACGTTGAAGTTGTAACGGATGGAGCGGTGGAAAAGCTTATAGAGTTAGAGCCAGACTTAATCATTACCTTTACGAATGATCAAAATATCAAAAAGTACTCTGAGATTGCACCAGTTGTTGCTTTAACCAACACTAACTATGACTATCTAGAGCAGCATCTTGAAATCGGAGAAATTTTAGGGAAAGAAAAAGAAGCGCAAGAGTGGGTAGATGAATGGAATGAAAAAGCAGCTGAAGCGAAGGAAAAAGTAAGAGCTGCAATTGGTGAAGATGCAACAGCTATGGTTATCGAGCAGGTTGATAAGGAAACCTACATTTATGGACAAAACTGGGGACGTGGTACAGAGGTAATGTACCAAGCTCTAGGAATTAAAGCTCCGGAAAAGGTAAAAGCGGACGTATTTGGACCTGGCTACAAAGCCATTTCACCAGAGGTCATTCCTGAATATGCCGCAGATTATATCTTTGTAGGGGTAGGAGAGAATGATGCAGATCCGTCCTTCACCGAAACAAGTGTATGGAAGGAGATACCGGCAGTAAAAAATGGAAATGTGTTCAAATTTGATTCTGAGTCTTTCTGGTTTAACGATGCGATTACTCTAGAAAATCAATTAGAGTTTGTGGTTAACTCATTGACTAAAGAGAATTAAATTGGGATTTTTCAAAACCTCAACTAGGGTGATCCTTAGTTGAGGTTTTTTGTTGTAAGGATCAAAGCTTCGTCTTCTGGATAGACCATAAGAGCAAGAATGAGGACGAAAACCATATTGCTTCCTTGTTAAAATGGGTCCAACAACCATTAGGAGGCTATAACATGAACAAAATTCAGAAATTCAATGAACTACATTTAACAGAGGAAGTTTTATTTTTAGGAAACGCTTGGGACGTACTTTCTGCCCTGGCACTTGAGAAGGCTGGGTTCAAAGCGATTGGAACGACTAGCTGGGGGATTGCAAACTCCCTTGGCTATATCGATGGAGAACTTATTGATTTTGAAAAGCATCTCCAAATTATTAAAGGCATTACAGAAAGTGTGAAAATACCGGTCTCCGCAGATATTGAAGCAGGCTATGGTGATACCGCGGAAGAGATTGTTACTAATGTTCTAAGAACAGCAGATATTGGTGTAGCTGGCATCAATCTGGAGGATTCACTAAAAAAACAACAGGGGTTAAGAGATATAGAGGAGCACAGTAAACTTTTATCAAAAATAAGGGCAGCCCTCGATGCGAATGGTTTCAAGGATTTTTACATTAACGCTCGAACAGATACCTATTTACAAGGGGTTAATAATCCATTAGTGGAAACCATTGAGCGTGCTAAATCCTATGTGGAAAACGGGGCAAGTGGAATATTTGTACCTGGGGTAACGAACGACGATGAAATCAGAAAAATTACAATGGCTGTTGATGCACCGGTAAATGTCTTATCTTTACCTGGACTAACAAATTGTAATAAGCTTAAGGAACTAGGTGTTAAACGGTTTAGTTTCGGAAATGCTTTTTCCGATCAGTATATAGCCTTTTTGGCAGAGAATTCAGCGCGATTAATAGAGTCTATGGATACTGGACATTTGTATAAAAATTAAGCTAGAAGGACGGTATGGATAATGGGCACAAATATTAACCTTTCTTTTGATGAAATGTGGGAAAAAATTATCGCATGTGATCGTAAATATGACGGGCTCTTTTTTACGGCAGTAAAGACAACAAAAATCTTCTGCCGTCCTTCCTGTCGCTCCAGAAAACCGAAAAAAATAAACGTGGAATTTTATTATGACATCAAAGAAGCCGAGAAAGCTGGATTTCGTGCATGCAAAAGGTGTCAACCTGAAACGGATCATTCTCCACATACGGAGTTGGTCAGAAATGTCGTGGAGTTTTTAGTCACACATTATTCCGAAAGGCTTGAATTACAAGACATTGCGAATCATGTTGGGCTAAGTCCGTATTATCTTGAACGGTTGTTTAAACAGGAAACGTCAGAAACCCCTCGGACCTACTTAGAAAAAATACGGGTCGATAAAGCGGCCCACCTTTTAACAACAACTGAACGTACCAATCTTGAGATTTGCTATGAGGCGGGATTTCAGAGTACTTCGAATTTTTATAAGATATTTCGTCGTTTAAAAAATTGCTCACCTAGTGAGTATCGAATACTCATAGGGAAGGCGTGAGGCAAATGAACTGGCGTAAGAAGGGTTCAACGCTTGAGATTTATCCGCCTGTGGAATTTAATTTTAAGGAATGCCTCGCTTATTTAGGACGATCTGAGCAAGAGAATATGCATCAAATAAAGGACGGTTCTTTATATAAACTAGTAAAACTGGATGGTGAGATTCTTCTATTGAAAATTGGGAGTGATTCTGAAGCCATTCTCGTTAAATTTCCAATGGGAGCCCCATCGATTCTTATGATTGAAAAAGTAGCCTCCTACATTTGGGAATGGTTTGATTTGGATCAAGAACTAGGGATATTTTACAAGGTCGCTAGAAAAGATAAGATTTTGAAAGATATTGTTCCGAAATACTATGGTTTACGGATTATCGGTATTTCCGATCTATTTGAAGCGGTAGCTTGGGCGATTATGGGACAACAAATCAATTTAACTTTTGCTTATACATTAAAGAGACGCCTCGTGGAGCAATTTGGAGAAAGCTATACAATTGATGGGAGTACATATTGGTTATTCCCAGAATCTACAACCATTGCAGCATTGGAAGTGGATGAGTTAAGGAAGCTTCAATTTACCGTTCGGAAGGCTGAATATATAATTGGCATCGCGAAAGCCATGGTAAATGGTGAATTATCAAAAGAGCTATTGCTTCAAAAAGAAGACTATCAACAAATTCAGAAATTCTTAATGAGTTTTCGTGGGATCGGAGCATGGACGGCAGATTATGTTCAAATGAGATGCTTACATGATCCGTCGGCATTTCCGATTGCAGATGTTGGGCTGCATCAGGCATTGATGCGTCAGCTAGGAATGGAGCGAAAACCAACGGTAGATGAAATAAAAGAAATGGCAGAGAATTGGGAAGGCTGGCAAGCATACGCCACCTTTTATCTGTGGAGGTCCTTATATGAGTAGGCTACATAAATTAGATTACAAATCACCAATTGGAATAATAGAAATCGTAGGAACAGAGGAAGGGATATGTTCCATTCTATTTTCTGAAGAGGATACAATTGTAAACGATTTGCAAAAGGAAACACCAAAGGTTCTAAAGGATTGTTTTGAACAACTGGATCAATATTTTAAAGGAACACGTCAAAAGTTTACATTTCCATATAGCTTTGAGGGAACGGATTTCCAAAAAACAGTGTGGACCGCTTTAACAAATATCTCCTATGCTGAAACTGGAACTTATAAAGATATTGCGGTTTCAATTGGGAATGAAAAAGCTGTCAGGGCAGTGGGCAGTGCAAATGGTAAGAACAAGCTAAGTATTGTGATTCCGTGTCATCGAATTGTCGGTTCGAATGGAAAATTAACGGGCTATGCAGGTGGTTTATGGAGGAAAGAATGGCTTCTTAAACATGAGAAAACAGTTCAAGAACAATAGCCAGGAGAACACATCTCCTGGCATGAAAAAGATTGAATTATTTCTTGACGACAATATAATCAGGCTCATCTTTTTCAGGAAGCGGGAGGAAATCGGATGTTAAGGTATCTCCTAAATCAAGTGGCTCTTTTGAGAAACCACGGTAGTTGATTTGGTAAAAGCTTGGATTCGTTTCCCAAACATCTTTTGGTACAGTGAGTACAAAGGAACCTTCTCGATCTGGGACGGTAATGGTATAGTCTTCCGTTGTATTTAGGCCAATTAGAACTCCTTTGTAAAGGGCACCTTCTGCGTTTGTAGCAACAAGAGTAGGAGGCTCATCCCGAATGATGGTTCCTTCCTTAGGTAAAACAATATCAAGGGTAATACCGAAATCATCAGGGAATAGAAATCCTTTTCCCTGCGGTAGGGTATAGGTCACATGCTGACTTGGGAGATAGACATTTAAATAGTGGTTCTCATCATCTTCTGGGATATAGTACATGGAGTATTCTCCATTTTCATTCGTAGGGTTCGACATCGTGAATCCTTCTACTCCATCACGACGAAGGTTCACCGTCGCTCCTTGAACTGCATTGCCATCGGCATCTTTCACCGTTCCAATAATCGGGAATTTCTCGACTCCGAACTTTGGAAACTCTTCATCTTCATGTAAGGAAGCATGGGCGTAGACTTTCACTTTGCTAGGATCTCCAGCTACTTCTTCCGTTTTGTCTACTTCAATCGGGTAATAGACGACTAATTCTTCCTCTAAAGCAAGTAAATCCTTTTTCAATGCGTCTGGAATAGCTTGCCCTTCGAGTGTTGCATAATCGAGAGAGGACACATGGATAATATCTTTTTCTATGATGTTAGCATCTACCATTACGGAAAATTCTCCATTTGGATCGGTAGTCGTTTTTCTCTTATTGGACATTTGAATTTCTGCACCAGCTATGGGCTTATCATCCACTAGAAGTTTCCCTTTGACGAGCTTATGGTGACTGCTATCCATTTTCCAATTTTCATAAGAGAATTGGTTTTGCTCTAGTTTAAGCGAAATATTGTAGCTTAGTGCTTCTCCTTGTGCTTCGTTTCCCTCTGTCGTTTTCGTAATCTCTTTTTCTTCCTCTTTCTGGCAGGCTACCAAACTCGCAACAAAAGCAAGAATTAATAAGAAATAGATATTCTTTTTCATAATGGCCCCCTCTAATGTAAGCGTTTTTATATTTTTATACAGTTAGTCAAGTAAAAAGTACGGAACCCGAAAAAAATTGTGAATAAAAAATGAAAGCGCTTAATATAAACTTACTAGTAATTAGCTTTCATTTTAAGGGGGGTTACAATGAGAACAAAGGTAAAATGGATTTCCGCTGTGTTGGCGGTTTCCACGTTTATGTTGGTTGCCTGTCAAAATGAGCCTGAGAAAGTAGAGGAGCCTGAGAAGGTAGAAGAGCCGGAAAAGGTAGAGGATCCTGTAGTAGAAGAAGCGGAGCCTGGTGACTTCCCGACTTTTGGTTATGACCTAGGATTAACTCGTCACGTCCCTTATGAAGAAATCACAAAAGAGAATGTAGGGGATGTAGGACTTGTTTGGAGCAAGAAATTTAAAGACATCAACCCAGATATTCCTGCTGGAAATCAAAGTTTCCCGGTAGTTGTTGATGGTGTTGCTTATGTGACTACAGCTATGAACTATGTGTATGCCTTTGATGCTGTAACTGGTGATGTGATTTGGGAGTGGATTCCACCGGAAGAAATCAAGGAAAACGCTGAGCGGACAGGATTACCAAGCTCGAATCGTGGTGTTGCTGTAGGAGAAGGCAAAGTATTTATGATCACAAACAATGTTGGTGTCGTTGCGATTGATCAAAAAACAGGAGAAACTAGCGTTGAAGGCCATTTCAAATCCACGTACTACAGTGGTAAGGTAAATGCATTGGATACCGCAACTGGCGAGATTATTTGGTCCTATCAAACAACGGGTCTAACGATTTCAGCATCTCCATCCATTTTTGTTGTAGATGGAAAGCAGTATATTATGATAACTTCTGCGGGGAACGATCCTCAAGTATTCGTCTTTGCACTAGGTGGAGAGAAATCTCAAGCAGAGGCTGGCGAGGCTGAAGAAACAACGGATCCTCATGCTGGGGCAGAGGCGACAGGTGAGGTTGTAGAAGTCAATCTGACGGCTAAAAACTTTGAGTTCAGTCCAACAGAAGTGAAAGCAAAGGTAGGAGACACCGTCCGGTTCACAATGAAAAACGATTCTGGTCTTCATGGTATTGCTCTAGATGAACTAGGAATGAATATTAAAGAAGGAGAAACATTTGAAGTGGTTGTGACAGAAGAGGGAGAATTCCGATTCTATTGTGCTATTCCTTGTGGTCAAGGACATGACACGATGTCAGGTCTGTTGGTTGTATCGAAGTAATTAGGTGCGACGTTAAGCCCGATGGTTAGAGATTGACTCTAGCCATTGGGCTTTTTCATTGTGGGTGGTGTCCAATGGAAAGAGGTTCATATTTCCATAATAGATTACTAATATGAAGGAATTGTTCTTCTTTGCATTGGATGATGACAGTCACTTCATGCAGGAGAGGGGAAGAACTTTTTCCTTTATTTATAAAAAAATAAATACCGACCCCAATCCAATACCCGATAAATGCTCCAATTAATCCCCAAATAATCGGCCCCAATGTCAACGCGAATCCACATGTTGCCCCTATTACAGCAGCTGCTGTTCCAAAGCAAATTCCGATCTCAAAAGGGTGGGGCATATGTTTATGTTCGTTATTTTTCTTATCCATAAATGTAACAAGGACCTGTTCTTTGGGAATCATGTTTTTTTCCAATTCAGCAAGTGCTTGCTCTAGTTCGATCGATTGTCTAAATAAACCAATAACTAACATCAAAAAGCACCTGCCTGCTTAAGGGAAAATTTGAAGTTTAACGTTTTCGTATCTTTTTGTTAGATACCGACGTTGTTCTATCCGAAAAAGATGATTATGTTCAATAGCCGTTCGGTATGCATGGTAGATGGAGCCCCCCATAACCGAAGGCATAAATAAGAGCCAATGAGGAACAAGTAAAGAAATCGAATCTTGAAGATGTCCGTGTGCAAGGATGATGAATGCATGATGTACTTTAGACAGGGACATGTATATCCACCACCACAGCATTGCATAGAAGGCAAGCCCATATCGATGATTGTACAATTGCCCCAATCCTGGAAAGAAAAACGAGTAGAGTGCAGTGAGGATAGGACTCTTTATCTCAATATATTGAATTTCAGTAGGAAATATTTTCACAATGGGAGTCTGTCTATGTTCAAATAAGGCTAGATGATACAGTTTGTTTTGGTACAAGGCCGTACGAAAACTATCTGAGATGGCTATTAGGTAGATTGTTAAGTAGCCTAATGCCCATCTTGGCTCTAAAACGAGTGTGGTACGCTCGAAATTGCCGCAAAAAGAATAGATCATGGCTTCGTTTATGTGAGCCATCGTATTCAGGGATACTTCTGCCAATGTTAACATAGTTGCTCGTGTGTATTGGTTAAGTAAATAGTGGCCAAATCCAGGAAAAACAGCCGACCACCAAGCGATCATGTATGGATTATGTGGTTTTAGTTGCGTGATGCCGAATACGCTTATTTTTGCAAGAGGATGCCTAGTTTGAATGTCCATCAGCAAATACCTTCTTCATCAATAGTCAAGAATAGTATGTTAAAAATGAACGATTTCCATTCATCTCCAATTGGTTAAAAAAAAGGAAGCAGGAACTATGTAAGTCCTGCTTCCGCATAATTTAAGGATTTGTTGACCACAATCCAGCTGTTTTTAGAACGACTCTTGGATGAAGCTTTAGTCCTGAAACGAGCAAATCTGCAAGATCCTCTGGATGCATTACATTTTCAGGATTTCCGGAAATGAGATTTGTTTCAACTGCTAAGTCAGTAACGACAGTGCTTGGTGTTAAAGCCGTGACACGAATATTATGTTTTCTTACCTCTAACATAAGAGATTCTGTTAACCCTAGTACAGCGAACTTAGAAGCGCTGTATGCACTCGTGACAGGTGCGCCTTTTTGGCCAGCAGTTGAAGAAATATTGACGATATCACCTGATTTTCTCTCAATCATCTCTGGTAAAACAGCTCTTGTTACGTTATACACGCCCATCACGTTTACTCGGATAATGTTTTCCCATTCTTCAGGTGATAGCTCAAGGAAACCTCCAAATTTACCAGTTCCTGCGTTGTTTATTAAGATATCGATTGGTCCTAAGTCAGACTTGATATGCTCTACTGCATGCTGAACTGCTTCAAGATCAGATACATCTGCTGTTGCCGCAGAAATATTTATATCATATTGCTCTAACTCGGCAGTTACTTTTTCAAGATTGGACATCGTTAATCCAATTAATCCTAGATTTACGCCTTCTTTCGCTAAAGCAATCGCGACTGCTCGTCCAATTCCTCTACCAGCACCGGTAATTAACGCCGTTTTTCCTTTTAATGAAATCATGTTGTCATTCCTTTCAAAAATGATTTGAAACCCTATCTGTAATTTAAAACGAAGCCATTAAAAAATGCAAAATATTGACTCAGCGGCTGCAACTCTCCACATTGTTTTGTCGTTCATATTCAGTTCATAAACGGGACTTATAATTTAAGGAATTACGGGAAGTCATAAGTGACGATTATTCTAAAAATAAGTGAACGAAGTAAAGTAACGTAAAGTATTTTTTTATAAATATGGTAGAATTTTTAATAAAAGAACCTGGCTATTTTCGGAAGGTGAGACTTAAATGGTTGAACAGATAAAGATATTAGTAGTCGAAGATGACAATGATATTAACCAATTGCTATGCAATATTATTAGAAATAGTGGTTATGTTCCCCAGGCAGCTTTTTCCGGTACGGAAGCTATGCTCTATCTGGAAAAGGAAGAATGGGATTTGGTATTGCTGGATCTTATGCTTCCAGGGATGTCGGGGGAAGAGGTTCTTGCCACGATTGCTGCGACAAACAGTACTCCAGTGATAATCATTTCAGCAAAATTGGACCAACAAACCAAAGTTGGCATGATAAGAACAGGAGCAGATGATTATATCACCAAGCCGTTTGATATTGAAGAAGTGTCAGCACGGATCGATTCTCATTTGAGAAGATATCAACGAATCAATAAGTTGCCAAGCATGAAAAAGTTAACATTTAAAGATATAGAAATTGATCTGGAGGCCAAAACAGTATCTGCACAAGGAAAAGAACTAAGTTTTACTGCTCGTGAATATGAGATCTTAGTTCTTCTTTTATCTTCGCCAAAGAAGGTTTTTACGAAAAAGAATTTGTTTGAAAGTGTCTGGGAAGAGCCTTTTTACGGTGATGATAATACGATGAATGTGCATATTAGCAACATTCGGAGCAAGTTAGCATTAGTCAATCCAAATGAGAAATATATTGAAACGATTTGGGGAATGGGATATCGCTTGAAATCTTAAGGTTTTCTTAAGGTTCTCCTTAAGTCTTTATTAAGATTTCCTTTCTAAACTGTGAGTAACAAAGTAAGGAGGGAAATGAATGATTGAATATGTACTAAAGACAAGTCATTTATCAAAGCAATTCAAGAATCAAACAGCTTTGAATAAAGTGGACCTTTCCATAAAAAAGGGCTCAATTTACGGTTTTATTGGGCAAAATGGTGCTGGGAAGTCCACTCTAATTCGAATTATTTCAGGTCTTGCCAGTCCAACTACTGGAACTGTTGAATTATTTGTTCATAGTAATGGTCAAGCACTTAACGAGGCGAGGAAACGAATCGGCACGATGATTGAAGGACCGGCGCTGTATCCACATATGACGGCCGTTGAAAATCTCGAGGCACATCGACTTTTAAAAGGAATCCCTGGGAAGGAATGCATCGAAAAAACGCTTGAATTAGTGGGCCTTCAGGGTACGGGGAAAAAGAAGGCTAGAAATTTTTCGTTAGGGATGAAGCAGCGCCTCGGAATCGCGATCGCATTGTTGGGAGATCCCGAATTTTTGATTTTGGATGAGCCGATCAATGGACTGGATCCAATGGGCGTTGTAGAAGTAAGGGAACTATTGAAGAAGCTCAATCAGGAATATGGCATTACGATTTTGATTTCCAGTCATATATTGAGTGAACTTCATTTGCTTGCTACTCATTATGGGATCATTCATAAAGGGCATTTATTGGAGCAATTAACGTTAGATGAACTTAATAAGAAATGTAAACAATATTTGCATATAAAAGTAGACAACCCAGAAAAGGCTGCTGCGGTGATTGAATCAAATCTGTCAACAAGAGAGTTTGAAGTCTTGCCAGATGGATTGATCAAATTATTTGGTTTTGTTGATACCCCAGGAATAGTATCCTCCATACTTGTCAATGAAGGATTGGTGATTGAGCATTTTATGCCAATGGGACAAGATTTGGAATCATACTTTATGGAACGAATTGGTGGTGTTCACCATGGGTAATCTGATTAAATCTGAATGGTATAAGTTGAAAAAAGATCGCTCGTTTTGGTTATTGACTTTTCTTTTAGTGATTACGAGTATCGGCTATCCCTTGTTAATCGTCATGGATGAAGCTACGTTAGCGGTAAAAGTAAATGATTTCTATCAGTATTCTGTGCTTGGTGGAAATAACTATGTGATCAAACTCGTACCGTGTATATTAGCTGGTTTCTTCATCTCGAGCGAGTATTCAAATGGGACGATGAAAAATATGGTGGCATCAGGAAATAGCCGAATTCAGCTATATTTTGCAAAATTAATCATCTTTTCCGTAGGAACCATGGTCATTTCTTTGATTCTTCCTCTTCTGATGACTGGAGCGAGTGCGGTATACTTTAGTTTTTACGAAATGCCTGATCTTGGATATTTTCTTCAAACTATATGGTTAACAGCCCTCTATGGAGCTGCATTTGCATCGATCATGGCTTTGTTTGCCACGCTTTTAGCAGATAGTGGGAAAGCGATCGGTTTCATGCTTATCTTTTTTATCCTTTTTGATAGTGTGCTGTACAGCGTAGCCAATAATATTTCAATGTTTGAGCCTGTTTTCAACTACTCGGTTTTTAAGCTTTTATTGGAGATTGTCAATGTCAGTGCTTTAAGTAGTGGTGAAATGACGAAAATGATTGTCGTACCAGTTGTCACTTTTATAGTTTTTGGCTTATTAGGTAGTATCTTGTATAAGAAAAAAGAAATTAAATAATCAACAAGGAGGGTGAGAGAAAATGGTGTATGTCACAATAGGTTCGCTTTTGATTGCATTATTTTTTCTCACTCGTTTTCTTCTTCTAAAAAAAGAGATACGAAGTGCGACTAAACGGCTTAAAGAAAGGCATCAAGACAAGACGGATCAGAAAATTAGTCTCGGTTTTTATGATAAGGATTTTGAGAAACTAGCAGAGGAAATTAATGTTCAAATAGATGAAACGAGACAAGCAGTTGCTCAAAAAAGACGGACAGAGAATGAATTAAAGCAGGCTATTTCAAATATTTCACATGATATTCGGACTCCGATGACGTCCATCCTTGGATATATTCAGTTCTTAGAATCGGAGGATATTCCTTATGAAAAAAGAAAAGAGTATGTTACCACGGTCAAGAAGGGTGCCTTGCGATTAAAAGTATTATTAGAGGATTTTTTTGAACTATCCGTTATTGAGTCAGCTGATTATTCATTAAAGCTAGAGACGATTTCTTTAAATGAGATCGTGTTAGAAGTTGTGGTCGGGTTTTATGATGAATTTAATCATAGGAAGATGGAGCCGAAACTTGTTAATTCTGATGGTCCATTCAAAGTGATGGGAAATCCATCTGCTACAAAAAGAGTAATTGAAAATTTGCTTTCAAACGCCATCAAACATTCAACTGGAGATGTAACAATTGCCTTGAATCGTACGGGAGCATTTGTTGAATTGATCGTTAGCAATCCAGCTCCTCAACTGAAGGCAGAGAATTTATCATCTATTTTTGATCGCTTTTACAAAGGAGACCAATCCAGAAGGGAAAAAGGAACGGGTCTTGGATTATCCATTGCCAAAAGCTTAATGGAGAAAATGAATGGCAGTCTTACAGCGGAGTTAAGGAATAACCAATTGTATATGAAGTGTAGATGGATTCATCAAGAAAAAGGCTATCAAAATCGATAGCCTTTTAGTTTTATAAAATAGTGAAAAACAAAATATGTTTATACTAGGGTTTCTCCAATAGAGCTAACAAGCTTTCTTACTTTTTCTGAATAGTTGAGTTTGATTAACCCGTGTCCTTCGGCTGTGGCATCATTCCCAAGGGAAACCGTTCGTTTCACGAGCAGGGCATAAATCTCTGCCTCTGTTAGTGTACGTTTAAAGGTTTTTTCACCAATTGCAATCAAAAGAGCCACAGCACCTACGGCATGAGGAGTCGCCATGGATGTCCCGCTTAATTTCGCATATTGACCATCGACCCACGTGGAGACGATGTCTACGCCTGGTGCTAATACATCGATTTGATCATTGCTATTCGAAAAGGGTGCTACTTCGTTCGTCAAGGTTGAAGCCGCTACCTCAATAACTTCATTGTAGCTTCCAGGATAGGAGTACTCGAATGTGTCCTCCCGATCATCGCCCTCATTCCCTGCAGCGACAATGACAGGAATCTCGGAATCTACTAATCTCTTCACTGCTTCATGAAGTTCTGGCACATCTTCGGGCCCACCTAAAGACATATTAACTGCACGAACTTTTTCTCCATTTGGCCCTTGCCAATCAGCCACGTAATTCATGGCTTGGATAATCCCCTCATAGGAACCAACTCCATGGGAATCGAGAACCTTTAAAATAAGTAACTTCGCTTTCGGTGCTACTCCAACTAAGCCATAGCCTTCACGTCTTGCGGCAATTGTTCCTGCAACGTGTGTCCCGTGTCCATTTCCATCCATAACGTCATCTTCTGCACCTTCGTCGGTGAAGTTTTTCGCATCAATGACAGCATCTTTTAAATCTGGATGGTTGTAGTCGATTCCGGTATCGAGAATGGCAACGACAATCCCGTCTCCTTCGTTTGCTTCTGCCCAAATTTGCGGTGCCTCAATAATTTCTACCCCCGCAGGAACCGTGTCTACTGCCGGCTGGATACTTTCAACTTTATACGGTATTAAACGAACAATTCTGTTTGTAATTAAAGCTTCACCCTTCATAAAAAGGAACCTCCTTTAATATTAGCTTGTCCAAGCATTTTGTAATCCTTGTCTTAGTGCTAATTCTTACAGGTTTTTCGCATGATCATCATTTGAAAATGCTCCAATTAGGACTTCCTTCTTTCAAGGTATAGGCATCTAATTCTCCTTTCTGTTCGGCTAATTTAAAAATACCAAGTTGAAACATGTGGACTTGGTGAAATGAGGCTCTAAGAGGATTTTAAAAAACTTGTTGTATTTTTAAAATATTACAAAAATTAATCCTTCACAATAGAGCAATTGCCCCTTTTTTTGACAAGCCCACGACCAAAATCTGAGTAGATTCTTCCATTTTGGACCCAAATACGCGCGTACAAAGTAATAAAAATTAGAGTGTTTGTTCGTATTTTATAGGTCGTTAATCCCAATAAATGTTAATTTTGAGTTGTGTAAAAAAATGAAGTCTTTTTGAGAAAAATTGGCTTTTTTATTCGTTATTTTGTGTAAAACGTTGATTTATCCTTAGGTAACTAGAGGTTGCGAAGCCTTGCAACTAAAGCTATCTTTACTTTTATCGTTGCATTCACAATAATGGGGTTAGACAAAAGAAAGGTGATAAGACAATGGTTTTTGGAGAAAAGCTTAAAAAGGAACGAATAGAAAAAGGCTGGTCTCAGGAAGAATTAGCAGAGAAGCTTTTTGTGAGCCGCCAGTCTGTTTCCAAATGGGAAAATGGACAAAATTATCCAAGTATCGAAACGATTATAAAGGTAAGCGATCTGTTTGACGTTACCATTGATGAATTATTAAAAAGTGATGAGGAGTTGAAGGAGAAGGTGATCAAAGATAGCAAGCAATTGGCGTACCCGAAGTTGAAGTTTCTATTTGATTGTTTGTTTTTACTAGGGGTTGCCTTACTGGTTATCAAGCTAGGGGTTTTTCTACTCAATAAATTAACGCCACTAGATATCACATTTGTTAGTGGATCATTCTTCTGGAATTTTACACCACTTATTTTAATGGTCGGTGCAGGAATTGCCTCTGGAATTGTGAAGGAAAAATATAAAGAGGATTAACTAGAAAAGAGGTGTCCACAAAGGGAACACCTCTTTTCTAGTTAGGCAGAAGTCGAATTATAAACAACGGCCAATTTTTCTTTTTTGCCGTGCAAGAAAAAGTATAGAATCGTTGTTAGAAGAGAAAGTGCTCCTAAGATGATATATAAGGTACTGTATCCTGTTTGTGGGATAACAAATCCTAGTAGATAAGGGCCAAATCCAAGTCCTGCATCTAAAAAGATGAAGAACGTAGATGTAGCGAGTCCCATTCGAGATGCAGGTGTTAATTTTACCGCAATAGCCTGTGTACAAGATTGCATATTTCCAAATCCAAGACCAATAAGGACCCCGGATACTAAAAGCGTAAAGCTACTATTTGCTTGACTTAAAAGCAATAATCCAGCAGCAAGAAGAATGAAAGCTGGATACATGACATAGTTTGCTCCCTTAATGTCCATTAAGCGTCCTGTAAAGGGGCGGGAAACTAACACAGCTCCAGCATAGACGATAAAGAAAAAGCTTGCGGCTTCAACCAAATCAATTTCCATTGCGTAGAAATTAATAAAAGATAGAACACTAGAATAGCAGAATGCCACAGCCAATGTAATAAAGGCGATAGGCAATGCCTTTGGCTCAACGAAATCGGAAATCTTGAAGCCTTTTGCGACAGAAGTAGGAGCTTTAACCTCCAATTTTGGAACATACACAAAGAATGATGTGAGTAAGCAAATAATACCTAGAGCCAAACAAAAACTAAAAATCATTTCAAAGGATGTATGTTGACTCATATAGAGACCGATGAACGGGCCGATCGCTGTCGCAAGCGTTGCACTCATGCTAAAGTAGCCAATGCCTTCACCTTTTCGAGTATTCGGTATAATTTGAGCGACAATTGTACCCGAAGCTGTGCTCGCCATACCTAACATCATGCCATGGAGAAAACGAGTGAAAAGCAAGAAGCCAATTCCTAAATGAATGAAATAGAGAGCAGTCGTTAATATGAAAAGAATAAGTCCGATGACGAGTGTTCTTTTGCGACCAATAACGTCAATAAAGCGCCCGATGAACAGGCGTCCAATTAAGGTACCGATAATGAAAATTCCTGTAACCAGTCCCGCTTGGCTTGTGGAAGCATGGTATTCATCAACGGCGAAAACAGCGATTGTCACCATCAAAAGATAAAAGACCAATGTTAATAAAAAATTGACGGAAGATACAACGATGAAATCTTTCGTCCATAATTTATTCTTAGCTGCTTGATTCATGTTTTTCCCCCTTATTTGATAAGATTATTGCGAATCTCACTCATAATCCGAATCGCATCAAGCTGCTCTGATTCGGAAACCCCTTTTAAAATATCTCCTTCAAACTGATCGATCGAGACACGTACCTCGTTATATACCTTCTGACCAAGATCTGAAAGCTGGATTTTTTTCTCCCGTTTGTCTTGACTAGGTACTTGTTCGATATAGCCGAGATCTTTTAATTGGTGAACGGTCCTTGTGATCGTTGGCTTCTCCACTGCTTGATAATTAGATAACTCCACAAGTGTAGCAGCCCCGAAATTAGATAAGTAATACAAAATCGTCCATTGCGCTCGTTGAAGTTTATGCTCACCGAGGAGCAATACAAGTCGATTCTCAAACGGTCGATACAGCATTAATAATTGATGGAAAAATCTTTGCGACGTTTTCATAATCATCCACCTTGAAAAATAGTTATCATTGGTAACTAAATTACTATATCAAAATTCGATGTGAATGTCTACCGATAGGAAAAAATAGGGAATCGCGGACTATGCAAGATTTTCCTTCCTCCAACAATATGAGAATAATTTAGTCACAACTGTACTTAGTGAAAAAATAAATAAATAGACAATGAGTGAATGCCCCGTATCCCAGCCATGGTAAGTAAAGACGTTAAATTGTACAGAAAGCCATTCTAGAGCTGCAGTTAGTCCACTCCATAAAACAATAAGGAAGGATAAGCTGAGCAAACTCATTTTCCATTTACTGATAATGTACGAAAAAAATAGGCCATAAATTGGATAATTGATAACATAGGCAATCACATCAAATAGCTCCAAATAGGGAGTATCTGTAATGGTATATAAGTCAACAGGGTAGTCTGCCGCGATGATGACATCAGCTGTAAGTCCAATAACGGCATAGAAGAGAAATATAGAGATTCTCATATTTAGCGGAAAAATTTTAGGGATTTTGATAAAACAAACGATCAGGCAAAATAATGAGGCGAGAATAAACCATTCATTTTCATCAAAACTTGGAGGTAATTTAAAGATGATGGTCACCTCTTTCCAACAAATGATCAAATATAAGGCAAAGAACAATGATTGAAAACCACATAAGTGCAGAGTATCCGATATTCCAGTCTACGTATTTAATGATTCCGATTTGCTCTACGATTTTTTCACCGATCATAAAGAAGGCTGTTCCCAAAATGGTCCATCCCCATTTTAGTGGGACTCTTAGACGATGGTAAATGTTCACGATAAGGAGTAACCCTATAGGGGAGATCAGCTTGTGAAGAACGTGGTATGTTACATAACGATCGGCAGTCATTGGTTTATCGATGTACCCTAAATTGGTAAAAATAGAATTAAAGGTCAATCCGGAAATAAGCATGATAAAAAGCCATAGCGGTATGATGATAGTAACTGGAAGTCGATTGATTCGATAAAATCCAATTAGTATAAGGCAAAATAGTAATGCGAAAGAAAATGTTAACAATTTCCCACCATACTTCCCGAAATTTGTAGATGAATTTCAGTGCTAGTATGTCCGTAAGCAGTTAAGATTATTGAAAAAATGAAAGACATCTTCCGTTAAAAAGGAAGACGCCTTCAATAAGACCAGTACTTGCCGCCTTTATTCATGAATCCCAAGAATATACCAAAAATCTATCAAGAATTGTCAAGAGTACCCCTTCTTCAAATTTAAGTTCCAAATATTAAGGAGGGGGTGAATTGGCGTTTTTTAATAAATTTCATATTAAGGATGGATTTAAAGAACGTGTGTTTGGTATAATGGTATTAAGAGAGGTGATTTAAGTGACCGAGGGGATTAGTGAGAGTAAAAATTATAGTACTCATCAGATTAGGGTAAAAAAAGGGCATAAAATGTATCCATATTTTCAACAGATGACCCAAAATGCTAAGAATTTATACAACACCACGAACTTTTACATCCGCCAAGTCTTTACTTCATTCACCCAAGAAAAGGAACTTCAACCTCTACAACAAGAAGTCGTTCGTACGATCCAACAAAACCTCCAACCTATGAATGACATTCAAATAGTAGCCTATCAAAAAAAACTAAAAATCCAACAAAAGAAACCAAAAGAAAAGCAAAAAGAAGTGAAATTAAACGAGTTTGTAGCGCCGACAAAAGATAATCCGTATGTAGACTACAATTTTCTGGACGCATTGTTCAAACGTATTGGACAACCTGATTACCGTTCGCTCCCCACCCAATCAAGCCAAGGAGTGATGAAAGTTGTATTCCAAAATTGGAAATCCTTTTATGCTAGTTTAGCAGACTACAAACTAAATCCAACAAAATATAAGGGAAGACCTAAAATCCCAAAATATTGTCGTTCAGAAGAAAAAGAGATCCTCTTTACCAATCAGGATTGTGTCATTAAAAACAACAAACATCTAAAATTCCCTAAAACAAAGGAGCGATTGAATATCGGGAAATTGGCTCTTTCAGAAGGCAAGTTAAAACAAGTTCGAGTAGTTCCAAAATACCATGAATATATGGTGGAGTTAGTCATGGAAGTCCAATCGGAACAGGAAATATTAGTTGATAACGGAAGATACATGAGTATTGATCTTGGGATTGATAATTTGGCAACCATCGTGACAAATACAGGTAGAAATCCCGTATTAATCAAGGGCCAAAAAATCAAATCGATCAATCAATACTATAATAAAAGAAAGGCCCACTATCTCGGGATATTAAGACACGGAAAACAACCTAGTGAAGGAATATTTACATCGAAACGATTAGAGAAATTGCATCAAACGAGATCATTCAAAATAAAGGATATTTTTCATAAAGCAAGCTATCGAATTGTTAAGATTGCTTTAAATGAGAATATTAACACCATCATCATCGGTCAAAATAAAGAGTGGAAACAACAAATACACATCGGAAAACGAAATAATCAATCTTTTGTCCATATTCCTCATTCTTTACTAATCAGTATGATTGAATATAAAGCAGCTCGTAATGGAATCAAGGTAATTGTCACGGAAGAATCCTACACCTCTAAGGCGAGTTTTTTAGATGATAATGTACCGACATATGGCGAATGTAGTAATAAAATTCGATTTTCAGGGAAACGGATTCAGCGTGGTTTATATCGCACTGAACGTGGTCTACTGATTAATGCGGACGTGAACGGTGCAGCCAATATATTAAAAAAGGTACTTGTAAAATTGAAAGACAAGCAGGAATTCAAGGTAGAAACGGTTCAAATATGGGAACCACAGAAAATGATCATATAAAAAGAAGTCCCAAAGGCATGACCGACGGGATAGAGGGTCTGGGTGTGAATACACCAATGTGACAGGTCCACTGCTTGTTAAACGTTCGGATTACTTAGAAGCTTGAAGTGAATTCGATCGATACAGCAGAAACCCCTTCCTCAAAAATGGTTAGCATTTTAGGTGGGGGAGTATTCATCGCTAAAATTGTTTAATAGCTACCATTCAGAAATTGTCAAAAAGAGAAAGTGATAATATATGGAAATAATTATTTATTATTCAAAGGTTGACAGAATCCGGCAGTAAATGTAACCTAAATATAGAATTTAATAGTGACCTCACTTTGAACAGTGAGGTAGAGGCGCGGTGTTTAACAGTCTTTAGAGGAGCTTTGAGAAGCAATGATTCTAAGGAGAAGGAAATATCGCCGAAGTGAGTAATATTCTCAAGTATTGCTTGCTGGGTCTGCAGTTAAGAGCTGCAGGACTGTCTCAGTGAACCTCCCAAGTTTACTGAGTTGTGCTATCTCGACTAGGGCAAAGAGAGGACTTTAGGGCAACTATACATATTGCGACCTGAGTATATCTCAGGTCGTTTTTTGTCGTTTAGATGTCCATACAGACATAGGAGGAGAAAGAGGAGAATGAAAAAGCAAGCATCTTTATTATTGGTATTATTATTCTCAGCTATTATTCTATTAGCTGGTTGTGGATCAAGCGAAAGTGCACAAGGTTCTGGTTCCGCAGATGCAGATACATTTAAAGTCGGTCTAGAAGCAGGTTATGCTCCGTTTAACTGGACACAAAATGACGACTCTAATGGAGCGGTAAAAATTGAAGGTACTGGGGAATATGCAGGCGGTTATGATGTAGAAATCGCAAAGAAAATCGCCGACGGTTTAGGGAAGAAACTTGTTATTGTGAAAACAGAATGGGATGGACTTGTGCCATCATTGACTTCAGGAAAAATTGATGCGATTGTTGCGGGGATGTCTCCAACTGCAGAACGTAAAAAGACAATCGACTTCTCAGATAACTACTATAGCTCACAATTAGTAATGGTTGTGAAAAAAGGTAGCAAATTCGAGGGAGCGACTTCGATCCAAGATTTTAAAGGAGCAAAAATCACAGCTCAATTAAACACATTCCATTATTCCGTGATTGACCAAATTAACGGCGTGTCACAACAAACAGCCATGGATAACTTCCCAGCAATGCGTGTAGCTCTTGAATCAGGCATTATTGATGGTTACGTTTCTGAACGTCCTGAAGGAATCAGTGCTTCTAGTGCAAACGATAATTTTGTCATGGTGGAATTTGAAGATGGTTTTAAAACATCGTCAGAGGATACAAACACCGCAGTTGGACTTGAAAAAGGCAGTGAGTTAACAGAAAAGATTAATGAAGTATTAGCAGGAATTTCTGATGAAGACCGTACGAAATTAATGGATGCAGCTATTAAAAATCAACCTGCTGCTCAATAAAAACCATCATATCCGGCTGTGTCTCTAGGATGCAGTCGGTTTTATGTGAATCGTGGTAGAAGAAATATTTTAAATGGGGGAGAAACATGAGCTTTGAATGGATCGTAAAGATCGTCTCGGAAAACTGGCCAATGTTCCTTCGTGGAGCAGGGATGACGCTTTATATCGCGTTGATTGGTACGATCATAGGTGCCATCATCGGTTTATTTGCCGGTGTGGTTCGTACAATTCCTGTACCAGAACGAGGAATGAAAAAAGTACTTTTAAAAATTGTTAATGTGATTTTATCAATCTATATCGAATTTTTCCGCGGAACACCAATGATTGTCCAAGCAATGGTCATTTATTATGGATCAGCTTTAGCGTTCAATATTAACATGAACGTTATGGTAGCGGCGGTTATTGTTGTTTCAATTAATACGGGAGCTTATATGGCTGAAATCGTCCGTGGCGGAATTGTATCTGTTGATAAAGGACAATTTGAAGCGGCGCAAGCAATCGGGATGAATCATTTTCAAACGATGATGAATGTCGTCTTGCCACAGGTGGTCCGCAATATTTTACCGGCAACAGGAAACCAATTTGTTATCAATATTAAAGACACGTCTGTATTGAACGTGATTTCCGTTTCAGAACTGTATTTCTTAACGAAATCAGTGGCAGGAAACAACTTTAGATATTTTGAGTCTTTCTTTGTGGCTTGTATGATCTATTTTGTTATGACGTTTATTGTGACAAGAATCTTATTGTATTTTGAAAGAAAACTAGATGGTCCGGATAATTACACAATGCTTAAAGAAGAAGTAGATCTAAATCAAAAAATGTGAGGAGGGAGGAGAGCATATGGAAAAAGTGATTGAAGTACAGCATTTAAATAAATCCTTCGGAACACATGAGGTATTAAAGGATATTGATTTCTCAGTGAACAAAGGGGAAGTTGTTAGTATTATTGGTTCTTCTGGTTCCGGAAAATCAACACTTCTTCGTTGTATCAATCTTTTGGAAAAGCCAAGCGGCGGGCAAATTATTTTTCACGGGGAAAATATTTTAGATGATAAGCACGACATTTTTGCTTACCGAAAGAACCTCGGCATGGTGTTCCAGCAATTTAACTTATTTAATAACCATAACGTTTTAAATAACTGTGTTGTTGGACAAATCAAGGTTCTGAAGCGTTCTAGAGAAGAAGCTGAAAAAGTTGCAATGAAGTATTTAAAAGTCGTTGGCATGGATAAATATATTAATGCGAAACCAAAGCAATTGTCTGGTGGGCAAAAACAGCGTGTGGCTATTGCGAGAGCATTGTCTATGGAGCCTGATGTGATGCTTTTTGACGAGCCGACATCTGCGCTTGATCCAGAAATGGTCGGAGAAGTGTTAAAGGTCATGAAGGAACTGGCGGGCACAGGCTTAACCATGTTAATCGTGACGCACGAAATGGAGTTCGCGAAGGAAGTTTCGGACCGCGTTGTGTTTATGGATAAAGGGGTTATTGCTGAGGAAGGCAGTCCAGAGCAGATCTTCAATAATCCAACACAGGAAAGAACGAGAGAATTTTTGAAGCGGACATTAAAATAAACGTAAAAAACCGGGCGATACGATTGCCCGGTTTTTCTAATTAAAAATCAAAGTTATCTGGATCTGGACCTACGCGAAGATTTTGATTCAATTCATTTATGCGTTCCATATCTTCATTGGATAGTTCGAAATCAAAAACAGAAGAGTTTTCGATGATTCTGTGCTCTTTTGTTGATTTCGGAATGGTGATAACACCATTTTGTAAATCCCAACGAATGATGATTTGAGCAACGGATTTTCCGTATTTCTGAGCAATTTCTTGAATTACTTGGTTATCTAATAATTGTCCCTGCATTAAAGGAGACCATGCTTCTAATTGAATTCCGTTATCCTGGCAAAAAGCTTGAAGCTCTTTTTGCGTTAAACGAGGGTGATACTCGACTTGGTTGATCATCGGCTTGATTTCTGCATCTTTCATGAGTTCCTCAAGATGATGAATTTGGAAGTTACTTACACCAATTGCCTTGATTTTCCCTGCCTTATAAAGAGTTTCTAGTGCGCGCCAAGCATCTTTGAACTTTCCTTCTACTGGCCAATGGATTAAATATAGATCTAAATAATCAAGACCAAGCTTCGCCAAGCTCGTTTCGTAAGCAGCAATCGTAGCTTCGTAGCCTAAATCAGCATTCCAAACCTTTGATGTAACGAATAGCTCTTCGCGAGAAAGTCCTATTTCAGCAAGTCCTTCACGGATCGCTTGGCCAACACCTTCTTCATTTCCATAGATCGCTGCAGTATCAACACTGCGATAACCATTTTTAATGGCAAACTTTACTGCATTTACTAATTCTGGACCTTCTTCTACCTTGAATACCCCGATACCAAGCCAAGGCATTTTTACTCCGTTAGATAAAGTTGTTGTAGATTGTAAATTCATGATTGATGTACCTCCGTTTTTTCTAGTGTTTTACTCCATAATGATAAAATTGCTGCTACTAATACCATCAACGCACCAATCCATGAGGTATGAATGAGACCAATTGAGTCTGTAATCATGCCACCTAAGTAGGAGCCAATGGCGATTCCAGCGTTAAAGGCAGCGATATTAATGGCCGATGCTACGTCAACCGCCGACGGTACAAACCGTTCTGCGAGGATGACGACATACACTTGTAGGCCAGGGACGTTCATAAATGCCATGAGTCCCATTAAGAAAATCGTGATTAAACCTGCTATTTTAAATGGAACTGTGAAATACAAAATGAATAATACGATAGCTTGTACTAAAAACATATAGAATAAGGCTTTAATCGGATTGTGATTCGCTAAACGTCCACCTATCGTATTGCCAATTGCAATCGCCACTCCGTATACCAAAAGAATGATAGCGACTGTTTCTGCTTGAAATCCTGTGATGCTTTGAAGCATTGGTGATAAATACGTAAAAACGACAAAGGTTCCGCCATAGCCTAGTGCTGTAATCAAAAAGACAAGCAGAAGGCGACCGTTGCTTACCAATTTGATCTGATCTTTAAAAGTAGTTTGTTTCCCTTTTTGTAAATCAGAAGGAACAAGGATACTATTAGCAATAAAAGCTACAATGCCTACGACAACGATGACGAGAAAGGCCATTCGCCAACCAAATTGCTGTCCAATAAATGTTCCAAATGGGACTCCTGTTACAGTTGCGATTGTTAGCCCTGTAAACATAATCGAAATCGCACTTGCGCGGCGATTTTCCGGAACAAGGTCAGCTGCGATGGTAGACCCAATGGACATGAAGACGCCATGGGAAAATGCAGAGACCACACGAGCTACAAGTAATACGCCAATCGTGGTTGAGCTTGCTGCTATGCTGTTTCCGATAATAAAAACGACCATAATCAAAAGTAGTAATGTTTTTCGAGACATCCTTGATGTAAGGGATGTTAAAATCGGTGCACCGAACGTCACGCCCAATGCATATAGGGAAACCGTCAACCCAGCGGTTGTAACGGATATGTGTAAGTCTTCAGCGATAAGAGGTAATAACCCAACGCTGATAAATTCTGTAGTACCAATAGCAAATGCGCTTACGGCTAATGCTAGTAATGCCAAGGTACTTCTTTTCTTATCTAAAGACATAATCTCCTCCTAAAAAATGTTTGTATTTGAGCCGGCAAATGCTATTATGGAACATATGTGTTCGGAAGAAAAGTACGTACTTTAAAGTAATATAGGTACAAAAAAGTATTATAGGTACTTTTTAGTGCCTATAAAAAGGAGGACAAACAATGAAAAAGAAATACAATATATCCGTCGAAGCCACCTTGGAAGTGATCGGTGGAAAGTGGAAATGTGTGATTCTTTGTCATTTAACACATGGGAAGAAACGGACGAGTGAATTAAAACGGTTAATGCCAGATATTACGCAGAAAATGCTAACCCAACAGCTTCGTGAACTGGAGGCAGATGGGGTAATCAATCGCATTACGTATAATCAAATTCCACCAAAGGTGGAGTATGAGTTAAGTGAATATGGAAAGAGCTTGGAGACCATTTTGAACGCTCTTTGTACATGGGGAGAACACCATATTGAAAAAGTGTACGGGGATAAATTCTCAGTACTAGAAGAAAGTGTGTTAAACGAACATTTAAAGTAAAGCAAAAAACAGACAAGTCACGGGGACCTGTCTGTTTTTTATATTAGTTCGTAGAACGAACTCTTAATTCAGTTTCTTTATCAAAGAAATGTACTTTGTTCATATCAAGAGCAAGCTCAAGGTTTTCGCCAGCAGCAATATTGCTACGAGAATCAATACGTGCAATGAAATCTTGACCTTCGATAGAAGAATACACCATTGTTTCTGCTCCAGTAAGCTCAGATACGTCAACAGTAACTTTCACCGCTGAACCTTGAGAAGCGTCGATGAATACTTGTTCTTCATGGATATCCTCTGGTCTTACACCAAGAGTGATTTCTTTCCCAACGTAACCTTGGTCACGAAGCATTTTCATTTTTGCTCCCGGAATGGCAAGCTTCGTATTACCGATCACAAAGCTTCCTTCTTCTACTTTTCCGTTAAAGAAGTTCATAGCAGGTGAGCCGATAAAGCCTGCAACGAAGATATTTTCTGGAGATTCATAGACATCTTTTGGTGCTCCAACTTGCTGAACGATACCGTCTTTCATAACAACTAGGCGAGTTGCCATTGTCATTGCTTCTGTTTGGTCATGGGTTACATAGATAGTCGTTGTTTCTAAACGACGGTGAAGCTTAACGATCTCAGCACGCATCTGTACGCGAAGCTTCGCATCTAGATTCGATAAAGGCTCATCCATTAAGAATACTTTTGCATCTCGGACAATCGCACGTCCTAAAGCAACACGCTGGCGCTGACCACCAGAAAGAGCTTTTGGCTTACGCTTTAAATACTCTTCAAGTCCTAAGATTTTTGCAGCTTCTTTTACGCGCTTATCGATCTCATCTTTTGAGAATTTACGAAGCTTTAATCCGAATGCCATATTATCATATACAGTCATATGTGGATAAAGAGCATAGTTTTGGAATACCATCGCGATATCGCGATCCTTCGGAGGAACATCGTTAACGCGCTTTTGGTCAATGTAAAGGTCACCTTTAGAAATTTCCTCTAGTCCTGCAATCATTCTTAGTGTTGTTGATTTACCGCATCCAGAAGGACCAACGAATACAATAAATTCTTTATCTTCGATATCTAAGTTGAAGTCACTTACAGCTGTCACTTTGTTGTCGTAAATTTTGAATATATGATCTAATTTTAACTCTGCCATTATAATTGCCTCCTTTGTATATGAAAAGGTTTACATTCATAGTTTACAAGGGTCATAAAATTTAAACAATGACAGCTTGCACAAGAATGTATGTGCTTTTTTATGCAATTTGTCTATTTTCTAGCAAGAAGGCAGGCGAGATACACAGTAAATGCGTTTTGAAAGCTTTTCAAGCTAATTCCCGTTCTGTCAGTAAACTTATCGAGCCGGTATTGCAACGTGTTGCGGTGAACATACAGCTTTTTTGCAGCTAGAGAAGCATTGAAATTATATTCAAGGAATACCTCGAGCGTCTGTAGTAGCTCAGGATCCTCTAGGAGTATTTTGCTTACATCTTGTTCCAAAAGGGTAAGAGTATCTCCTGGAAGATCGTTGGCGAGTGTGACTGGAAATAGCTTTTCAAAAGTATATACTCTTTCTTGTGATAAAAGGGTTCTACCTTTTCCAAAGAGCTGTCGCTCAAGTTGGAAAGCTTCTTTGAGCACAGTTGGCTCCTGTCTGAATTTCCCTATGTAAAATTTCGGTTTAATATAGAAATCATTTTCTAATGTGGTAGAAATCGAATTTAATTCATCTTCATGCAAGGAAACATCTGCTTTTTCTTCTATAATGATGGCATTGTTCTCATCTAACCAAACAAAAGAGAGGGCGTCATGAAAGAATTCCTGAATCGCGTCTTCCACACCAAGTTCCTTTTGATTGATTTGCAATTGAATGAAACGGACCGGTTTCGTGATAGCCGGTAGGGTGCCTTCTAGAAATAAGAAGGAATGCCATGCCTTTGCCGTACCAGATAGATGAAGTTGATTTGTTTGAACCGTTTCAAATAAGGTTGTGAGCAAGGTTAGCTGTTCTTCACTAATATCGGACATTGGGATTCCAAGAAAGTGATTCTCTTCTTTAAACCAATAAAGCCCCTGTTCAGTAGCGAAAAGGGGGTTATCTGTTGAAATAGCAGTTGGAAATAGGGACTTCAAATTTTTTAGCATATGAAAAATCCTCTTATCGGTTAGTGTGTATCTTAACCATATCAAATTTTCCATAGACAAATCTACTATTCTCGGGCTCAAATATTTAATTTTTTGGATAATTATTTAAAGTGATTTAAATGGGAAAACGGAAAAAAAGGCTTCCCCCTTAATATTGTTTTGTGATATGAGTCCAACCTCGCTACTTCTACTATCTAAGCTTTCTCCAGGAGTTCGATTATCCCCCAGGACAAAATAGGTACCTTCTTGGACAAGAATCTCTGCCATATCATCTGAAACACCGGCTGTTTGTGTTTCTTCTAACGGTTGACCATTAATGAGGATTATCCCATTTTTAATTTCAACAGTTTCATTCGGCAATGCAATCACACGCTTCACAATATCATAACCTTCGTTCGTTTTTATAATAATGATGTCATTTCTTTCGGGTTGAAAAAAGATATTGTTTGTTAAAATGACATCATGATTTTTTAAGGTTGGGTTCATCGAATTTCCATCGACGATAATGATTCCTAAAGCAAAGCGGAAGATGAAGAAGAGAACAAATAATATCGCAATAAACTTGATCCAGCTTATAACTTCAGACCAAGGATTTTTCGTCTCCTTTGCTTCTTCCTCATGTAGGTATGCTCCTCCGATTGCACGCATGTCACATCATCCTTTATTATTTGTTAATTTCAGTGGAAGGGGCTTCTTCAGATGAAGAGTCCACTTCTTCTTCTTCTTCTTCGGCAGGTGGTTCGGTGCTTTGTGTTGGTTGTAAAGAATTCATTTCATTTTTTGCAGCTGTTAAGATAGCATCTAACTGACTTGCGATTTGTTGTTTTTCTTCTGTGTTATCAACTTGAAGGTTTGCGATTAATTGATCTGCATAATCTTGGAGGGATTTTACACGCGCCGCTTTTTCTGCTTCGGTAAAAGTATTTAATTGTTGCTCAGCATTGGTCATTTCCGTTTGTAATGCTTCTCTTAAACGTTGTAATTGAATCTCTTTTTCAGAAGAAATGGCAGTTTCTATCGTTTCAATAGATTTCGTACCTTGGCGATCAAACCAGCTGAGGATGGTTGAATCAATATCCAAATCGGCAAAAGCGATTGAAAAACTTCCGCCAATAGCAAAAGTTAAAAATAGGGCTGCAACCAGTACTCGAATTGGACGAGAAGTTTTCTTCTTTTTAAATTTTTCATATCTACTTTCCATCAGGGTTCCTCCTAATTAAAGCAATGGGGTCTCAAATGGCATGAGACCCCTTGATTTTGGAAATAGTTAAGGATTAGTCGTTGAATCCGTTATTTACAGCATTATCCAATTCAGTTTTAGCAGAACCTTCTATTTCAGCAGCTTTGTCTTGGATAAGTTTTTGTTGATCTGAAACATATCCATTAAGTGTAGCTTGAACAGCGGTTTTAACTTCTAGGATTTTAGCATCAACTGCGTTTTTCAAACTTTGTACTGACGCGTCTCTCTCAGTTGTTAATTTATTGTATAAATCCGTTTTTGAACTCTCGATTTCTTTTTTCAATTTTTGTACAGCAGCATTTTTCACATTAGTTAGCTCTTCGTTAACTTTTGTAACAGCCTGACTTCCGGTAGAAGAGGTGGATTGTTCAAGATAACGCTCAGCATATGCCCGCCCTTCAACAGCCATTTTATTCAACATTGACAAAGCAGTATTTTCAATACCATCAAACTGCTTTTCGATATTATTGTAGATTGCAGTTTCTTTTGTTTGAAGAGCTGTGATATGTGCATTTGCAGCTTGATTAATAGAAGATGTTGAATTTGTAATAGATGTAACTTTAGTATCGTCAATTTCACTATTAGCAGTACGTAACATTGCAAGGCCCTCATTTATAACTTGTTGTGTTTTCTGTTCTGCATAGTCTCTAAGTGGTTGCTCCATTTTTGCTGCTTCAGTGTTGAATTGTTTGTTATACCAATTTTGTAATGAAACTGCTACATTTGAGTCTGCGAATGCTGCGCCAACTCCTGATACTAATCCGATTGTTACGACTCCTGCGACGATTTTACCTTTAACTGTGTTCAATTTCATTTCTCTTACTTCCTCTCATTTTTTAATTTTTTTTATTAGAAATTTACTGAGTAAATCTCATAACCTAGTTTCCGAATACCTCTGAAATCATAGATTCAATATCCTCGTCAAGCTCTGAGTTTAGTTGAACCTTTTTCGTTTCTGTATATTCTTGAAAGTAGCTTTCTGGATCTAAGTTGTTTGTTGACTCAAGTAATTGAGTTTGATAGTTTTTGTGGTAGCTTTCGATGCTTGTCTTCATGTCTGCATTTTTTTCTAAGGAGATAGATGAGAGCGTGGATGCGGCTTGTTCTTTTAATATTGCTGTTTGCTTGGTTGTGGAAACGAAGATGTCTATAATGCCGCCTGCTATGCTGGTGAAGAGTACGTTATTGCTATTTGTCTGTTCTTTCTTGTACCAGCTTGATAATGCTTCGCTGGCATTCGAACTTGCATAAGCAGTTCCAACCAACAAGAAACAAGTAAATAGGAGAACTACTAGCTTTTTCATATCACCTATCCTTTCGCTAAAATCATGTTACGTTCGTTGGTTTGTTCTATTTAACGAACTTCCTTTCATAGTATATGACAATTTTCCTAGTAATGGAAAACCTCAAATTCGCTCATATTTTCTAAATAACGAACAAAAATAGTACTTTATTACGTATTTTCTTTAAAATTCTTACGATTTCTAACTATTTCGTTAATTATAAAGAACAATATTTGTTCTGTTTAAAGAAATACCAACAAAAAAACCGTCCCCTAGGCATTCGAATGCCCCAGGGAACGGGTTACAAGTTTAAATTATAAAAGTTAGTCGATTAAGCAACCTTATTCCAACCAGAAATATCTTCATCAAGTGCAAGATTGTTCGCTCTATGCTTATTCCCAGCGATGAAGAATAGGACTAGAAGGACAGCCGATAGAACAAAGCCACCAATCCAAGAGACTGTCATGGACATTCCAAAGCCGATTTGGGCATTTAGGATATAGGTGATAACCATAACAAGCATAAAGGATCCTGGAATTAAAGAGATATAGTAGTTCTTTTTAGCGATGTATAGGTACATCGCACCGACGAATAAGGCGATAACGGCTGTCGCTTGGTTCGCCCAGCTAAAATATCTCCAAAGAATATTAAAATCAATTTGAGTTAACGCAACAGAAACTACGAATAATGGAATTGCGATCCATAAACGGCTTGATAATTTCATTTGTGCAATGTTTAAGTAATCGGCAATAATCATACGTGCGCTACGGAAAGCAGTATCTCCAGAAGTGATTGGTAATACGACAACACCTAGAACAGCAAGTGTTCCGCCAATTGCACCTAATAGAGTAGTAGAAACTTCACTTACGATTGCTCCTGGTCCACCTGCAGCAAGAATTTCATTCAACCCGTTATAGCCATCAAACATACTCATCGCAGCAGCAGCCCAGATCATAGCGATAATACCTTCTGCAATCATCATACCGTAGAAAATTTTGCGACCTTGTTTTTCTTTTTGTGTAGTACGTGAAATAATTGGCGTTTGTGTAGCATGGAATCCTGATAGTGCCCCACAAGTAATCGTAAAGAATAATAGTGGGAAAATCGGTGCGTTATCAGGGTGGAAGTTCGATAATGAAATTTCAGGAATTGGAGCTCCTGTAACAAGTAATCCAACGCCTACACCAACTGCACTGATTAATAGAATCGCCCCAAAGTAAGGGTATAAGCGACCAATAATCTTATCAACTGGTAACAAAGTAGCTAAAATATAATAAACAAAAATAGCAGCGATAATAATACCTAAAGCAATTTTTCCATCCATTAAAACATGAAGTAGACTTGCTGGTGTAGACACGAAAACGGTTCCAACTAAAAGCAATAGAAGAACAGCAAATGCGTTTACGACATGCTTCATGACTTTACCTAAGAACTTGCTTGCAAGCTGAGGAAGGTGAGCCCCTTTATTGCGGATCGAGATCATCCCCGTTAAGTAATCATGAACCGCACCGGCAAAAATACAACCGACAACAATCCAGATGAACGCAACTGGCCCGTAAAGCGCTCCCATAATAGGACCAAAAACAGGTCCGGTACCTGCAATATTTAATAATTGAATTAATGAGTTCTTTGCAGTGCCCATTGGGATGTAATCGACGCCATCAGCGTTCACATAAGCTGGTGTTGCCCGTTCTTCTTTTACCCCAAACACTTTTTCAACAAATTTCCCATAGGTGAAATAACCGACAACTAGAAGTACAATTCCTGCTAAAAACGTATACATTTCCTCACTCCTTTGTTCATTCCTACATTTCATTATAAAAAAGTAAGAGGTTAGTAGGGAGTTTTCGGAATGAAAAGCAGAAAATACAGATTATCGTGTTGTTTGTAAGGGTTTACATGCAGAGAATAGTGTTTACCTAATTTCTAGACGTTGTCGTAATGCCTTTACGTAATTTCTACTAACGGATAGCAGCTCTTTTCTACCAGCTAATTGCAACTGATAAGCTCCGTTAAACCATGGGGTTAAACGGGTCACATATTCTAAATTAACTAAGAAACTTTTATGAATCCGAAAGAAGCAATAGTTGATGAGTTTATTTTCCAAGTCCTTCAAAGAGGATTTCGTTTCGTATTCAGTTGTCTTCGTCACCAGCTTGGTCATTTTTTCATCTTTAATAATGTATAAAATATCTTTTGGCTCAAGGTAGAGTATTTCACCATCAGCTTCTACCGCTAGTTTGCCAGAAAACGTCTCTACTCCAGGCTCTTTCTCATGATAAAAGATTTTCTCGATACGCTCGATCGTTTCCTGCAGCTGTTCGTCGTCATAAGGCTTTAATAGATAATCCACTGCGTTCAAACGAAAAGCCTCTGCAGCAAATTGCGGATAGGCTGTTGCAAACACAATGAGAGGCACTTTTTTTAGCTCCAACAAAGCTTTTGCGGTTGCCATTCCTGAGGTCTTCGGCATTTCCACATCTAAAAAAACGACATCTGGTGCAAGTTCGATTGTCTTCATAATGGTAGCTTCCCCAGACTCAGCCTCTCCGACAATTTGGATAAAAGGATAGGAGCTTAATGCTTCAACTCCTCGCGACTATACAATTCATCATCAACGATAAGGGCCTTGATATTCCTTGTCATACTGGATTCACCTCCACAGTAGGAATAGAGAAACTTACTGCTGTTCCTACATTTACTTTACTTTTAATTTTTAAAGAAGAAGTCTGGCCAAACTTCATCGTCAGTCTTCGGTTCACATTGTAAAGGGCGAGTCCGTTCCCTGTTTCAGAATCAATTGGAGCAATACTGATCTGCTCAGCTCGCTCATTACTCATGCCGCAGCCATTGTCTTCGATTACAACTTGGACCAACTCGTTTTCCATCTTGATACAAATCTTCAGAATAAAATTGCTTTCTTTGTTCATCATTCCATGTTTTATTGCATTCTCCACAATCGGTTGCAATGTGAGTGGGGGGATTTCTTGATAAAGCGCAGCTTCATCAACTTCATATTGGATTTTTAATTTATTGACGAAACGAGCTTCTTCAATGGCAAGATAGGCCTCTACATGTTTGAGTTCCTGCTCAAGTGTTGTAACACTTTCGGTTGTGCTTTGTAAATTTTGGCGCAAAAATTTTGAGAGAAACACAAGTAGTTTCCTAGCTTTATTCGGATCGATGCGGATGAGAGACAGAATCGTATTTAGAGAATTAAAGAGAAAGTGCGGGCTAATTTGTGCCTGGAGTACCTTAATTTCCGCTTCCTTCGCCAGCTGATAAGCCTTGTCCACATCAGCCAATTCAAGCTGATTGCTGAGTAGAGAGCTGATTCCTGAAATGAGTTCCATCGCGACAGGAGTGATTTCTTTTTCCGAATTAAAGTAAAATTTCAGCGTACCAATCGTATTGCTGCGCTGTTTAAGAGGAGCAATAACGACGGTATCTAACGGGCAACCCTTTTTCCGACACTGAATTAATTCCCGATTGGCAATGATAATCTCACCTTTTTGAATCGCGTCTATCGTAATCTGTGTCTGAATAGGGCTATCCGCACGATGATGGTCCGCGCCTTTTCCGACATGAGCCAATATATCGGTTAAATTGGTAATCGCCACTGCGCTTGTGTGTATTTCTCTATGTAAAATCTGACAGACCTCGTTCGCTGTCTTCAAGGATAGTCCGTTTCTAAGATGAGAGAGGGTCTTGTCTGCAATCCTCAATGTTTTTTGAGCAATGAGGGAACCGGCCTTTTCTTCTTCATTAATGACATTTTTTATGATTAAGAGAAATAGTGCACAGCCTAAACCATTTGCCAATATCATCGGAATCCCAATGACTTCAACCAACGCGACCGCTTTTTCAAAGGGACGAGAGAGAAGGAGAATGATCAGCATTTGGATGGATTCGGATAAGAAACCAATTAAGAAGGCTGTTTTTAGTTTTACGTGCTTATTCTTTTTGTGAAACATGCCAGAAATGACACCGGAAACGATGGCTGCAAGTCCACAAGCAATAGCCGTAAATCCGCCTAAGGTAAAACGGTGAAGTCCGGCTATAATTCCTGCGCCAATGCCTACTTTATAACCCCCAAGCAACCCAGCAACGACCACACCGATGACACGGGAATTGGCAATCGCTTCATTTGAACTTAAGCCCGTTGTCCAAAGGTCAAACTGCAGGCTATCCGTACTAAGCGTGAGTCCAGAATAAGTACCGATGATCCCGAATGCTCCGAAAAAGATGATGGCAGTAAATTGCTGCTTTCGATTGAGTGCATCTTGATAAATCATATCTCGAAAAAAACGAAATCTCGTAAAAATAAAGGCGATCATGACTAAGATTCCGAGACGTTCGAGCATCGTAATTAATAGAACAAACATGAAAATACCCCTTTTTCATTCCCCTATTTACAATGATTATAACAGTATTCACTTAATTAATTACACAATTTAGAAGAATGATAGCTGGGTAATCTTTACATTCACTTAACGTAACATCCGCATTCTTTACATTATATTTACATAGCAACTGTATAATTTTTCATATAGTCTGATCGTAGGATGATGGAGGGTGGCAGCTTGAAGAAAACTAGGTCAAAATCATTAGCGAGATTAAAAGAATCTTTTCTACAGAAGCTTACATTAGGGAAAAGATTGTTCATTTTATTCGTATCATTACTTGTTATTTCCGTTGTGGGAGTGGGAGCTAGCGCCTATGTAATTGCCAAAGATACAACGATGGAAACGATCGAAAAAAGGTTGATTCGAGAAACGGAAATCATGAGCAGCACTGCTGAAAATTTAAAATTTGTTTATGTCAGTGACGAGGAATACTTTAAGCAACAGCTTGAGTCAAGTGTCCGCTCGCAACAGGAACTATTGAAAAAAGATGGAGTTTCCTCAGAGATGTTGTACATAACAGATGGGAAAGTCACTCCTTTTAAGGTGAGTCAAAAAACAATTCCTACTCTTTCAAAAGAATTGGTCTCGGAGCTTACGTCTTCTAAAAACGGATTAATTCATGAAAAGGTAGGGAATGTTGATTATACGATTACGTACCGTGAAATAAAAGAGCTTAGCGGGACGTATGTGATGCTGATTCCAACGAGTTCTTATATGGGACCAGTCAATCAGATGGTTTATTTTATTCTAGCGGGGATTGCCCTTAGTATCTTGATCGCAACGGTGATTGTTCTTCTTTTGGTCAGAACGGTTACGAAGCCTCTGAATGCCCTGCAAGATACGATGAGAGCAGTTCGTGATGGTAAGCTACAAGCAGCTAGTGAGATGAGGACAACCGTACCAGAAATCACATCCCTTCATAAAAGCTATCAATCGATGATTTCGCATATGAGTCAAATTTTACAGGAGCTGAAGGGGACGACGAAGGATCTAGAGGACACTGGGGAAGAGCTTATGCAGTCTTCTCAAAATACCCTCGATTTTAGTCATCATTTGGTTTCGGCAATTAATGTAGTGAAAATGGGTGCCGAACAAACGGCAAGTAGCTCGGGTGAAAATGCTGAGAGTTTTAAAGACATGAAGAGATTGATTGAAGAAATGATGCTGAAGATGGAGGATGTTTTTACAAGTTCTCAAAAAATGAATCTAACAGCGAAGCATGGAGAAACCCATATTCGTGAGTTAATTACGAGTAATTTTCAGTTTGAGGAAGACTTTGGCCAGTTAACTCGAACGATTAATGAAGTAAGAGAATTCTCTAGTTCGATTACCAAGCTAGTTGGCTTAGTAAGTGGAATTGCTGAACAAACGAAGCTACTCGCACTGAATGCATCGATCGAAGCCGTCCGGGCAGGGGAAGCTGGAAAAGGGTTTGCTGTTGTTGCGCAAGAAGTTCGAAAGCTAGCTGAGCAATCTGGTAAAGCAACGGTGGAAATGTCTTTAGCCATTGGGAACATGGAAAAAATCGCGGTCGGTGCGACTGAGGAATTTGCTAACATGCATGGGAAAATTAAGACGAATTTAACGATGGCGAATGAATCGAGATCATCCTTTGATGAATTAATGGCTGAAATAAAAGAAGAAAGCGGTCGTCTCAAAGGAATTCAAGAGGAGTTAGGGCAATTGGCGACGATTTTACCAACGCTAGAACAAGCGACCGTTAACTTTGCCTCGATCTCCCAGGAGACATTGGCAAGCTCTGAGGAAATGCTATCATTAAGCGAAAATCAAATCGAACAAATGGAAGGAACCAATCAGATTGGTGTGAAGCTACATCAATTGTCCCAATCCCTTTCAGAGCTATCTGAACGCTTTGAATTTGAAAATAAGTAAGGTTTTGTATTTTCCGTGTGTTGCAACTCTACTAAAACACCAAAAAAGTCACCTAAAAACAGCGAAGCTATCCCAAAGGATAGCTTCTTCATTATTATTTCGAGAAAAACCCTTTTACCGCAAATGAGACGTTTTGTGGTCTTTCCGCCAGGCGGCGCATGAAATAGCCGAACCAATCGTCACCGAATGGGACATAGACGCGCATTTTGTAGCCTTCTTTTACAAGACTCTGCTGTAATTCAGTACGAAAACCGTACAGCATTTGAAACTCAAATTGGTTATTCGGAATATTGTTCTTTTTAACAAAATCCTTAACTTTGGCAATGATATGGTGATCATGGGAAGCGATCGCTGTATAGCTTCCGCTCAATAAATGCTCTTCAATCAGCCTCATATAGTTTTTATCAATAACCGGCTTATCTTGATAGGCAACAGATGGGTCCTCTTTATAAGCTCCTTTTACTAATCGAAGAGGAATGCCTTTTAAGTCTTTCACATCATCAAGAGAACGATGTAAATAGGCTTGAATCACGGTACCGACATTATCAAAACCATACACCTCACGAAGCTCTCTCAAAATATCGAGCGTCACCTGGCAATGGGAATAATCCTCCATATCGATGCGTACGAAATTATTTGTTCGCTTGGCAGCATCGAGAATTTGGCACATATTTTTAATGCAAAAATCCTTATCAATATCGAGCCCAAGCTGCGTCATTTTCACGGATAAATTACTATTCACACCTGTTTTGCCGATGGCTTCTAAAGTTCGTACATTGTATTCGGTTGCTTGGATTGCTTCCTCTCTACTAGATACAAACTCTCCTAAATGGTCCAGTGTACATACGATTCCTTTTTCGTTCAGGTCCTTAACTGTTTGCATCGCATGTTCAATCGTGACTCCAGCGACAACCTGTGCAGCACCAAATTTCAGTCCCCATTTTTTAGCGGCCTGGTTTAAGCCTTTATTTTGAGAAAGATAGAGAAAAAAATTTTTGGATACAGTTGCGATCATCTTAATTCCCCCGTAACTCTTTATTTATTAATCAAGCAACCGCTTACTTTTAGAGTATGTCTAAGTGTAATCATTGGTTTTCTTGTTTCAATATATTTGCAAAAAACGTGCCAAAAGTTCAAAAAGAAAAAAATGTTAGGGAATTTGTAACTTTCTAATAAATAGTCTTTACTTCCCATATATAAAATTGTATGGTTTTATCAACAAAAGTGTTTAATGGTGTATAGTTTTTATACAATTTATAGGTTGGTGATATACATGGATCATGAATTTGCACTTCAAACCTTATATGCTGTTTTATCTTCCTCAGAAGAAGCTATTTCTGTTGTCAATACAAAAGGAGAGCTTGTCTATTGGAATGAAGCAGCGGAAAACACGTACCAAATCAAGAAAGAAGAGATATTAGGAAAAAATATTCGAGATTTTTTTGTGCAAGAGGATGTTATGCATCTGAAGGTATTGGAAACGGGAATCCCGGTGCGAGATGTTTATCATATTCCGCGGCCCGATAAGCATGTCCTCATTAGTACAAGTCTGATCCACAATGAACATAATGAGGTGATTGGGAGCCTTTCGTTGGAAAAGGATATTTCCTCTACAATACAGCTAAATGAGAGACTAACTTCAGCTTCAAAGGAATTGCAACAGCTTAGGCAGCATATCAAGCTTCAGCATGATGATCCTTTTTCAAAAATCAAAGGGATCAATACAACCATTCAACAAATCATCCATCAAGCGAAAAAAATGGCCAAAACCGATGCAACGATCCTAATTACGGGTGAAAGTGGGGTTGGGAAAGAATTATTTGCCCATGCCATTCATGAGAAAAGTCTGCGAAATGGCAAACCGTTTATCCCTATTAACTGTGGGGCGATCCCAAATGCCCTCTTTGAAAGTGAGCTCTTTGGATATGAAGGGGGAGCGTATACTGGTGCGACCAAAGGAGGAAAGCCAGGAAAGCTGGAGTTGGCGAGCGGCGGAACATTATTCTTAGATGAGGTCGGGGAGCTTCCACTCGAAATGCAGGTGAAGCTTTTAAGAGCGCTTCAAGACAAGGAAATGTACCGAATAGGTGGGTTAGTTCCGAAAAAAGTCGATGTTCGAATTGTGGCAGCGACTAATCGGCAATTAGACAAAATGGTTGCTGAAGGAACTTTTCGTTCAGATTTGTATTATCGCTTAAATGTTTTTTCAATCGATATTCCATCACTACGAGAAAGAAGAGACGATATTCCGTATCTTATTTATGATTTTTTAGAAGAATTCACGTACAAGTATCAAAAACAAGATTACGCGATTGAGCCACATGCATTAGCTTTGCTTTGTGAATACGATTGGCCAGGGAACATTCGCGAACTTCGCAATATGATCGAAAGGCTCGTTGTTTTAAGTGACAATGGACAGATTATGGAAGCAGATGTTTCATCGCTCTTTCATTTTGGAGCAAGGACAACGGAGGTGAAGTCATTTTCCCTCACTGCGGAAAAAGCGCAACTTGAAAAGGAACGAATTATCGAAGCGCTTCAAAGTACCTATGGAAATAAGAGCATCACTGCGAAAAAGCTCGGCATGTCTCGTGCCACGTTGTATGCAAAAATGAGGAAATATGGGATTACTTTTGAGAAGGAGTGAATCAAATGGAAATTCCGAGTACGTTTCGGGACAAAATAATAGGGGCTTTTCGTGAAGAAGGTTCTAGCTGGTTAGCTGGGCTTGAACAACTTGTTGCCACATATTTAGATAAATGGGGGCTGACTTCTCTAGGGCCTGTTTCAAACTTGTCCTATAATTATGTCCTGAAGGTGGTTGATGAGGACGGTAATCCTGGCATTTTAAAGTTTGGACTTGCTGGTCGAGATTTCTCGAATGAGGTTCGAGCGATTGAAGCGTATGGAGGGACCGGTTGTGCGAGAATATTGAAGACGGATATCGACAATGGTGTCATGCTTCTTGAACAATTGATTCCAGGGACGATGCTTTCTCAGCTAGAGGATGAGGAGCAGATTATTGAAAAATATATAAAAGTATGGAAGGCTATTCGCCGACCACGGCCAAGTGATGGTGAATTTCCTTCTTTGGGGCATTGGATGGAAGGTCTTTCGCGCTATCAAAATAGCAAGGCGCATCTAGACGGATTAATTTCAGAAGAGCTGGTTTTGAAAGCTCAGTCTTATTTTCGCGAAAGTTCTTCGGAGAATGAAGAGCTTTTACATGGGGATTTGCATCATGAAAATATTCTATACTCGGATGTCCATGGTTGGTTTGCGATTGATCCAAAGGGTGTAGTCGGTAATCCTTATTTTGATTTGGTCTCATTTTTAACAAATCAGCTTAAGGATAATCCTCAAGAAATTTTGGAACTACGCATCAACAGGCTCTGCGACGGATTAAGCTTAGAACGGTTGAAACTATTGAAAGCGGCTTTGGCTTTGTCGACACTGTACGCTTTCTGGGCGGTAGAAGACGGAGATCCAGACTGGTTACGTCCTTATCAATGTGCCGAATGGTTTTTAAAATGGATAGAGGAGGACAGGGAATGACTGTTCAATTTGAAAAAGCGACCTTTGCAGGTGGTTGCTTTTGGTGCATGGTGTCTCCATTTGATGAGCAACCTGGGATCAAGGAAGTGATCTCGGGTTACACAGGTGGTCATACGGAAAATCCAACCTATGAAGAGGTGTGTTCGGATACAACGGGTCATTATGAAGCGGTTCAGATTACCTTTGATCCTGCTGTATTTCCATATGAAAAGATGCTTGAATTGTATTGGCAGCAAGTTGATCCGACGGATGCAGGCGGTCAATTTAATGATCGGGGATCCTCATATCGAACAGCGATTTTTTATCATAACGAGGGACAGCGTCTAGCGGCGAAAGGTTCGAAGGAGGCAATTGGTAGTCATTTTCAAAAGCCAATTGTGACTGAAATTCTTCCTGCAGGCCCTTTTTACAAGGCAGAAGAAAAGCATCAGGATTATTATAAAAAGAATCCCTTTCACTACAATTTGTATAAGGAAGGATCAGGGAGAGCGAAGTTTATTCGGGAGAACTGGAGTAAAGTCAAAAGTGATGGAGAGCTTCGAGAAATATTGACTCCTCTTCAATATGAGGTGACGAGGAAGAATGCAACCGAACCTCCTTTTCAAAACGAGTATTGGGATGAGTTTGGTGATGGAATTTATGTAGATATTATCTCGGGGGAGCCATTGTTTAGCTCCTTGGATAAATACGATGCTGGCTGTGGTTGGCCGAGCTTTACAAAGCCAATTCGACGAACCGAATTAGAAGAGAAGTTTGATACATCCCATGGCATGAGAAGAATTGAAGTACGAGCAAAGACTTCAGATTCTCACCTTGGTCATGTCTTTGATGATGGTCCAGGACCAGATCGAGCACGTTATTGTATTAATTCAGCAGCGTTACGGTTTGTACCCAAAGACAAGCTTTTAGAAGAGGGATATGGGCAGTATTTGAAATTATTTTAAAAGGGGAAACAAATATGATTATGAAAGAAATAACAAGCCCGACTAATCTATGTGATAAGACGGGGCAACTATCACTTGCAAGTGTTGGATGGGGAAGACAACCGTACATAAGATCCAATCTTTCCGGGAGTTTCTTGAGAAAGAAAAAATGGAACTACTGGTGTGTCACGAGTCCTGACATGCTTTTTTCTGCGACAATCTCACACCTTGATTATGCAGCTGTCCTATTTGTGTATGTGCTCGACTTAAAGACACTGAAATTTCATGAGAAAACAACTTTGATTCCTTTAGGAATAGGTTGTCGGATGCCGGAAGAGGTGGCTGCAACTGTCCGAGTCGATACGAAGGAAATGAAGATTCACTTTGAAGAAGAGGGAGATGCGACACTCATCAAAGTCGACTGTCCAAATTTTAGCGGGGAAAATCAGCCTCTTTCAGCAGAAATAAAGGTTCACCGACCAAATGGACATGAGACATTGAATGTCGTTGTTCCGTGGAGCAAATCGCGTTTCCAATACACGTCTAAGCAAACGGCATTACCAGCTGAAGGTGTTGTGAAATGGGAGGGTGGCGAGTACACGTTGCAATCGCATGAAACCTTTGGGTGCTTAGATTATGGTCGTGGGATTTGGCCATATCAGTCGACTTGGAACTGGGCTGCTGCCTCTGGAGCAGTCAGTGGAAAAACGGTTGGTCTTAATTTTGGAGGACAATGGACGGATGGAACAGGTCAGACGGAAAATGGAATTGTTGTAGACGGAAAGCTAAGTAAAATCAACGAAAAAATTCAATGGGAATACGATTCAAACGATTATATGAAACCGTGGAAATTGACGACAGAGGAGTCGAATCAAGTTTCCTTAACTTTCATTCCGCTGTTTGAAAGAGTTGCGGCAACAAAAGCTGTCATCATTGAGTCCGAGGTGCATCAAATGATTGGAACCTTTAGTGGCACGATTCGAACGGATACGGGAGAAGAAATTAGGATCGAGAATCTTCTTGGTTGGGCAGAGGATCACGCGGCAAAATGGTAAAAAGGAGGCACTGTTGCCTCCTAGTTTTTTTCGAACGCCAATTTTCGTGCACGACTTGAATACGATTGGAATAAGATTATCGCAACAACGGATAAGACAATTCCTGAAAGATAAGGAAGGCCGAGCGAAACAGAAAAGAGCCAGCCACCTAATGGAGGGCCAATAATTCTCCCAAGTGAATCAAATGAGGACAACAATCCCGTTGTACTTCCGTGCCCTGCGGTTGATTTTTTTGTCAATAACGACGAGACGCCAGGTCGAATAAGTCCATTTCCGATACCGAAGATCGTTAAATAAATCGCAGCTGTGACAAAATTATCGGTTAGTAAAATTAGACCAAAGCCTACCGCTGAAATCACAATCCCAATTTGGATAACCGTTCCCTCTCCCCATTTCTTTGTGAGCTTCCCAATTAATCCACCTTGAACATACGCTTGCGCCAAGCCCATAATCATGAAGATATAGCCTAGCTTAACAGCATCTAAGTCCGCCTTTTCAGCAGCAAAGTAGGCAAAGGTTGCTTCTAAGCCAGCTAACGAAATGGAGACAAAGAATTGTAGAAAAAATAAGAACGAAGTAGGTCCGTTCAAAGCTTGTTTGAATGGATTTTTGCGTTCGGATCGCTTGCGATTTTCAGGTGCCAACGATTCTTTTAGCACAATCATGACGATAAAAAAGGTAACAAATGATGTTCCGCCAGCAATGTAAAAGGGTAATCCTAAAGCTGTTTCTGAAAAAACACCACCGATAGCTGGTCCGAAAATAAAGCCAAGACCAGTGGCGGCACCAATCACACCCATTCCTTTTCCTCTGTTTTCCTCAGATGTGATATCCGCAACATACGCCATTACAGTTGGCATGTTGGCAGAAGAAAGGAATCCGCCAAGGATCCGTGCGAGAAACAGCATCCACAGTTGGGTTGAAATGGCCATGAGGAAAAAGGATAAAGATAGTCCTAGGATTCCAATCATAATGACCGGCTTACGCCCAATGCGATCAGAAATTCGTCCCCATATCGGAGCAAAAATAAGTTGCATAAATGAGTAAACGGCCATCAGTAAGCCAAGTTCAGTAGGAGATGCCCCGATTTCCTCCGCATAAAAGGGTAGCACGGGAATAATGATGCCAAATCCAACCATCACAAGAAACATGATGGCGAACAAAATAGGCAAAGATTTTTTAGCTTCCAAATTGTCCACTCCAAGCGATTAATATCAAGGAAAATTATATCACTGTTCTGGTGGAAAATAGAAATTCACTTAAAAAAAGCGCCTCAATCAGAGACACTTCATTTTCTATCAAAATTGTCAAGAGTACCCCTTCTTCAAATTTAAGTTCCAAAAATTAAGGAGGGGGTGAATTGGCGTTTTTTAATAAATTTCATATTAAGGATGGATTTATAGAACGTGTGTTTGGTATAATGGTATTAAGGGAGGTGTTATAAGTGACCGAGGGGATTAGTGAGAGTAAAAATTACAGTACTCATCAGATTAGGGTAAAAAAAGGGCATAAAATGTATCCATATTTTCAACAGATGACCCAAAATGCTAAGAATTTATACAACACCACTAACTTTTATATCCGCCAAGTCTTTACTTCATTCACCCAAGAAAAGAAACTCCAACCTCTACAACAAGAAGTCGTTCGTACGATCCAACAAAACCTCCAACCTATGAATGACATTCAAATAGTAGCCTATCAAAAAAACTAAAAATCCAACAAAAGAAACCAATCGAAAAACAAAAAGAAGTGAAATTAAACGAATTTGTAATGCCGACAAAAGATAAGCCGTATGTAGACTACAATTTTCTGGACGCATTATTCAAACGTATTGGACAACCTGATTACCGTTCACTCCCCACCCAATCAAGCCAAGGAGTGATGAAAGTTGTATTCCAAAATTGGAAATCCTTTTATGCTAGTTTAGCAGACTACAAACTAAATCCAACAAAATATAAGGGAAGACCTAAAATCCCAAAATATTGTCGTTCAGAAGAAAAAGAGATACTCTTTACCAATCAGGATTGTGTCATTAAAAACAACAAACATCTAAAATTTCCTAAAACGAAAGAACGATTGAATATCGGGAAATTGGCTCTTTCAGAAGGAAAGTTAAAACAGGTTCGAGTGATTCCAAAACACCATGAATATATGGTGGAGTTAGTCATGGAAGTCCAATCGGAACAGGAAATATTAGTTGATAACGGAAGATACATGAGTATTGATCTTGGGATTGATAATTTGGCAACCATCGTGACAAATACAGGTAGAAATCCTGTATTAATCAAGGGCCAAAATATCAAATCGATCAATCAATACTATAATAAAAGAAAGGCCCACTATCTCGGGATATTAAGACACGGAAAACAACCTAGTGAAGGAATATTTACATCGAAACGATTAGAAAAATTGCATCAAACAAGGTCATTCAAAATAAAGGATATTTTTCATAAAGCAACTATCGAATTGTTCAGATTGCTTTAAATGAGAATATTAACACCATCATCATCGGTCAAAATAAAGAGTGGAAACAACAAATACACATCGGAAAACGAAGTAATCAATCTTTTGTCCATATTCCTCATTCTTTACTAATCAAGATGATTGAATATAAAGCAGCTCGTAATGGAATTAATGTCATTGTCACGGAAGAATCCTACACCTCTAAGGCGAGTTTTCTAGATGATGATGTACCGACATATGGCGAATGTAGTCAAAACATCCAGTTCTCAGGTAAACGGATTAAGCGTGGTTTATATCGCACTGAACGTGGTCTACTGATTAATGCGGACGTGAACGGTGCAGCCAATATATTAAAAAAGGTACTTGTAAAATTGAAAGACAAGCAGGAATTCAAGGTAGAAACGGTTCAAATATGGGAACCACAGAAAATGATCATATAAAAAGAAGTCCCAAAGGCATGACCGATGGGATAGAGGGTCTGGGTGTGAATACACCAATGTGACAGGTCCACTGCTTGTTAAACGTTCGGATTACTTAGAAGCTTGAAGTGAATTCGATCGATACAGCAGAAACCCCTTCCTCAAAAATGCGTAGACATTTTAGGTGGGGGAGTATTCATACGACTCTTTGGCTGTTTTGAACTCTTCTAAGAAGTTCATCCGCTCGCTCTCCTGCTGCCTCCGCGAAGCTTTCGTAAATTTGATCTCGCAATAGATCGAGCTCTACAATTTTTTTTGCTAAATCGATAACATCTTTATTTGCCATGATTGCGAACTCCCTTCTTACCTTTGTTGGTCTTTGCGACTTTTTTATATTCTACTTCAAGCTCGGAGAGTGTTAATGATTGAATATCTTCCCGCTTAAAAGTACCTGACTTGACTAAAAATGTGATGACCTGATCCCGCCTTTTCTCCACAGCATTTCTTAGATATGGCATGCGTTCTCACCCTTTGTTTTTGACTATACAGACATTGTATGGAGAAATGCCATTAAATTCACTTGTTTTGTGAGGAAATATTACCATCTTTTTATTTTTGTGTAAGATAATCTGACAAAATGCTAATGCTTTCATTCAATCCATTATATAATTGAAAAAACAACTCGAGGGGTGAAGTGATGAAAGAGGACCCTTTATATAAGAGTCGAAAGGTAATTACAATAGGTGTCGTTAGTGAATTAACGGGTCTTTCTGAGAGGCAAATCAGGTATTACGAAGAAAGAAAGCTTATTTTTCCAGAACGAACAGAAAGAGGAAATAGAAAGTACTCCTTTTCCGATGTAGAACGACTTATTGATATTGCGAATAAACGGGATGAAGGGGTCCGCACCTACGAGATTAGACAGGAAATGTTAAAGGACAAAAAGCGAGAGGATGATGCAAAAATTCGTAATCAAATGCTGCGTGGGCAACTGAACGCACGCTTTGGTATCCCAAAGGGAAAGAACTAAAGGTGATGAAAGAAACCAGATCCATAGTGATCTGGTTTTTTATCAATTTCACAATCTATGTCCGTCTCTTTTAGCTTGTATGTACCCATAATAGGAACAGGTTCCATGCTGTGTAATATTATCTACCTCGAAGCCGCACTTGAGATAGAATGGAAAATTATTTGAAGAGGTATGAGCGAACCAATCACCATGTGGAAGCTTCTGAACACAAAGCTCTACAAGTTTTTTCCCGACACCCTTTCCGTGATAATCGGAATGCACAATTAAGTCCATGATATTGGCAGCCATGATTTGATCAGAGATGACTCGGGCCATGCCGATCATTCGATTTTGATCCCAAACGGTAAAGGCCCACGTGGAATTCTTGAATATTAAAGAGAATTTTTCTTTCTGCCAATCCGGTGTATTTCTTGCCCAACCGGCATCTTCAAAAAGTGCTTCTACATACTTCGCAGGAATTCCTTCTGTTCCCTCTCGAATCACGAGCCCATTAAAGTATTGATACATGTTCGTTCCCTCCCTCGATTATATAAAAATATTATTCTTTATATAATTGGAAAAACCTTCAAAAAATCAAAAGGGTATCGAAAAGATTGAATTTTTGGTAAAATTTATGATTATCTACGAAATTATTTTGGGTTGCGAAATAACGGAACGTGGAGAACAGCATGGGGGAAAGATGATGAAACGATTACTAAAGTTTGCGAAACCATATAAGCTAGCCATGTGGATTGCTGTGTTTTTTACGATTTTAGAGCTAGCGGTGGAATTATATCAGCCCGTTATTATGTCGATTATTATTGACGAGGGGATTGTCAAAGGGAATCTTTCCGTCGTCTATACATGGGGAGGAATATTGTTAGGACTTTCATTTATCGCTTTCGCTGGTGGAATTATCAATTCCTTTTATGCGGCAAGAGCAGGTCAAGGAATGGGAGCTGATATTCGAAGTAGCTTGTTTCATAAGATTCAAGAATTTGCTATTTACCAGTTTCAAAAGTATCCTACCTCCTCTTTGATCACTAGATTGACCAATGATATTACGCAAATTCAAAACTTTATTTTTATGATTCTAAGGATTGCCCTAAGATCACCCTTATTTATCATTTTCGGGATTGTTATGGCCTATACAATCCATGTGAGACTTGCTCACATTCTTCTAATCTCTGTTCCTGTTCTTTTACTCATCACGATTTGGATTTTGAAAAAGGGTGTATTTCTATTTCAGCAAGTGCAAAGAAAGCTTGACGGGGTGAATCGTGTCATTCGCGAAAATTTATTAGGCATGCGTCTTGTTAAAGCCTATGCACGTGAACCATTTGAAGAGGAACGTTTTGTCAAAGTAAATACGACTTTAATGGATGATAACAAAAAGGCATTGAGATTAATGGAACTTTCCATGCCAATTTTAATGCTGGGCATGAATGTGGCGATCATTATTATCTTGTGGTTTGGTCATGTTGAGTTAAGCCTAGGAGGAGCACAGCCTGGAGAAGTTGTTGCGGTCCTCAACTATGCATCACGAATCATGTTTGCCTTTACGATCTTTTCATTCTTCATGATGAATTTCTCGAGAGCAAAGGCCTCTTCTGAGAGAATCTCTGAGGTTTTGGACGAGCAGATGGCTGAATTGCCACAAAAAGAAACAACTGAAAGAACGTTCAAGGGGAGTATTGATTTCTCCCATGTGTTCTTTCGTTATCTAGAAGATGAAGTGCTTGAAGACATCCATTTTTCGATCAAGGCTGGAGAAACCATTGGCATTCTTGGTGAAACAGGATCGGGAAAATCAACGCTATTCCAATTGATTCCGCGTTTGTACGAAATAAGTGAAGGTGAGATTTTTATCGATGGTGAAAATATCGCCTCGATGGATTTGAAAAACTTACGTAGTCAGATTGGATTGGTACCACAGGAGGCGCATCTTTTTTCTGGAACCATTAAAGAAAATCTGCGATGGGGTAAAGATGATGCGTCTTTAGAGGAGATCATGGAAGCAGCGAAGCAAGCGGAAATCCATGATTTCATCATGAAGTTACCAGACGGCTATGATACCCATATTGGGCAAAGAGGGGTCAATTTTTCCGGTGGGCAAAAACAGCGTCTGTCCATTGCCCGAGCCCTTGTCCGAAAGCCTAGCATTCTATTATTAGACGATAGCACGAGTGCTCTCGATGCACGCACAGAGGCGAATATTCTTGAAACACTGAAAGAACAAGCGTGTACAATTTTGTTAATTGCGCAAAAAATTAGTTCGGTGAAGGAAGCAGACCGGATTCTTTTGCTTCATAATGGCAAAATTGTCGCGTTTGGTAATCATGCCAAGCTTTTAAAAGAAAGCAGCTACTATCAAAGAATCTATGCTTCACAGGCTGAAGGAAGGGAGGCGGGCAACATTGTCTACTAAAAAAGCAAAGGATATGAAAGGAACAATGCGACGAATCTGGCAGTACATGGCCAAGGAAAAGGGGCTATTTTTCCTCGTGATGGTCATGATTCTGATCAGTTCAGCGCTCGCATTAATCGGGCCGTATTTATTGGGTGTGGCAGTAGACGGAGTGATTTCGGGTTGGGGTGGAGAACAGCTCTTCCCAATGCTCGCTTGGCTTGTGCTCATTTTTACCCTCCAGTCTGGGGCAATCTTTTTCCAAAACTATTGGATGATTGGCATTGCACAAAACGTCGTTTTTTTCATGAGAAATCATTTATTCTCACATCTACAAAGACTGCCAGTGGCCTTTTTTCAAAAACGTCAGCATGGCGAACTGATGAGCCGCTTAACAAATGATATGGAAAATGTCAGCCGAACGTTAAATGCAGCAGTTATTCAGGTGATTACGAGTACGCTGACGCTGATTGGGACCATAATCGTGATGCTGTTTCTCAGCCCATTGTTAACTTTTTTAACATTGCTCATCGTTCCGGTCTTGTTCGCGGGGATGAAATGGATTACGAATCGGACAGGAGCTTATTTTAAGGAACAGCAAAGAGAATTGGGAGACATGAATGGTTACATTGAAGAAACCATTTCTGGTCAAAAAATCATCAAAATGTATTCGCAAGAGAGTCGTGTGATCGAAGAGTTTGAGGAGAAAAATGAAGCACTAAGAGTATCGAGCTATTGGGCGCAAACGTATTCAGGTTTTATCCCGAAATTGATGAATATGCTAAACAATGTCAGCTTCACCATCATTGTTGGAGTCGGCGGAATTTTAGCCTTAAAAGGGGCCGTTTCGATCGGGGTAATTGTGACCTTCACGACGTATTCTCGTCAATTTACTCGTCCTTTGAACGACTTAGCAAACCAATTTAACATGATTTTATCCGCAATTGCAGGAGCAGAGCGTGTATTTCAAATCATGGATGAGGAAAAGGAAGCCGTGGATGAAACGGAGGCTGTTGATATTTCCTCATTGGATGGAGACATTGTCTTTGAGCACGTTTCTTTTTCCTATGAGGAAGACGTCGCGACTTTAAAAAATGTGAGCTTCCATGCTGCTCCAGGTCAAACCGTCGCACTTGTTGGGCCAACAGGCGCTGGAAAAACGACGGTCATTTCGTTATTGTCGCGTTTTTACGATTCGGATGAAGGAACGATCTTCGTGGACGGAGAGGATATCAAAAATATTACGCGACGGAGCTTACGAAAGCAGACTGCCTTTGTTTTGCAGGATTCGGTCCTTTTTCGAACATCGGTAAGAGAAAATATTCGCTACGGGAACTTGATTGCTACGGATGAAGAAGTCGTGGAAGCGGCGAAGAAAGCAAATGCGCATGATTTCATTATTAAGCTTCCAGACGGTTATGACACGGTCTTGAGCTCAGAAGGAAGCGACTTAAGCCATGGACAGCGCCAGCTTCTTTCGATTGCCCGTGCGCTGCTCGCGGACCCATCGCTCCTTATTTTAGATGAGGCGACGAGCAGTATTGATACGATTACGGAAATGAAGATAACAGATGCTTTGACCAAGTTGATGGAAGGCAGGACCTCGTTCGTCATTGCCCACCGCTTAAATACGATTCAAAATGCTGATTTGATTATCGTTTTGAAGGATGGGCAGGTAATTGAGCAAGGAACGGATCGGAGTTTGCTAGAAAAGAACGGATTTTATGCTGATCTGGTTCGATCCCAGCGGCAAAAAGGAATTAGTTGACCCTCTACTTTTTTTAGTGGAGGGTTTTTTATTCTGAAATGAGTAACAAAATTCTTCGTCGGGAAAATTAAGAGATAACCGTTTTGAAGGGAGTCTTTAAATTGATTTACGATTGCATCATTATTGGCGGTGGGATTGCTGGATTGCAGGCAGCAATTCAGCTAGGAAGATACATGCATAAGGTTCTCGTTATTGATGCAGGGGATGGGCGTTCAACGATATGCCAAAGTTACCACAACATCTTGGGCTATCCAGATGGGGTAAGTGGGGAGCATTTGCGAACTGTTGGGCAAAGCCAGGCAGAGAAATTAGGGGTACAATTTTTGCTCGCAAAAGTAGAGGGAATCGAGCGGGCAGAGGAGTTTATTGTGACCGTCCATAATGGTACCAGGTACCACGGGAAACGAATATTAATCGCTACAGGAGTGATGGATCGCTTGCCAGAACTTCCAGAACTATTCCCATGCTTAGGGCAGAGTGTATACGTCTGTCCAGATTGTGATGGTTATGAAATCAAAGATAAACCCACGATTGTGCTCGGTTCTGGGAATGTGGGAGCGAATATGGCCTTAACGCTTACTTATTGGACGGACAACCTGATTTACATAAATCATGAACTTCAAAAAATAGATGCTGATCTCCTACAACGTTTAAATGAAAAACAAATCACTTATTATGAGGTTGCAATTAAATCCGTACTCGCACAAGGACATCATTTTCAAGGAGTCATTCTCGAAAATAAGGAAAAGCTCGAAGCGGACCGGGGTTTTGTTGCTTTTGGCTCCAATGAAGTGAAATCGCAATTAGCTAAGCAACTAGGCGTTGAGCTGTTGGAAAACAAACATATCGTCGTGGATCCACGGACGAAAATGACGATTGTCAAAAATGTTTGGGCAGCAGGGGATATTGTGGCCCATTCCGAGCAAGTGACGATCGCTATGGGGGATGGTGCTCAGGCCGCAATTTGGATTCATAAGTCGTTATTGGAAAGTAAATGATTGGAAGCACCTTCCACTTCTTGATAAGATGGAGGAAAAAGAAAAAGAGGGTATGCGTCGTGAAGGTCAGTAAGACAAATGCCATGCGGATTTTGGATGCGAAAAAAATCGCCTACGAGCTTATTATATATGAGAGCAAGGATGGAAAAATTGATGGCGTTTCCGTCGCAGGAAAAATCAATAAAGATCCGAAAATCGTTTTTAAAACTTTGGTCGTCCAAGGGACAAGCAAAAATCTCTACGTGTTTATCGTCCCCGTAGAGGATGAGCTTGATTTGAAGAAGGCGGCAAAAGCTGCAAATGAGAAAAAGATCGAAATGATTCCCGTCAAGGATATTCAGAAATGGACGGGCTATATTAGGGGTGGTTGTTCGCCCATTGGGATGAAGAAGGCATATCCAACCTTTATCGATGAAAGTGCACAGAACTCGGAAACGATAATTGTCAGTGGTGGGAAAATTGGTCTTCAAATGGAACTGAAGGTGATGGACTTACAATCAGCCACCGATTCAAAGATAGTAGACCTCATCAAATAGAACATTTGTCATGATTTTTAACAAAATATTGTTAGGTCATTAACCCAGCCGCCCATTTTTGCATATGAATAAAAGGAAGAAAATCCTTTAAAGGATGTGTTAATTTTGGCTGGGAAGATTATAAATTACTATGCAGGTGGAAATACGGCTCGAGGATTTTACAGCTTATACGAAGAATGTCTCGAAGGACTTGACCGAATCTTTATTTTAAAAGGTGGTCCTGGAACAGGGAAATCTACTGTAATGAAAGACATCGGCATAAAAATGGGTGGAAAAAGGATTTGATATTGAGTTTTTACATTGCTCCTCTGATAATAATTCCATTGATGGAGTCATCATTCCAAGCATAAAAGTGGGAGTGGTAGATGGAACAGCGCCGCATGTGATTGAACCTAAAGCTCCAGGTGCTGTGGAGGAATATGTGAACTTAGGAGAAGCTTGGAATTCAGAAAAACTAGCTTTGCAGAAAGATAGAATCATCGACTTAACGAAACAAATCAGCACAGCGTTCAATACCGCTTATAGTACTTTTGCGGAAGCTTTAAAAATACATGATGACTGGGAAAAAATCTATATTGATAGCATGGACTTCAATGAAGCCAATAAACTAACCGAGAAATTGGTAGAGTCCTTTTTTGAAAGTATGTCTTTAAACAAAAAAGCTTCGATCAAGCACCGTTTTTTAGGAGCAGCGACCCCAAAAGGCGCAGTCGACTTTGTTCCAAACTTAACGGAGGATATTCCGAAACGCTTTTTTCTAAAAGGAAGGCCAGGTTCAGGTAAATCAACTATGCTGAAAAAAATCGCCAAAGAGGGAGAAGAACGAGGATTTGATGTAGAGATTTATCATTGTGGTTTCGACCCTCATAGTTTAGATATGTTGATTTTTAGAGAATTAGGAATTGCTATTTTTGATAGTACAGCTCCCCATGAATATTTCCCATCTCGACAAGGGGATGAAATTATCGATTTGTATGGAACTATTATTAAAGCCGGAACAGATGAAATCTTTGCTGACAAAATTGAAGTGTATTTTAAAAATTACAAACAAAAAATGAGTGAAGCCATTTCTTATCTTGCTGAAGCGAAAGGATTAAGAGATGAACTTGAAAGCATCTATATCGATGCCATGGATTTCTCAGTAGTTACTTCCTTAAAAGAGAAAATTATTGTAGAAATTGAAAAACTCTCCTAGGCTTTCAAAGGGCTATCCGGAACTGGATAGCCTTATCTCATGTCCTTATGTTAGAATATGGAATAGTCTTAATAATCTAAATTTGTACAAGGGGTGCAAGATGGGTCAATTGAATATGTATTGGACATTTACGAAAAAAGCATTTTTGCGCTCGTCAGTTTACCGCTTTGAGGTATGGTCAAGGACGGGGTCCAATTTAATTTTTTTGGTCATGTGGGGATCCATATGGACAGCGCTGTATGCCGGAAAGGAAGAGGCGGCAGGAGTATCTTTTACGGCCATGTTGACGTACATAGTAGTGAGTAAATTTCTAGATGGTGTGAATGAGGCAGGGACGCCTTTATGGGATATTCAGGAGAAGGTCCGGACAGGCGACATTTCTCTTGAATTGATGCGCCCTTTTGATGTCCCACTTAGATATCTATTTGCCGATTTCGGTAGTGTTGCTTTTTATATGCTGACAGCTTTACTGCCGATCTATTTTCTCCTTTTTTTATTTATGGACTTAACTCTACCTACAGATGGGTTCACGTGGATCTATTTCATTCTTTCTGCCTTTCTCGGATTTCTCATTCGTTACTGTGTTGAAATGACATTCGGATTACTTACCTTTTTCTTAGTTGAAACGGGCGGAATAGAGGATATTTTTTATTTTGCCATGTCCTTATTATCCGGTTCGGTCATCCCTCTCTGGTTTTTCCCAGGATGGTTAGAAACAATCGCGTTGTACCTACCGTTTCAAAGCATTTTCTTTCTACCGATTTCGATCTTTATCGGAGAAATAAACGGAAGCCAAATCTTTACGTCTTTAGGAATTCAGTTTTTTTGGCTCGTGGTTTGCTATTTGATTTTGCGACTTGTTTGGAACCGAGCGTCACATAAAGTGGTCGTTCAAGGGGGATAAAAAATGGCCGTTGTAAAATACATCAATTTATATTTCAAACTTATCGGTGCAGGCGTTAGAGCGCAGCTCCAATACCGTTTTGCTTTTATCATGCGGATTATTGGTATGCTTACGGCTTATACGGGCACAGCAGTGACGATGTGGGTGATGCTATATCAGTTTCAAACATTAGGAGATTGGAATTTTTACGAAATGCTCTTTCTCTTAGCTCTTGCAATTGTATCGTGGGGATTCTGCATCATTTTATTCTTCCATTTTCGCAGTCTAGATACATATATACTTAACGGGACATTTGACCGTTTTCTCGTTCGGCCGATCAATCCTTTCTTTCATTTTATGGCTATGAAATTTGAAGTGTCATCCCTCGGCCAGTTTATATTCAGTGTTGTAGTACTTGCGTGGGTTAGTGTTGAATTGCAGATCGACTGGACTTTCACTAAGGCTTTATTTTTAATTGGAGCAATCATTGGAGGCGTCTTGATTCAGGGGGGACTTCTCGTGATCATATCCGCTCTGGCCTTTTGGACAACGAAGTCCGAGCAATTTTACTGGGTAGCGATGTATCCTGCGAGAAATTTAACGTACTATCCACTGATGATTTACCCAAAATTGCTCCAATGGGTGACGGCATTTGTAATTCCCTTTGGGTTTGTGAACTATTTTCCCTCAACCGTGATTTTGGAAAAAGAAACGCCGTTCTTTCCAGATGCGATTGGCTATTTTTCACCTGTAGTGGGACTTCTGTTTTTCATACTTTCCTATTTTATTTGGATGCAAGGGTTAAAACGATATAAGAGTACAGGCTCATAAAGGATGTGTGGACATGTCAATCATTGAAGTGAATGGATTACATAAGGAGTTTTTGATCGCGAAGCGTGAGACTGGAGTGATGGGAGCGATAAAAAGTCTCTTCAAGCGGGAATTTACGAAAAAAGAAGCGGTGAAAGACATTAGTTTTTCGATCGAAAAAGGGGAGATGGTTGGCTATATCGGACCGAATGGAGCAGGGAAATCGACGACGATCAAGATGCTTACAGGAATTCTCGTCCCTTCTGCTGGGGAAGTCACGGTTAACGGAATTATTCCTTACGAAAATCGCCAAGCAAACGCGAAAAATATTGGCGTCGTATTCGGCCAACGAACTCAGCTATGGTGGGACCTGCCAACGATTGAATCGTTTGAGCTTTTAAAAGCCATCTACCGCGTTCCAGATAAGCGCTACAAAGAGAACATGGCGATTTTTCAAGAGATTCTTGGACTTGATGAATTTATCAATACGCCAGTTCGCCAGCTTTCCCTCGGACAACGGATGCGGGCCGATATTGCGGCATCCTTACTTCATGATCCTCCGATTCTATTTTTGGATGAACCAACGATCGGTTTAGATGTCGTCGCAAAAGAAAAAATGAGAACTTTTATCCAAGAGATAAATCGAGAGAAACAAGTGACGGTTATTTTAACGACTCATGACATGGAGGATATTGAAAAGCTATGTCAGCGCATGGTGCTAATCGATCATGGGCAGAAGGTGTATGATGGGGAGATACTTGCGGTAAAAGAACGCTTCGGTAAAATGAGAACGCTTGTCGTCGATTTAGAGGAAACGTCAAAGCAACTCTATGTTACAGGCGGCGCACTGGTGAAGCAGGAAGGATATCGGTACTGGATCCGGTTTAACCGTGACGAAATTTCCGCGTCTGACTTGATTACACAAATCTCGCAAACGCATAATATTAAAGACCTAACGGTAGAAGAGCCGGTCATTGAATCGATCATCAGTCGCATTTACCAAGAAGGTTTTACGGAACAACATGAGACCGTACATATTTGAGAACGTTTCGAAGGAGAGAAAAATGTTAAATGAAATAGTGTCATTATTTGAAGCAAACCGAAATGAGGCAAATGCTGGCCCAATGAAGAAATATTTAAGGGAACAATTTGCTTTTCTTGGGATCAAAATGCCAGAAAGAAAGGAATTGTTAAAACAATTTTATCAGGAAAGTGGGATTTTGAAAGCTCCATTTCAACCCGACTTTGTCCTTGCTCTTTGGGATAGAGAGGAAAGAGAGTATCAATATGCTGCTTTGGGCTATTTAGAGAAATTGGTGAAGAAGCTAAATAAAGATGATATGCCTCTTTTAGAACAGCTCATTACGACGAAATCCTGGTGGGATACGGTAGATACGATTGCGCCGAAGCTAGTTGGTCATCTCGCAGCCACATATCCAGATGTGATATCATCTAAGATAGATGGTTGGGCAGTGAGTGATAACATCTGGTTAAGAAGAGCAGCCATTTTGTTTCAGCTAAAATATAAGCAAAACACCGATGAAGCGCTTCTTTTTCGTTATATCAAAGAGAATGCGCATGAAAAGGAATTTTTCATCGAAAAAGCGATTGGCTGGGCCCTGAGGGAGTATTCGAAAACAAATCCTCAATCAGTCAAACAGTTTATCGAACAGCAACCATTAGCGAGCTTAAGTATTCGCGAAGGTAGTAAATACATATGAATGGAAGGTGTGTGCAACAATGGTTAAATGCATCGCAATCGATATGGATGGAACCTTGCTCACAAAGGAGCATGTTATTACTGAGGAAAATATCAACGCTATTAAAAAGGCGCAAGAACAAGGAGTTGAAGTCGTAATTGCGACAGGTCGCTCCTATCCTGAGGCGATTTACATCTTAAAAGAGGCTGGGATTACTTGTCCGATGATTTGTGTCAATGGAGCAGAAGTCAGAACGCCAAATGGCGAGATCACGGATTTTAGTCCACTTGATAAAGCAGTTGCCAAACAAATTGTACAAAAGCTTGAAGATAACGATGTATATGTCGAGTTTTTTACTAGCAAGGGCATTTTTACAATGGATATGGAAAAAGGAATTTCCATTTTGAAAAACTTTGTGGAGACAACGCATAGTGACGCAGATGCGGAGAAAGTGGAAGCGATTCTGCAGGAACGGGTGGAATTTATTACAGAGATTGAGAGCAGTGATTTTATCTTTGCGGATAAGGACCATCATATTTACAAGCTCTTAACTTTTTCCTTTGACAGTGACGTGTTAGGGAAGGTTCGCCAAGAATTAAATGAGGTAGATGGCATTGCGATTAGTTCTTCAGGAAAAGAAAATCTTGAAATTAATGGCATTCATGCGCAAAAAGGGCTAGCTCTTGAAGCGTTTACGGCAGAACGAGGAATCTCACTTATGGAGACAATGGCCATTGGCGATAATTATAATGATATTTCTATGTTTCAACGCGTAGGTCGCGCTGTTGCGATGGGAAATGCTGATGATGCCGTGAAATCACAATGCCACTTTGTCACTGCGACCAATGAAGAGAGCGGTGTAGGCAAAGCGATTTTGGAGGCGATTAAATAAGGAGGAATTAGATGAAAAAATGGGTGCTTGCTTCTCTTCTTCTTTTGACTGCTTGTACATCAAGTCCCGAAAGCGAAGACATGAATCAAGAAATACAGGAAGTGAATGTTCCAAATTTAACACCCACTGTGATTGCAGAAAATCTAAATATTCCTTGGTCCATTAACAAACTGGACAACACTTTTTATATAAGCGAGCGAAGCGGTAGTGTCATGAAAATTGAAGGGGACTCCCAGTTGCGTCAAAAAGTGGTACTAGAGAAGCCGCTAGCAACAGCAGCCGAGGCAGGATTACTCGGATTTGTGTTGAGCCCTGATTTTGATGAATCGGGCCAGGCCTTTGCCTATTACACGTACAAAGATGATTCTGGACAGTTTAACCGGATAGTGACGCTTAAGCTAGAGGATGACGTGTGGCAAGAAGTGGAATTATTGGTCGATCATATCCCGAGTGGACAGTATCACCACGGTGGTCGTTTGAAAATTGGTCCAGACGGTAAACTGTACGCAACAGCTGGAGATGGAGCAACAGATCCTGAAACTGCACAGGATGTGAAATCTCTCGGTGGGAAAATTTTACGAATGAATTTAGATGGATCCATTCCTAGTGACAATCCTTTTAGTGGCTCTTATGTGTATAGCTATGGGCATCGGAATCCTCAAGGGCTCGCCTGGACCGATGATGGAAAGTTGTATGAAAGTGAACACGGCCCATCTGCTCACGATGAAATCAACTTGATTAAGCCTGAAGCCAATTATGGCTGGCCTAATGTCGTCGGTGAAGAAACGAAGGTTGGGATGGAATCACCGCTCTTCCAATCAGGTACGGATACTTGGGCACCCTCTGGAATGGCGTATTATGAAGGAAAACTATATGTAGCGACATTAAGAGGCAATGCTGTACGAGAATTTGATTTAAAAACGAAGAAAACGAGAGAGCTCATTACCGGACTCGGCCGAATCCGTGACGTTTTGATTGAGGACGGAACCCTTTACTTTGTCTCAAACAATACCGATGGCCGCGGGACGCCTGATGAGAAGGATGACCGACTCTATAGAATCGATCTAAAAGGTTTGTAGAAAATTGAGGGAGGTGTATACCCGATGGAGAATCTCTTAAGATTATCTGGGACTTCAACCACTCATGCAAAGCCTATTATTGGAAAGGCGATACTTTGCATGGGGCAAAATCGTTAATTTTTATCGCTAACTAATATATTGGCTTTGCACCTTATTTGATAGAACTCAAAAATAAGGAGCGAGGGCAAATGAAGTATACGAATGCAACCCAAGTTTTACCCGAAAAATTAATCATGGAAATTCAAAAGTATGTTCAGGGGGAAACCCTTTATATTCCGAAGCAAGAGTACCAAAAATGGGGTACTTCAAGTGGTGGCAGACGGATGCTCGATCGTCGGAATGCGAGCATAAGAAATTCTTTCAGCAATGGTAGCAGCATTCAGCAGCTAGCAAAAGAATACCATCTATCGACTGAAACGATTAAGAAAATTGTTTATTCACATAATAGATAGATGAATGACACTGGTGAAAATCTCTCATCAGTGTTTCTTTATGTAAAAAACGTTTCTAACTTATTTTCTCCATTTTAAAATGGGGATTGATCTTCTAGAATATTGGTATAGAAAATGTTAGGAGAACTATGTGATGACTGAAAAATTCATTAAAAACGAACAGTTAAATTTTATAAAAAGGCAGATTGCGATCATAAAGGATAGTATTAAAAAGAATGTAAGTTCAAACGTGTTGACGGCTACGATTGACTTAGCCAATGCCAAAATCTTGGACCTTTTTCCAACAGCCTCTGTCGAGCAACAAGAGATGCTGGATCTTTCTAAACTGAAGAAGGATGATGAGTATGAGCAATATATTAAGCATCTTTCAACATTTGTGTTGCCTTTCCCTGAAATCACTGAGCAGCAACTGAAAAAAATGTTTCCGAAGAACAAAAAACTGAAGCTTCCTGACCTTTCGTTAATAGACCATAACCACTTAACTTATTTAAGCTGGAACGATTTAGGAACCAATAAAAAATTCGTTGTATATGAGTTGGATGGTGAAATCGTCGGTATCGAATGTCGACTTACTCCGATTAGTAAAAAGAATATGTGCTCTATCTGCAATAGTTTTGGAGAAGTAGCCTATTTTTCTACCGTCACCAAAGCCAAGAAATCGAAAAATCCGGACTACTATAAGTCGATTGGCAATCTTATTTGCGTTGATAGTGAAGAGTGCAATCAGAAAATCACCGATGTCGAATATTTAGAAGCGTTCTTAAACGAATCGCTTAGAAAATAGAATCTGTTTGGACAAAAGAACAGGCTCAGGGTTCATTTCATAAAGGGATTTACTAGATAAATAATGGAAAATATTTCAAGTAGTGATAAAATAAATCCAATGATGTTATTTTCACTTTGGGGGATTATGCTTATGTTTGCGTTGCTAAATCTTGCAAGTCTCGTTCTTGGATTAGCTGCTTGGATACTTCCAATTATTAATCTAACTCGTGAGAAAAAACAGGAAAATACCAGTTGGATTGTTCTAGCAATGATAAGTATCAGTGCATGTGCTATATCGTTATATTTTCAGATCGTCTATGGTAATTATTTGGTAAGAATTGAGGACTGGTCTGCTCTAATGGACACAAGAGGTGCCTTGGTACTTGTAGGAGCGGTTCTTCTTATCGTTACACTCCTATTAAATGTAATGACTGTAATCGTATATCGGGATAAAACAGCAAAATAGATATGAAGTAATGAAAAAGCATCGGTGCAAAAGACCGATGCTTCTTTAATGCTCAAATGGGATCATAGGCTCTACTTTTTAATCCCATGTAAAATAAAATGAATCGTACGTTCAATTTCCACTTCATCGTCCCAATCGAGCTCAGGTAAAAGCAAGTTTCTTGTGATAATATAGCCGAATATACTAGAAACGATCCCTCTGATGATGGTGGCAGGAGGGAGGTCGACAAGCTGCCCTTTCTCCTGATAGTGTTGAATGATGAGAGTCGCCTTTTCAACTACCTTCATGCCAATATGCCTTTTAAACAAATCCTTCAACTCTGGCTGAAAAGGAATCTCTTGAATAAGTATCTTAAATAGAAGCTTATTTTTGCTGACGAACGCAATTCGGTTCTTCAGCATCGCTCGCAAAAAATCATCGATCGATTCATGATCTTGATTTAACACTTTTTCCATATCTCGAATAACGAATGGCGCGATAAATTTCTGCACCATCGGTCCCACAATGGAAATGAGCAAATCCTTTTTCGTTTTATAATGGCGAAAAATGGTTCCCTCTGCTACACCAGCATTTTTAGCGATTTCGCTTGTAGAAGTAGAAGCATACCCTTTTTCAGCAAATGCTTCTATAGCGGCAATGATGATTTTCCGTTGCTTAGCCGTAAGCTCGTCATCATATTCATATAAATCTCCAATAAGATTATCTAGCTCGTTCATGTTAAAGCTCCTTTAAAACTATTATAATCCCATTGTAATCGAAATTGAGTCTAGTTGTTAAATCTTACGGTATTTTCTAAGTGCGAGTATATTTAGGATCACGAAGAAAACTGAAAATCCGATCAGAACGAGCAAGTTCAAGTAGATTTCATCCCAACCAGCCCCCCTCACCATCACATTGCGGAGTGCATCCGCTGCATAATAGAGAGGAGTAAATGGTCCGATCCAGTTTAGCCACTCAGAAATCGTCTCTAAATTAAAGAGTCCAGAGAAAAAGATTTGCGGGACAATAACGATCGGAATGAATTGGATCATCTGCAGCTCGTTATTGGCGAATGCTGAGAGTAAAGTCCCTAACGTTAGAGCCGTGAATGAGAGTGCGAGCGTGATTAAGAGAACGTAGATAAAAGCCCCTTCCATCAGCATTCCTAATACATAAATAGCATAGGAGACGATGATTGTCGATTGAATTACTGTGAAGATACCGAAGCCGACAATATAGCCGACAACGATTTCCCATTTTCGTAATGGACTCGATAATAGTCGTTCGAGCGTTCCGGTCGTTCTTTCTCTTAAAAAAGATACACCAGCAATCAAAAAGACAAAGAAGAATATGAAAAATCCTAGTAACACTGGTCCGAAATAATCAAACTGCCCCATATCATCTGAGCCATGAACATACTCAATCTCTAAATCGCTTGCTGTACCAGCTGGCTGCAGAGGTTTAAATGCTTCTTGAATCCATCTCATTGTTGCCCCATTCACATTTGGATCACTGCCCTCTAAGACGATGGAGGGAATATTTTTATCAAAAACAATATAGCCATCTAATATTTGTTCCTCGATAGCGGTCTTTGCAGTGCCCTCATCTGAGTATTTCGTGATTTCTGCGTCGTCTAAATTGAGTTGAGCTTCAAGTGCTTCAGGAATTTCGACTAACCCAACCTTCGGAACATAATCATCCCCATTAAAAACGAGATGAAGCATCGTCAATATTAAAATGGGGGCAAAAATAAGTAATGCCATTGTTCGTTTATCACGAATAATTTGCCTTAAAATCCGGATAAATAATGCTCTCACTCTCATGCGTTCACACCTCCATACACTAAGAAAGCTTCTTCGATCGAAGAGGAGTTGGTGTTCTCTTTAAGTTCATCTGGTGTGCCAACAGCAATTAATCCCCCATCCCGAAGGAGCGCTAGTCGGTGACATTTTTCCGCTTCTCCCATCACATGGGTTGTGACGATGATAGTCGTTCCCTTTGCATTCAATTCGTAGAAGGCATCCCAAATACTTTTTCGTAAAACAGGATCAATGCCAACAGTTGGTTCATCGAGAATTAATAGTTCGGGCTCATGGAGTAAAGCAATCGCGAGGGATAATCGGCGCTTCATTCCACCTGAATAATTGTGTACTGATTTATTTACATGGTCCGTGAGCTGCACAACGTCCATAACTTCACGGATTCTTCCTTGTAGCATTTTTCCTTTCAATCCAAAAAGGGAGCCGAAAAATTCAAGATTTTCTTTGGCAGATAGTTCGCCGTATAATGCATCGGATTGAGCCATGTAGCCAACGCGTTCAATCAGCTTTAAGGAAGGCATTTTTTCATGAAAAAGAAAATTTTCTCCCCTATTCGGAATCTCTAAACCTATAAGCATTTTTACTAGAGTTGTTTTTCCAGCACCAGAGGGACCGAGGAGGCCAAAGATTTCTCCTTTATTAATGTCTAAAGAAATGTCTGTTAAAACTTCCTGCTTCCCGAACGCTTTCGAAACGTTCTGAATGGATATGATCGATTCATTTGAACTCATGTTATCACTCCTTTTGTAAAAGTGAGTAATCACTCATTTTTATCATATACCCACATTTTGGATTTGTAAATATTTAAAAAAATGGACAATAGAAAACGTGATTTATCGCACATTGCTTTTAGAATGGCTCCGTTAAACTGGAATTAATAAGGAGGTGGATCAATGGAACGTATGAGTAATATTCATGAGTTTTTAAGCAAAATAGAGGTCTTTAAAGATTTGCCTGTACAGTCTTTGCAGCTGATTGACAAACGAATTAGAAAGATCCCTTTTAACAAGGGAGAAAAAATTATGTCTGAGTTTGAAATAGCTCGAGGCGTTTTCTTTGTTCATTCAGGAATTGTGAAGCTGACAAAACAAGATGACCATGGAAATGAGCTAATCGTTTGTATGAAAAATAAGGGAGATATCTTTGCTGAGGCCTGTTTGTTTAATTACGGAGAATCCACCTACCCTGCAACAGGAACGATGGTCAAAGAAGGAGAAGTGTATTTTCTCCAGACTGATGATTTGGAACAAGAGATTTCATTAAATCCCGAATTGGCTGTTCAAATGATCCGTTATATGAGTACGTCTCTTCGTGATATGACGACGATTATGAGGGATATTGCCCTTTTAGATGTATATACAAAAACGGTTAGAACGATTGAGAGATTAGCAGAGAAATTTGGTGCCAATCACTGCAATCAAATGTATATTGAAATTCCGTTAACCGTTCATGAGTTTTCTACCTTAATCGGCACAACGCGAGAAAGTGTTAGCCGTGTATTTTCCAAGCTTCGCAAGGATGGCCTAATCGATATTAAAGGAAAGCAGATTATTATTACAGACTGGTGCAAATTTTGCTCGGTCTACCAAAAGAAAATCTAGTGAAAATAATTTGTTTATGTCTTGACGTAGGTAGTGAATCTTTGAGACGATTTCCGTATATTCTAGCGGAGATGAGGTATTCGTATGGCAGACTTTCAATCCAGTACGATCATTCATAAGCCTGTAAAAGAGGTATTTGACTATCTATTAACCTTAGAAAATATCCCAGAGATTATGCCGAATGTGGTGAGATTAGAGAAATTGTCAGAAGAACCGATTGGCAAAGGAACGAAGCTACTTGAAACAAGGAGTATCCGTGGCAGAGAAGCGAAAGCGGAAATTGAAATTACGGAATTTGAGCCTTATCAATATTATACAACGCAAAGTGTTGCTGGAGGCATTACGATTACCTATAGGTATTTTTTGGATGAGATTGAAGAAGGAACGCAGGTGCGATTTGAAGCGAATGTGGGGATTAAAGGTTTGTTCAGTTTTTTCTCAAGACGTGCGCTCGTAAAAATTCTCAAGCAAGAAGACGGCTATTTGCTTCAATATTTGAAGGAAGAGCTTGAAAAGAAAGAGGCAGTTCCCCAAATTTGAGTTTTGGGAAACTGCCTCTTATTGTAAATTTGAACTAGAGTTTAGGGTATTCATACATCCCCTAGCCTCGTTTAATCCTTTATCTCATAACTCCAAAAACGTTCATTCTCTAACCAAGCGACCATATCTGGATCCTTTTGCTTGAGCTTTTCTTCTACATTAGCAACCATCAGTTGAGTCTGTGATTTGTGCGCTTTAATCGCAGCGATTTTTTGTGATACAGTCGCTTTGACATTATTCACTATATTCGGCTCCCCTAGTTCATCTATACAATTTTTTGCAAAAGCGACTAGGTTTAACTTCGGTCTTTCCTGCTTTGGCATACGCTTTACGGCTTCTACCACAGCAGCCCCTGTTGCATCATGGTCCGGATGGACTGAATAGCCAGGATAAAAACTGATAATGAGGGATGGTTTTACTTCCTCAATAATCGAGCCCATATGCTGAATTAATTTTTCCGGATCCTCAAACTCAACTGTTTTATCACGATACCCTAACATTCTTAAATCCTGTATCCCAATGGCATTTGCTGCATCTTGGAGCTCCTGTTTACGAATTTTAGGAAGACTTTCGCGGTTACAGAAAGGAGGATTTCCCATGTTTCGTCCCATTTCCCCTAATGTCAGACATGCATATGTAACAGGAGTCCCATTTTTGACATGGCTGGCAATCGTCCCAGATACACCAAATGCTTCATCATCAGGATGGGGAAAAACTACTAATAATTGACGTTCTTTTTCCATCTGTATCTTCTCCTTCCTTTCTTACTCAAACGGGGTTGTGCCAATTTCTAAGGCTACTGCGAGTTTTCCTTGAAAATCATGGCCTGCTAAAAGCAGTCTCCCCTTCTCATCAACTTCATAATGGGTAATTCCTTCTGCGTATACCCAGCCGATATCCATTTTTAATCCTACGCGAAAAGGACTCGGGCCAGTAATTTTCCCGTGTTCATATTGAATTTTGGCATTACGAATATAGGCACCCGATGAAAAAAACGATTCATCATTGTGCGTTGCATATGCTCCATTTGTTGTTTCGAGATGAATAAATACGTCTTGTTTAGCTAGTCGATCTAGCTCTTTTTGTACAGACTCAATCTTTGCGGGTTCCAATGTAGAATGCCTCCTTTAAAACGCTATTTAGTAGTTTCATTCTACTAAAGTTAAGCTGAAAAATGAAATAGTTGGCTTCATAAATAAAAAACAGAGCCTCAATGGACTCTGTCTCACTATATTACTTTACCTTCGCACCGAATCTACGATAAGCTCCGTGCATCGTTGGGCCTACATATTCATTTAGCTTGAAGCCATGGCGGATGGCTGCAGTGATAAAGTCTTTAGCGACATCGATAGCTTCCAAAACAGTCTTCCCTTTCGCAAGCTCTGCCGTAATCGCTGCAGAATAAGAGCAGCCTGCACCATGAATATAAGGAGTATCAATTTTTTCGCTTTCATAAAGCTTGTACTCTTGACCATCAAATAATAAATCAACAGCTTTTTCATAATCAAGCTTAGAACCGCCTTTAATAAGAACGTATTTTGCTCCAAGTGCATGAATTTTCGCAGCTGCTTCCTTCATATCATCGATCGTTTTGATCGGAGCTGTTCCAGCAAGCTGAGAAGCTTCAAATAAATTAGGTGTCACAATTAATGCTCTTGGGACCAACACATCACGTAAGGCATTGGCATTTTCAGGGTTGAGTACTTCATCTTCCCCTTTACATACCATAACCGGATCAATTACGACATTCTTAACCTGATACTCATCAATATATTTTGCAATTCTATCGATTACTTCAACAGTCGCAAGCATCCCTGTTTTCAATGCATCTATATTCACAGAAAAAACTGTTTCTAATTGTGCCTCAAAAGATTCAATGGAAAGTGGAAAAACGCTGTGACGCCAGTTGTTTTTCGGATCCATAGTAGCAATGACATTGATTGCTGACACCCCAAATACATCAAGCTCTTGAAAAGTTTTAAGATCAGCTTGAATTCCAGCGCCTCCGCTTGTATCGGAACCTGCAATCGTTAATGCTTTTTTCAATGACATAATCGTTGTCCCCTTATTGATGAATTTTCTTTCCATTTTAGCGCAAAAAAGCTTGATAGTAAAATAGCAGTTCTTAAAATGGAGCTCTTCACTCTTCCGTCAATTTCGAACAATTTGTGAAGACGCAGGTTTGTCACATCTGAATGGTTAAAAAGAACCAATCGTGGATTATGATTTGGATGAAGGGATGTTTCCACTATGTTTGTGTGACAAAAGTTACAGATACATAGAGAGATAACCTTTATGATTTTGAAGTAAAACCTCATAGAGATTTTTAAATGTGACATTTATCGCAGAATTTAGATCATCTGTTTTTTTAAAATAAAACAAGTGGGTGAACAACTTATGAATAAAAAAGGCTGCCCAGAAGAATATCCGATCACGCTTATCGTAAACGATTTTGAGGTAGCGGTTTTTCAATTAACAAAGCATGACTTAGAGGATTGGGTCTATGGTTACCTATTCTCAGAAGGATTGATTGAAAAAGCTACTGATATTGAAGCCGTTCGCATAAATGACGAGTCTGGAATCATCGATGTGACATTATCGAGCGAATTCGATACGGAATTAATGTTTTCCAAAAAGAAACATTATACAGCTGGCTGTGGTAGAGGGGTTACCTTTTTCTCAATGACAGACGTGAAAACGTTTAACAAGGTTGAAGCAGGGAAAACCTATCAGCTTAGTTATCTACTAAAAATGCGTAGTGAGTTTGCTAAAAACTCAGTGCTATACCTGGAAACAGGTGGAATGCATGGAGCGTGCATTGTGACAGAAGCCGGAGAAATTACCGTTCGAGAAGATATCGGGCGCCATAACGCGGTGGATAAGGTGATTGGTCATTGCGTTAGAAATGAGTTAGACCCTACAACACTTCTCCTACTAACAACAGGAAGAGTATCTTATGAAATGCTTTCAAAAGCCGCGAAGTTTGGCTTTGCTGTTATTGGATCGAGAACTGCGGCCACAAAACAAGCCATCCAACTTGCTAAATATTTAAATATTGAAGTAGTTGGTTATTTGAGAGGAAAAATGGCGATTCAATATACGTCGTTTGGCAGAGTCCATAATGACCTTGAAGAACGAGTTCTGGGGGTAAATCTTTCTTAAGCAGGGGGCTTAGGGAGGATTTTCTATAAATTATTTCTATTCATTAAAAAACAACGGAGGGGGAAGAGCTGTGGAAATGAATGTTACTAGAAGACAATTTCTGAAATTGTCTGGTGCAGTGGCTGCTACATTAGCGATTGTCGAACTTGGCTTCGATGATAAGACTGCAAAAGCAAAGTCAGGCGAATTCAAAATTGCTAAGCTTAAACCGACACCAACAATCTGTCCTTATTGTTCAGTAGGATGTGGAATCCTCGTATATGCAAACGAGAACGATGTTGTTTATACAGAGGGTGATCCAGATCATCCAATCAACGAAGGAACATTATGTAGTAAAGGAACAACAGTACGTCAGGTATATACATCAGAGAAACGTATAACAAAACCAATGTACCGTGCCCCAGGAAGCAGTAAGTGGGAAGAAGTCGATTGGGAATTCGCGTTTGATAAAGTTGTGAAAAACATTAAAGAAACACGCGACAAATCCTTCATTCATCAAGAAGGTGGAGTGACTGTCAATCGTACAGACGCTATCGCCTACTTAGGTGGAGCTGCACTTGATAATGAAGAATGTCACTTAAATCACAAGTTATTCCGTGCTGGACTAGGGTTATCCTATATCGAGCACCAGGCCCGAATATGACACAGTTCAACGGTTGCCGGTCTGGCACCTTCATTCGGTCGTGGAGCAATGACAAATCACTGGAACGATCTTCAGTATGCTGATGCTTTAATGGTTATTGGGGCAAACCCAGCTGAAAATCATCCAATCAGTTTTAGATGGATTTCAAAAGCAATTGAAAAGGGTGGAAAATTAATTTCCGTTGACCCTCGTTATACAAGAACATCACAAATGGCGAATATGTACGCTCAGCTTCGCTCTGGAACAGATATTGCTTTTATTGGTGGAATGATTAGTTACGCACTTGAAAATAATCTGTTTCACAAAGAGTATGTTGCAAATTATACAAATGCTTCATGGATTGTGGAAGATTCCTATTCCTTTGAAGATGGAATGTTCAGTGGTTACGATGAAAAAACAAGAACTTATGATAAGAAACAATGGGCATTCAAAGTAGATGCAGAAGGAAATACCCTTAAGGATCCTACTTTGCAGCATCCAAATTGTGTCTTCCAACTAATGAAGAAGCACTATTCTCGTTATGATGCTGATACTGTTTGCGGTGTTACAGGAACCGATAAGAAAATGTATATCGAAATCTGTAAAACATTTGGTGCAACCGGCCAAGTAGGCAAAGCAGGTACGATTCTTTATGCAATGGGTGGAACGCAGCATACAGTCGGTACGCAAAACATCCGTGCATATGCAATCTTACAGCTCATTCTTGGAAATATCGGAATCGCTGGTGGTGGGGTTAACGCCCTACGCGGAGAGTCCAATGTTCAAGGCTCAACTGACTTTGGTCTTCTTTATCACAACGTTCCAGGATACATGGACGTTCCAACAACGGCCGAAGGTGATCTAACTTATGAAGGTTTTCTAGCGCGAATTACACCGAAATCTGGATATAAGATCAATCATCCAAAGTTTTACACAAGCATGTTGAAATCCTTCTATGGCGATAATGCGACAAAGGATAATGAATTTGGCTATCATTACATGCCGAAAATTCAAGCAGGGAAAAACTACTCCTTCATGCGAATCTTTGATGCCATGTATCGCAAGGAAATTGAAGGTATGATCTTGTATGGTTCCAACCCAGTTGTCGGGGGACCAAACAGTTTTAAAGAGCAAGCAGCAATGGGCAATCTGAAGTGGATGGTTGCAATCGACTTATTTGAAACAGAAACTTCAACCTTCTGGCAAAAAGAAGCTGGTTCTGATCCAGCATCGATTCAAACAGAAGTCATTTTCTTACCAGCATGTAGCTCATTTGAGAAAGAAGGTTCTGTAACTAACTCTGGACGCTGGATGCAATATCGTTGGCAGGCCATTAAGTCTAAAGGTGAATCCCGTTCTGATTTAGAAATAACTCATATGCTAGCACGTCGCTTGAAAGAGCTTTATAAAAATGAGGCAACACCTGCTGCAAAGCAAATGCAGGCTCTATATTGGAATTACGGTGAACATGATCACCCAGATATTGATTTGGTTTGCCGTGATATTAACGGATATGATTGGAAAACGAAAAAGCAGATTAAATCTTTTGGTGACTTAAAAGATGATGGTTCTACAACAGCAGGATGCTGGATCTATACTGGATTCTATCCAGAGAATGATAATCTAGCAAAACGTCGTGACAATAAAGATACGGGTATGAGCAATTTCTTGAACTGGTCTTTTGCATGGCCTGCTAACCGTCGTGTCCTTTATAACCGTGCAAGTGCCGACTTAAATGGTAAGGCATGGAGCAAAGAGCGAGTAGGAATTGAGTGGGATGGCTTAAAAGGTCAATGGGTAGGAAATGACGTACCAGACTTTGTGAAGGATAAAGGTCCTCAGGATCCAACTTTTGCTGATCCATTCATTATGCAGGTTGGAGGAAAAGGATATTTATTCTCATCGGGATTAAACGAAGGACCATTCCCAGAGCATTATGAGCCTTATGAAAATCCAATGTCGAACTCTTTTTCTAGTGTGCAATTTAACCCAGCTGTTCAATTCGGAGAGAAAGAAATGAACGCGAAAGGTGAATCTGATAAGTATCCGATCGTGGCAACAACATATCGACTTTCTGAGCATTGGCAGTCTGGGGTCATGACGAGAAACGTTCCATGGCTTGCAGAGCTTGTTAATAACATGTTCATTGAAATCAGTGAGGAATTGGCAAAAGAAAAAGGCATTAAAGAAAAGGATAAAGTGGTCGTTTCAACTGCACGTGGAGAAATCGAAGCCTATGCTATGATAACGAAGCGCTTTAAGCCTTATAAGCTAAAAGACAAAACGGTTCATCATATCGGTATGCCTTGGCATTTCGGGTATAAAGGAATTGCCACTGGTGCAACAGCAAACCGCTTAACACCACATATTGGTGATGCCAACTCAACAATACCGGAATATAAAGCATTCCTATGCGACGTAAGGAGGGCGTAAAGATGGCAGATTATATTAAATTTGTAGACGTAACGAAATGTGATGGCTGTCGTGCCTGTATGGTCGCATGTAAAAACTGGAATGACCTTCCAACTGCAACGGAAGAATACTCTGGTTCCATTCAGTCTCATGCGAAGGTCAATGCACATACGTGGAATGTCATTACCTACAATGAGCATGAAACGACAAATGGAAATTTCGAGTGGTTATTTAGACATCAGTCTTGTTTACACTGTGTGGAGGCAGCTTGTGAAAAGGCTTGTCCAGAGGATGCAATCAGTCATACAAAGTTTGGCTCTGTAGTTATCGATGCTGACAAATGTGTGGGCTGTGGCTACTGTGCACAAAACTGTACATTTGATGTAGTAGAACTAGCAACTTACAAAGATAAGCACGGCAAGGAGTACCGCAAAGCACAAAAATGTACCCTTTGTACAGACCGCTTAGAAGAAGGCTTACAGCCTGCGTGTGTTACAGCTTGTCATACAGAGTGCTTAGTATACGACGAAAAGAATAAAGTTTTAGCAGAAGCGGAAGTACGTTTATCAAAAATTAAAGAACGCTTCCCGAATGCGAATATTTATAACCCACAAGGAATCAAGGGAACAACAACAGTTTACCTTCTTGCGGAAAAGCCATCTGTTTATGGACTTCCTGAAAATCCTAAGGTTCCATTATCACAAGTGGTGTGGAAGGATTATGCTCAACCACTTGGAAAAGCGATGTTTGGTGTTACGACTATGGCAGTCGTAGGTTCAGTTATCGCTCATGCAATCAAGAAGGATTCAGGGGACCATAAAGGAGGCCAGGATCATGAGTAATCATGGGAAACAAAAAATGGTTAAACGTTTTAATCTCGGTTTTATCATTTCCCACTGGGTAAATGCTGGTGCATTCTTTGTCCTATATATTTCTGCTTTACCAATGTACACGGAATTTTTTGATTGGCTCTATCCTATCTTTGGTGGACCAGCAGGTGCGCGCTTAGTGCATCGTGTAGCAGCCGTTTTCTTCATGCTACCTCTGCCAATCTTAGTCCTTTTTGATCGCCAAGGACTGAGAAGATGGACGAAAAATATTTTTTCTTGGAAAAAGCATGACATTCAATTCTTCCCGCAGTTTGCAAAGGAGTTTTTCGGTCTTAAAGCAAAGACACCAAAGCAGGATTTCTTTAATGCTGGTGAAAAAATTAACTCTTGGCTCATGATTGTCACAGCACTTATGTTGATTTGCTCGGGTGTTGTCATGTGGTTTCCACAATTTTTCCCACACGGCTTAATCATGTGGGCATATCCGATTCATAATATTGGACTTGGACTCTCTGCGGCTGTAGCGATTGCCCATATCTATATGTCTATCAAACTTGCAGCTCCATCCTTACATGGAATTTTCAAAGGAGATGTAACCGAAGAGTACGCAGAGGACCACCATGGTCTCTGGTACGATGAGTTAAAGGAAGAGGAAAAGAAACATCCTAAAAAGCACGCCTAACCCTTTTGAAAACTGAAACGATATTGAAAGTGCTACTCAAGCTTATTTGGGTAGCCTTTCCTCTAAGTCGGGTTACTCATAATCTACGAGGTGATAAAAAATGAACGTGACAAATAAAGAATACCAGCTTTTAGAAGAAAAGATTCAATCACTAAGTGAACAATGGACAAAGCTCATTGAACAGGAAACTGTGACGATTCCAGAACAAAGATCCACACTAAAAGCTTTTCCTGCTTATACACAATTACAGCTTCAAATTAATATCGAACAGTATCGAGGCTTTATTTTGGAATTGTTTTCTTTACTTAAGGAGTACCAATCTGGATTGGTTGAAGATTTAGAACGACTAGAGATGGAAATGACTGATGAAGTTTTGTTACAGTGGATAAAAGAAGCAATTGCGGTGAATGATGTTTATTTTGAAAGCTTTGCTGAAAAACATCGCGTGGCAGAATGGATTCCATTCTTTGTTGCTGAGCATCCGTTAAGACCGTTTTTACAAAAAGCTTCTACAGAAATGACAGAGGAGTTGCGCAAGGCGGAAGCACAAGGTTGCTGTCCAGCATGTGGAGAAGCTCCTAGAGTCGGGATTATCAACAAAAAAGGCAAGAAAGAAATCACTTGTCCACGTTGTCATTATGCTTGGGAAGTGAAGAAAATTTCTTGCGCTCATTGTGGTTCTGAGGAAGCTGGAAAAATCGAAATCCTGCGGGTTGAGAAGGATGACAGTTCGGAAATTCATGTTTGTCATGATTGCCAAGGCTATACGAAGGTTATCGATGTGCGTAAATTTATTCAAATCGAAGCAATTTCAATGCTCGACCTGAAAACGATTCATTTAGATATTATTGCTCAAGAGAATGGATTTGGGTTAGCAGAAGTCAAAGAAGTACACTAACACGTCATCTGGTGGTGAAGACATGGAAGCAACCGGCATTATTTTAGCAGGTGGAAAATCGAGTCGGATGGGCACAAACAAGGCCCTTCTGGAAATCAACGGGAAAACAGTGATTGAAACGATCTGTGAGGAACTTGATTCGATAGTTAACAACATAATTATTGTTACTAACTCATTTGAAGATTATCAATATCTGGGCCGTAAAATGGTGCAGGATGAGTGGAAAGAGATGGGGCCACTTGCTGGAATCCATGCTGGTTTAAGCGCATCTGAAACAGAGCAGAATTTAATTGTAGCTTGTGATATGCCATTTATTTCTGCTGAGCTAGGAACAATTTTGCTCGAGCAATTATCAGACTATGATGCCGTTGTTCCAGAAATTTCAGGTCAGCTTCATCCTCTTTTTGCCGCCTATCGAAAAGACGTGAAAAAAGAAGTCGAGAATGCGCTCAAACAAAACAAATTAAGGATCAGAGGGATATTCCAGAATATTCATGTGAAGATGCTGGATGAGACAGAACTTAGTAAATTAGATTACAGCATCGATGAGGCTGATATTTTTAATATGAATCATCCCGATGAATATGAGCAGGCAAAAGCAATAAAAAGTAAAGGTCGCGAATGATATGAAATTTTTTCAAGTTAAATCAGTAGAGGAAACATTTCAGTTGATTCAAGAAATGGTCACTCCGATTCGGGAGACCATGACATTGCCTTTATTTGATGCACTTCATTTCGTTTTAGCTGAAGATATTATTGTACGAGAAAATGTACCGAATTTTCGTCGTTCATCTGTAGATGGCTATGCTGTGAAAGCAAAGGATACATTCGGTTCCTCAGAAACGATGCCAGGATTCCTGACCGTAACTGGGGAAGTCAAAATGGGGCAGGAGCCACCAAAAGAAGTCGGAAGTGGAGAAGCGATGTACGTACCGACAGGTGGCATGCTACCAGCTGGCAGTGATGCGATGGTTATGATTGAGCACTGTGAGGATATTAGCGGACTCCTAAATGTCTATCGGCAAACGGCACCTGGGGAAAATGTTATCTCTATCGGGGAGGACATGCAGGCAGGAACAGTTTTGTTGACAAAGGGAACGAAGCTTCGTTCACAGGAAATCGGTGCCCTAGCTTCCCAAGGCATTCTTGAGGTACGGGTGTGGAAAAAGCCTGTCATTGGTTATTTATCCTCTGGTGATGAGATTGTCCCGATGGAATCGAAGGACCTACTGATTGGTGAGGTTCGCGATATTAATGCAGCTACGATCGGTAGTTTGGTGAAGCAATGGGGCCTCGGATTTATCTATGGTGGCATTGTGAAGGACAGTCGTGAGGAGCTTGAGCGCAGAACCAAGGAGATGCTCGAAAAGACGGATTGTTTAATCCTTTCTGGAGGCAGTTCAGTTGGGACAAAGGATTATTCCGTTGAAGTGATCGAATCTCTTGGAGAACCAGGGGTTTATGTTCACGGCGTTTCAATTAAACCAGGAAAGCCAACGATTTTAGCACAGGCGAAGGATAAACCGGTGATTGGCCTGCCAGGACATCCAGCGTCGGCGATGATTATTTTTCATTTGTTCGGCAAAGCGGTCGTTGATAAGCTACAAGGACTTAGCGAGACGCGCACCAAGCTAACTTTTGCCAAGGTAACGAAAAATATTCCTTCAGCGCCTGGACGAACTGACTATATTCGGGTACGACTTTTTGAAGAAAATCATGAATGGTATGCAGAGCCTATTTTAGGGAAATCGGGTCTGATCTCCACTCTTGTAAAAAGTGAAGGCATGATCGAAATTTCTTATGAAAGTGAAGGTGTTCATAAGGGAGAACAGGTGCCTGTTACATTATTTCTATGAGGTGTGAGCGATGAAAAAATATAAACGTAAAATATACCTACAGGATAAGCCTCGAAAAGTGGCCGTAGAGGAGATTCTTTCCCATTTTAACCCCAAAAGGGAAGTTGAATGGATGAACAGTCATGAGACGCTGGGCAGAATAACGGCAGAACCGATCTTCGCTATCAATTCCATGCCACACTATCATGCATCCGCTATGGACGGGATTGCCGTGAGAGCAGAGGATACCTACTCAGCTCACGAACAAAATCCCATTCAGCTAAAACGAAATGAAGATTTTATATACGTAGACACGGGGAATGCGATTCCTTCCCCTTTTAATGCCGTGATTATGATTGAAAATGTCGATGAGATTTCAGAGGACGTCGTTGAAATCATTGAACCGACTTCACCGTGGGCGCATATTCGTCCCATTGGAGAGGATATTGTTCAGGAGGAAATGCTTTTTCCACAAGGGCATCAAATTAGACCTGTGGATATTGGTGTGTTGCTTGCCTCTCAAACAACAAAGGTTAAGGTATGGAAAAAACCATTGGTAACGGTCATTCCTACAGGAAATGAATTGGTTTTACCGAATGAACCAGCAGCTGCAGGAAAGCTCATCGAATTTAACGGGACGGTCATTTCCAACTTCATTGCAGAATGGGGCGGAAATCCGCAGCTACATTCAATTGTGAGGGACAATCCAGAGGAAATAAAGGTGGCTTTGTTGGAAGCAGTAGCGACTTCTGATATAGTCGTGATAAACGCTGGTTCTTCTGCTGGTTCAAAGGATTACACGGTTCATCTCATTGGCGAGCTTGGTGAAGTCTTTACCCATGGTGTAGCGACAAGGCCAGGAAAACCTGTGATTTTAGGTAAAATACACGAAACGATTGTTGTTGGAATTCCTGGTTATCCAGTTTCGGCATATTTAGCGTTAGAATGGTTTGTCAGACCATTGGTATGCGCTTATTTAGGTATATCTGAACCGAAAAGACAGACATTAACGGTAAAACTTGGACGTCGAATCGTATCGACGATGGGGGCAGAGGACTATGTCCGCATGACGATTGGACGTGTCAATGGTGAATACGTGGCTAATCCCTTAACGAGGGCAGCTGGTGTAACGATGTCCTTAGTGAAGGCAGATGGAATGTTAATTGTTCCTCCTGACCAGCTGGGCTATGAACAGGGCGAAGAAGCGCAAGTAGAACTGCTAAGGCCAGTAGAAGAGATTGATACAGCCATTGTTTTCAATGGGAGTCACGATTTAACGATCGATATTCTATCGTCTCAGCTAAGAGCGCAGTCTAATAATGCTAAAATTATTTCTTCTCATGTTGGCAGTATGGCGGGCATTATGGCCATTAAAAAAGGCGAAGCGCATATAGCAGGAATTCACCTCTTGGATCCCGAAACTAAAGAGTATAACCGCTCCTACGTAAAACGATTTTTAGCCGATCAAGAAGTGGTTCTTTTCCCATTTTTAAAAAGAAAGCAAGGATGGCTATTGCCAAAAGGAAATCCGATGGACATTCACGGTGTCGTCGAAATCATGGAAAAAGGTGCATTGTACGTAAATCGTCAAAAAGGTGCAGGAACTAGAATTCTATTTGATTTATTATTAAAAGAGAACGGAATTGAATCTGAGCAAATCAATGGCTACGATCGTGAAATGTTTTCCCATTTAAGTGTCGCAGCTGAGGTAAAAGGAAGTTTGAAAGCTGTCGGCTTGGGCATTTTTCCAGCAGCAAGAGCGATGGGACTTGATTTTCTACCTGTTTCCGATGAGGAGTATGATTTGTTGATGACAAAGTCTTTCTATGACAGTGAGGCAGGACAGCAACTGATTCAAATAATCCGTTCAGATGCCTTCCGAGCACGGGTGGAAGCCATTGGTGGCTATGCTGTTGTGACGGGAGAACCAATCTTTTTTTAAAGAAAAGGTGGAAAGAAAATGAATTACTATGAAATTTCCAAAGAACCTATTGATATACAAGCAATAATTGACAAGGTCGTTCAGCGAGATGCTGGAGCAATTACGACGTTCATTGGAACCGTTCGTGAATTAACAAAAGGGAAAAAGACTCTCTTTTTAATATATGAAGCCTACGAATCGATGGCCGTGAAGAAGCTTGCGCAAATTGGTCAGGAGATTGAAGAAAAGTGGCCAAATTCGAAGGTGGCGATTACCCATCGGGTCGGTAAGCTAGATATTACGGATATTGCCGTTGTGATCGCTGTTTCGACGCCTCACCGTGCCGATGCGTATGAGGCAAACCGTTATGCGATTGAGCGCATCAAGGAAATCGTCCCAATTTGGAAGAAAGAGCATTGGGAAGATGGAGAAGAGTGGATTGGCGACCAGCTCGAAAAGGTTGCATATCCGACTGGAAAACCAGAGGGGGCAGATTTGCATGAATAAAATTTTATTTTTTGCCCATCTGAAGGATGCGGTTGGGGAAGAATCGATTCGTATTGATCTTGCCGGAAAAACTGTTGCTGAAGTCAAAGAATTTCTTGCAAAAGAATATCAGCTTCAGAAGCTTGATACAGCAATGACTGCTGTGAACGAAGAGTTTGCTGGGGATGATGAAGTCATCCATCCGGGTGATGAAATTGCATTTATTCCACCTGTTAGTGGTGGTTGAGAATAGGGGAACTGTCCATTTAGCTCTGGACAGTTTTTTGCTAGGAGGTTTGCATAATGGATGAACGTTATTCAAGACAAATGCTATTTGCGCCAATTGGGGAACAAGGTCAAGCAAAAATCCGTTCGAAGCATGTGTTAATGATCGGGGCTGGGGCACTTGGCTCGAGCAATGGCGAAATATTGACGCGTGCTGGAATTGGAAAATTGACGATTGTTGATCGTGATTATGTGGAAGCGAGCAACCTCCAAAGGCAACAGCTTTATACCGAAGAGGACGTCGAGCAGAAGCTACCAAAAGCCGTAGCAGCAGAACGAAGATTGAAGGCGATTAATTCGGATGTGGAGATTCGTGCTGTGGTAGGAGATGCAACGCCTGAAATTTTGGCGGAGCTTGTGCGAGATGTCGACCTAATCCTTGATGCCACCGATAATTTTGAAACACGCATGGCGATCAATGATATATCACAAAAGTTTGAGATTCCGTGGATTTACGGAGCTTGTGTAGGCAGCTTCGGAATGAGCTTTACGATTTTACCAGGGCAAACTCCTTGCTTGAACTGTCTGTTAAAAACACTCCCGGTTCAAGGGATGACGTGTGATACGGTGGGGATTATCGCCCCTACAGTGCAAATGGTCGTAGCCCATCAAACGGCGGAAGCTTTGAAAATTTTGGTGGAGGATTTTGATGCGATTCGGAGCTCTTTCGTAAGCTTTGACTTATGGAGAAATCAGTATAGCAGCATAAAAATGGCGAAGGCAAAAGACAAAGGCTGTTTATCCTGCGGAGAAGCTCCTACGTACCCGTATTTGGAGCAAGAGAATCTGATGAGGTCAGAAGTATTGTGTGGTCGTGATACGGTGCAAATACGCCCTTCTAAGCACGGAGATGTGGATTTGAATGAATTGTCTACGCATCTTAGTGCTCTTCGTTATGAAGTGAAAGGAAATCCGTATTTGCTTTCGGTTGAAATGGATGGAAATCGCATGGTTATTTTTAAGGATGGCCGAGCGCTCATTCATGGGACGAAGGATATTGCGCAAGCAAGGTCGATTTATCAAAGATTGCTAGGGTAAAATAGATTGGGCTCTTTTTGCATTTTTTGCGAAAGGAGCCTTTATTAATTTTTGGGAAATCCGCTAAAAGTCCCACTGGGTTTAAATTTTCCCTTATAATTAGGAGACAAGTTCTATCTATAGGGGAGGATACAGATTTTGACGAAAAAAGATGATGAAATCCTAGCGCAGCTTGATGCGATTAGAAATGAATTAAAAGAAGGCAAACAGCAAGCGGCTAGTGCGGTTGCGGTTGAGACATATAAAAATAAACCTTTTATCAATTTGAAATTTAAGCATTATAAACTCGTTCTACTTTTGATCGTATTTATATTTTTAGGGACTTTAGTTGGGATGGGTTCTTATAAACTTTTTGCTGGTGCGGAGCCGAAGGTTGAAAAAGGAAGTTTCATAGAACAAATGAAGGATCTTTCTTCGCTTGCTTCCTCTCAGGCCTTTGTCAAAGCTGTGATTGAAAAAGAGGACAACCAAATTTTCGGCAAGGAAATTACGACGAACATTCCTGGGACGAAAAGAAAGATTCTTCTTGTTGTACCTGGTACGGTCACGGCAGGTGTTGATTTACAAAGTCTTGATGCGGATCATGTGAAAATGAATGAAGAAGAGAAAACGATCGCGATTACGTTGCCTCATGCTAAAATCATTCAAGAGCCATCTTTAGAATTTGAGCAGGTTCAAACTTATTCCGTTGAAGGGATTTTTCGAGCGGAAGTAGATTGGGAGGAAGCCTATGAACTTGCTGCTGAAGCAAAAACGCTCGTGAAAGAAGAAGCGATTGCTCAAGGGCTACTGCAAATGGCTGAAACGAATGCAGAAAAAACCTTAAAGGGATTCTTTTCACAATTGGGTTATGAAGTGAGTGTTCAGTATGAAGATTAATGTACAAAATGATTGGCATGAACAAATTGGTACTGAGTTTGAAAAGTCGTATTTTCAGGAACTCATCAACTTTTTAGAAGAGGAATATAAACATGAGGTCATCTACCCAGAGCGGGATGACATTTTTAATGCCCTAACTTATACGGCATATAATGATGTAAAAGTTGTCATTCTTGGACAAGATCCATACCATGGGCCAAATCAGGCCCATGGCTTGAGTTTTTCAGTCAAGAAGGGGGTAACACATCCTCCGTCTTTGAAGAATATCTATAAAGAGCTCGAAGCAGATATTGGGTGCACGGTGCCAGCCCATGGAGATTTAACCCGATGGGCGAAGCAAGGTGTGTTGCTGTTAAATACCGTTCTCACTGTACGTCAGGGGGCTGCACATTCCCACAAAGGAAAAGGGTGGGAAATCTTTACGGATCATGTGATTTCACGCCTAAATGAAAGAGAAACCCCGGTAATTTTTGTTCTTTGGGGACTACCTGCGCAAAAAAAGAAAAAGCTGATTGATGAGAGTAAGCATTTTATTATTGAATCGGTTCATCCGAGTCCTCTTTCCGTTTATCGCGGCTTCTTTGGGAGCAAACCTTTTTCCAAAATCAATCAGTATTTACGTGATCTGAAGCAGGAAGAGATTGATTGGGAGCTTGAAAAATGAAAGAAGAAAGAATAAATTGTTTTACATGTCGCTATTTTTACGTGACGTGGGACCCGAATTTTCCGAAGGGCTGTAAAGCGTTTCAGTTTAAAACAAGTCGTCTTCCTTCACAGGAGGTCATGAAGGCTTCGGGGCAGCCATGTTTAAAATATGAAAAAAAGTGAATTTAGTATAGTATAGGGGTAGATAAATTACTTTGAGGTGGTCGGATTGAACATTTCCGTGCAGAAACTGCTTGGGAAAATTGAAGAAGAGCTTAGACAAGCGAAATTAAGTGATTCTGAGGCGCGAATGAGAGAAAAAATATATGCAGTGAAGGCATTGTGCGAGTTAGTCCTTGAGGAACAATCTAGTACTACTAATGCACCGCAGTCTTTTTCTACACCTGCTCCGATTCAAACACCTGTGATGAATCCTTATGGGCAAGTGCAAAAAATGAAAATCGATGAAGAATCGAACGGGGACTCTTTGTTTGATTTTTAAAGAGTTTCCTTACATAGGAATTTTTCAAGAACAGAAGGGGGAAACAAAATGAAGACATTCATTATTTTAGGAGCGATTAATGCCTTTTTAGCGGTTGCTTTGGGAGCTTTTGGAGCTCATGGTTTAGAAGGGAAGCTCGAGCCAAAGTATCTTGATATATGGGAGAAAGCCGTGAAATATCAAATGTTTCATGCAACAGGCTTGTTTATTGTAGCAATTCTCCTTGGTAAGTATCCTGCAAGTGCCCTATTATCTTGGTCTGGCTGGCTCTTGTTTATCGGAATCATTTTATTTGCGGGAAGCCTTTATATCTTAGCTGTCACGCAAATCTCCATTTTAGGAGCGATTACGCCATTAGGGGGCGTGTCATTTTTAGTAGCATGGATATTGATCATTATTGCTGCAGTAAAATTAATGTAATTAAAGAACGGGAATCCTCATTAGTCGAGGTTCCCGTTTTTCGTTATCTTGGTGGATAAGCAGTCGCTGGAGCAGCTGCGTACGGATATTCATATTCCAGCTCTTCATCAAAAGTAGCGTAGCCAAAGTAAACCATCGGGATCAGGTAACGTCTGCCAGACTCAGGGTCACTTAAAATCAAGTGATCGCGCCCTGCTGCTTCAATAATACCTCTGAAAACTTGGGTAGAAGGCCCTTCCGCTGAAACCGTATCAAACATCGCATAAACGGTGGCGAGCTTTCCTCTGTTTAACCTTAAGATATTTTCAATATAGGACTGCTCTAATGGGAGCTGCCCTGGTACCTGTTGTGCAGCACCAGCTGTCGGAAATGTTCCTGTTGCCACAGGTGGAGTTACCGGTTGTGTCTGACCAGCCCCATAACTTGGCTGATACCCGTAGGCCCCCTGACGAGCGTAATAATATGGATTATACGTCAAATTGATTCCCCTCCTAAATTAGAAAGAATTGATAAATCACGTGGACAAAATCGTATTATCATTAATATTCACTATTGCATTGTTATGATTTTTTGAATTCTTTTATGACAAAAAAGGAGGAGGTAGGATGGAAAAAATGCTCAGACTGTTGGCAAACGCTCGCCTACTCAAAAAAATAAATGCCCTCAGCAAAAACTGAGAGCATTTTTTTAATTAATTATACGTTTAAAAAGGATTGTACACGGTTTTCTTCTAGGATGTTTCCAACAAAGAATGAACCGAATTCGCCGTAGCGAGCACTTACTTCATCAAAACGCATTTCATATACAAGTTTCTTGAATTGAAGAACATCATCTGAGAATAATGTTACGCCCCATTCATAATCATCAAAACCAACAGAACCAGTAATGATCTGTTTTACTTTACCAGCATAGCCGCGTCCGATCATACCGTGGCTGCGCATTAAGCTACGTCTATCTTCCATCGGAAGCATGTACCAGTTATCTTCGCCTTGGCGACGCTTGTCCATTGGATAGAAGCAAACATATTTAGATTTTGGTAGAGTTGGATACAAACGTGCCAACACGGCTGGATTTTGATATGGATCTTCGTCAGAAGGTAAATAATTGCTTAGCTCAACAACTGACACATAAGAATGCATTGGAAGTGTGTACTCAGCTAATTTTGATTTGTTGAATTCCGTTTCAATCTCATTTAGCTCTTCCATTGTTGGACGCAAAATCATCATCATGAAATCTGCTTTTTGACCAACAATTGTATATAATGCATGGCTACCTTTTTTATCTGCTTCTGTTGTATTCCATTTATCAACAAGCCCTAAAAATTCATCTATAGCGGCTTGTCTTTCTTCACTAGAAATCATTTTCCAAGTAGTCCAATCAATGGCACGGAAATCATGAAGACAATACCAGCCATCGAGTGTTTTTGCTGCTTCACTCATTACCAATCACTCCTACTTATGTACTGAATTTACCAAGATTACTATAACATAGTTTGCACAGTAAACATATGAATAAACCTTGAACTTTCCATGAATTCCCTTGATCAAATAAGAGAATTTTAGGAAAATATAAACTTTTATTAAGAAAGCGATCTCATTCGTAAGAATTCTTGAATTTTTATCTAGGAGGGGTATGCTAATTGAAGACAAGGATAAAAGGAGGATGTTCACATGAGTGATTTATTCCTAGGTTTAAAAGAAAAAGTTAGCAGTCAAAATGTTAAAATCGTTTTTCCAGAAGGATTAGACGAAAGAATTATTGTAGCTGCAGCAAGATTAGCAGAAGAAAAGGTACTAACACCAATCTTAGTTGGAAACGTTCAAGAAATCGAAGCAAAAGCGAAAGACTTGAATGTATCTGTTGCAGGAATGGAAATATACGATCCGAAAAGCTATGCTCAATTTGATGAGCTTGTTGCTTCATTTGTAGAAAGAAGAAAAGGCAAAGCGACAGAAGAGGACGCACGCAAAATCCTTTTAGACGAAAACTATTTCGGTACTATGCTTGTACATACGAACAAAGCGGATGGACTTGTAAGTGGAGCGGCACATTCTACTGCAGATACAGTACGTCCGGCCCTACAAATTATTAAAACAAAGCAAGGTGTGAAAAAGACATCTGGCGTATTCATCATGGTTCGTGGCGATGAAAAGTACGTCTTCGCTGACTGTGCGATTAATATTGCTCCAGACAGCCAAGATTTAGCGGAAATTGCGATTGAAAGTGCAAGAACAGCAGATATGTTCGACATTAGCCCTCGCGTAGCAATGTTAAGCTTCTCTACAAAAGGTTCTGCGAAATCACCAGAAACTGAAAAAGTGGCAGATGCTGTGAAAATTGCAAAAGAAATGAGCCCAGAGCTTGTTTTAGATGGAGAATTCCAATTTGACGCTGCTTTCGTACCGTCTGTAGCTGAAAAGAAAGCTCCGGATTCACCAATTAAAGGGGATGCCAATGTATTTGTATTCCCAAGTCTAGAAGCTGGAAATATCGGCTACAAGATTGCTCAACGTCTTGGAAACTTTGAAGCAGTTGGACCAATCCTTCAAGGGTTAAACCGCCCAGTAAACGATTTATCAAGAGGCTGTAACGAAGAGGATGTATACAAGCTTTCTCTAATCACAGCTGCTCAAGCGATTAACTAAAGCTTTGCTCAAAGAAGTCAGCCTACTATGGGCTGGCTTCTTTTCATGCTAAAATAGATGAAGATTTAGAGAAGAAGGAGTACCACATTATGAACGTCGGCCAAAACCTATTAGTTCAAAAAGTATGGAGAGTCATCGATCAATCGGTTGTTGGCTTACACGTGAGTGCACTACAATCATTTGGAACGGATGATAGTTTATGTGCATCGGTTGGGGCAGGTCTGTCTCCTGCTACAGCTCGCTCGTGGGTCCATCAGAAAACAATTGTACTTGGGATTCAAGATACGAGATTACCTCATTTACAGGACGGTTTGAACTATTTAAAAGAACAAGGCTATCAATATATTGTACGTAATTCCGGTGGACTTGCTGTTGTCTTGGACGAAGGTGTGCTTAATATTTCGCTCATTTTTCCGGATACAGAAAAAGGCATAGATATCAATCGCGGCTATGATGCGATGCTAGCTTTGATTGAAGAGATGTTTGTGGATACGAATGGAAAAATAGAAGCAATGGAGATTGTTGGCTCCTATTGTCCGGGAAGCTATGACTTAAGCATCAACGGGAAAAAGTTTGCTGGTATATCACAGCGAAGATTGCGCAATGGCGTAGCAGTGCAAATCTATTTATGTGTTAATGGAAGCGGGAGTGAACGAGCGGAGTTAATTAAAAACTTCTATACTCTTGGAAAAAAGAATACAGAAACGAAATTTGCTTATCCTGAAATTGAACCTAATGTGATGGCGTCACTTTCTGAATTGCTGCAAAAGGAGCTTACCGTGCAGGATGTGATGCTTCGCTTTTTACAGGTACTTCACAGTAAAAGTGAGCAACTGTTTTCGGGAACACTAACAGAAGAAGAATTTGCCCTTTTTGAAGGCTATAACCAGCGTGTTATCGAGCGCAATGAAAAGGTCTTTTCTGATATAAAATGATACGTTGTGTTCCTATTGATTGTTATTTTTCTCGTAAATGTCCTAATTTTTTTCTTCGAAAAAAATCTAAAGCCGACATTTACACCTCCTACAAGGTTTAGTGCTACAAATTATTTTTGCATGGCACTTTTCGCTGCTCATTTACTTTTTTTAAGAAATATTGTTATGTATATAAATCAATTTATATCAAAAAGCAACAATCTTTGCGAAAAGAGCCAAATGATAAAAAGCCGTAAACAATTTTTCTTGTTTACGGCTTTTTCATGAGACGTTGTTGCCAATCTTCTCCATCTCTTTAAAAACTTTATTCTGCTACTTTTTCTAGGTTTCCATTGCGGTCCATTTTAAAAGTCGAGGCAGGACGCTCTTCCTCTTCAAACAGCACAAGCTTTCTTGCTCTATTCATAATCTTCATCAATGTCTCGTAATCTTCTTGAATGGTGACAGCATTTTGTTCTAACTGCTCAATTTTCTTTTCGAGTTCTTGATTACTTCTACGGATATCCGTATTTTCACGCTTTAATCTTTCATTCTCACTTTTTAAAATATCAACCTGAAAATTAGAACTACCTAGATTCTGTAAATACGAGATCACTGTATCGAGATTCATGCCACCACCAGTAGCTACAGACGTAGTAGACAATACCGGTGTTGGTGGTGCTTCCATTGCCACTTCCATTTCATGGACTAGACCCATATCGTTTTCGATTGGCTGAGATACATAGCTAATCTCATCTAAGGATGGGACAGGCGGTGAGTATAATAGCTTTTTCTTTCCACCTTGCTCTTTTCCTAGCATTCTTTGCCTTTGCTTTCGTTGTTTCTTCGCAAGCTGCAACGCCTTTTCATAACGGTGGCGGACAACTGCGTTCCAGCGAAAGCCACATGCAGCAGAAGTTCGATTTAACTTATCTCCCACTTCTTCAAAGGCATTCAGCTGTGTGCTGCCTTCCCGTACATGTCGTAGAACGGTTTCGGCTAGCAATAAATCATTTTCATCTGTCCATGCATCTTGACGTACTTTCATATTTTCAACCCCTTAAACTAAAAATAAACATGTTTGATTTCACTTGCTTACTCACAGGATGACCAGAATTTCGAAGGTTTATACCAAATTGTTTAAAAGGATAGTAGATTTTTTGCAATTTTTGTTAATTAAGTCTTTTAAAAATGTACTAAAAATGCCATATTTAAGCAGATAAATTGGCAGAATATCAAAAGTCTACTATTCAGCGCGTAAATAACATAGATTCACTTAAAATATCGAATTGATGGATTACTTCATCAACTTGCATTACCTGACCATACGCGGTAAAATGTCCAATAGACTAAATAGGTACCTGGTACCGTTTGTGGACATGTTCCACCTGAGACGGACAGATGATAGATAGAAAGGGTTGTAATTGAGATGGCAAACGAATTTCGGGTTTGCGATGATTGTCAGGCTGTGAATTTAAAAACATTGATTCCAAAATTAAAGGACATCGACCCAGATGCAAAGATTGAAATTGGCTGTCAATCTTATTGTGGCCCAGGACGTAAAAAAACATTTGCATTCGTAAACAATCGACCATTAGCAGCGTTAACCGAAGAAGAATTAATGGACAAAGTGAACGCTAAATTAAATAAAGCTTAAGCTTAGGCTAGAAAAATCACCTTCATTTTTAGAGGAAAATGGTAGGTGATTTTTTCTTCGCGAAAATCTTGAAAAATGATCTAGGGATAGAGACCTATACCTGATTATTTTTGTCGAAATTGAAAAGATTTTTTCTAATTTTGTAATGATTTGTAAATGAAACAGGGATATAATGAATAACAAGTTGAGATTTACATAGTCGATTACAAAATAATTCTTTTGATGTTAGAGATGCTTATCGAGGCTGACCAAAGCGCTTGCGCTTTTCTGCCAGGAAAGGGGTAAAAAATGCATTACTCTGAACAAAAACTAACAGAAGAAAAAGTGTTCAAAGATCCTGTTCATCGCTATGTACATGTTCGTGATCAAGTTATTTGGGACTTAATTGGCACGAAAGAGTTTCAAAGACTAAGAAGAATCAAGCAGCTCGGTACGACGTTTTTGACCTTTCATGGGGCAGAGCATAGTCGGTTTAACCATTCATTAGGCGTATATGAAATCATCCGTAGAATCGTAGACGATGTTTTTCATGACCGCCCGAAGTGGAACAAAGAGGACAGGCTTCTATCTCTTTGTGCAGGATTGCTCCATGACCTAGGGCATGGCCCTTTTTCCCATTCCTTTGAAAAAGTATTTGACCTCGACCATGAGCATTTTACACAAGAAATTATTTTGGGAAACACAGAAGTGAATGCCGTTTTAACGAAGGTTCATCCTGATTTTCCAAAAAGGGTCGCGGAAGTGATCGGAAAGACTTCTGCGAACAAAATCGTTATTAGCTTAATCTCCAGTCAAATTGATGCGGATCGGATGGATTACCTGCAAAGGGACGCCTATTTTACTGGGGTTAGCTATGGCCAATTTGATATGGAAAGAATCTTGCGTGTCATGCGTCCGCACGAGGATCAAGTTATGATCAAGCAGACGGGGATGCATGCGGTTGAAGACTACATCATGAGCCGCTATCAAATGTATTGGCAAGTGTATTTTCACCCGGTCACACGCAGTGCAGAAGTGATTTTGACGAAGATTCTCCATAGAGTGAAGGAATTGTATCAAAAGGGTTACCGTTTTAAGCAAGAACCAGCCCATTTTACGGCGTTTTTTGAAAATACTCTTACTTTAGAAGACTACTTAAAGCTCGATGAGTCGATTCTCTTTTATTATTTTCAAGTATGGCAGGATGAAGCGGACGAGATTTTAAGTGATTTATGTCTTCGATTTGTTAATCGTAATCTTTTTAAATATGTAGAATTTGACCCGGCAAAAGAGTATAAGAAGCTAGCGGAGCTTTCCGCTCTTTTTGAAAAAGCGGGAATTAATCCTGACTATTATTTAGTAGTCGATTCATCTTCTGATTTACCATATGATTTTTACCGACCAGGGGAAGAGGAAGAAAGACTGCCGATTCATTTATTGATGAAGAGTGGCGAAATTCGTGAATTATCCCGAGAATCGGAAATTGTTGATGCTATTTCAGGGAAACGAAGAACGGACCACAAGCTCTATTTTCCAGAGGACATTTTGAAGGACGATAAGACAAAGAAGAATATAAAGAAACAGATTCGAACGCTGTTAGATATGAGGAGTTGAGCTTTTCGTGTTAAAGGATCATGCTAAGTTGATGCAGGCGATTGCTGCTTCAGGGGAAATTATTGGTCGTAAAAAGCTGCAGAAAATGATTTATATTGCTAAAAAAGTTACCTTCCCGTTCCAGGAGAGATTTCAATTCCATTTTTACGGACCGTACTCAGAGGAGCTTACTTTACGTGTTGAAGAGCTTTGTAATATGGGCTTTCTTGATGAGCTCAAGGAAAAAAAGGGTGGCTATTATCAATATCGCTATACGTTAACTGAATCAGGGAAAGAATTCTTGAGTTTAAATGAAGTGGAGATGCCGTATTTAGAAGAGTGTCTTAACAGTATGAACGGACAAAATGCTAGATTTCTTGAACTGGTTTCGACGGTTTTGTATTTTGATAACTTAGAGAAGGACGAGGTTATCGAGAAAGTATTTACGCTGAAAAAGAAACAAAATTATACGATGGATGAAATCATTCAAGCGTACCAGTATATTGAAGAGCTACAGGCGAAAATTAGGCAGAATTAATGATTAATGGCGTGTGCGTTTGCACTCGTCATTTTTTATGTGCAACGACTTTTTGTATAGTTTTAGGTTTTTCAAGGAAACTAAACTTAGAGATATACAAAAACCCAAAAAAGGAGATGGCCAAATTTGATTGTACGATTTCTAAGAGAAAGTACAGTAGCATCTTGGTTGTTATTAATTCTGAGATTGTATTGGGGATATAGTTGGCTAATCAGTGGATGGGGGAAAATAGCAGATGGATTTGATGCCAGTGGTTTCTTAAAAGGTGCTGTTGCGAATCCTGTACAAGGAACAAATGGTGTTGTGTATGGTTGGTGGACTTCATTTCTAGAAAGATTTGCCCTACCTAATGCAGGTTTATTTAATGTAATGATCCCTTGGGGAGAATTTTTGGTTGGATTAGGTTTAATTCTCGGCTGCTTAACAACAGCAGCTGCATTCTTCGGTATTCTCATGAATTTTAGTTTTTTATTATCTGGAACCATATCTCACAATCCAACAGATATTTTGATGGGAATGTTCATCTTGGTGGCTGGCTACAATGCTGGCCGAATCGGATTAGATTACTTTATCGGGCGATATTTTAAAAGAGATACAGCCTTGGAACGAAGACCAATTGGTGAGCACTAAATATAAATGGCGTGTTGAAACCGAATTGGTTTACACGCCATTTTCTATCTTATTGATCGCTTAAACGTTTTCCGCCTACCGCATAATGATTTTTGGACATTTCTTCGATAAAGACTACGATCGCTTCTTCCTTCGCACCTGTTGTTTCTTTAACAGCTTCAGTAACTTTTTCTACGAGTGCCTTCTTTTGCTCTTCAGTACGACCTTCTAGCATTTTAACAGTAACGTATGGCATGAATGAAACCTCCTAATATGTCATATAAGTGATCGTTCCATATTTTTAAAATAGATGCAAGTACAAGCTAACCTCCTTTTTCACTTTGAGGAAAGAATCATGTATACTTTAGACAGATACGGCTTTCTCGATGGAGTTTTACTTGAAGAGTAAGTAAATACATATAAATAAAGAAGAGGAGTTTTGTGGTTGGAGAATCTTGCGAATTTTTTAGCATTCCCTTTGGAACAGCTTCCTTATGTAATCATAACTTTGATCATTGCTTTTACTGTGCATGAATTTGCCCATGCCTATGTGGCTTATCGATTTGGTGATTCGACTGCGAAAAAGCAAGGAAGATTAACGTTAAATCCGATTCAGCATTTGGATCCGATCGGAACAATCCTACTATTTATTGCTGGGTTTGGATGGGCAAGACCGGTACCTGTTAATCGCTTTTTCTTTAAAAATCCTCGTTTAGCAGGAATTTTAGTATCCGTAGCTGGTCCACTTAGTAATCTAATCATGGCATGCTTAGGTTTTATTATCTGGTACGGATTAGTCGGAACAGGACTTGCGGAAGGAATGTCAGAATTTGTCCCTAATTTTCTAGATACTTTCATTTACTTGAACATGCTCTTGTTTGTGTTCAATTTATTGCCTTTCCCTCCGTTAGATGGATACCGCATCATTGAAGACTTAGTTCCTGGGAATATACGTCCAAAGATGACGCAATTTGAACAGTATGGTTCATTAATTTTTCTTATACTCGTTATAACTCCATTGGATCAATATACGATTCAACCTATCTTAAGTACGCTCATTCCATTTTTTATGGATGGGCTGAATAGTTTCTTCTACAATTTGTTAACTTAGCGTAAAGGAGTGAATTTCCAATGACTGAGAAGAAAAAAAGCATTGGTTTCAATATTATTAAAAGTGATCCAACGGATGGACATAAAGGCTACGGAATAGGAGCATTAAGCTTAGACAATGTTTCACCCGTGATTATTGACGTAGAAGAAGGGGAAGCTGTTGTTGACATTGGCGCAATGCATGCAAGAAGTGCAGTTGAAAAAGGCATCAAATTTTTAAAAACGAAAGAAGAAGTTCCGAATGGAAAGCCATATTGGCTCGTTTGGGTGACGATTGACCGAAAAGAAGAAGGACCTTACTATGCTGGTGTGACGGCTTGTGAGATGACAGTCGATCGCTCGATTCGTCGAGGCTATAAATCTCTTCCTGAGCACGTAAACCGTATGGATAAGTCATTGAAAAGACATATTATCGTCGAGCATATGGACGATAAATCAAAAGGCATTTTAACAGAATTTCTGAAAAAGCATGATCCGGGAATGTGGGAAAGATCCTCGCAACAATTGAAGGATGATCTAGCTATCTAAAATGTGTCTAAATTGTGACAGATTTTCGAATTTCATTTTGGCCACTTGCCGTTTGCAGTAAAAAAAAGGTAAACTATGGTCAGCGAAACACGCTTGTAATACTAGGACACGAAAAGCCTCAAGGACAGAATCCCTTGAGGCTTTTCGATTTTTAGCTCCAGTCTAATAATTTTTTGTACCACGGAACCTTTTCTTGTTTCTTCTTCGTTGGTTCCTCTTTGCTCGGTGCTTCATCATCTGTAATATGTTCGGTACAATATTCAGTTGGCTCAGTTCCTGCAACATAATAGGTGAGCCTTTGAATTGGACAATCTTCCGTGGCAAGCTTACCGCTTTCCGGATTAATATAGACCCCGACCGTTTCTTTTGGCGCTTTGAACGATTTTATCGGTTCTCCTTCTAACGCATCCTCCATAAAATGAGCCCAGATTTTTTTCGCATAGGTTTTTTCGGCAACTGTCTCAATTGGCTTACCTTGGTCATACCCTGTCCAAACAGCTGTAACGAGCTGAGGGGTAAAGCCGATCATCCAGTTATCTGTATTGGTAGACCCTGATTTTCCTGCGTAAATACGGGTAATATCATTAATGACCGTATTTCCAGTAACACTTGTATAGCCGTTTAATTTCCGATCAAACATGCCTGTCATCATATGGGTCGTGACAAAAGCGGCTTCTGGACGTAACACTTGTTCACTTTCTGACTTGTATTCGTAAATGACGTCTCCACGATGGTCCTCAACCCGGGTAATCAACACTGGTGTGACCTTCTTGCCTCCGTTGGCAAAATGACTGTAGGCGTTGGCCATTTCTAGTACACGGACACCAGATGTCCCTAAAGCAAGGGAAGGAACCTTTTGTAGATCTGTTGAAATGCCCAATTTTTTCGCTGTTTCAACGAGTGTTTCTTCACCAAGGAACAAATGCGTTTTGACAGCAAAAACGTTATCAGATAAGGCAATTGCTTGTGCCATCGTAATCTCTTCATTCGCATATAAATTATTGTAATTATGTGGCGTGTATTCCGGCTGATTGTTATCAAATCGGAACGTTGTCAGTTCGCTCCGCATCGTGGTCGATGGAGTGAAGCCTTGCTCAATCGCTGCATAATATAAGAACGGCTTCATCGTCGAGCCAGGTTGGCGAACCGCTTGTGTTGCTCGATTAAAGGGGCTCTCCTGATAATTTCTTCCGCCGACCATTGCTTTGACATAGCCATTTTTCGGATTCATCGCAACAAAGCCTATTTGAATGACAGAATCTTTGTCGACCAATTGCTCAATATTCTTTTCGGCAGCCTCCTGCTGTTTCGTATCTAACGTCGTATAGACACGTAAACCTCCAAGCTCGATAGTTTTCTCGTCCAAATGTAAAACATTTTTTAAAGCACCTTTGACTGCGTCCTGAAAATATGGGGCAATTTTCGTAACGGAATGGGTGTGCTCGCCTGTAATCTCGAGTTTCTGAGTAGAAGCGGCCGTTGCTTCCTCTTCAGAAATCCACTTTTCTTTTTTCATCGTTTGTAAAATTAACTGCTGACGATTTGTCGCTTTTTCCATGGAAGTAAGTGGTGAATAGTAAGTTGGTCCTTTTGGAATTCCTGCAAGCATAGCAGCTTCCGCCAAACTGAGATCAGAAGCATGTTTTCCAAAATAAAATTGGCTAGCTGCCTCGGCACCGTACGCACCTTCACCGTAATAAATTGTATTTAAATAACCTTCTAAAATTTCGTTTTTTGAATAGTTCATTTCGATCCGTAGCGTATAAAAGGCCTCGAGTAGCTTTCTTTTCCATGTTTTTTCGTGCTCTAGAAAAAGATTTCGGGCATATTGTTGACTGATGGTACTTGCTCCCTGTACCTTATCCAATGCTTTCAGATCGGCAAGAGCTGCACCGGCAATTCTTTTTAAATCAAAGCCATGGTGATTATAGAAGCTACGATCCTCAATCGCTAACGTGGCGTCGACAAGCTCAGGTGCGATTTCATCAAGAGCGACCCAATATCGTTTCTGTCCATTATGACTTTCACCTATTAACGTCCCATCATCTGAGTAATAAAGGGAGGATTGAGGCACAGATAGCGGTGGAGGGCCAAGAATTTTTGCATAGATAAGAATGCCTGCATATAAAATCAAAACGAGCGCTACCCCAATTGACCCGACAATGAGCAACGCTCGTAAATATTTAATTGTTCTTCTAAACCGCTGATCCGTCATCAGTTCCATCGTGCCACCCCCATTTCTCTCCATAATCTTTTATTACTCAGTATGAAAAAATTGGTAGAGTTTTAAACGTGGCGAGTGAAATTAAATTTCTTTCTTTTAAAATTCGCTAGATTCACTTATACTTTTCTCATGTTTGCAAAAATGTTGGGGAATACTAGCCCGGAATAATCCTTTTAGGAAAGGGCTGAAGAAAATGAGTATTTGGTTTACGGAGAAACAGACAGAGAACTTTGGCATCACGATGAAAGTGAAGCAAACCTTACATACGGAACAAACGGAATTTCAAAAATTAGATATGATCGAGACAGAGGAGTGGGGCAATATGCTTCTCCTTGATGATATGGTCATGACATCAATCAGGGACGAATTTGTCTACCATGAAATGGTTGCGCATATTCCTTTGTTTACCCATCCAAATCCGGAGCAGGTGTTGGTTGTTGGTGGGGGAGACGGAGGCGTCATCCGTGAAGTGCTGAAGCACCCGAGTGTGAAAAAAGCGACCCTCGTTGATATCGATGGCAAGGTCATCGAATACTCGAAAAAGTTTTTACCGGAAATAGCTGGAAAGCTCGATGATCCTCGAGTCGAAGTAAAGGTCGATGATGGCTTTATGCACATTGCAAAAAGCGAGAACGAATACGACGTGATCATGGTCGATTCGACTGAGCCAGTGGGGCCAGCAGTCAATCTTTTTACAAAAGGCTTCTATGCGGGGATTTCGAAAGCTTTGAAGGAAGACGGGATATTTGTCGCTCAATCGGACAATCCGTGGTTTAAAGCAGATCTTATTCGCAGTGTACAGAAGGACGTAAAGGAGATTTTTCCGATTACTCGACTCTACATCGCGAATATTCCGACCTACCCAAGTGGGATGTGGGCTTTTACCATCGGTTCGAAAAAGTATGATCCCCTTGAGGTAAGCGACGATCGCTTCCACGAGATTGAAACGAAGTATTATACGAAGGAATTACATAAGGCTGCCTTTGTTCTTCCAAAGTTCGTAAAAGATTTAGTAGAATAGTCGATTTCACAATAGATGAGTGAAATGGCTCTATATAAAAAGAATTTTTGCATGTATGGAGGAAATTTTGATGCGTTTTGATGAAGCTTATTCTGGAAATGTGTTTATTAAGAGTCACCCAAACTATGAAGAGAGCCAAGCCGTTCTTTACGGAATGCCAATGGACTGGACAGTTAGCTATCGTCCTGGATCTCGTTTTGGTCCGACTCGTATTCGCGAAGTATCAATTGGACTTGAGGAGTACAGTGCATATCTAGATCGCGAGTTAGAAGATGTGAAATATTTTGATGCTGGAGATATTCCACTTCCTTTTGGGAATCCTCAAAAGAGCCTTGATTTAATCGAAGAATACATTGATCAATTATTGGCAGAAGGGAAATTCCCTCTTGGAATGGGAGGAGAACACCTCGTTTCCTGGCCAGTCATTAAAGCAATGTATAAAAAGTATCCTGATTTAGCGATTATTCATATGGATGCTCATACAGACTTGCGAACTGATTATGAAGGGGAGCCACTTTCTCATTCAACACCAATCCGCAAAGCAGCTGAGCTTATTGGTCCTAGCAATGTGTATTCTTTCGGGATTCGTTCAGGGATGAAAGAAGAATTTGAGTGGGCAAAAGAAGTGGGTATGCATATTTACAAATTTGATGTGCACCAGCCTCTTATGGAAGTTTTACCGAAGCTTGCAGGACGTCCAGTTTATGTAACGATTGATATCGATGTACTGGATCCGGCTCATGCACCTGGAACAGGAACAGTAGATGCTGGCGGTATCACTTCAAGAGAGCTACTTGCATCTATTCATGAAATTGCTCGTTCAAACGTGAACGTAGTTGGAGCGGATTTAGTAGAAGTTGCACCAATTTACGACCCATCTGAACAAACAGCAAACACAGCAAGCAAGCTTATCCGTGAAATGATTTTAGGCTTTGTAAAATAAATGGTACAATGATACAATCGGCTCTTTTGGTGCCGGTTGTATTTTTTCGTAAAAGTGTCCATTCCACAAGAGCTGTGGAAGGTACCACATCAAATGGAATAATGATATAGTAATGGATAGAGTATTTTTATAGATAGAGGATGCATTTATAACACAATCGTTAAAATCCTAAAACCGATTTTAACGTAGTAAAAGCTATTTGGTACTTAATAATAAGTTTACAAACTCTTTTCTCATTCATTTTAGGCTTGAATTTTTGAGATTATATTTTAACGCATAATCTAATTTCAAAAGTAATTATAGTTTGAGAAAAGAGCTAGAGGAAGAAGGTTGTTTGCTGTTGTCAGGAACTCCTGTTGAACATACGCCCGTAAAAATTAAAGTGACAACAACGATTTGGGATGGTGGCGAGAAGGAAACTTTTGAATTAACGACATTTGGTCGATACTATGAAAAAAGTAACTCGTCTTACCTTCAATATGAGGAAATTATGGAGGAAGGAACCGTCAAATCGATCGTCAAAGTCTCCAAAGATGAAACCTTGATTTTAAGAAGCGGTGCCATTACCATGAGAATGGTGTTTGAAATGAATAAAAAGCACCTTGGTCGCTATGAAACGCCATTTGGTACAATGGGGATTAGTACACGAACGAAAAGGCTCGCGCATAATTTTGAAGCGCATAGTGGAGCCATTGATATATTATATGAATTACATATGCAAGGAGCCCTTGCAGGTACATATCATCTGGAAATTAGTTTTGAGGAGGAGAAGAAATGAACATCGTTCAGGAAGTACAAAGCAAATTAAAGGACGAAATCAAAGCGGCTGTTGTGAAAGCAGGACTAGCAGCTGAAGCTGAGATTCCAAGCGTTATATTAGAAGTGCCAAAGGATAAAACGAACGGGGATTATTCTACGAATATGGCGATGCAGCTGGCAAGAGTCGCGAAAAAAGCACCGCGTATGATCGCCGAAGAACTCATTCAGAACTTTGATAATACAAAAGCATCGATTGAAAAAATTGAAATTGCTGGACCTGGATTTATCAATTTTTATATGGATAATAGCTATTTAACAAACTTAATTCCAACGATTTTAACTGCTGGCGACAAGTACGGAGAGACGACGGTTGGCAACAATCAAAAGGTTCAAGTTGAGTTTGTTTCAGCGAACCCAACTGGTGATCTACATTTAGGACATGCTCGTGGAGCTGCGGTTGGGGATACCCTTTGCAATATCCTTGATAAAGCGGGCTACGATGTGTCTCGTGAGTATTATATTAACGATGCTGGTAACCAAATTAACAATCTTGCATTATCAGTTGAGGCTCGTTATTTCCAAGCCCTTGGTATGGATAAGCCAATGCCTGAAGATGGCTATCATGGCGAAGACATTATCGGAATCGGGAAGAAACTAGCAGAAGAGTTTGACGACAAATATGTTCATATAGATGAAAAAGAACGCTTCGACCTGTTCCGTGAGTACGGATTGAAATACGAAATGGCGAAGCTGAAGCAGGACTTAGAGGATTTCCGTGTATCCTTTGATGTTTGGTATTCAGAGACTTCACTTTATAACAATGGAAAAATCGATACTGCTTTACAAGCATTGAGAGATAACGGTCATATTTATGAAGAAGATGGAGCAACTTGGTTCAGATCCACTGAATTAGGGGATGATAAGGACAGAGTTTTAATCAAACAAGATGGTTCTTATACGTACCTAACTCCAGACATTGCTTACCATAAGGACAAGCTTGAGAGAGGCTTTGAAAAGCTGATCAATATTTGGGGTGCCGACCACCATGGTTATATTCCTCGTATGAAAGCAGCGATTCAAGCGCTTGGTTATGATAAGGACGCTCTGGAAGTGGAAATCATTCAGCTTGTTCATTTATATAAAAATGGCGAGAAAATGAAAATGAGTAAGCGTACAGGAAAAGCTGTTACGATGCGTGACCTTGTGGAAGAGGTAGGATTAGACGGAGTACGTTATTTCTTCGCAATGAGAAGTGCCGATACGCATATGGACTTCGATTTGGATTTAGCGGTATCTCAGTCCAATGAAAACCCAGTTTATTATGCGCAATACGCACATGCACGTATTTCAAGTATTCTTCGTCAAGGTGTAGAGCAAAACATTTCCTTTGACGCTAACATCGATTTAACGCAAATCTCTGCTGAAAAAGAATTTGAGGTACTGAAAAAGTTAGGTGAGTTCCCACTTGCAGTAGCTGAAGCAGCTCAAAAGCGTATGCCACACCGCATTACGAACTATATTTTTGAATTAGCATCAGCCTTCCATAGTTTCTATAACGCTGAGAAGGTATTAGATCCCGAAAATATCGAACGGACTAAAGCTCGTCTTGCATTAATTAAAGCAGTACAAGTCACATTGAAAAATGCTTTATCATTAATCGGAGTATCAGCACCAGAGAAAATGTAACAGGAATGCTCTTTTCGCAAAAATAATTTGTGGCACTACACGAAGTAGGACATTTACGAAAAAAACCACGAGTTATACGAAAACAATGTACAGGAAAAAAGGGTCTCTTTGTGGGCCCTTTTTCATGTAAAGCTAGTTGGAGGCAAGAAAGAAATGAACTATGATCGATCTGTCGAAGAATATGTCAATCATCAAGAAATATATACCCCAGTAGATGTCCGGTCCCCAGGTGAATTCCGGGAAAATCGCATTCCGAATGCAGTGAATATCCCTCTTTTTACCGATGAAGAACGAGCAGAAATTGGAACATTGTACAAGCATGAAGGCCAAAAGGCAGCCAAGTGGCGAGCGATGGAGATCGTTTCTCCAAAGTTACCTAACTTGTTAGCGGAGATTCGCAAAGTGGAAGAAACGCATAAAAAGCCTCTTCTCTATTGCTGGCGCGGAGGAATGCGCAGTCAGTCGATTGCTCATTTTGCGATGATGTCTGGCTTGCATATTCAACGATTAGATGGCGGTTATCGGGCTTACCGCGAATATGTAGTTCAGCATATTGCCGAACTACTCCCGGAACAGGCAGTCGTGATCTATGGACTAACAGGAACAGGGAAGACGGATATTTTACATGAATTAACGAAATTGGGCTATCCTGTCCTTGATTTAGAAGGCTACGCGAATCATAAAGGCTCCGTTTTTGGTGCGTTAAGTGGTCAAGCACCGCATAATCAAAAAATGTTTGATGCTTTATTGTATGAGGACTTACAGAAGATCGCGGGAAGTAGCTATTTCTTCATGGAAGGGGAGAGCAAGCGGATCGGCCATGCGGTTCAGCCTCCAGAGCTTTATGAGAAAAAAGAAAACGGCATTCATATTCGAGTGAATTCTAGTCTTGAAAAAAGAGTGGAAAGAATTTATGAGCAGTACGTGGAAGAAACGGATGCTTTTCACGAACGGGTAGAATTTGCTTTGGGCAGAATTATGAAAAGGGTGAAGCCGCAGGAGATTCAACTTGAGCTTCAGCGTTGTCTCGAGGAAAGAGATTATAAGGAAATGATTCGCCTCCTCATCGTTTATTATTATGATCCAAGGTATGATAACAAAATCAGTGAAACGATTCATACCGAGCTTGAAGTGAATAGTGACTCGATAGAAGAGGCAACGAAAAAAATCGCCGCTTTTATCGACGAAAAAATGCATACAAAGCAAATCCAGTCATGATTTCCGTCAATACGGACAAAATAACTTAAAGTCGTTTTCAAAGATTTTAAGGAGGACATCATGAAACTTGTATTGCTAGCGCTCGCCTCAGGCTTTATAGTCGGTTTTATTTTTGCACTGATAAAGCTCCCAATTCCAGCTCCCCCAGCACTGTCAGGTGTAGCAGGAGTTGTCGGAGTTTACCTAGGCTTCAAAGTATTTCAACAAGTCTCCCCGTGGATACAGAGTATTTTTAAGTGATAGATAAAATCGAGTATCGAACCATGACGGTTCAATACTCGATTTTTTTGTTGAAGGAGATGCTTTTTTCCATAACTCACTATTTTTAGTTTCCTCGAGTGGTCTATGAAGACACTAAATTCGAGTTGGCCCGTAAATAGAGTCCGCATGAACGGCTCATGAAGACACAAATTCGAGTTGGCCCGTAAATAGAGTCTGCATGAAAGGGTCATGGAGACACTAATACGAGCTGGGCAGGAAATAGAGTCTGCATGAAAGGCTCATGAAGACACAAATTCGAATTGGCCCGTAAATAGAGTCCGCATGAAAGGCTCATGGAGACACTAAATCGAGTTGGCCCGTAAGTAGAGTCCGCATGAAAGGTTCATGAAGACACAAATTCGAGTTGGCCCGTAAGTAGAGTCCGCATGAGAGACTCATGAAGACACAAATTCGAGTTGGCCCGCAAACCACGGAACACCCGGGAAGGGGATAATGTTATAGAAAGTACGCAATCCTCTTTGCCAGCCATTCCTTCACACCCGACATAAACCCCATTGACTGTAACTGACTTAACGATAGCTTACTCGAATCCTTCAAATCCTCCTCAAGAATTCGTTTCGCCTCTTCAATTTTGATCGAGTCATAAATATAACAATTAATTTCATGATTCAAGAAAAAACTCCGATTATCAAAATTGGCTGTCCCTAAATCACATACTTCATCATCAATGAGCAGCACCTTCGCATGATAAAACCCATTTTTAAATTGATAGACGTTACCGCCCTTTGCTAAAATCGGTCGCAAATAGCGATAGGAAGCTTCCTTGACCAATGGATGATCAGCAGTATAAGGTACAATAATGGTCAGCGTGACTCCTCTGTCTATAGCATTTAGCAAATCCTTGAAGATCGTTTTACTCGGAATAAAATAAGGTGAGCCAATCGTAATCGATTTTTTCGCGCCTCTAATTAAAGTAGAAAAAGCTTTTTCAAGCAAGAATCCCTCTGTTGAAATCACTTTATGGCGAACAGAACCCTTGCTTAGTGGTGGAAAATAAACCTCATTTTGCAGTAGATTCGTTTTCGATGCTTCCTGCCAGTCGAGGAGAAATTGTAGCTGCAAGTCTTGAACACCTTCTCCTGTTATTTTAAGATGATAATCGCGCCAAGGACTTAGTTTCGGATCCTTATCAATATACTCCTTCCCCACATTGTACCCACCTAAGTACCCGACCTTCCCGTCGATGACGGTAATTTTTCGATGATTACGAGCTTGTGAGGTAAAAAAGAAAAACGGAGCACGAGGCATATTTGAAAAGAAAAAAAGAATTCCTGCACTTTTTAACTCTTTAATTTGTTTCTTCTTAATCTTCATTCCCCCAGCCCAATCGACTAAGAGTCGAACTTCAATGCCTTCCTCAGCTTTCTTCTTTAAAATCGTTAAAAATTCCTGACTAAATTGATCATTTTTACAAATATAAAAAAGAATGTGGATATGCTTTTGGGCATTTTTTAATTCTTCGAACATATCCTTAAATAAGTCCGTCCCATGAGTGAAAATTTTAATATCGCTATCACGGAACGGAAACACATTGCTTTTTATCTGAGAGAGAAAGTTTTTTCTCCCCAATTTAAAATCAACAGTTAAATAAGCAACTATGATGAAGATAGCAATCAAAATGAAGCTGATTATTCTCAGTGCTATCCGCTCCTTTGTGAATGGTTGATTTCTATTGTGCCCTTTTCAGTTTTTCCTTACCCCTGAAAAAGTTTAAAAAAATATTGACTGAATGCTCATTCATTATATAATGGAGGTAGATAAATTCAGAAAATTTTATTGTTTTTAAAATTTTCTTTGAAAAATAATGGAGGAAGGAGTGTTACATTCATATGAACGGTTTACTATGGATTAACCTCATTGCAACCATTCTTGTAATCGCTTACGCGGTTAGTTTGTTCGTGTACGTCGTGAAAACAAGAATAACATTTATTAAGCTCGGCAAAAAAGAAGAGTTTGATAACAACGTAAAAGAGCGAATGAAAAAAATCTGGGTGATGGTCTTCGGGCAGAAGAAACTCATGAAGGATAAGAAGAGCGGTGCCATTCACGTCATGTTCTTCTATGGCTTTATTTTGGTCCAATTTGGTGCGATTGATTTTATCATCAAAGGGATCAAACCTGGAGCGCATTTGCCGCTAGGGCCATTATACGCAGGCTTCACATTCTTCCAGGAGATTGTCACGTTAGTGATTTTGGTGGCGGTCGTTTGGGCTTTTTATCGTCGTTATATTGAGAAGCTTGTCCGTCTAAAAAGAGGTTTCAAATCAGGGCTCGTGTTAATTTTTATCGGCGGATTGATGCTTTCCGTCTTAGTTGGAAACGGAATGAGTATGATTTGGCACGGACATGAAGCAGCCTGGACTGAACCAGTGGCTTCCTTAATCGGAACGGCATTATCAGGAATCGGTGAAACCGCTTCGATTGTCGTGTTCTATATCGCTTGGTGGATTCATCTTATTTTCTTATTATCATTCCTTGTTTACGTACCACAAGGAAAGCATGCCCACTTAATTGCTGGACCTGCAAACGTCTACTTAAATCGCCTTGAAAAACCGGGCAAATTAACAAAAATCAACTTTGAAGATGAGACACAAGAATCCTTTGGTGTTGGTAAAATTAAAGACTTTACACAGCTACAATTAGTCGACCTGTATGCTTGTGTGGAATGTGGCCGCTGTACCAATATGTGTCCGGCGACAGGCACTGGAAAGATGCTTTCCCCAATGGATTTAATCTTAAAGCTTCGCGACCACTTAACCAATCATGGGGCTGCGATTACATCGAAGCAGCCATGGGTACCGACCTTTGCATTTGCTAATACGCAAGGAAATCAACTCGCGTTAGCGTCAGCTGGAAAAGGTGTAGAAGAAAGTGCGGCTGCGCTTGCTTATAGCCCAAGCTTGATTGGAGAAGTGATTACCGAAGAAGAAATCTGGGCATGTACGACTTGCCGTAACTGTGAGGACCAATGTCCAGTTATGAACGAGCACGTTGAAAAAATCATCGACCTTCGACGTTATCTTGTTTTAACAGAAGGAAAAATGGATGCAGATGCACAGCGTGCGATGCAAAACATTGAGCGTCAAGGAAATCCTTGGGGATTAAATCGTAAAGAGCGTGAAAACTGGCGCGAAGCACGTGAAGATGTGGAAGTAAAAACAGTGAAAGAAATGAAAAAAGCAGGCGAAGAGTTCGAATATTTATTCTGGGTTGGATCTATGGGATCCTACGATAATCGTAGTCAAAAGATCGCTTTATCCTTCGCGAAATTATTGAATGAAGCAGGCGTGAAGTTTGCGATTCTTGGAAATAAAGAAAAGAATTCTGGAGATACGGCTCGTCGCCTTGGAAACGAGTTCGTCTTCCAAGAGCTGGCTACAAACAATATTGATGAATTTGAAAAAAATGATGTGAAGAAGATTGTTACAATCGACCCACATGCATATAACATTTTCAAAAATGAATATCCTGATTTTGGCCTAACAGCTGAAGTGTACCACCATACAGAAGTTCTGTATGAGCTTGTTAAAGAAGAAAGATTAAAGCCGAAATATGAGGTCAATGAAACGATTACGTTCCATGATTCTTGTTATTTAGGCCGATACAATGAAGTGTACGATCCGCCACGTGAAATCTTAAAATCCATTGCTGGAGTGAAGCTTGTAGAAATGGAGCGAAACCGTGACACAGGTATGTGCTGTGGAGCTGGTGGAGGTCTCATGTGGATGGAAGAAGAAACAGGACATCGTATTAACGTTGCCCGTACTGAGCAGGCTCTAGAGGTTAACCCTACAGTCATCAGCTCAGGTTGTCCATACTGTTTAACAATGTTAACAGATGGTACAAAAGCAAAAGAAGTGGAAGACAAAGTGTCCACTTACGATGTAGCAGAACTTCTTGAAAAAGCAGTTTGCGGAGAAGTACAAGAATTAGCGTCTTAATGTGTTTAGTGAAAATTTGAACCAGCGGGGAGACTCGCTGGTTCATTTTTAAGTAAGTTTTTTCGACATAAAATGAGAACAAGTTATTTTTAAATTTCTGTTAAAAATTTTGAAAAATCATTTAATTTTTACCTCTTATGCATTAAAATAGAAATGTAATTAAAGCGCTTTCAAAAATAACGCATCCACTTAATTTTAGGAACAATCCTGTTCCTTTTTCTTCAGAACTAACTTCGAGCGAGCGTTCAGTCAATTTGTCTACTCCACCTCAGATCAGTCACAAATCACTTAAGAGAATTATAGAAAAGGAGAGAAATAGATGATGGGGAAAACTGTCATTCTTAGCGGAGCTAGAACTCCTTTTGGAAAATCAGGCGGGGCATTAAGCAGCCTCACTGCTTCAGATTTAGGAGCAATTGCGATTAAAGGGGCTCTTCAACGTGCAGGTATTAATGGGGAAGAGGTGCAAGAAGTCATTTTAGGCAATGTTCTTCAAGGCGGACAAGGGCAAATTCCATCCCGTCAAGCAGCTCAAAAAGCTGGACTTCCTTGGCAAGTGAAAACAGAAACAATCAACAAGGTATGTGCTTCTGGCATGCGCAGTGTAACGTTGGCCGATCAAATTATTCGGGCGGGCGATGAAGAAGTCATTGTCGCTGGTGGAATGGAATCGATGAGCAAGGCTCCATACTTTTTACCGAATGTGCGATTTGGCCTTAGAATGGGTGATTCTGCTGTAAAAGATTTGATGGTTCATGATGGACTCACTTGTAGTTTTACAGGTGTTCATATGGGCACATACGGGAATGAAGTAGCAGAAGAATTGAATATTAGCCGTGAAGAGCAGGACGAATGGGCGCTCCGAAGTCATAAGCTGGCGGTTACGGCGATAGATTCTGGAAAGCTGGCAGAAGAGATTGTTCCAGTGGAAGTTCCTCAGCGAAAAGGTGAGCCCCTTCTTGTTATGGAAGACGAGGCACCAAGAAGGGATACGTCTTTCGAACAGCTGGCGAAGCTTCGCCCTGCCTTTGGAGCAAACGGAACCATTACTGCTGGAAATGCACCTGGTGTGAATGATGGTGCGGCCGCCCTCGTGCTAATGAGCGAGGAAAGAGCGTTGAAAGAAGGAAGAACTCCTGAAGCGTACATCATTGGTCAGGCAGCGATTGCGGTCGAGGCAAAAGATTTTCCGAAAACACCGGGTCTCGTCATTAATGAAATTTTAAAGAAAACAGGGAAAAGCCTTGAGGAAATTGATTTGTTTGAAATTAATGAGGCATTCGCCGCTGTTGCCCTCACGAGTGGAAAATTAGCTAATTTAGCTGTGGAAAAAGTCAATGTGAATGGCGGTGCGGTCGCTCTTGGTCATCCGATTGGCGCGAGTGGGGCAAGAATCATTTTAACCTTAATCCATGAATTGAAGCGACGTGGCGGTGGCATCGGAATTGCTGCAATTTGTTCAGGTGGCGGTCAAGGCGATGCGGTTATGATCGAGTTTCCGAAACAATAACGACTGGGGGTAATGGGTATGAATGTAGAAAAAATCATGGTTATTGGTGCAGGGCAAATGGGCTCAGGAATTGCCCAGGTATGTGCGCAAGCAGGTTTTACTGTCTTGCTAAATGATTTGAAGCCGGAATTTGTCGAGCGGGGGCTGGCGGGAATTGAAAAGAATCTAGCAAGACAAGTGTTGAAGGAACGGATAACTGAGGATGAAAAAGTGGCCATTTTAGCCAATATTACGGCTTCAACGAACCTTGTTGATGCAGGGACAGTGGACCTTGTGATTGAAGCAGCCGTTGAAAATATGGCCATCAAAGCAAGTATCTTCAAGGAATTGGATGAGATTGCTCCAGCCCACGCGATTTTAGCAAGTAATACTTCATCCTTGCCGATTACCGAAATAGCAGCCGCCACAACAAGACCGGAAAAAGTTATCGGGATGCATTTCATGAATCCAGTTCCAGTCATGAAGCTTGTCGAGATTATTCGCGGGTTAGCAACAGCTGATGAAGTGTATAAAACGATTGAGGACATTACGAAAAAATTAAACAAGGTACCGGTTGAGGTCAATGACTTTCCAGGGTTTGTGGCCAATCGCATTCTGATGCCAATGATTAATGAAGCCATTTACACCCTTTATGAAGGTGTGGCCACGAAGGAAGCAATTGATGATGTGATGAAGCTTGGGATGAATCATCCCATGGGACCGCTGACGCTAGCAGATTTTATCGGACTCGATACATGCCTTTATATTATGGAGACCCTCCATGAAGGCTTTGGTGATGACAAATATCGTCCATGTCCATTACTTCGCAAATACGTGAAGGCCGGATGGCTTGGGAAAAAGTCTGGTCGTGGGTTTTATGAGTATGCATAATGTTGGATTTCTGGAAATAACACCAGTTTCGGAATCCCCGTTTTCACATAAACGAACAGCAACGAGAGGGGACATTCGCATGGATTTACGCTTTACGGAAGAGCAAGAAATGATGCGGAAAATGGTCCAGGACTTTGCACAGAAAGAGATTGCCCCGAATATCGAAAAAATGGAGCAAGGGGAGTTTCCAAGAGAAATCCTGAAGAAAATGGGAGAGCTCGGTTTAATGGGAATTCCGATCCCGGCACAATATGGTGGAGCAAACATGGACTTCGCCTCATATATCATTGCCATCCACCAGCTTTCAAAGGTCAGTGCAACGATTGGGGTCATACTTTCCGTTCACACATCTGTCGGTACCAATCCAATCCTTTATTTTGGTACAGAGGAACAAAAACAGAAGTACGTGCAAAAGCTGGCAACAGGTGAATATCTAGGAGCTTTTTGCTTAACAGAGCCAAGTTCAGGTTCAGATGCAGCTAGTTTGAAATCAAAAGCCGTTTTGGATGGAGACCATTATGTCATCAATGGGGCGAAAGTGTTCATTACAAATGGTGGAGAAGCAGATGTGTATATTGTCTTTGCCAAGACAAATCCTGTTGCAGGAGCCAATGGGATTACCGCTTTTATTGTGGAAAAAGGGACACCAGGCCTTGTGATTGGCAAGGATGAACATAAAATGGGGCTTCACGGTTCAAGGACCGTACAACTCACCTTTGAGGACATGAGAGTCCCAAAGGAAAATCGCCTAGGTGAAGAGGGAGAAGGTTTTAAAATTGCGATGGCTAACTTGGATGTCGGCAGGATTGGGATCGCTGCACAAGCACTTGGGATTGCTGAGGCAGCATTCGAGTCTTCTGTCCAATATGCAAAATCGCGTCATCAATTCGGTCGTCCGATCGCCACTCACCAAGGAGTGGGCTTTAAGCTGGCGGATATGGCAACGAACATTGAAGCTGCAAAACTACTAATCTATCATGCAGCTGATTTGCGGGCCAATGGATTGAATTGTGGAAAAGAAGCAGCGATGGCAAAGCTTTTTGCCTCAAAAACAGCGGTAGAAGTGACGACGGAAGCGATTCAAGTATTCGGTGGCTACGGCTATACGAAGGACTATCCGGTTGAGCGCTATTTCCGCGATGCAAAAGTAACCGAAATTTATGAAGGAACAAGCGAAATTCAGCGAATTGTCATTAGTAAAAGATTGTAGCAGTAGTTCACATAAAAAAACATACCAATGAAAGAGGGAATAAAAAATGAGATTCCAATTGTCTGAAGAGCATGAAATGATTCGAAAAATGGTTCGTGACTTTGCTAAAAATGAAGTAGCACCAACAGCAGCAGAGCGTGATGAAGAAGAGCGTTTTGACCGAGAGATTTTTGACAAAATGGCTGAGCTCGGTTTAACCGGTATTCCTTGGCCAGAAGAATATGGCGGCATTGGCAGCGATTATCTCGCATACTGTATTGCTGTTGAAGAATTATCTCGAGTAGACGCATCCATTGGGGTGACCCTCTCCGCCCATACGTCCTTAGCGGGATGGCCAATTTACAAATTTGGGAACGAAGAACAAAAACAGAAATACTTACGTCCAATGGCTCAAGGGGAAAAGATTGGTGCCTATGGTTTAACAGAACCAGGTAGTGGCTCTGATGCAGGTGGAATGCGGACAACAGCTCGTCTTGAAGGTGACCATTTTGTCCTTAACGGCAGCAAAATTTTTATTACAAACGGTGGAGAAGCGGATATTTACGTTGTCTTTGCTTTAACCGATCCAGAACAAAAAACACGTGGAACAACGGCGTTTATCGTCGAAAGTGACTTCCCAGGTTTCTCTGTTGGGAAAAAAGAGAAGAAACTAGGTATTCGTTCGTCTCCAACGACAGAAATCATTTTTGAAGATTGTAAGGTTCCTGTTGAGAATGTGTTAGGTAAGGTTGGTGAAGGCTTCAAGGTTGCGATGATGACCCTTGATGGTGGCCGAAACGGAATTGCGGCTCAAGCGGTTGGAATCGCACAAGGCGCATTAGATGCAGCAACTGAATATGCGAAGGAACGTCATCAATTCGGAAAACCAATAGCAGCGAATCAAGGGATTGGCTTTAAACTAGCGGATATGGCAACAAGTATTGAAGCTGCAAGACTCTTAACCTATCAAGCAGCATGGCTTGAATCAGAAGGACTTCCATATGGAAAAGAGTCGGCGATGTCGAAGTTATTTGCCGGAGATACAGCCATGAAGGTCACAACGGAAGCAGTTCAAGTATTCGGTGGCTATGGTTATACAAAGGATTATCCAGTTGAAAGGTTTATGCGTGATGCGAAAATCACACAAATCTACGAAGGCACACAAGAAATTCAAAAACTCGTTATTTCTAGAATGATTACGAAATAAAAATCGCAAGGCAGAACATGACCATTCTGCCTTGTTCACTATGATTTTGCAAAGGAGGGTGGCATTACATGAAAAAGCGTGAGGTTCATGCTTCTGTTAAGGATGAGCGTCTGGTTATCAAACGGCGCAACCAAATGATCAAAGGGGCAGTCACACTTTTTAAGGAAAAAGGGTTTCATCGTACAACAACACGAGAGATTGCCAAAGCGGCAGGCTTTAGTATAGGCACCTTATATGAGTACATTCGCACGAAGGAAGATGTTCTCTACTTAGTTTGTGACAGTATATACGACGAAGTGCATAACCGTCTTCAAAGAGACATCGATACGAAGCGTGGAACACTCGAAGGTTTAAAGGCTGGCATTGGGAACTATTTTCGCGTGATGGATGAACTTCAGGATGAGGTTCTCGTTATGTACCAGGAGGCCAAATCCCTTTCCAAGGATGCCCTCCCATATGTACTTCAAAAAGAAATTGCGATGGCGCTCTTGATTGAAGATATCATTCAAGGCTGTGTAGATAATGGAGAGCTTTCTTTATCCACAGATCAGATTAAGATCCTCTCTCATAACATCGTCGTTCAAGGACAAATGTGGGGATTTCGCCGTTGGGCGATTCAAAAAATGTATACATTGGATGAGTATATTGCGATTCAGGTGGGATTAATTTTTGACGGGATACATCAAAAGGCTAGCTTAGTAGACTAGCGAACGAGGGGGAGAAGAATGAGTACACAAATCGTTTATAAGCCAAAAAACCATATTCGTTTTGTTACTGCTTCAAGTTTGTTTGATGGTCATGATGCTTCTATCAATATTATGCGCCGTATTCTCCAGTCGAGTGGAGCAGAGGTCATTCATTTAGGCCATAACCGCTCCGTTGAGGAGATTGTCAATGCGGCGATCCAAGAGGATGTCCAAGGCATTGCCATTTCTTCCTACCAAGGGGGACATGTTGAGTTTTTTAAGTATATGTATGATTTGTTAAAAGAAAGAGGAGCCCAGCATATTCGTATTTATGGAGGCGGTGGCGGGGTTATCATCCCAAGAGAAATTAAAGAGTTGCATGATTATGGGATCGCTCGCATTTTTTCACCAGAGGACGGAAGGAAAAATGGGCTTCAGGGCATGATTAATATGATGCTTGAGGAATGTGATCTACCGACGATTCATGCCGATCTTGAGGAGTATACAAGCAAGCTAGTTGAAGGGGATACTATTGCCACTGCAAAGCTTATTACTTTAGCTGAGCATCAAACCAATGAGGCGGCAACCGCTGTGGAATCGGTCATCGAAAAAATCAAATCTGCAGAAAAGCAAGCACCTGTTTTAGGAATCACGGGAACAGGAGGCGCTGGTAAAAGCTCCTTAACGGATGAGCTGGTGCGCCGTTTTATTAACGAAATTCCTGAAAAAAGGGTGGCCATTTTATCGGTCGACCCAACAAAACAAAAGACCGGTGGCGCTCTCCTTGGGGACAGGATTCGCATGAATGCGATTTTTTCACCACGTGTGTATATGCGAAGCCTTGCTACGCGAAATTCTAAATCAGAACTATCCCTTGCCATTCGTGATTCCATTGCAGTTGTGAAGGCAGCGGGTTATGACTTAATCATCGTCGAGACAAGTGGAATTGGGCAAGGGGATGCAGGTATAACGGAGATTTGTGATGTCTCCATGTATGTGATGACGAGTGAGTTCGGGGCGCCTTCCCAGCTTGAAAAAATCGATATGATTGATTATGCCGATTTGATTGTGATCAATAAGTTTGAGCGTAAAGGTTCAGAGGATGCGTTGCGTCAGGTGCAGAAGCAATACCAACGGAGCCATATGTTTTTTGAAAAAGAATTAGATGATATGCCGATTTATGGCACGATTGCGAGCCAATTTAATGACCCAGGCACAAACGCTCTGTTTGCTGCCTTACTTGAGGTAATCAATGAAAAAGCAGGGACGAATTGGACGACATCTTTTTCGAAAAATGCTCAAGTGGAGAAGCAAAACATCATTATTCCGAATGATCGTCGTTATTACCTAAGAGAAATATCGGATACGGTGCGGAAATATCATAAAACTGCGGAAGAGCAGGCAGATTTAGCAAGAAAACTGTTCCAAATTGAAGGAACCTTGGAGCTAGTTCAAGGAAATGAAGAGGTGCTGGCTTCATTAAGAGCATTAAAAGAAGAAGTCGAAGAGAAATTGACTCCAGAATCAAAGAAAATTTTAGCGACTTGGGAAGAAACGAAGGAGAAATACGCAGGTTCCCAATTTGTGACGCGCATTCGTGATAAGGAAATTATCACCCTTTTAACAACAAAAAGCCTTTCAGGTCTAGATATTCCAAAGGTTTCCCTGCCGAAATATAAGGATTACGGCGAAATCATTCGTTGGGTGTACAAAGAAAATGTTCCTGGTAGTTTTCCCTATACAGCAGGGGTATTCCCATTCAAACGTGAAGGGGAGGATCCGAAGCGCCAGTTTGCAGGCGAAGGAACACCGGAACGGACGAATCGCCGTTTCCACTATTTATCGAAGGATGACCCAGCGAAGCGCCTAAGTACAGCATTCGATTCGGTCACACTATACGGCGAGGACCCAGATTATCGCCCGGACATTTACGGGAAAGTGGGCGAGAGTGGCGTTAGTGTTTGTACGCTCGACGACATGAAAAAGCTCTACAAAGGCTTTGATTTATGTCATCCTTCTACATCTGTGTCGATGACGATTAATGGGCCAGCGCCGATTATTTTAGCGATGTTTATGAATACAGCGATTGAGCAGCAGTTGGAAAAGAAAGAAGAGGAACTTGGACGCGTTTTAAATCCTGTTGAATGGGAAGAAGTAAGAGAGAGAACCTTGCGAACCGTACGCGGTACGGTGCAGGCTGATATTTTAAAAGAAGACCAAGGGCAAAATACATGTATTTTTTCAACCGAGTTTGCCCTGCGCATGATGGGAGATATTCAGCAATACTTTATTGACCACAAGGTGCGAAACTACTACTCTGTTTCGATATCGGGCTATCATATTGCGGAGGCGGGAGCGAATCCGATTTCCCAGCTTGCATTTACATTGGCGAATGGTTTGACGTATGTGGAGTACTATTTGAGTAGAGGTATGCATATAGATGACTTTGCGCCGAATTTATCGTTCTTTTTCTCGAATGGCTTGGACCCAGAGTATACAGTGATTGGCAGAGTGGCCCGCCGTATTTGGGCCACGGTCATGAGAAATAAGTATGGAGCAAACGAGCGCAGCCAAAAGCTGAAGTACCATATTCAAACGTCAGGCCGTTCCTTGCATGCCCAGGAAATCGATTTTAACGATATTCGTACGACCTTACAGGCATTAATGGCGCTTCATGATAACTGTAATTCCCTGCATACGAATGCGTATGATGAGGCAATTACGACGCCAACGGAGGAGTCGGTGCGCAGAGCGATGGCGATCCAGATGATTATTACGAAAGAACATGGCTTAACGAAAAACGAAAATCCATTACAGGGATCTTTTATTATTGAAGAGCTTACGGATTTAGTTGAAGAAGCGGTTCTGCAGGAGTTTGAGCGGATCAATGACCGCGGTGGCGTATTAGGAGCAATGGAAACGCAATACCAACGTGGTAAAATTCAAGAAGAGTCTATGTACTATGAGATGAAGAAGCATTCGGGCGAGTTGCCGATTATTGGGGTCAATACGTACTTGAATCCAAATCCACCTTTAGAGGAAGATGTGGACAATATGGAGCTAGCGCGTGCTTCGAAAGAGGAAAAAGAACTGCAAATTAACAATTTACGAGATTTCCAACAACGAAATGAAGATAAAGTAGAAGCAGCGTTGTTGAAATTAAAAGAAACAGCCATGAATGGGGAAAATATTTTTGCCGAATTGATGGAAACTGTCAAGGTTGCCAGCCTCGGTCAAATTACCCGAGCGTTATACGATGTTGGTGGGCAGTATCGGAGAAATATGTAAATGTGAGAAACCGAAAATATTGTAGCTACTAGTCTCAGATGAAAAATAACTATATTTTTACAAAATATTATTGTAACATTTCTCACATGACGAAAGATTTATTTTATAATTAATTTAGAATAGCATTTCGGGATGTGAGACTTTGAAGCGGCGAGTGATACTCTTTTTGATTTTGGTAGGCATTTTAATCACCTTGTATTTCCTTTATAAACGGCAGCTTGGGGCAATTTCCTTCTATTTGTTGGCGATCTTCTTTTTTACGTTAGCAGCGAATCAATTATCGGATCCAACTAGGAAAAAAAGAAAGAAAAAGCAAAGCGATCGATAATTTCACTATTTTTTCGCATAATGACTAGCTAGATCTAGCATAAAGGCTTTAAATTTGTTTATAATGAAGAATATGTGTCCACATAAGGGCTTGTTACTAGATAGATGATACATATTCTTCTTATGAGTTCCAACGACTCTATGAAACAAAGCCACAAGTGTTGAGATGGTGAAAGGAAGTGCGAATATTGAGTCTTAAACAATTCACACAAGAACAGTTGCAAGAAATGTCATTGATCGAAATGGCTTACGAAATGCTGAAAAATCAAAAGCAGCCTGCTTCATTCAAGGAAATTATGGATGAAATTACAGCTACGATTGGCTTATCAGAGGAAGAAGTTCGTGCCAAGATCGCTCAGTTTTATACAGATTTAAATATTGATGGCCGTTTTCTTTCTTTAGGAGAAAACCGCTGGGGATTAAGAGTTTGGTACCCAGTTGAACAATCAGAGGAAGAAGTCATCACGCCAACTAAGCCGAAGAAGAAGAAGGCGAAGAAGGTTGTCGATGAGGACGATGATCTTGATCTTGACTATGATGATGAAGATGATATCGATTATGATGATATTCTTGATGATGAAGACGAAGATGAAGATCTTCTCGATCTTGACGATGATGAAGATTTTGATGATGAAGATGAAGATTTTGAAGAGGACGAGGAAGAAGATCTTCTGGAAGATGACGAGGAGTTCGAGGAATTGGACGAAGATTTAGATTCCGATGACGAGGAAGATTTGTAATCGAATTGAACTTCCATTGTTGACTTTTTGAATAGGGGCTTGTAGAATACTTTTTGGGCTCCTTAAAAAAGGAACGAGTTGAAATTATATTATTAGCGCTCCCCTTACATTTATTGTAAGTGGGGCGTTTTTTATTTTTGTCAGGGCCAAAAAAGCGTTCTCCGTATTCAAAGTTTGAAGATTTTTATCAGAAATGCGATAAGAATTTCGCTGATTGCGAAAGCTAATTTGGTAGGCTTCGAAAAAAAGCTTTGAACATATGAGAATGTCTCTGGTAGAAACACGTTTCACCCCTAACACATCTTTTTCTTTTATTAACTCTTCACAATAGGTTTTCTTTTTGAAAAAACGGGCATTACATAAAAAATATTGGTCGTTGAGAAAGGATACTCCAAATTGTGAATCTATCTAGTAAAAACATAATTTAGAGGGGGAAATAGTTATGACAAAATACATTTTTGTTACCGGTGGAGTAGTTTCTTCACTTGGAAAAGGAATTACTGCTGCATCATTAGGAAGACTTTTAAAGAACAGAGGCTTGAGTGTAACGATCCAAAAATTCGATCCATACATCAATGTTGACCCAGGAACGATGAGTCCGTATCAGCACGGGGAAGTATTCGTGACAGATGATGGTGCTGAGACAGACCTTGACTTAGGACACTATGAGCGCTTTGTTGATATTAATGTAACAAAATTCAGCAACGTGACAACTGGTAAAATCTATTCCACTGTCCTACAAAAAGAGCGTCGTGGTGATTATTTAGGTGGTACGGTGCAGGTTATTCCTCACATTACCAATGAAATTAAGGAAAAAGTATTCCGCGCTGGACAAGAAACAAATGTTGATGTGGTTATTACTGAGATCGGTGGAACAGTTGGGGACATCGAATCATTGCCATTCTTAGAGGCGATCCGCCAAATTAAGAGCGATGTTGGCCGTGACAATGTCATGTACATTCACTGTACGCTAGTTCCTTACATCAAAGCTGCTGGTGAAATGAAAACAAAGCCAACACAGCACAGTGTAAAAGAATTACGTAGCTTAGGAATTCAGCCAAACATTATCGTGGTCCGTACGGAAATGCCAATGGCAGATGATATGAAGGATAAAATTGCGTTATTCTGTGACATCGACCCGAAAGCGGTTATTGAATGTCCAGATGCCGATACTTTATATTCGATTCCACTTACTCTTCAAGAGCAAAACATGGATCAAATCGTTCTAGATCACTTAAAGATTCAAGCACCTGATGCGGAAATGACTGAGTGGAAAGAACTTGTAAACCGCGTTCAAAATCTAGCAAAAACAACGAAAATTGCACTTGTTGGGAAGTATGTAGAACTTCAAGATGCGTATATTTCTGTTGTGGAAGCATTAAAGCACGCTGGTTATCAATTTGATTCAGATATCGATATTAAATGGATTAACGCTGAGCATGTAACTCCAGAAAATGTGAAGGAACTTCTTTCAGGTGTGGACGGCGTTCTTGTACCAGGTGGATTCGGAGACCGTGGCATCGAAGGAAAAATTCTTGCGACTCAATTTGCGAGAGAGAACAAGGTACCATTCCTAGGAATTTGCTTAGGCATGCAGCTTGCATCGATCGAATATGCTCGTAATGTATTAGGATACAAAGAAGCTCATACTGCGGAAATCAATCCAAATACAGTACATCCGATCATCGACTTGCTTCCAGAGCAAAAGGATGTCGAAGATTTAGGCGGTACATTGCGCCTAGGCTTATATCCATGTAAGTTGAATGAAGGTACAAAAGCGTATGAAGCTTATCAAGATGAGGTTATTTATGAACGTCACCGTCATCGTTATGAGTTCAACAATCAGTATCGTCAAGAAATGGAGAAGGCTGGATTTATTTTCTCTGGAACAAGCCCAGATGGCCGTCTAGTAGAAATCATCGAACTAGGAGATCATCCTTGGTTCGTTGCGTGTCAATTCCATCCAGAATTCACATCTAGACCAACTAGACCACAGCCATTATTCAGAAACTTCGTTGAAGCATCTTTGAAGAATAGTAAATAAAAGATAGATGAAAAGGTTGATTTCCTGTTTTCAAGAACGGGAAATCAACCTTTTTTTGTTTTGGAACTTGTGTTGGAGTAAGTATCGTTTTTGGGGTAATTTGTCGGCCAGTATCTTTTCTGTATAGAGAAACCTGACCGACAAACTCACCCAAACTCAAAACGGCTCTACAAATCCTCTAAAATTTCCTGCACGGTAAACTTCAGTCCGTAATATACATACAAGGCTGCCATTGAAGCAGGATAACCGAAGCGATTTCCAAACTCATCAGGGAGCAAGGCCTTTTTTAACTGCAGGTCGATATGCACGTCCGCGAGTTGCACTAAATTTTCCTTCTCATCCGACACATGAGTCGCAACAGACACGAAAGGAATATAATTATCCCGCAACCATTTTCCTGCTTGAACGGCTGCTTCATCATCCGAATAGCGTGAGAAAATCACAACTCGATCCGCTAACGTAATCGATTCGTCTTTTCCATCCCAACGCTTCACATTTTTCATTGGCTCTTCACTATCAAACGCTTCAGCTAAAACAGCTTCCATTTCTTTTTCGCCAAAAATATAAATGCTTCCGTCTCCGACAGCAGCTTGTGCTAAAAGTCGTGCTCCGTCCTCGAAAACAAATTCGTCTTTTTCGTGAATACGTTTAAAAAGTCCCGTTAATTGGGTAGTAAACATTTTTAGCATGGTTAAACCCCCTCGGTGCTATTATAATCAAGCTCATCTGAAAGGTAAAATGACAGCATTCGTCTTGATTTTCATGCGAAAAAGTCATAATCAAGAAATAAAGTAAAAAAATAGTTCTTTCTTCGAAAAAATGGCAGGAATATTTGTTGACAAAATCGAATTAAATCAAGTGGAAATAAATATCAAGAACTTATACATAAAGCCTTTTTAAAAAAACTTGCATCAAGGTTAGATCTAAATTGAGAAAGAGGTGGTTTGATGAAGGGAAAAGTATTAATCGTAGATGATCAGTTTGGCATCCGGATCCTGCTAAACGAAGTGTTGCAAAAAGAAGGTTACGAGACACATCAAGCTGCGAATGGCATACAGGCTTTAGACATCGTGGAAAAAAATTGCCCTGACTTAGTACTACTTGATATGAAAATTCCAGGAATGGACGGCATTGAGATTTTGAAGCGGATGAAGCTCATGAAGGATGATATTCGCGTCATTATTATGACTGCGTATGGGGAATTGGACATGATCCAGGAAGCGAAAAATCTAGGCGCACTAGCGCACTTTGCTAAGCCGTTTGACATTGACGACATTCGCGAGGCCGTCAAGAAATATATTGCTGTTAAAACAAGCTGAGAAGTTTGAAATCGATTACAATATATGTAAAAATCTGAATTGAAAGACTTAAAATTCATAGGGCAACCCTATTAGCAATTCTTTTTCTAATTTGGTAGAATGTCCTTAGAGATCAAAATCACGGAAAGCCCATTGATTTTCAGTACATATTCACTTTTTTAAAAGGGAACACTTTATGAGAAATCGAGCTTACGATGATGAGATCATGTCAAAGGAGGAAAAAGAATGCCTTTAGTTTCAATGAAAGAAATGCTAATTAAAGCAAAAGACGGCGGCTATGCAGTTGGTCAATTCAACATCAATAACCTTGAATTTACCCAAGCGATTTTACTAGCAGCTGAAGAAGAAAAATCACCAGTTATTCTTGGTGTTTCTGAAGGTGCAGGCCGTTATATGGGTGGCTTCAAAACAATTGTAAAAATGGTTGAGGGCCTTCTAGAAGATTATAAGATTACAGTTCCTGTAGCGATCCATTTAGATCATGGATCAAGCTTTGATAAATGTAAAGAAGCAATCGATGCTGGCTTTACTTCTGTTATGATTGACGCTTCTCACCATCCTTTTGAAGAGAACGTTGAAACAACTAAGAAAGTTGTTGAATATGCTCATTCTAAAGGAGTTTCTGTTGAAGCTGAATTAGGTACTGTTGGTGGACAAGAAGACGATGTTGTTGCTGAGGGCGTTATCTACGCAGATCCAGCAGAATGTGTTGAGCTTGTTAACCGTACAGGTATCGACTGCCTTGCTCCTGCATTAGGATCTGTTCATGGTCCTTACAAAGGTGAACCAAACCTTGGTTTCGCTGAAATGGAGGAAATCGGTAAAGCAACTGGACTTCCACTAGTTCTTCACGGAGGAACTGGAATTCCTACAAAAGATATTCAAAAATCAGTATCTTTAGGAACTGCAAAAATCAACGTTAACACTGAAAACCAAATTGCTTCTGCTAAAGTAGTACGTGAAACATTAGCTGCATTGCCAAACGAATACGATCCACGTAAATACTTAGGACCAGCTCGCGAAGCGATTAAAGAAACAGTTATCGGCAAAATGCGTGAATTCGGTTCTTCAAACAAAGCTTAAGTAAAAACATATAGTAGGTTTAGCATCTTAAGAAGCTAGCTACTACTCAGATAGAAAAACCGCCTTCAAATAAGAGGCGGTTTTTCGTTCATTTGGGTTGTAATTATAGAGAGAGCACGCTAAAATTTGGTAAAAGAGGAGGATGAGATGCATGAAATTTTTTATTGATACGGCTAATATGGAAGAAATCAGAGAAGCGTATTCTTTAGGAATTATTGCTGGTGTAACGACGAATCCAACATTAGTGGCAAAAGAAAAAAATGTATCGTTTGAAGACCGTCTTCGTGAAATTACCGAACTAGTCCCAGGTTCTGTCAGCGCCGAAGTTATTGCCCTTGATGCAGAAGGAATGATTCGAGAAGGCAGAGAACTAGCAAAAATTGCTCCAAATATCACCATTAAAGTACCAATGACTCCAGATGGGTTAAAAGCTGTTTCAGTTTTTTCAAAAGAGGGTATTAAGACAAATGTCACCTTGATTTTCAGTGCCAATCAGGCACTATTAGCAGCACGCGCAGGTGCCTCTTATGTTTCGCCATTTTTGGGTAGACTAGATGATATCGGTCACAACGGTCTAGAGTTAATTTCCACTATAGCAGACATCTTCAGAGTACATAACATCGAAAGTGAGATTATTGCTGCATCTATCAGACATCCTCAACATGTTACCGAGGCTGCTTTAAGAGGAGCCCATATCGGAACAATGCCTTACAAAGTAATCCTGCAATTATTTAATCATCCATTAACAGACAAAGGAATAGAAGCGTTTTTAGCAGATTGGAATAACCGAGGGTAGTCGGTATTCTACTAAGACTTTTGACTTAAATCTAACTTTTTTTAAAACGCATACATGGAATTTGTTTTTTCGTGTAAACTAGATAATAGAGAAACTATGTCGAAAAATTGTATGGAAGTTTTTTTGCGAGGGTTTTTCTCCAATAGAACAGCAATTGCTACAGATGCAGTTGACATCAAGGTAGAGAAGGGAGTCAGAGATGGAAAAGCTTAAAATCGCAGGGGGTTACCCTTTGAAGGGCACGGTTCGCATCAGTGGAGCGAAGAATAGTGCTGTTGCGCTTATTCCCGCGACCATTTTGGCTGATTCACCAGTCACGATTGAAGGTTTACCGGAAATTTCTGATGTCGAAATCTTAAAGGATCTTCTTGAGGAAATCGGAGGCACAGTCCAATTTTCCAATAATGAAATGACCGTTGATCCATCGTCGATGATTTCGATGCCGTTGCCAAACGGAAAGGTTAAGAAGCTTCGTGCTTCCTATTATCTAATGGGAGCAATGCTTGGTCGCTTTAAAAAAGCGGTGATCGGCTTACCTGGTGGATGTCATTTAGGGCCAAGACCGATTGACCAGCATATTAAAGGTTTTGAAGCCTTAGGTGCAAGTGTGACGAACGAGCAAGGTGCGATTTATTTGCGTGCAGATGAGCTTGTTGGTGCAAGAATTTATTTAGACGTTGTTAGTGTGGGCGCAACGATTAATATTATGCTTGCTGCCGTTCGAGCAAAAGGTCGTACAATTATAGAAAATGCCGCGAAAGAGCCAGAAATCATTGACGTGGCAACACTTTTAACCAATATGGGTGCGAAAATAAAAGGTGCCGGAACCGATGTCATTCGGATTGATGGGGTGGACGAGCTTCATGGCTGTAGACATACCATTATTCCTGACCGAATCGAGGCAGGTACATATTTAATTTTAGGAGCAGCTGCCGGAGAGGGAATCCTTATCGACAATATCATTCCACAGCATCTGGAATCCTTAATTGCGAAGCTTCGTGAAATGGGCGTTCCGATTGATGCTAAGGATGACCAAGTGTTTGTTGGCAAAGCAGAGGCATTTAAACCTGTGGATATTAAAACCCTTGTGTATCCTGGTTTCCCAACGGACCTGCAACAACCTTTTACCTCCTTATTAACGAGGGCAAAAGGGACGAGCGTTGTGACAGATACGATTTATAGCGCACGCTTTAAGCATATTGATGAGTTAAGACGGATGAACGCCAATATTAAGGTAGAAGGTCGCTCAGCGATCATAAGCGGTCCAGTTCAGCTACAAGGAGCAAAGGTGAAAGCGAGCGATCTCCGTGCAGGAGCAGCACTTGTCATCGCAGGATTGATGGCTGAAGGAATTACCGAAATAACAGGCGTGGAACACATTTATCGGGGATATAGTCATATCGTAGAGAAATTAGAAGGCCTTGGCGCAACTATCTGGAAAGAAGACCTTTCCAATGAGGAAATAGAGCAAATGAATCAAGCATAATTTTCTCGTTTCCTATGTTTCATACACCTAAGAATCTTACACAAAAGTTTGGATAGAGAAAAAACCGGAAATAGGGTTTTCTTATGGGGAGGAACACCGATGGAAAGAAGTTTATCAATGGAGCTAGTCCGCGTCACAGAAGGTGCGGCATTAGCTTCTGCGCGTTGGATGGGAAGAGGGAAAAAGGATGAAGCAGATGATGCTGCGACATCGGCTATGCGAGATGTGTTTGACACGGTTCCGATGAAAGGGACAGTGGTTATTGGTGAAGGCGAAATGGACGAAGCACCAATGCTGTATATTGGAGAAAAACTTGGTACAGGCTATGGCCCTCGCGTGGATGTCGCGGTAGACCCACTCGAAGGAACAAATATTGTGGCATCTGGCGGTTGGAATGCGCTTGCTGTTATTGCTGTTGCCGATCACGGAAATTTACTTCATGCACCAGATATGTATATGGACAAAATTGCGGTTGGCCCAGAAGCTGTAGGGAAAATTGATATCAATGCTTCTATTACAGATAATTTAATGGCGGTTGCTAAAGCGAAAAATAAGGACATTGAAGATGTCGTGGCAACTGTTTTAAACCGAGAACGTCATGAACACATTATTGCCGAGCTTCGCGAAGCCGGTGCTCGCATTAAGCTTATTAATGATGGCGATGTAGCCGGTGCGATTAATACAGCGTTTGATCATACAGGCGTGGATATTCTTTTTGGTTCAGGTGGAGCACCTGAAGGAGTGCTGGCTGCGGTTGCTTTAAAATGTCTCGGTGGGGAAATCCAAGGAAAGCTTATTCCACAAAGCGAAGAAGAGCTCGAACGTTGTATCCGCATGGGCTTAGACGTAAATAAAATTTTACGCATGGAGGACCTTGTTAAAGGGGATGACGCCATTTTTGCAGCAACCGGTGTTACCGACGGAGAATTGTTAAGAGGCGTCCAATTTAAAGGATCCTATGGTTCTACTCATTCTTTAGTTATGCGAGCAAAATCAGGCACGGTCCGCTTTGTCGAAGGCCGTCATAGCTTGAAAAAGAAACCTCACTTAGTCATAAAATAAATATCGATGTTGAGGTCTTATCCAACAGGCCTCAACATTCCTTCCTTCTAAAAAGATCCCAGAAAAAATTATATTGATTAATTTTCAGCAAAAGGGGTAAAATAGAGGTTGTTTTTTATCTATTCATAGAATAAACTCTAGTTACTTGAAACGATTTCATAATGCTTAAAAAACGGGTTCGTTTTTCAACAAGAAAACGGATTGCTTAATCATTCATTTTTTCTCTTCCTATGCTTCCATCAGCCTCAAAAAGTATTCTTTCCTTTATCCTGTCACTATTGATAAACCCTATCAAAAGAATGAATCTCGCGAGGTAGCTTAAAGAATAGAATGAAATGAAACCTATTATATAAAGAGTGGTGTAATCATGGATTTAACAATATCTGGATTAGAAAATATGAAACTAAAGGAACTTTATGAGCTTGCAAAAACTTATCGAGTTTCTTATTACAGCAAACTAACGAAAAAAGAGTTAATTTTTGCGATTTTAAAAGCAAGAGCAGAACAAGAAGGGTATTTCTTCATGGAAGGTGTACTCGAAATTATTCAATCAGAAGGTTTTGGTTTCCTTCGACCGATTAACTATTCACCAAGTTCGGAAGACATTTATATTTCCGCATCGCAAATTAGAAGATTTGATTTGCGAAATGGTGACAAAGTTTCTGGTAAGGTTCGACCGCCAAAAGAAAATGAGCGCTATTTTGGTCTTTTACATGTAGAAGCAGTGAACGGAGACGACCCAGAATCTGCGAAAGAGCGGGTTCACTTCCCTGCCTTAACTCCCCTATATCCTGACCGTCAAATGAAACTTGAAACAACTCCAAAGCATATGTCTACAAGAATTATGGACTTAATTGCACCCGTTGGATTTGGTCAACGTGGCTTAATCGTAGCCCCACCTAAAGCTGGTAAAACGGTTCTATTAAAACAAATTGCGAATAGCATCACGACAAATCATCCTGAAGCGGAATTAATCGTCCTTCTCATCGATGAACGTCCAGAAGAGGTAACGGACATTGAACGTTCTGTTGCTGGTGATGTTGTCAGCTCGACATTTGATGAAGTTCCAGAAAACCATATCAAAGTGGCTGAACTTGTGCTAGAAAGAGCGATGAGACTTGTTGAGCATAAGCGCGATGTTATCATTTTAATGGACAGCATTACGCGCCTTGCACGTGCGTATAACCTTGTGATTCCTCCAAGTGGACGTACACTTTCTGGTGGTATTGACCCTGCGGCATTCCATAGACCGAAGCGTTTCTTCGGGGCTGCTCGTAACATTGAAGAGGGAGGAAGCTTAACGATTTTGGCTACTGCACTTGTTGATACGGGTTCACGTATGGATGATGTCATCTATGAAGAGTTTAAAGGTACTGGTAACCTTGAGCTTCACTTAGATCGTGCCCTTGCTGAAAGAAGAATTTTCCCTGCGATCGATATTCGTCGTTCTGGAACACGTAAAGAAGAGCTTATTATTCCGAAGGATCATCTGGATAAGCTTTGGGCAATTCGTAAGTCAATGACTGATAGTCCTGACTTTGTTGAAAAGTTTTTACGTAAGCTGAAAACTACTAAATCAAATGAAGAATTTTTTGCGAAGCTAGATGAGGAAATAAAAGCGAAGAGATCTTAAAAATTGGCTCTTTTCTTGAAAAAAAACGAAAACAGCTTAAAAATTTTCCCATATTGCAAAACAAATATCACGCTGTTATAATAGATTTTGTGCGTTTATGATTTTTTACAGCATGGGAATACTATGCTGCATATATAACTCTGTTTCGAAAGATTCAGGGCGAAAAGGAGCTGAAAAGGAATGAAAGCAGGAATTCATCCAAATTATAAAAAAGCAATGGTGAAATGTGCTTGCGGTAACGAGTTCGAAACTGGTTCTGTTCAAGAAGAAATCCGTGTAGAAACTTGTTCTGAGTGCCATCCATTCTATACTGGTCGTCAAAAATTCGCTGAAGCTGGCGGACGTGTTGATCGATTCAATAAGAAATACGGCCTTAAGTCACAAGAACAATAATAATCAACTAAAACAGGCAGAACCTTTGCCTGTTTTTTCTTTCTAATATTCGAATCAATTTTATTTTTTATGTGAAAATTAATTATCTGTGATTCCGTATTTATAAGGTAAAAAGAACGTTGTTTTTTTGTTTGAAATTAGCCATTATAAAATTAACTTATTCAACAAGTGTTTACATAGATCGTATGTATCCATGGAAGGAGAGACCTGTACATGTATGTAGTTAACCATCACGGCTGGGTAGAAGTAGTTTGCGGAAGCATGTTTTCTGGTAAATCGGAGGAGTTAATTCGTCGCGTTCGAAGAGCTCAATATGCTAAACAGAAAATTGCTGTGTTTAAGCCGAAAATTGATAATCGCTATAGTGATGAAGCTGTTGTCTCTCATAATGGTACATCCGTTAACGCAATTCCAATTGCTCAATCAACTGATATCTTCAAGTACATTGAGTCCGATGAAGATGTCATTGCCATCGATGAAGTGCAATTTTTCGATGACGAAATCATCAAAGTTATTCAGCATTTAGCTGATAGTGGCCATCGCGTGATTGCAGCTGGTCTTGACCAGGATTTCCGTGGCGAGCCGTTTGGCCAAATGCCAGCCATTATGGCAATTGCTGAATCTGTAACGAAGCTTCAGGCTGTATGTACAGTTTGTGGGAATCCAGCAAGCAGAACGCAACGCTTGATTAATGGGAGTCCGGCTTCTTATGATGACCCAATCATTTTAGTAGGAGCTTCAGAGTCGTATGAAGCACGTTGCCGTCATCACCATGAAGTCCCAAAGTCTCCAAACGTAATTGAAAGACCTGTTATATCTGAATCCATCTAGCCTGCTGTATAGTAGGCTATTTTTTTGTGAATTTCGTTCGAAACCGCGGGACATCCTATAAGAAAAAGGATGTGTCATGCGTGAAAAAGTTATTGTTATTCCTCACTCTTTTTATCATCACGGGCTGTGATGGAAATCTTCAGGATGAGCTAACGAAAAATAATGATACAAAGGGAACGAATGTGATTCACACAGGTGATGAGCTTCCTGGCCGTACGATGTCCGATCAAAATCCGAATTTGCTCAATACGGGTTCAGAACGGAATAATCGTAGGGACACTGAGCATGCGCGAAAAGTGATTGAAGATACAGGTGAATTCACACCAGACTCGATTTGGATTAATGGAGATGATTTATGGGTCACGGCCCATACGGACGAAGATTTGACATCAAAAGAGAAAATGGATGCTCAAGCTCGGCTCCATAAAATCTTGATGAAGGCTCTTCCGGATTATGATATTGAGGTTAAGGTCAACGAAGAATAACTTCTTGTTGGCAAACGCTCCCTTTCTTCGTTGCTTTGCCTTGTCCGGTGCTCATTACCTACTAGGTAACTCCGCTCCTCCCAAGGCTTCGCGCCTTTAAAGACAAACGTTTTCAATCAGCCTGAAGGATACACCTTTTTATTCTAAACAATTTCAACATGCTCGATTTGGGCATGTTTTTTTACGGATTGGTTTTGACGCGGTATATCACCTATACTATAATTAGACTGTTATAGACTTTTTTAATATGAAGATTAAATTGTTAGTGTTAAATTTGAGAATTGTCTAGCTCCAGCGCCTAGCCCCTCGAGGTCGCTTCAGGTCAGTGGTTGAAGTCCAAAGAACAGACTTCAACCCCTGCCCTTCCAGCGCTTGTCGGGGCTAAGCAAGGCGCTTGCGCTTTTCATTGAACGGAAACCTTTTTAATAAACCTGAGGTGAAAATATGTTTGATCGATTACAGGCGGTAGAAGATCGCTATGAAAAATTGAACGAGCTTTTGAGTGATCCGGATATTGTGAATGATCCGAAAAAGCTACGTGAATATTCTAAGGAACAATCAGATATTCAACAAACGGTAGAAACCTACCGTGAATATAAAGAAGTAAAAGAGCAACTCCAGGATGCAAAGGCAATGCTCGAGGAAAAACTCGATGCTGATATGCGCGAAATGGTGAAAGAGGAATTAGGTGAGCTTGAGGAGCAAATCGAAGATCTTCAAGCCAAGCTTAAGATTTTATTAATACCAAAAGACCCGAATGATGATAAGAACGTAATCATGGAGATTCGTGGTGCTGCTGGTGGAGATGAAGCAGCTTTATTTGCGGGAGACTTATACCGTATGTACAGCCGTTTTGCTGAATCTCAAGGCTGGAAAACAGAGGTTATCGAATCTAGTTCAACAGGTGTTGGTGGATTCAAAGAAATCATTTTTATGATTACTGGGAATGGCGCTTATTCCAAGCTGAAGTTTGAAAATGGAGCACACCGTGTACAACGTGTTCCAGAAACTGAGTCTGGCGGTCGTATCCATACGTCTACGGCAACGGTTGTTGTTTTACCAGAGGCGGAAGAAGTGGAAGTAGAAATTCATGATAAAGATATTCGTTTTGACACGTACGCTTCTTCTGGAGCAGGTGGGCAAAGTGTTAACACGACGATGTCGGCTGTTCGTTTAACGCATATTCCTACAGGCATCGTTGTTACATGTCAGGATGAAAAATCTCAGCATAAAAACAGAGACAAGGCCATGAAGGTATTGCGTGCTCGTGTATACGATAAATTCCAGCAAGAAGCGCAAGCCGAGTATGACCAAAATCGTAAATCGGCTGTCGGTACAGGTGACCGCTCTGAGCGTATCCGTACTTACAACTTCCCGCAAAACCGTGTTACGGACCACCGCATTGGCTTAACGATTCAAAAGCTTGATCAAATCCTTCAAGGAAAAATGGATGAGATCATCGATGCGTTAATTCTAGAAGACCAATCTGCGAGATTGGAAAGAGCTTCTAATGAGTAAAAAAGTGTTTGAAGCCCTCAAGTGGGCTTCTTCTTTTTTAACGGAGAAGGGGCGCGACGAAAATGCTGGGGAGCTATTACTATGCCACTTTTTAGGGATGAATCGTGCTATGTTGTTGGCGAATTTTCGTGAGGAGCTTTCGGCGGATGTTTGGGCGGAGTTTGAGCGTGCAGTCCTTCTGCATGGTGAGGGCGAACCGATTCAATATATGATGGGCTATGAGGAGTTTTACGGTCGTCGATTTACGGTGAACAAAGAAGTGTTAATTCCTCGACCGGAGACAGAAGAGCTTGTTTATGGAGCGTTGGAGCGGATTAAGCGGCTGTTTGGGGCTGATGAGGGCTTGAGGTTTCTTGATATTGGGACCGGAAGTGGTGCGATTGCGGTGACGATGAAGCTAGAGAGACCGAGCTTGAAGGTTGTGGCGACGGACATTGCGAGGGAGTCACTTGAGGTCGCGGAGATGAATGCTCGTGCGTTAGGCGCTGAGGTTCAGTTTGTTGAGGGCGATTTACTAGCTCCGTTTTTGAGTACTGGGGAAAAGTTTGATGTAGTTTTGTCGAATCCACCCTACATCCCGGTTGGTGATATTGAGACGATGTCTGTTGTGGTGACCGAGCATGAGCCTCATCGAGCACTATTTGCAGGCGAGGATGGACTTGATATTTATCGTCGTTTGATGGAACAGCTACCTCGTGTGCTGGGCGAGCGGGCACTGATTGGTTTTGAAGTGGGTGCTGGTCAAAGTGAAGCTGTATCGACGTTATTGGCGGAGACTTTTGCAGGTGCTAAAGTGGACGTCGTTTATGATATTAATGGCAAGGACCGAATGGTGTTTGCGGAGATAGGATAGATATTTGGGTGGGACCTTCCTCGAGGATGAGGGAGGTTTTTTTGCGATCGCCGATATATCGTGATTTTCGCCGATAAAAATGAAAAATCGCCGATATCTAGGGTTTTTCGCTGATATCAATGTAAAACAATCTCGACTAGTTATGGGCTTGACCGAAAAAATGTAAATTAGAAAGTAAAAATGCATGTTTGGAACGATATCCGCATATCCCAATTACCATTTTTGGAGGTTTATGCGCGTGATTCAAGAGGAATCGCGCGGGATTTGGAGTGGATTGCGTCTTTTAGACGAGTAATTGCGTATTTCAGGGTGGTGATTGCGTATAATCACACGCTCATTGCACATTTTGCCAAAACAGTACAAAATCAATAGCTGAGCTTAGGTAGAATGATGTTCCAACTCTAATTACCATTTTTGGAGGGTTACGCGCGAAAATTAAGAGTGAACACGCAGAAATCGGAGTCGATCGTGCATATTCAAGGGGTGATCGCGCATAAATCAGCCCCCAACGCGCATTTCACCGAACTCCTCTTAAACATCTATCAAGAAAATTTCATTTTAATAGTTTAAGATTCTTAACTCCTGTCCACAATGAGTGGTGAAGGGGTGGAGGAACTTGAAAACAAACAAAATGGCACTTATTTATATATTAATCTTATCGATTGGCACACTTTGTAGCTTATACATACCAAAGAATGAAGTGACAGCAAACGAACTGCAGGTCATTCCAAGCGAAGCAATTCGACTTCGAATTTTAGCAAATAGTGATAACGAAGAAGACCAGGCTATCAAACGTAAAGTGCGTGATGCGATTAATCTAGAAATAACAAAATGGGTGGAAGATTTAACATCCGTGGAAGAAGCAAGACGGATTATCCAAGAAGGAATGCCTGAAATTCAAAAAATCGCTGAAAAAGTTTTACTAGAGAATAACGTGAAGCAAGATGTTCATGCTGAATTCAAATACAATGTTGATTTCCCTACAAAGCTATATGGGGAGTTTCTATATCCAGCCGGGGAGTATGAAGCCATTTTGGTAACGCTCGGAGAAGGAGCAGGGGCAAATTGGTGGTGTGTCCTCTTTCCTCCACTATGTTTCTTGGACTTTTCTAATGGGGTCGCGGTAAGTGAACAGGAAGATAAAGAGACGAAAATAGAAGAGAAAGAAGTAGAAAAAGAAGTAGCTGAAAAAGAAAAAGAGGAACCTCTTGTTGTGGAAGACGAAGAGGAACCTGTTAAAGTGAAGTACTTTCTAGTAGAAATCTTTGAAAAGATTTTTGGATAAGTCTTGCGCTAGCAAGGCTTTTTTCATGTAAAAAAAAATAATCTAGTAAAAGTTCTATCTCCAAATCTACTTCATATTAATAGTAATAGAAAATTGATGAAGGGATGTTTGAGGATGGCGATGTTGGTACGTTATGCACAGGATGGAGATGCAAAGAAGCTAATTTCATTTTTACAGGGAGCTAATCTAGGAACCGACGGGATCGAGAACCTAGTCGACTATTTCTTAATCATGGAAGACGAAAAAGGGTGGATTCAAGCGACATTAGGGATTGAACCTTTAGGGAAAATCGGACTGCTGCGCTCTTTTGCGACTACCGCTCAAATTGGTGAAAACGAGCTCCTCTTTATTTTTGAACAAATGCTAAAACTAGCAAAAGAAAAAGGAATCGAAAAACTGTATCTCGCAACAAATCGGTCATCTAGTTTATCTTTTTTCACATTACTAGGGTTTGAAAAAGAAGAAAAAGAGAATCTTCCACAAGAATTAGCAGAGTCAGACCATGTCAATCACATCCAAACTGTGGATAACTCCGTATTTATGGTGTTAAACCTGCAATAATGTGGATATATTCAAAAAGTTATCCACTTTTTGAACGTTTTTATACACAATTTGTGGATAAAGCATATGTTCCCTTCGACTTTTTTTCTCCTTTCAAACGTGATAGAGTAGGGTAGTAGCAAAGAGAAGACGAAGGTGGAAAATCATGAAGACAGAGTTACTAATAGTGGATAAAAATGTGGATAATCTCGATATCTATCCACAAATTACACAAGCCGCTACTTTTTTAAAGGAAAATGAGGTTGTCGCTTTTCCAACAGAAACCGTGTATGGACTCGGTGGGAACGCGAAATCCGATGAGGCGGTACTGAAAATTTTTGAAGCAAAAGGCAGACCGAGCGATAATCCGCTCATTATTCATATAAGCAAAAAAGAACAACTAAACGAATTTGTGAAGGAAATCCCGGCAACGGCCTCTATTTTAATGGAAAAATTTTGGCCAGGTCCACTGACGATTATTTTTCAAAAAAAAGATGGCGTCTTATCTGATGTGGCAACCGCTGGTCTCGAGACAGTGGCAGTGCGTATGCCTGAGCATCCACTTGCCTTGGCACTGATTGATGCTGCAGGACTACCAATTGCTGCGCCAAGTGCAAATCGCTCCGGAAGACCAAGTCCGACAACAGCGATGCACGTATGGGAGGATTTGAACGGACGTGTGTCAGCTGTTGTCGACGGTGGCCCAACAGGGATTGGCGTAGAATCAACGGTATTAGACTGCACGGCTGAAATTCCACAAATTCTAAGACCAGGTGGCGTCACGAAAGAACAAATTGAAGCTGTTATTGGCGAAGTCAAAGTCGATCCGGCACTCACGAATGTACAAGCGGCGCCTAAGTCACCGGGCATGAAGTATACCCACTATGCGCCAGACGCCCCGCTCTTTTTAGTAAAAGGTTCGCGGGACTTCATCCAGCAACTGATTGCAGAAAAAAGGCACGAGGGATTGAAGGTAGGCGTGCTGACAACGGAAGAAAACAGCGATTATTATGAGGCGGATGTCGTGCAAGTCTGTGGGCAACGGGCGCAGCTCGAAACGGTCGCGACCGCTTTATATGATAGTTTAAGAAGCTTTAACAAAACCGATGTGGATATTATTTATGGTGAAATGTTCCGGAACGATGGCGTGGGTCATGCGATTATGAATCGTCTCCTTAAGGCTGCCGGACATAAAATTGTAGAAGAGCTTTAAAAATTTTTTCATTTTTGTACTTGTCCCCCTATGTATTTGCATATGCTAAGACTAGCAGGTCCAAGGGAGGCACAAGAATGTCTGAATTTATCGGAGAAATGATTACACTAAACATAATGGCATTTGCTCTTGGGATGGATGCCTTTTCTGTCGGTCTGGGCATAGGGATGGTACGTATACGACTGAGGCAAATTTTTAAAATCGGCATTATGATCGGTTTGTTCCATGTGCTCATGCCGATGATTGGGATGCTAGCTGGTCGCTTTCTTTCTGATCGTTTTGGCGACATCGCGGCCTTTCTTGGCGGAGGCTTATTGTTGCTCTTAGGTATGCAAATGATTTGGTCAAGCTTCAAGGATGATGAACGAAAATTAATGGCGCCAGTTGGATTTGGTCTTTTGCTCTTCTCCATTAGCGTCAGTCTCGATAGCTTTTCAGTCGGCTTGTCTCTTGGAATTTATGGAGCAAAAACGGCGTTGGTACTTATTTGTTTTGGGGTATGTGCTTGTGTTCTAACATGGCTTGGCTTACTACTAGGCCGAAAAGTGCAAGGTTGGATTGGAACATATAGTGAAGCGCTAGGTGGAGGTATTCTCATGGCGTTTGGGATAAAATTGCTGCTCCTGTAACGGGGGCTTGTTTAATTTGAAAGGTCTCATTTGTAAATATTGCTTAAGGCTAGATTTCATTGAAAACATTGTATAATTTTGGTTTCAAAAGAAACAAAGTTTGAGAAAATAGACTTCGATAAAGTCGAAAAATTTTCACAAAAGTCGACATTTTTTACTATATTTACTGTTTGCGCTGGTAAAAATGTCATATAATGTAGAAAGAAGGAGGACCCAAAGTGAATAACATACTTTTTGTTTGCACGGGTAATACGTGTCGGAGTCCAATAGCAGAAGCAATTTTAAAAAGTAAAAATATTCCTGGGGTCGAGGTGCGATCTGCTGGAGTGTATGCGGCGGAAGGATATCCAGCCTCCCAACATGCGCAACAAGTGCTACAGGAGGAGAAAATTGACCATGAGCATCACTCTTCGATGCTGACGAAGGAACTGATTAATTGGGCAACATATATTTTTACAATGACGGAAAGTCACAAAGAATCGGTTACCCACATGTTTCCAGAGGCAAATGAAAAAACATTTACGCTGAAGGAATTTGCTGGTCATGAATTCGACTGGGATATTATCGATCCGTTTGGTGGTTCGTTAGAAATGTATCGAAAGACCTACAAAGATATTCGTGAAAATATCGATAAAATAGTAGAGAGATTAGAGGATTAAGGATCGGAATTAGGAGGAGCAGCATGGAGGCAAAAAAGAAATACAAGTTTAGTTTAAGAAAGAAACTTGCTTTATTCATTACCATTTTGGCCATCATTACTTATACGACGAGTGGACTTTTTATCTACTTTTTATACCCGATGGTAAAAGATTTTCTACCGTTTAGTGAATTTACATTTACGATACTAACCTTGGTCCTTGGAATCGTTTGGTCGGGGATTTTAGCAGCTGTAGCAGCCGGTTTCATTATTAAGCCACTACAAAAGCTAGAAAAAGTTGCGTTAAAAGCAGCGCATGGAGATATTTCCACAGAGGCAGAGCTTTCTAAGTCAGACGATGAAATCCGTTCACTTGGAATTGCTTTTAACCACATGCTCCTTAATTTGAAGGACATGGTACAAAAAATAGATGAGAATTTCCGTGAAACCAATCAAAAAGTGATTGCGATTTCTAGTGAATCGTCTATGGCGGCAGAACAAGCTGAAGCAATTGCTAGAACAATCGGGGAAATTTCTATGGGAGCAGATAACTCAGCGGTTTCCATTCAAACAACTGCAGAATCTGTTGAAGATGTCATTCGTATTGCGGAAGAGGTTCAAGAAACAGCGAATGAATCTGGAAGAGTATCAAAAGAATTGGTGACAGATCTTCAGGAATCAAAGGCGGTTATCAATTCGTTAGTTTCAGGTATTCAAAGACTTGCGCAGGAAAATGAAGGTTCTTTGCAAACGGTTAAGAGATTGGAAGAAAATGCTTCAAAGGTTGAGCAAATCATCCAGCTTGTTGGAGATATTGCTGCACAAACAAACTTACTTGCCCTGAATGCTTCCATTGAAGCAGCTCGTGCCGGTGAGCACGGAAAAGGTTTTGCTGTTGTAGCAGAAGAAGTCCGCACCCTTGCTGACGAAAGTGCGACAGCTGTTCAAGGAATCTCTGAATTAATTAAAAATATTCAAGAAGAGGTTCAAAATGTTGTGAAGCAAATCACGGATCAGGTGGAAGTAGCGAACCAAGAAGCGCAAAAAGGTAGCAAGACTAATGAAGTCATTGAAGCGATGACGCAAACGGTTAATGAAATGGCTGATTCTGTTTCAAAAATCACAACTTTAGTAGATAAACAAATGGAAAGCATTCAACATACATCCACTCAATCACAAGAGGTTGCGGCAATTGCAGAAGAAACGTCTGCAGGAGCACAGGAAGTAACAACGGCAACGAACAATCAGGCACAAGTGATTGAAAACGTGGAAAAACACGCATTCGAATTAAAAGCACAAGCTGAGGAATTGAAGAAAACAATTTCAAGATTCAAGCTATAAAATGTGGACAGGGGGACAGGTTCCTTGTCCCCAGCAGGAAACGGGCTCTCTAAAGAGGGAGCCTGTTTTTAATGTTTTCAGCTTTATCTTTAAGGTGCGATATGTCAAAATGAAATCGTGAACAAGTTTGTAAATAATATCGAATTATGCGGGAAACGTATCATTAGAGGAGGCAAAACAAATGAAAGTTGCAATTGCGTCAGATCATGGTGGTATTAATATTCGTGAAGAAATCAAATCGTTAATGGACGAGTTAGGTATTCAATATGAGGATTTTGGTTGTGAGTGCGAGACATCTGTTGATTACCCTGATTATGCCTTACCAGTGGCGGAAAAAGTTGCGGCTGGAGAATTCGATCGCGGCATTCTGATTTGTGGAACTGGAATCGGCATGAGTATTGCGGCTAACAAGGTTAAAGGCATCCGTTGTGCCCTTGTGCATGATGTATTCAGCGCAAAGGCCACACGTCAACATAATGACACGAATATGCTGGCAATGGGAGAGCGCGTGATTGGACCAGGTCTAGCACGTGAGATAGCTTCAGTTTGGCTCTCAACAGAGTATGAAGGTGGACGTCACGCAAATCGTGTTGGCAAAATCACAGACTACGAAAGCAAGCACTAACATCGGAGGGATTGGCATGTCTGCTGATTTGCAAGATTTAGAACAGCAACTCGGAAAGATTTTAAATGAATTTCAGCAACAAGTCACCTTGAGAAAGAATCAGGTTTTTGTCGTCGGATGTAGCACAAGTGAAGTGATTGGCCAAAAAATCGGAACAGCAGGATCGCTAGACGTAGCTGCAATGATTTTTAACCAATTACAGGCCCTACAAAAGAAAACAGGCATTCAGCTTGCTTTTCAATGCTGCGAACATTTGAATCGAGCGATCGTTGTTGAAAGAGATACAGCTGAAGGGCGTGGACTAGATGAAGTTACCGTTGTCCCGGTTCGTCAGGCAGGTGGGGCGATGGCGACTTACGCTTATCAGCATCTGCACGATCCAGTCGTGGTGGAGCATATTCGAGCGGAAGCGGGCATCGATATCGGCGATACTTTAATTGGCATGCATTTAAAGCATGTTGCTGTTCCCGTACGGGTTTCGCTGAAATCCCTTGGGAATGCGCATATTACTTTAGCGACGACTCGACCAAAATTAATTGGCGGTGCGCGTGCCGTATACGAAAACAAGCCTGAAAATGAATCTTGTTAATTGGAGCTTCTGTCTTGTGATAGGGGCTCCGTTTTTCTATTAGAGAGTACGCACATTTTAGCACCGAAGATAGAAGGAAAAATTCCGCTTATTAAGTAATTTTTATTAAGAAAGGCGTGAATAGCCGGAAAAATTCTCCCTATGGACCCGAAAAACACGAGAATGATCTATTTTGCTTTGAATAGACGGAAAACCTCCGCTTATTAACCTCAAAACGAGCTCGTCTTTACATTTAACCGGAAAAATTCCGCTTATCTTGCAGGTTAGCTGATTCAGGAAAAAGCCAAGCGAAGGCAACTTCCTAAAACACCGAACAATTATTTCAAAATAGCGTCCTATTATTCGGAATTTATTCATTTTGCTCCTTGCGATTTTCGAACATACCGATTAAAATTGAAAACATGTTAATACATATTACGGAATACGAGGGGGATTATACGATGAAGCATTTAGCACAGCAGGATGAACAAGTTTTTCAAGCGATCCAAAAAGAATTGGGACGTCAGCGTGGAAAAATTGAGTTAATTGCGTCCGAAAACTTCGTAAGTGAAGCAGTAATGGAAGCCCAGGGTTCTGTTTTAACGAATAAATACGCAGAAGGCTACCCAGGTAGACGATACTATGGTGGCTGTGAATATGTTGATGTGGTAGAAGACTTAGCGCGCGACCGTGCGAAGGAAATCTTCGGTGCCGAGCATGTCAATGTTCAGCCTCATTCTGGTGCTCAGGCGAACATGGCTGTATACTTCACGATTCTTGAGCATGGTGATACGGTTCTAGGGATGAATCTTTCTCATGGTGGACACTTAACACATGGAAGTCCGGTTAACTTCTCGGGTGTTCAATACAATTTTGTTGAGTACGGAGTGGACGAGGTATCTCATACAATCAATTATGACGATGTCTTGGAAAAAGCTCGTGCTCATAAGCCAAAGCTAATTGTTGCCGGTGCTAGTGCGTACCCTCGTGTAATTGATTTCAAACGTTTCAGAGAAATCGCTGATGAAGTAGGCGCCTATTTGATGGTGGATATGGCTCATATCGCTGGTCTTGTCGCTGCTGGCCTTCATCCAAACCCAGTACCATATGCAGATTTTGTGACAACTACTACGCATAAAACCCTTCGTGGCCCACGTGGCGGAATGATTTTATGCAAAGAAGAATTCGCGAAGAAAATTGATAAATCGATTTTCCCTGGAATTCAAGGTGGTCCATTAATGCACGTAATCGCGGCAAAGGCCGTTTCCTTTGGCGAAGCTTTACAAGATAGCTTTAAGGACTATGCTGCTGCCATTATTACGAATGCCAAGCATTTAGCTGAAGAGCTACAAAAAGAAGGCCTAACGCTTGTGTCTGGCGGAACTGACAACCATCTTTTATTAGTAGATGTTCGTTCTCTTGGGATTACAGGAAAAGTAGCGGAGCATGTCCTTGACGAAGTAGGCATTACCGTGAACAAAAACACGATCCCTTACGATCCAGAAAGTCCATTTGTAACAAGCGGAGTTCGTATCGGAACTGCTGCTGTAACGTCTCGTGGTTTCGGAAAAGCTGAGATGGAAGAGATCGCTTCTATCATTAGCTTCACATTGAAAAATCATGACGATGAAGCAAAGCTTGAAGAAGCGAAGCAACGTGTTGAAGCTCTAACAAACAGATTCCCACTCTACCAAGATAGATAATGCGTCGAAAAGGTGAGATTCCATTGCGGAGTTTCACCTTTTTTCGTGTCATTTCTTTAACATTTTTAAGTATGAGTTGCTCTTAAAAAACTTTTTCTGTAAAATTAGACGAAGTGTGTATTGAACAATAGTTAATCGATATTAAAAGGAGAGAAAGCAATGGCAAAAGTATACGTTTTTGATCACCCATTAATCCAACACAAACTTACATACATTCGTGAAAAAGGGACTGGAACGAAGGAATTCCGCGAGCTTGTGGACGAAGTTGCAACTTTAATGGCTTTTGAAATTACACGTGATATGCCGCTTGAGGAAATCGAAATTGAAACTCCAGTAAGTAAGACAACGTCTAAAGTGCTTTCTGGTAAAAAACTTGGGATCATTCCTATTCTTCGTGCAGGGATCGGAATGGTAGATGGAATCCTAAAGCTAATTCCAGCTGCAAAGGTTGGTCATATTGGTCTTTATCGCGATCCAAAAACGTTAAAGCCTGTTGAATACTATGTAAAATTACCAAGCGATGTTGAGGAAAGAGATTTCATCGTCGTTGACCCAATGCTTGCAACAGGTGGCTCTGCTATTGAAGCGATTCACTCCTTGAAAAATCGTGGTGCAAAACATATCAAGTTTATGTGCTTAATTGCTGCTCCAGAAGGTGTTGAAGCAGTAAAAGAAGCTCACCCAGATGTTGATATTTATATTGCAGCATTAGATGAAAAATTAAATGAAAAAGGCTATATCGTTCCTGGTCTAGGAGACGCAGGCGACCGCCTATTTGGTACGAAGTAATAGTAAAGAAAGTTGGTGTTCATATGAACAAGCCGATTAAAGTCATGACAATTTTTGGGACAAGACCTGAAGCGATCAAAATGGCACCACTCGTTCTTGAGCTTCAAAAGTACCCAGACAGATTCGAATCGATTGTAACGGTAACGGCTCAGCACCGCCAAATGCTGGACCAGGTGCTAAATATTTTTGGCATCACACCTGATTATGATTTAAATATTATGAAGGACCGCCAAACCCTTGTTGATGTAACAACTCGTGGTCTAGAAGGTCTAGATAAAGTAATGAAAGAAGTTAAGCCAGATATTGTCCTTGTCCATGGCGACACGACAACTACTTTTATTGCGAGCTTAGCTGCTTTTTATAATCAAATTGTTGTGGGACACGTGGAAGCGGGTCTACGTACTTGGAATAAGTACTCTCCATTCCCTGAGGAAATGAACCGCCAGCTAACAGGAGTTATGGCTGACTTGCATTTTTCACCAACTACGATGTCTGCGGAAAATTTACGCCGTGAGAACAAGAAAGATGAAAGTATCTTCGTTACGGGGAATACGGCAATTGACGCGTTAACAACAACGGTAAAAGAAGAGTATCATCATGAGGTTTTAGATAGCCTTGGTGATGACCGCTTGATCCTTTTAACAGCTCACCGTCGTGAAAACCTTGGAGAGCCAATGCGTAATATGTTCCGTGCGGTTAAGCGTATTGTGGACGAGCAAAAGGATGTACAGGTTATTTACCCTGTTCATTTAAACCCGGTTGTGCGTGAAATTGCGGACGAAATTTTAGGGAATGACCCACGGATTCGATTAATTGAGCCACTTGATGTGATCGATTTCCATAACTTTGCATCAAGAGCCCATCTGATTTTAACAGACTCAGGCGGCGTGCAAGAGGAAGCACCTTCACTAGGTGTACCGGTTCTTGTGTTACGTGATACGACTGAGCGTCCAGAGGGAATTGAAGCTGGAACATTGAAATTGGCTGGAGTAGATGAGGATACAATCTATAGCCTTGCTACTGAACTTTTAACAGATGATGCCGCTTATGAAAAAATGGCGAAAGCAGTTAATCCGTACGGTGATGGCGAAGCGTCCCGACGTATTTGCGATGCAATTAGCTACTACTTCAAGCAATCATCCGAAAGACCAGAATCCTATAATCCATTGAAAAACTGACCTCTTGGGGTCAGTTTTTTTTGTTGGGGTTGGTGGAAATGCGCAATTCCACTCGGAAAGCGTGCAATGACTAGTTAAATCCACGCGATCGGTCGTAAATCCCGGTTGATTTGAGAATGAACTTGCGCGCGACTGCTAAAATATGGTAGCTTATTTTGGGAATACGCAATAACATCCGAGAAGTACGCAATCAGCAGCAAAACCTACGCAATTAGTAACTCGACTCACGCGATTAACCCTGTGAACTGTGCAATTCCACTCAAATCCTGCGCAATTCCATAAATGTTCACATGTAAAAGGCAGGATTTACATGTCATTTAGAGAAATTCTTATACAATTTAATACTAGGAGTGTGAATGAGATGGTTTTAAAAGAATTACAGTATCCATTTAGAATGAAACAGAATGAAGTTCTCCTTCGAAGATTGCTTAAGGACCATATAAAAAGAAAAGAAATCGAAGAGGACCAGGCTAAACGGAAAGCTGGTTATAAGGTGAACAAAATCTATCCTATTATCTAAATTTTTTACCTGAAGAATATGATGTAATTCGAGATATCCGTCTAGTAAATGAGCACGGCCATGGTTTTCAAATGGATACTCTTCTCCTTTGCCCTCGTTATATCCTAATTTCAGATGTAAAAAATATTCTCGGAACCTTATACTTTGATAAAGAATCAGAACAATTCATCAGAACAATTAATGAAAAAGAAGAAGGTTTTTCCAATCCAATTAATCAAGTAGAAAGGCATCATATTCAATTGAAAAATTGGCTCCAGAAAAACAAACTTCCTCTTCTCCCAATAGAACATAGAGTTATCATTAGCTATCCCTCCTCTATCATTCGCAGTAACAATCCTCAAATCTATCAAAAAGTCTTTCACGCGGAGCATCTGCCAAACAAAATTATCACCATCGAAAAATTGTACAATGATCCAATTGATCAAAAGGAATATCGAAAATTAACTCGAACATTGTTAAAGCATGATACCCCTCTAAAACTGGATATTCTACAACACTATGGTATTGATCCGAAAGAAATTATTACTGGCGTTCAGTGTCCAGCTTGTGAATTTATCCACATGAACTATCGTCACGGAATTTGGAAATGTCCATCGTGTCAAGAAACTTTAAATAATGCTCATCACAAAGCTATTGAAGATTATTTTACAATTATGGGCCAGACGATAACGAACGAGCAATGTCGCGAGTTTCTCCGTATCGAATCAAGAAACGTGGCACGAAGTTTGTTATTAGGGATGAAGCTCAAGCAATCGGGTACAACGAAAAATAAGACTTATCATTTGTAATGTTGTCATTGGAGTAATACGCAATCACCCCAGAGAAATACGCAAAAAACTGTCAAACCCACGCAATCGACCTCGAAAACCGTGCGTATCTATTTCAATTTCACGCAATCAGCTTAATAATGACCTATTTTTGGTTGGGTTTTCCCTGAAATAGGTAATAGACAGTCAAAGTCACACGCTCGGCCGTAAATCCAACTTGTTCTGAGGCTGAACTCGTGCGTAACAACTGAAAAATTGTACCTTTTTTTGGAAATACGCAATTACTTCTGCAAACTACGCAATCAGCTGCGAATTCTACGCAAATGGTAGCTAAACCCAAGCGATTAACCACCAAATCTACGCGATTCTGCCTAATGTACGTGCAATTCTAACAAATCGACCTATTTTGGTTGGGTTTGACTATCAAAATGGAGTAAATTCAAACAATCTAGACGCATACTCTCCTCAAAACAAGAACATTCTATGGAAAAAGAGGATGTTTGACCATGAAGAAATTACTCATCACAGTCATTCTACTAACCATCACACAAACCGCATACGCTCGCCCGCTTGAGCATCCTCCAATCCCAGAGGAGTCGCCACAAACTGAAAAAATTGCCATCGTCACCGCTCCAAACCCACTCACCGAAACAGCAATCAAATACATTCTCAACGACTATCCTGATCTCCAATTAAGATACACTTTTCAGCATGCCCTCAATGGTTTTTCTGTAAAAGGTAGCCTAGCATCGCTCACTAAACTTGAAGAATCAAACAAAGTGGAGCTCGTTTCACCAGTGCAAACCTACAAAACCCAAATGGAAGACAATATTGAAATTATCGGAAGCGATCAGGCGAGAGGACTGTTTGACCAAGGGGACCATCGCCTAACCGGAAAGGGAATCAAGGTTGGGATTATTGATACCGGCATCGACTACAATCATCCTGACTTGAGAAGAAGCTACAAAGGTGGGCATGATTTGGTCGACGGAGACAAGGACCCAATGGAATCAGAGGCACTTCAAACCCCAATTACCCTTCATGGGACACATGTTGCTGGCGTCATTGCAGCCAACGGACGGATTAATGGAGTCGCTCCTGAAGCAGAAGTCATTGCTTATCGTGCACTCGGGCCAGGGGGATCGGGAACGACAGAACAAGTGCTTGCAGCGATTGAACAAGCAATCAAGGACAAGGTCGATGTCCTCAATTTGTCCCTTGGGAACAACGTTAATGGGCCAGACCTCCCAATTAGTCTAGCGCTCAATAAGGCTGCTGAAAAAGGAATCGTTCCAGTTACCTCTTCTGGTAACTCTGGACCAAATATGTGGACAGTGGGATCTCCAGGTACGGCAACGAAAGCAATATCTGTCGGTGCGTCAACTCCAACACTAAAAGTTCCTTATCTAACTATCGATGGTCTAACCGAACCAGTTCGACTCGAACCGATGCAAGGAGCGCAAAATTGGAAGCTTGATCGATCCTATCCAATTGTGTTTGGCGGATTAGGGAAGCCGAATGAATTAACGAATGCGCGAGGAAAAATTGTTCTCCTAGAACGTGGCGAACTTACTTTTACCGAAAAAGCAAATAACGCCAATCGCGCGGGTGCAGTAGCGGTCGTGATCTACAACAATGTAAATGGTAGCTTCATTGGTAATCTGGAGGCAGAGATAGACATTCCGGTTACGACCATTTCAAAAAAAGATGGCAAACGACTCAAGGCCCGAATTACAGACAACGCCTATGCCCGGACAAATATAATAGAAGAAAAGGACCTTCTTGCCGACTTTAGCTCTAGAGGACCAGTCACATCTACTTGGGAGGTCAAGCCAGACGTGGTTGCCCCTGGGGTTGCGATCACGAGCACGGTTCCAGGCGGTTACCTGGCTCTGCAAGGAACCAGTATGGCAGCGCCCCATGTGGCAGGTGCGAGTGCCCTCATTAAGCAGGCACATCCAGATTGGTCGCCAGACGAAATCAAAGCCGCGCTTATGAATACGGCTAAACCACTCACCGATCAGAAGGGTCACAGCTATCGCACTTATGAACAAGGGGCAGGTCGAATTCAAGTGGAAGATGCGATTAAAACAAATTCACTTGTGCTTCCGTCTTCTCTTCAATTTGGAAAATTTAAACTAGCAGAAGAACCTCATACTCATAGACAATATATCACGATTGAAAATGTGAGCGACGAGCAGCAATCTTATGCGTTTACGATTCCGAAATATGAGCAGGGGATCAGCTGGGATATGCCAATTTTTTTTACCCTTATACCAAAGGAAAAAAAGAAGGTCGCCATCAAGATGAACGTCAATCCAAAAGAATTAAAGAAAAAAATTCATGATGGTTATATAGAGATGCAGGCTGGTTCACAAAAAATACGCTTGCCTTACCTGTATGTGCTAGAAGAGCCGAATTATCCACGTGTGATGGGATTTGATTTTGGATTAGGTGATAAACAGGGAACCTATCGATATGAAGTGTATTTGCCTGGCGGAGCAGATGAATTTGGGATTGCTCTCTTTAATCCAGATACCTTTCAATTTGTTGGTTTCTTAGATGCAAAAAGAAAAGTCGGGAAAGGACAATTAAAGGAAGAAATTTCATTCGAGGATTTACCAGCAGATGGATTATATTTGGCAAAAGTTTTTGCGAAAAAACACGGGAGGGAGGATATGATCGAAACGACGATTTTTATTGTAAAAGAGATCGTGGAACAAGAAAAAAATATTATGCAATATGTCAATGAGTGAAAATTTGAATATTTTGTGAACATGTATAAAATTGGCTGTTATTCGTGTGATCTTTTTCACTATAAACGCATTGACATTGATTTGTCCCTATTGTATGCTTACAAAGGGTATAAATGGTAAGGTTTTCATCATCTATATATAAGAAAGCGTTTATACTTTTTTGAAATAATTTGAAGTCATCAATAACAGCCTTCTTACCATTCTCTTAAAGAGAGGATGCGTTACTATGAAACAGAATAATCGCCACCCATTCCAAGCGATGGCGTTAATGTCCGCGATTCTTTCTCAATTAGTCGGATCCGTGCTGATTGGCATCTTCCTTGGGAGATGGCTCGATCGTGAAATTGGAACCGAACCACTTTTCTTAATAATTGGACTATTAATCGGTTTAGTGGCGGGTGTATACGCAATGCTACGATTAATCCAACATTTCTTTTCAGGAGAATAATCAACGATGCCGGATGTACAAACAATTTACCGACAACAACAGAGATACATACTATTTTTGTTATCCATCTATGTCCTGGGCTGGGGCTTCACTTCATATCAAACTATCTTTTTAGGTTTAATTCTTGGAACTGCTTTTGGCCTCTTTAATATGTGGCTATTAGCAAAACGGATGGACAAGTTCGGTGATGCGGTTGTAAGGGGAGAGAAAGTTCGCTCTCTTGGGATGATTTCTAGAATGGCCACAGCTATTTTAGCAGTCATGCTCGCGGTTAAGTATCCTGATTCAATTCATTTGTATAGCGTGATTTTGGGTTTAATGACACCATATTTTGTCATTATGATAAAATTTTTCAAGCAAGCGATTCATCCACATAATTAGCGGAGAAGAGAGGTGAATACTGTGCATCATGGAGCTCCATTGTATCATTTAGATTTTTTTGGTATCACAACGATTACCTTTAATTTAGCAAATGTGCTCATGATTACGATTGCCAGTGCCATTGTATTTTTAATCGCTGTAATTTCGACCAGAAGGCTGGCCATGAAACCAACGGGAATGCAAAACTTTTTCGAATGGGTCATGGATTTTGTGAAAAACATCATCAACAGCACGATGGATTGGAAAGACGGTGGACGGTTCCACATATTAGGAATCACAATCATTATGTATGTCTTTGTATCTAATATGTTAGGGCTACCGTTTTCAATTACCTACAAAGGTGATTTATGGTGGAAATCACCAACAGCTGACCCAGTTGTAACATTAACGTTAGCAACGTTGGTTGTGGCACTTTCCCATTACTATGGGGTTAAGCTCAAAGGATTCTCATCATACGGGAAGGAATTCTTCAAACCATTTTGGTTTATGTTCCCGATTAAGATCATTGAGGAATTTGCTAACACTTTAACTCTTGGTCTTCGTCTTTACGGAAACATCTATGCTGGGGAAATTCTCTTAACATTACTTTCTGGAACCCTTGCATCAACAGTTGGTGGCGCATTCGCTGCAATTGTTCCTATGTTAGCTTGGCAAGGATTCTCAGTCTTTGTCGGCGCAATCCAAGCATTTATTTTCTGTATGTTAACAATGGTTTACCTCTCACACAAAGTGAGTTCAGACCATTAATATAAACCTTGTTCAATCATTGGACAAATAATCTATTTTTATACATTTAAGGAGGAAATTTATAATGGGTGTTATAGCAGCAGCAATCGCAATCGGTTTAGCAGCACTAGGTGCTGGTATTGGTAACGGTCTTATCGTATCTCGTACAGTTGAGGGTATCGCTCGTCAACCAGAAGCACGTGGTATGCTTCAAACTACTATGTTCATCGGGGTTGCATTAGTTGAGGCGATTCCTATCATCGCGGTAGTTATCGCATTCATGGTAATCGGTGGCTAATCATTAATTAATATGTTAAAAATGGCGAAGATCTTTTATGAGTAGCTTCGCCATTCCTTTATGTCAATAATCATTCTTCTATTGAAGTGAACGACTCTTGAAGGGAGTGAACCTGAGGGTGTTAACAAATAGTCTAGTTTTAGGTGCTGCAGAAGCACATGGTAGCAATTTTAACGGTGGGGATATTGCATTCCAACTTATCATGTTCTTAATTTTGATGGCTTTACTTAAAAAGTTTGCATGGGGTCCATTAATGGGTATCATGAAACAACGTGAAGACCACATTGCGAATGAAATAAATTCTGCTGAGCAAAGTCGTACTGAAGCTCACCAATTAGTAGAAGAACAGCGCAATCTTTTAAAGGAAGCGCGTACAGAAGCACAAGGCTTAATTGAAAACGCGAAAAAGCAAGGTGACCTCCAACGTGAGGAAATCATCGCATTGGCGCGTACAGAAGCTGAACGCTTAAAAGAATCTGCTAAACTTGAGATTGATCAGCAAAAGGAAAAGGCTGTCGCGGCTATTCGCGAGCAAGTCGCTTCTCTATCTGTTCTAATCGCTTCTAAAGTTATTGAAAAAGAGCTTTCTGTAGAAGATCAAGAAAAGCTAATTAACGAATACATTCAAGAAGGCGGGAGATAACGATGAGTAGCTCAGGTGTAGCAAAACGCTATGCATCGGCTCTTTTCCAGCTCTCGAAAGAACATAACCTTCTTGACCAGATGGAAGCAGAGCTTCGTGTAGTAAAAGAGGTATTGGTAGATAATGCTGAATTAAATGCTGTCTTAAAATCTCCAAAGCTTCCGATTGAAAAGAAGAAAGAGATTTTGAAGAATGCATTTTTACATGTAAATACATATGTGTTAAATACACTTATGTTATTAATCGACCGCCATCGTGTGAATGAAATCACAGCTGTCGCTGATGAATTTATCCAATTGGCAAATGAAGATAGAGGAATTGCAGAAGCACTAGTATACACGATTCGTCCTTTAACAGACGAAGAACGTGAAGCTTTATCTTCAACTTTTGCGAAAAAGGTTGGCAAAACTTCTCTTCGTATCAATAATATCGTGGATTCTAACTTGCTCGGCGGCGTAAAGGTACGCATCGGAAATCGTATTTTCGACGGGTCTTTAAGCGGAAAGCTAGAGCGTTTAGAAAGAACACTTTTAAGTTAAGAACAGGTATTGCGTCAACGGACGCATTCTATTCGTAGATAGGGGTGAAACTCATGAGCATCAATTCTGAAGAAATTAGTGCGCTGATAAAAAAGCAGATTGAAAACTATCAGTCGGAAATTCAAGTGAGTGATGTAGGTACGGTTATCACAGTCGGTGACGGTATCGCTCGTGCTCATGGCCTCGACAATGTCATGGCTGGAGAGCTTCTTGAATTTTCAAATGGCGTTATGGGTATGGCACAAAACCTTGAAGAAAATAACGTCGGTATCATCATTTTAGGACCTTTCACAGACATCCGTGAAGGTGACGAAGTTCGTCGTACAGGCCGTATCATGGAGGTTCCTGTAGGGGAAGAACTAATCGGTCGTGTAGTGAACCCACTAGGACAACCAGTGGATGGCATGGGACCAATCAATACAACAAAAACTCGCCCAATTGAAAGTCCGGCTTTCGGTGTTATGGATCGTAAATCCGTACACGAGCCACTTCAAACGGGAATTAAAGCGATTGACGCTCTTGTGCCAATCGGACGCGGACAACGTGAGTTGATCATCGGTGACCGTCAAACTGGTAAAACATCTGTTGCGATCGATACAATCTTGAACCAAAAGGGTCAAGACATGATTTGTATCTATGTGGCAATCGGACAAAAAGAATCAACAGTTCGTGGACTCGTTGAAACTTTACGTAAAAACGGTGCAATGGAGTATTCAATCGTTGTTACTGCATCTGCATCTCAACCAGCTCCATTACTATACCTAGCTCCTTATGCTGGTGTATCAATGGCTGAAGAGTTCATGTTACAAGGAAAACACGTGTTAGTTGTATATGATGACTTGACAAAACAAGCATCTGCTTACCGTGAACTTTCCCTATTATTACGTCGTCCTCCAGGTCGTGAAGCATATCCAGGGGATGTATTCTACTTACACAGCCGTTTATTAGAGCGCGCTGCGAAGTTAAGTGATGCAAAGGGTGCTGGTTCAATCACAGCTCTTCCATTCATCGAAACTCAAGCAGGTGACGTTTCTGCTTATATCCCAACAAACGTTATCTCCATTACTGATGGACAAATTTTCTTACAATCTGACCTATTCTTCTCTGGTGTACGTCCAGCGATTAATGCCGGTCTTTCCGTATCTCGTGTAGGAGGATCTGCGCAAATTAAAGCGATGAAGCAGGTAGCTGGTACATTACGTCTTGACCTTGCTTCATACCGTGAGCTTGAGGCATTTGCTCAATTCGGTTCTGACCTTGATAAAGCAACTAAAGCGAAATTAGAGCGTGGTGCTCGTACAGTAGAGGTATTAAAACAAGATCTGAACAAGCCATTAAAAGTAGAAAAGCAAGTTGCGATTCTATATGCGTTAACACGTGGCTTCTTAGATGATATTCCGTTAGAGGATATTCGTCGTTTCGAATCTGAATTCCTTTCATGGTTAGACCACAATCACAAGAATGTGTTAGACCATATTGCTACTACGAAAGTGCTTCCAACTGATGATGAGATGGCAGCAGCAATTAACGAATTCAAAAAATCTTTCGCAGTATCTGAGTAATACGGGTCTATATTAGAACGCAAGGGTGTTTGATTCTCACCCTTGCTCGACAATCTTGATAAGGTGGTGAGAACTTGTGGGATCATTACGCGATATAAAAAATAAAATCACTTCTACTAAGAAGATGAGCCAAATTACAAAAGCAATGGAAATGGTTGCAGCATCCAACTTTACCCGAGCTGAACAGAACGCGAAGGCATTTGTACCCTATATGGAGAAAATCCAAGAGGTGACAGCATCCGTTGCGCTTGGTAGCAGTGATGCAGCCCATCCAATGTTAGTGAAGCGTCCAGTGAAGAAAACGGCTTATTTGGTTATTACTGCTGAACGTGGACTTAAGGGATCGTTTAATAGCAATGTGTTGCGTGCAGCGATGCAAGGTATTAACGCACGTCATCAATCAAAGGATGAGTATGTCATCATTTCGCTTGGAAAAGTAGGACGTGAATTTTTCAAAAAGCGCGATATGAATATTGCCCTTGATTTAACAGGAATCGCCAATCAGCCAACATTTGCTGAGGTGAAAGACACTGTAAATAAGACGATTGGTATGTTTATTGACGGAGCGTTTGATGAACTGTATATGTTCTATAATCATTTTGTCAATCCAATTCAAAATGACGTTATAGAGAAAAAAATTCTACCTCTCACCGATATTGAAACTTCTAAAAAGCCTATGAGCTATGAATTTGAGCCTTCAGCAGAAGAGATTTTAGAAGTATTACTTCCTCAATATGCAGAAAGCTTAATTTTCGGAGCCCTTTTAGATAGTAAAGCGGGAGAGCATGCAGCGGGAATGTTAGCGATGAAAAATGCAACCGATAATGCAAAAGAGCTAATCAATTCATACAGCCTCTTGTTCAACCGTGCAAGACAGGCTGCCATCACGCAAGAAATCACCGAAATCGTCGGTGGAGCTGCAGCGTTGGAATAAAGAAAAGCGGAGGCGGCTTGCTCAGCCCCGACAAGCGCTGGAAGGCCAGAGGTTGAAGTTGGTACTTTAACTTCAGCATCTGGGCTGAAGCGACCTCGAGGGGCTAGCCGCTGGAGCTAGACAGTATGAAAAGCGGAGGCGGCTTGATTTGTCGCTTGTGCTAAGAACTATAAATTTTATTGGAGGTTAGGAAGTCCGACTTCCTACCCCATTTGCTATGAGAACGTGATTAGGAGGGAATAAGATGAATAAAGGACGCGTTGTTCAAGTTATGGGTCCGGTTGTTGACGTGAAATTCGAAAGCGGCCAACTACCTGCAATCTATAACGCATTAACAATCGTTAACGAAGCGCGTAACGAATCTGAAGTTGCTATCAACTTAACTCTTGAAGTTGCCCTTCATTTAGGTGATGATACGGTTCGTACTATTGCAATGGCTTCAACTGACGGCTTAACTCGTGGAGCTGAAGCTGTTGACACTGGTGGACCAATCTCTGTTCCTGTAGGGGACGTTACATTAGGACGTGTATTCAACGTACTTGGTGACAATATCGACCTTGACGCACCACTTCCTACTGATATTCGTCGTGACTCTATCCACAGAGAAGCACCTAAATACGAACAACTTTCAACTGAAGTTGAAATTCTTGAAACTGGAATTAAAGTAGTAGACCTACTTGCTCCATATATCAAAGGTGGAAAAATTGGTCTATTCGGTGGTGCCGGTGTAGGTAAAACCGTTTTAATCCAGGAATTAATCAACAACATCGCACAAGAACACGGTGGTATCTCTGTATTCGCTGGTGTTGGTGAGCGTACTCGTGAAGGGAACGACCTTTACCACGAAATGACGGATTCAGGCGTAATCAAGAAAACTGCCATGGTATTCGGACAAATGAACGAGCCACCTGGAGCACGTATGCGTGTTGCTCTTACAGGATTAACAATGGCTGAATATTTCCGTGATGAGCAAGGACAAGACGTTCTATTCTTCATGGATAACATCTTCCGTTTCACGCAAGCAGGTTCGGAAGTTTCAGCTCTTTTAGGACGTATGCCGTCTGCCGTTGGTTACCAACCAACTCTTGCAACTGAAATGGGTAAATTACAAGAACGTATCACATCTACTAACGTAGGTTCTGTTACATCTATCCAAGCGATCTATGTACCTGCCGATGACTATACGGATCCGGCTCCAGCAACAACATTCGCTCACTTAGATGCAACAACAAACCTTGAGCGTAAGCTTTCTGAGATGGGTATCTACCCTGCGGTGGATCCACTTGCTTCAACTTCTCGTGCATTGTCACCAGATATCGTTGGAGAAGAGCACTACGCGGTAGCTCGTGAAGTTCAGTCAACTCTACAAAAATACAAAGAATTACAAGATATTATCGCAATGCTAGGTATGGATGAGCTTTCTGACGAAGATAAGCTTGTTGTACAACGTGCACGCCGTATTCAAGTATTCTTATCTCAGAACTTCCACGTTGCTGAACAGTTTACTGGACAGCCAGGTTCATACGTACCTGTTAAAGAAACTGTTAAAGGTTTCAAGGAAATTCTTGAAGGCAAATGGGACCACCTTCCAGAAGATGCATTCCGTCTTGTTGGACGTATCGAAGACGTCATCGAGAATGCAAAGAAAATGGGCGTAGAGGTCTAATCTAGGACCAGGAGGGTAAAAAATGAAGACGATTAAAGTCAGTGTTGTTACTCCCGATGGCCCGGTGTATGAATCAGATGTGGAAATGGTCAGCACAAAAGCTCTAAGCGGTGAGCTTGGGATTTTACCTGGGCACATTCCGATGGTTGCACCGTTACAAATAGGAGCCGTTCGCTTAATTTCGGGCGGAAATACAGAATATGTTGCAGTGAGTGGTGGCTTACTTGAGGTTCGACCTGAACAAGTAACGATCTTAGCTCAAGCTGCTGAAGTATCAGATAACATCGATGTCGATCGTGCATTGAGAGCAAAGGAACGCGCAGAGAATCTTTTACACCAGCAAAAGCAGGAAAATATTGATTTCAAACGTGCAGAACTTGCTCTAAAAAGAGCGATCAACCGCTTAGATGTTGCGGGCAAATAATCGATGAACCAACACCTTCCAGTGTATTGCTGGGAGGTGTTTTTTTTCAATTGGGAAAGTTTTCTGTTTCAGTGGTTTCAGTCTCTTCGTGAGAATATACCCATTCAGAACTTCATCTTGAAGGGCAATTTAAACATTCGCGCCAACCACAAAAAAAGGTAATTTCATCCACATTTTCAGAAATTGTAAGACATCCTCATATTCTCCAAACCAATCCAATAATTATATAAGACGAGGTCATTTTTTAATCTCTTTTACCCTGTTAATTCGTTGCTTATTGTTTTTTTTCGTAAATGTCCTAAAGCCGACATTTACACCTCATACGTGCTTTAGTGCAACATATTATTTTTGCAAGGCACTTTTCGCTACTTGATAATGAGTTTAAGAGGCACTATTACTATTCATTTAAAAAATTGATAGCTAGAAGCAATAATGTTTGCGAAAAGAGCCTTATTTTTAAGATTTCTGCAAATTTGAACAAAATTTGACAAAACTCACAGACAAACGATGCAAACTACCATTAAATAGTAATTAGAGAGAAAGGAGGAAAGTCACCGAAAAAAGCATTCCTTTTTTCAAAAAAATAGATTAGAAGATCAGTTGTTAAAAGTCTCCAGGCTTTGTCGACACCAGATTCTAACAATGTTATAATGAATTCGGTTACAAATTGTAAAGTTTTGAAAAGTTTTACGACTTTGGAGGGGAAGGGGTATGGAACTTTTTAACTTATATCAGAATAACTATCTGATTGTAGTAGTGTTTCTGTGTCTCGGGGTAATTTTACCTGTGGTGGCGCTTTTTTTAGCCAAGCTGTTACGTCCGAATGTACCGTCGGAAGCGAAATATACCACATACGAAAGCGGTAACGATCCATTTAATGATTCACTTGTTCAATTTAATGTTCGTTACTATATTTTTGCCCTGTTATTTGTCATTTTTGATGTGGAAACAGTCTTTTTGTATCCATGGGCTGTTGCCTATGAAAAATTAGGCATCTTTGCGCTCATTGAAATGCTAATTTTCGTATTCATGCTACTTATCGGACTTGTCTATGCATGGAAGAAGAAGGTGCTAAAATGGATTTAAAATTAGAGAATATTTCACCAGAAGAAATGGAAGAAGTGCAGCGTTCCGTACTAATGGCTTCATTAGAACAAATAAAAGGTTGGGCTCGGAGTAATTCATTGTGGCCAATGACATTCGGGCTTGCTTGTTGTGCCATCGAAATGATGGCGTCTAGTAGTGCCCATTACGATTTAGACCGATATGGTACTTTTTATCGTAACTCACCGCGTCAATCCGATGTCATGATTGTTTCGGGTACGGTGACAAAGAAAATGGCGCCAATCCTTAGACGTCTATACGACCAAATGGCAGAACCAAAGTGGGTTATTGCGATGGGGTCTTGTGCAACTGCGGGTGGACCGTATGTTAAATCCTATTCTGTGGTAAAAGGTGTGGATCAAATCGTACCGGTGGATGTGTATATTCCTGGTTGCCCACCAAACCCAGCTGCCCTAATCTATGGAATTAATAAACTTAAAGAAAAGATCCGTTACGAGGCGAAAACCGGGAAGAGGGTGATCTAATCGATGAGCGGGGAAAAAGATTTAGAACAACTTAAAAAAGAAGCGGCTGAAAAAGCGAAAGCTGCGGCTCTAGCAAAAAGAAAAGCGATGGAGCATAAGGAAGCCGCAGCTGAAAAGCCAGCTGAACCTGCATCAGAAGATGAAGACATGGCGAAGAAAAAAGCAGCTGCAGCGGCAAAAGCAAAAGCTGCCGCGCTAGCGAAAAAGAAAGCGATGGAGCAAGCGGAATCAGCAACTGAAGCAACAGCCGAACCTGAATCAGCAGCAGAAGATGATGATATGGCGAAGAAAAAGGCTGCAGCAGCAGCTAAGGCAAAAGCCGCCGCGCTAGCGAAAAAGAAAGCCATGGAGCAAGCGGAAGCTTCAGCAGAAGCACCAGCCGAGCCTGAATCAGCTGCAGAAGAAGATATAGATTTAGCAAAGAAAAAAGCCGTCGCTGCTGCCAAAGCAAAGGCCGCTGCAGCCGCAGCCGCGAAAGCGAAAGCTGCCCGAATGGCACAAGCGGAAGGCACAGAAACAGCACCAGCGAGCGATGATGAAAAAGCTAAAGCAATTGCCGCTGCTAAAGCGAAAGCCGCCGCAGCCGCGAAGGCAAAAGCTGCAGCAAAAGCAAAACAAGAAGGTGCCGATTCAGCTCTAGCTGGTGACGACGAAAAGGCGAAAGCAATTGCTGCCGCTAAAGCAAAAGCAGCCGCAGCCGCAAAAGCAAGGGCAGCTGCTGCAGGAAAGACAGCAGAAGCACCGGCAGAAGAGGTCAAACCTTCAGTCAATCAGCCTTATCTTGATAAATACGTGAAAGTCATTGAGGAGCACTTAGGGAAGGATGTTATAGAAGATTCCTATATTAATAGACTCTCCAAGGATGTTCCAACACTCGTGGCGAAGCGTGAATACTATTATAAAATTGCGCAATTCCTCAAATACAACGAGCAACTCGGCTTTGAATATCTTTCAGAGCTGCACGGGGTTGACTATGAAACGCATATGGAAGTGTATGTGCACTTGTATTCCTACATAAACAGTCAATCTGTTGCTTTAAAAGTGAAATTGGACCGTGATGAACCAGCTATTGAATCTTTGTCTACCCTTTGGGCAGGTGCGAACTGGCCTGAATGTGAAGCTTATGATTTACTAGGAATTCAATTCCATAATCATCCGAATTTACACCGGATCATGCTTGGTGAAGAATGGGTTGGTCATCCGCTTAGAAAAGACTATGAACCGTATGATGTGGAGGTGTAAAGAGTGTTACGAACAGAAGAAATGCTTTTGAACGTAGGACCTCAGCATCCGAGTACGCACGGTGTTTTTCGACTCATTTTAAAAATCGACGGGGAAACGATTAAGGAAGCAAAGCCGGTCATCGGCTACCTTCACCGTGGAACAGAGAAGCTGGCGGAAAACCTTCAATACACACAAATCATTCCCTACACTGATCGGATGGACTATGTCTCAGCGATGACCAACAATTACGTCATCTGTCACGCTGTTGAAACGATGATGGGAATCGAAGTACCAGAACGCGCTGAATTTTTACGTGTAATGGCAATGGAACTAGGACGTGTATCAAGCCATTTGCTTTGGTGGGGCACATTCGTCCTTGACCTAGGAGCGACAAGTCCACTACTCTATGCTTTCCGTGAAAGAGAAATGATTCTTAATCTATTAAATGAACTTTCAGGAGCTCGCTTAACCTTCAACTATATGCGTGTTGGCGGCGTCAAATGGGATGCACCAGAAGGTTGGGTTGATAAGGTGCGAGAATTCATTCCTCATATGCGCGAGCAAATCAAGGGCTATCATGACCTTGTAACGGGCAATGAAATTTTCCTTAACCGTGTAAAAGGGATTGGAAAATACACGAAAGAGGATGCTTTGAACTATTCTCTAAGTGGACCAAATCTTCGCTGTACAGGTGTGAAGTGGGATCTTCGTAAAAATGAGCCATACTCCATTTACGACCGTTTCAATTTTGATGTACCGGTTCGCGAAGAAGGCGATGTTCTCTCTCGTTACCATGTCCGATTTGCCGAGATCGAGGAAGCTTTGAAAATATTAGAGCAATGCGTCGAGCAGTTTCCGGAAGAAGGACCGATCCTCGCGAAGGTGCCAAAAATCATTAAAGCACCAAAAGGAGAAGCCTTTGTTCGAATCGAATCTCCTCGTGGAGAAATCGGCTGCTACATTGCAAGTGATGGTAAAAAAGAGCCATATCGTCTAAAATTTAGAAGGCCATCCTTTTATAACCTGCAAATCCTCCCGAAATTGCTTGAGGGAGAAAGCATTTCAAACTTAATTGCCATTCTAGGAGCAGTAGATATCATCCTAGGGGAGGTGGACGGCTAATGATTGAGGGTCTATTACATGATCAAGCTGGTCTATTAAACTTTGTCATTTTCTTTGTCCTCGGTGCCGTTTTACTATTAGTGATACTTGGTTTTGTTACATATGCAATTTTAGCAGAGCGGAAGGTAATGGGTTTTATGCAGATGCGCTACGGACCGAATCAGGTTGGGGGCCCATGGGGATTACTGCAAACTGTTGCAGACGTTCTGAAGCTTTTATTAAAAGAAGATACGATCCCGAAATTAGCGGACAAACCGTTGTTTATTCTAGCACCGGTGATCGCGTTTGCGCCATCCTTCATGGTCATCGCGACAATCCCGTTTACGGATAAGCTACAGTTTGCTGATATTGGCGTCGGACTGCTCTATTATATTGCTGTCTCTGGGCTAACGACGATTGGAGTTGTGATGGCAGGTTGGTCATCCAACAACAAATTCGCGTTACTTGGTGGAATGCGTGCCGCAGCACAGATGATTTCGTATGAAATTCCGTTAGTCATGTCCGTGCTCGGCGTCGTTCTTTTAACCGGCAGCTTAAACCTCAACGAAATTGTTTCAGCACAGGAGAATGTCTGGTATATCCTCCTTCAGCCGATTGGCTTTATCGTCTTTTTCATTGCTTCAGTGGCCGAATTGAACCGGATTCCATTTGACCTTCCAGAAGCGGAAAATGAGCTAATTGCTGGATACTTTGTTGAATACTCAGGATTCCGATGGGCATTCTTTATGCTCTCTGAGTACGTGTATATGTTTGCGATGGCGTCTTTAACAACCGTTCTATTCTTAGGTGGTTGGCTGCCATTATTCTCATTCCTGGACTTCATCCCAGGTGCTGTCTGGTTTGCACTGAAATTTAGTCTAGTGATATTCATTTTATTATGGTTCCGAAGCACGTTCCCACGTATTAAGGCGGACCAACTAATGGAATTCGGCTGGAAGGTATTATTACCAGTCGCACTCGCCAATATCTTCCTCACTGCCATCATCAAAAGCTTATTTTAGGTAGCAGGTACCACACTGTGAGGGGTTTAGTCATGGGAGTAAAATGTAAAAAGGGGTGAAGAACATGCTTGGGTTTGGATTAGCAAAAGGTTTAAAGTATACCCTGAAAAACTTAACGAAGGATAAGCCAACTTACGATTATCCGAAACAACCAATTCCATTACCCGATCGTTTCCGAGGCATCCAGAAGTTTTACCCGGAAAAATGTATTGTCTGCAATCAATGCGCCAATATTTGTCCGACGGATTGCATTCAATTAACGGGGAAAAAGCATCCGGATCCGACGAAAAAAGGGAAAGTCATCGATACGTATGACATCAACTTTGAAATTTGTATCCTTTGTGACTTGTGTACAGAAGTTTGTCCTACAGAAGCCATTGTCATGACGAATAATTTTGAGCTTGCTGAATACAGTCGCGATGATTTATTTAAAAATCTAGAATGGCTCGATGAAAATGACGAGAATGTTCGGAAGGTGAATAAGGCATGACCTTTTCTGGTGAATTATTAGCGTTTCTTTGTCTCGCTTTAGTCGCAGTCATCGGTGGTGTGCTTTTACTGAATTTGACGAAAGTCGTGCATATGGTCGTCGCACTTGTGTTCACGTTTATCAGTCTTGCAGGAATCTACGTGCTACTCTCAGCAGAATTCGTAGCTGTTGTTCAAGTGCTGATTTATTCAGGAGCCATCACGATTATCATGCTATTTGGAATCATGCTGACTCGACATAACGACACGAGCGAGCCCAAAGGTGGAACCCTCAAGAAAATCTTTCTTTTCTTAGGCGTTCTAGGGTTTGGCGTTGCAGTCTACATTGGCATTTATAATTTAGACTTCAACCCACAAGCAACTACTTTACATGAAAACAATACAGAGCAAATCGGGATGGCGCTCTATTCCAAATACATCATTCCGTTTGAGTTAACCTCTGTCTTGCTTTTAGTCGCATTGATCGGCGCGATCATTTTAGCGAAAAATGACAATAAGAAGGAGGCGGATAAGGAATGAGTAGTGTTCCCGTTTCAGCCTACCTAACCCTTGCTTTAATTTTGTTTTGCATCGGTCTATACGGTGCTTTGACAAAAAGAAATACGGTCATCGTATTAATTTCAATAGAATTGATGCTGAATGCCGTCAATATTAATCTAGTAGCTTTTAGCAAATTCGGCATGATTCCTTCTATTACAGGTCAAGTCTTTGCCTTATTTGCGATTGCGGTTGCTGCAGCAGAAGCGGCAGTAGGACTAGCGATCTTAATCGCCCTTTACCGCAACAAGAAAACCGTTAATATTGATGAAATGAATGACCTTAAATCTTAAAAATTTTCTACGACCCGCATCAAAGGCGGGCCCAATCAAACGCGCAGAGCATAGTAGTGCGTTCTAAAAGGGGATTGTGATATTGATGGAGAATGCATGGATCATACCGCTTTTCCCGCTTATCTCATTTTTGTTCCTTCTTCTATTTGGGAGGAGATTAAAGGAAAACAGTGGCTACGTTGGAATGGTGCTGACATTTCTTTCTTTAATCTACTCATTGGTGGTGTTGTTTGATCGCTTCAACCACCCGACGTATAAAGCCGAAGCAACATGGCTTGCAATAGGGGATGTGCAATTAACAGCGGGTTTTGAAGTCAATCAATTAAATGCGTTAATGCTCGTCATCGTATCGCTTGTTAGCTTTCTCGTTCATACGTATTCAAAAGGCTACATGCATGGTGATGACCGTTTTCACATTTTCTATGCGTACTTAGGATTATTTACATTTGCAATGTTAGGACTCGTCGTTTCTCCTAATCTACTGCAAACTTATATTTTCTGGGAGCTCGTTGGAGTTGGTTCCTTCCTCTTAATTGGATTCTATTTTTATAAGGAAGAAGCGAAGGCAGCAGCGAAAAAAGCTTTCATTATGACCCGTATCGGGGACGTGGGACTCCTGATCGGAATGATTCTCTTATTCTGGCAAGTTGGTAGCTTCGAATATGATGCTATTTTTCTAGCAGTCGAAGAAGGAGCAATTTCAGCAGGAATCATTACGCTGACAGCGATTCTGATATTTATCGGAGCTGTCGGAAAATCCGGTCAGTTTCCGTTACATACATGGTTGCCAGATGCGATGGAAGGTCCGACACCAGTATCGGCTTTAATCCATGCTGCGACAATGGTTGCGGCCGGTGTATACTTAGTGGCTGCGCTATTCCCGCTCTTTACAGCGAGCGAAACAGCACTCATGACAGTGGCCGTAGTCGGTGGATTTACCGCGATTTTTGCGGCAAGCATCGGTTTAGTTCAAACGGATATTAAAAGAGTACTCGCTTACTCGACCGTTTCCCAGCTCGGTTATATGATGTTGGCGCTTGGTTCAGCAGGGTATGTGGCTGGTGTGTTCCACTTAATGACACACGCGTTCTTCAAAGCCTTATTGTTCCTCGCAGCTGGTAGTGTCATCCACGCGGTGCACACACAAAACATCGAAGAGATGGGCGGTTTATGGAAAAAGCTTCGCCTAACAGGTCCGCTTTTCCTAATCGGGACACTTGCCATAAGTGGAGTTCCGTTATTATCAGGATTCTTTAGTAAAGACGAAATTCTCATTGCCGCTTGGGCAAATGGCAACCCTGTCTTGTTCTGGCTAGCTGTGATTGCCGCGTTCTTTACGGCGTTCTATATGTTCCGCCTGTTCTTCATGGTATTTACAGGGCAAGCCCGCAGTGAGATGAAAAATGTTCATGAATCACCGAAAGTCATGACAGTGCCGATGATTGTGTTAGGAGTTCTTGCGGTAGTCGCAGGTTACTTCAATACACCCTGGTTTGGAACATTCCTTGGCGATTGGCTAGTGGAAGGAAATGAAGCTTTAGGACACGGTCATACAGAAGGTCCGATTTGGATTATGATCGTTGCAACGCTTGTATCTTTACTTGGAATCTTCCTAGCATGGCTCATGTACGGGAAAAAATCTTTGGAGCGCGATTGGCTATCATCGCGGATGCCAACAACTTACAACATGCTTTACAACAAATACTATCTTGATGAGTTTTACGCATTATCTGTTGTAAAAACAACAAAAGGTGTTTCAGTTCTTTTGAGCTATATCGAAGCCTTCGTTGTCGAAGGAATCGTCAAAGGCGTGGCCGGAATTGTACATGGGCTTGGTAAAACAGGTTCGAAAATCCAAAGCGGTCAGGTTCAAGCTTACGGAACAGTAGCCTTTGTTGGCTTAGCGGTTTTAGTTGTCGTTTACGTCTTAGCAGGGGGGTACTTAAAATGAGCTTTTTATCAATACTCGTGTTCTCCCCGCTACTTGGCATTTTAGTACTGGCGTTACTACCGAAAACACAGGAATCCTTAATTAAGCTAGTTGGATTCTTAGCAACCTTGCCAGCCCTAGTGCTTGCACTCATTGCTTTTGGGACAGAGGACTTAACGAAATACGATGTAGTGAAGGAATGGATTCATTTTGGTTCAGACGCTAGCTTGTATGCAATCGACTATGAGTTAGGACTAAATGGATTCTCGCTCATCTTAATCGTCTTAACAGCTATAGTTTCGACACTCGCTGCGATTGCCTCCATTCATATTAAAAAAGAATGGAAGGGTTACTTCATGCTCTTTCTTTTACTGGAGATTGGCATGCTTGGAGTGTTTGCAGCACAAAATCTCGTGCTCTTCTTCATCTTTTTCGAGATTACGATGATCCCGATGTTCTTCCTAATCGGAAAATGGGGCTATTTTGAAAAAGAAAAAGGGGCATATAGCTATTTAATCTACAACGGGTTAGGATCTGCCATCTTACTGATTGTCATTATGGTTTTATTTGCGCGAACAGGTACCGCAAATATTAGTGACTTGGCGCAATTGATGGCAGTCGAGGATGCTAATACTCCTTCACCAATCTCTGAATCGTTGAAAATGGGTTTAGCGATTGCGCTTCTAATCGCATTTGGTGTGAAGCTACCAATCTTCCCGTTGCATACATGGATGTTGCGCGTGCACGTACAAGCACCGCCATCTGTCGTAATGATTCACTCAGGGATTTTATTAAAAATTGGGGCATTCGGTTTGATTCGCTTTGGCTTTGGAATTTTCCCAGAGCAATTCAAATCATTGGCTTTATTGCTCGCCATTCTTGGAGTCGTGAACCTTTTATACGGAGCATTCTTAGCGTTCATTCAAACGGACTTCAAAATGGTTCTTGCCTACTCATCGATTTCCCATATGGGAATTGTCTTGATTGGATTAGGGGCATTAAATGAAGCAGGTATCCAAGGAGCAATTTTCCAAGTCGTTTCCCACGGATTGATTTCGGCTTTACTCTTCTTCTTGGTCGGCGTCTTCTACGAACGATTCCAGACCTCGACGATTGCGAATCTTGGTGGAATGGCAAAAGGAATGCCGCTTGCTTCAGGCTTCTTACTAGCAGGGGCACTGGCATCGCTAGGATTGCCAGGCATGTCCGGCTTTGTCAGCGAATTTATGGCCTTCCTCGGATTGTTTGAGGTACATCCAGTAGTCGCTGCAATCGGTTGTATCGGCATCATTATGACAGCTGTTTACCTATTGCGAGCGGTACTTGGCATGACCTACGGAAAAGCAGGTCGTGAATTTGCAGGAATCACTGATATAAAGTCAGTTGAATTTGTGCCAGTGCTCGTTTTACTAGCACTGATTGTGTTAATTGGTGTTTACCCAAGTGTACTAAGCGAACCGCTACAAGCCACACTTGAGACTATCATGCTTGGGTTAGGGGGTTGATTTGAATGGATGTGGATACTTTATTATCGTTTGAGTGGGGCGCGATGGCACCGGAATTCATCATTCTCGGAGTTGCCACCATTCTATCCATTGTCGACCTTTTTGCACCAAAGCATTTGGATCGAAAAATATTTGGCTGGATCGGTTTTGCCGGCATTTTACTCGCGTTAGCGTCTTTAATCAATTTGGTAGGTCTTGAGCCTATCTCGATTCTATACGATACATTTAGATTAGACGGATTCGCGAAAGCATTTAAGATTTTACTGTTGATTGGTGCAGCACTTGTAATGCTTCTCGCTCTAAGTTACAAGCCGAAAGAAGGAATGGAAGAATACAAAGGGGAATTCTACTACCTTCTTTTAGCAGGACTATTAGGTGCGATGATGATGGCATCCAGTGGTGATTTAATCACATTGTTCGTTGGATTGGAGCTCTTATCTCTGTCTTCTTACATTTTGGCAGGGATTCGGAAAAAGCATCTGCCATCCAATGAATCTGCGATGAAATACGTGGTGAACGGTGGAATTGCAACGGCTTTTACACTGTTCGGAATGAGTTATGTGTACGGATTGACTGGAACAACGAATTTGATCGAAATGACAAACGTCTTGCCAACTCTCGCTAATGCACAATATATCTACATTTTAGGCATTGCCTTCTTCATGATTTTTGTGGGATTATCGTTCAAACTGGCAACGGCTCCATTCCATATGTGGGCACCAGACGTGTACCAAGGTGCACCAACTCCAGTTACAGCATTTTTGAGTGTTGTTTCGAAAACAGCTGGATTTGTGATCCTGATTCGGATTTTGCTTACGGTTTTTGGAAATGCATTTGCAGGGAATTCTGGAGTTGCGAAGATGACCAATTTCTTGGTTGGCATGCAGGACTACATCGCGGTTCTTGCAGCGGCAACGATGATTATTGGAAATGTCGTTGCTCTAAGACAGCGTAACATTAAGCGAATGTTTGCTTACTCGAGTATCGCGCATGCAGGGTATTTGCTTGTTGCGGTGACGGCGATGTCTTCATTCATGTATGATGCATTATGGTTCTATTTAGGAGCATATCTGTTTATGAATGTGGGAGCATTTGCGGTAATTCAATTGCTAACACAGCATACAGACAACGAAGATATCGGAGCCTTTGCTGGATTGTATAAGCGGGCACCATGGCTAGCGCTGGCAATGGGTGTGTTCATTCTGTCGTTGGCAGGTATCCCAGGTACAGCTGGATTTATCGGAAAGCTGAACATTTTTATTGGGGCCTTAGCGTCAGATCCAGCACATTACGTGCTCGCATCTATCATGATTGCGACCACGGTTATCTCGTATTTCTATTACTTCGGCATACTCACGCAGATGTTCTTTAGACCAGCTGCAGCGGAAGAAGCGGATGGTGGAAAAATTAGAATGCCGATCGGACTTGGTGTGGCGCTTGTGATTTGTGTGGTAGCCACGATTGTATTTGGTTTATTTCCAAATATCGCACTCGATTTCTTCCACACGAACTTTGAAGGGTTTTCAGATTTCTTGCAATAAGGATGGGAGTCAAACAAGGGGCTTGTATATAGCATTACCGAAAAAGAAGGGGAAAAGGGGCCCCTTCTTTTTGTTTTGGAGTTGAGAGATTCTGATCCACAAGACGAAACATCCATCCAAAAAACTAAACAAACATCTTCCGACAAAATTACACAAACCAACCACCCCACCCCAAAACATCTATTCCCTCAAAAAACTTCAGCCTACATCTGCAACTTTTTACTTTTTTCTACGTCCAATAAGAGGAGATTCCTCCCGAATGGTATAATAGAAGGCAGTGTGATTATAAGGAGGCATTTTTTTTATGATTTCAGGTTTTGGAGACCAGGCACTCATTAGCATTATTTCACATCTTGTCTTTATTGCGTTAGCTTGGTGGGCGTTGCAAAGCATCAATTACGAAAAGTTCATTCGTGGAAGCCATGTGTTTCAGGCGCGCTTGTTATTCATATTGTTATCCATTGTCATTGGCTCTAGCGTAAGCAATTTTTTCCTGGATTATTTGCTTTGGTCCCAGCAACTGCCAATGATATTTCAGTAAGCTACCTACTGGTGTAAATTACGACATTTTTCCCTAATAATTGTCCCATAATTGTAATGTACGTGAATCAATGAGCAAAAAGGATCGAAAAACCAAGTAAAACAACGATTTATTGTGAAATTTTAGTGCTTTAAGCTTGTGTAAAATGGGGTAAATAAACTTACAAAGATAGCCCTTTATACCTTTCCTAATTAGATTCTTTTTATGTACAATTCAGTTTGTGTGAATCTGCACAACCTAGGTGAATTTTTAAAAGCTTAGCATAAATGTCAAAAAGTGACGACAACTCTCGAGTATGCTAATCCCCGACTTGGTAACAATGGTATTAAGGGGAGGAGAGACGAGAGATGAAGAGAAAAATCATGGCAATTTTGGCATTAATTGCAGTTATAGGAACATCACTTTTTTTCGCAGGAGATAAATTTGTAAAGGCAAAGGGACAAGAGGACCTTCTGACACTAGTGACAGTTTTACAAGGTGAGAATATAGATATCAGTGGATGGTCTCTACATGCAAGAGAAAAAATCGAAACAAGTAAGTTAGAGGATGTGCAAAAATATGTCCAAACCCTCAAAACGAAATTTCCAGACTGGACATGGCAGGTAACCTCTACTTCAGATAAATGGGAAGCAACTGCAAAAAAGGCATCTTCTCAAGGTTTTCAAGAGAACATTCAAATTTTATCTACCCTCACAATGGAAAATCCACAAACTTACATCATTTATGAGGTACAAGGTAAGAATTTTACGGAAAAAACAGAGCAATTTATAAAAGAGGACCTAAAGGGAACGTTTTCTGACATTTTTCGGGAAAATACCACAATTTTCTCTTGTATAAAAGGCGAATTCAATGATAAGATGAATACAAATTTGCCTTTTACGGTAAATCGAATCCTTGATTTATTCGAGGCGAAAGAGATGGAATCCATCGAAGAAGAAAACTTTGTTTCCACATCGGCTTATTCGCCATTATTCGCAGATGGGTTAACAACCAATGATAAAGAAATGAATTTACAGCTAGGAATTCGAACTGAAAGGTTGGGCGCACAGACTACCCTTGTAGTTGGCACACCAATCATTACGATTGAATATTAATATAGAGAAATTGGACGCGGAGGGGAATACATTTGGAAAAAATCATCGTCCGCGGCGGTAGAAGGCTAAGCGGTTCTGTAAAAGTTGAAGGAGCAAAGAATGCAGTTTTGCCAGTTATTGCCGCAACACTATTAGCAAGTGACGGAAAAAGCGTAATTCGTGATGTGCCAACTCTCTCCGATGTATACACGATCAATGAGGTATTACGCTATTTAAACGCCGATGTGACGTTTAAAAATAACGAAGTCACTGTCGATGCATCTAGAGAGTTAAAAGTTGAAGCACCTTTTGAATATGTTCGTAAAATGCGTGCTTCCGTTTTAGTAATGGGATCACTTCTTGCAAGACTAGGCCGTGCACGTGTAGCATTGCCAGGTGGTTGTGCAATTGGTTCAAGACCGATTGACCAACATCTAAAAGGCTTTGAAGCGATGGGTGCAACGGTAAAGGTTGGTAACGGATTTATCGAAGCAGAAGTAGAAGGTCGCCTGCAGGGTGCCAAGATTTACTTGGACTTCCCAAGTGTTGGGGCAACTGAAAACATTATGATGGCTGCTACGTTGGCACAAGGAACAACAATCATCGAGAACGTGGCAAAAGAGCCAGAAATCGTTGATCTCGCAAACTTCTTGAATAAAATGGGTGCGAAGGTACGTGGTGCTGGAACAGGAACGATCCGTATTGAAGGAGTAGACGTTCTGTTTGGTGCTGACCACAACATTATTCCTGATCGTATTGAAGCTGGAACTTTTATGGTTGCTGCAGCAATTACAGGCGGGAACGTGTTGGTTAGAGGAGCAGTTCCAGAACATTTAACTTCCCTCATTGCTAAGATGGAAGAAATGGGCGTTATGTTCGAAGAAGAAGAAGATGGTCTACGTGTAATCGGTCCAGATAAGTTAAAGGCAGTGGATATTAAAACAATGCCTCACCCTGGATTCCCAACTGACATGCAGTCGCAAATGATGGCGTTGTTATTGCATGCTCAAGGTACAAGTATGATCACTGAGACTGTTTTTGAAAATCGATTCATGCATGTGGAGGAATTCCGTCGCATGAACGCGGATATTAAAATTGAAGGTCGTTCAGTTATTTTAAATGGCCCTGCAAACCTACAAGGTGCAGAAGTAGCTGCTACTGATCTACGTGCAGCTGCCGCTTTAATTTTAACAGGCTTAGTGGCCGACGGAACGACTCGCGTTACAGAATTAAAGCATCTTGACCGTGGATATGTAGATTTCCACCTCAAGCTTGCAGGACTGGGAGCTGACATCGAGCGCTACTCTGAGGTAGAAGAAGCAGAAGTAGTCTCAGCAGCTTACGATTTAAACGCGTAATATAGGATTAGACGAAAAACCGTGAAATGGATCTCCATTTTTGCGGTTTTTTTGTGCTTTTTAAAGGAAGATTCCACCAATGATATTTGTCTAACATAAGATATTGTGGTTTAGGATAGAAAAACTTATGCATATAAGATGATTATTTTTTTGTGACATATTTGCAAGACAGGCGCCATATGTATAGAAGTAGGTTTGACCAAATTACATATGGAGGCTCTAACATGATAAAAATGAAACCATTCGCACTATTAGCTGCAGTACTATTTGTTGTCACCATCATGATTCCGACATTACTTGTCCTCCCTTTTATGGAAAAAAGTTCAGGAAATGAAGTGGAAGCGACTCCTAAAGTTGAGGTAGACGCTACCCAGCCTGCTGTAGAGGTCGCTGTCTATCGTTCCGGTCAGGAAAAAGTTGAAAAGCTTCCTCTAGAAGAGTATCTTGTAGGCGTTGTTGCCGCAGAGATGCCAGCAGACTTTGAATTAGAAGCCCTAAAGGCACAGGCCTTATCGGCGAGAACGTATACCGTGGATTGGTTAATGTCAGGCTCAAAGGCAGAGGTGCCTGAAGGAATAGATGCAGATATATCGGATACTGAAAACAATCAAGTATATAAAAATGATGAAGAGCTACGGAAGCAATGGGGCAAAGAATACTCGTGGAGGATTAAGAAGATAAAAGAAGCGGTTGCTGCGACGAGTGGGCAAATTCTTACCTTTGAGGGAGATCCGATTTATGCCGCATTCTTTTCGACGAGTAATGGATATACGGAGAATTCAGAGGATTATTTTCAAGAGACACTGCCCTATTTAAAAAGTGTGGAAAGTCCTTGGGATGTAAATACGGAAAAGTTTCATGGCCAAACGATTATCCAGGTCACTGATTTTGAGAAGAAGTTAGGTGTTAAGATCGGTGAATCCGCAGAAGTAGGAAAAATACTTGAAAGAACAAAAGGGAATCGCGTTGCTAAGGTCGATATCAATGGGAAGCAATTAACGGGAAAAGAAGTACGAGAAGGGCTTGGACTGAAGTCTTCGGATTTCACATGGGAAAGAAAAGGTGACAAGATCGTCATTAATACAAAAGGAAACGGCCATGGGGTGGGCATGAGTCAATATGGTGCAAACGGTATGGCACAAGAAGGAAAGAAATATGATGAGATTGTTCAGTACTACTACAACGGGGCAACGATTGACACAACGAAGACGCTGCTGACAAAAATAACAGCAAGTCGCTAGACGGACATTTTAGGGGAATGTCCGGTAAGAAAGAGCAGATAAAAAAGAAAGCTGTTCCCGGAAGGTTAGAACCTTTTGGAGAACAGCTTTTCTTATTTGATTGTGGATCTTTATGGAAGAGCCTCTGAAAATAGGTAATCAAATATTTGTCCGTCAGGAAGAGTAGAATCCTTCTCTATCTTGGCGTGTAAATCAGATTTATCGGTCAGGAAGAGCAGAAAAGCCTCTAACTTGACGTGCAAACTAGGTTTATCGGTCAGGAAGAGCAGGATAGTCCTAATCTTGGCGTGCAAACAGGGGTTGTCGGTCAGGAAGAGCAGGATAGCCCTAATCTTGGCGTGCAAACAGGAATTGTCGGTCAGGTCGAGCGGAATCGGCCATATCTTGACGTGCAAACCTAATTTGTAGGTCATGTCGGGTAGAAACGCCTCTAACTTGGCGTACAAACGGAAACTCCGTTTAGAGCCCCCGAACTAAACCACCTATCTAAAATACCCCATTATCCGCTCAAAGCCATGCTTCCTATATCCACGCATTACAAAATAACTCGCCACCACAACTCCGGTAACATCCTTTACGAAGTCAATGACCGTTGCAGAGCGCGCAGGAACGAACGACTGGTGAATCTCGTCAAGTAAGCCGTAAGCCGCCGCGATCACTGCACAAATCAAGCTCAGCTTAAAAGAAAATCTTCCTGTTGTCAGCAAAGCCGCTACCAACAGCAAATACAAAATCGCAAACTCCACAAGATGAAGGGACTCTTTGACAAAGCTGTCCACTGCAGAGTCTGGAAGCTCTACAACGGCATTGTCAGGCATGCTCGATAGAGTCCAAATCAAAATCATATACGCGAACGGCATCAGCCGCAGTAACCATTTTACAAAGAATTTCAAAAAAATTTCCTCCTACATGAATAATTTCAAAGTCGTTGTCGAAAAATAAGACAAAAAAAATTTTTTCCGAGAATGTATATATTTATCATGATCTGTTCAGAATGATTGCTGAGGTGATGATAAATGAGAGAGGAAGAAAAGAAACGATCTTCTCAAGATTCAAAGTTGAAGCGCTTCATGAAAAAGCGTTGGGTATACCCAGCAATTTATCTTGCAAGTGCTGCAATCATTCTAACCGCGGTTCTTTGGTACCAAAATAGCAACAATGCAACTGATGACCAAGTCGATTACGAAGCTACTGATCTTTCAGGCAAAAAATACGATGAGCCTGCACTCGAAGTAAACAGATCAATGGAAAACTTCTCAATGCCTGTGAAGGATCCAGATGCTGTCGTCATTCAAAAGCAATTCTATGAATACGATGGCACGGATGAAGAGCAAGAAGCAGCATTAGTTTTCTACGACAACACGTATCGTCCGAATACTGGTATTGATATTACTCAGGAAAACGGAGAAACATTTGACGTATTAGCTGCGTTAAGTGGAACAGTAACGAATGTAACAGATGATTCTTTACTTGGAAACGTAATCGAAATTGAGCATGATAAGGGTATTGTAACACAATATCAATCAGTTACAGACATTGATGTGAAGGTTGGAGACCAAGTAGAACAAGGTCAGCCACTTGCAAAAGCAGGTAAGAGCTTATTGAATGAAGAAGCTGGTACACACTTACACTTTGAAATTCGCAAGGACGATGTAGCAGTTAATCCACTTGATTACTTCAACAAGCCATTAAGTTCTTTACAAGAAGCAAAGGTTACTAGTACTGAAGAAGAAGTAGATGATAGCGGCAAAGCTGATGATTCATCTACAGTAGCTCCTGATGAAGACAAATCAGCTACAGACGAAGATGCAACAACAGATGAAGAGGGCACAGATGCAGAAAAGACAGATGATGAGTCTACAACGAATGAAACTGACTCTGAATCTGCTGGTGCATAATCATAATATGTAATGTAAGACCCGCAGCCTTTGTGATTGCGGGTTTTTTCTGTTTAGCACTGTAAAAGTGGGTGTTGATTTTATGTGATGTGAAAAATAGGCGGAAAAGTTCCGGCTAAATTAAGAAATTAACCTATTCCCCCCACCAATAAACGGATTTCTTTCGGTTAAGCTATCCATTTCCATGTTTTTAAGGCCGTTTAGGTTATTTAAGCGGAAAATCTACTCCAATTTCACCCAATATGCATTCATCTATCTAAATAGACGGAATTTCTCCGGTTAAATGAGTACACTTCTCGAAAATCAAAAAATTAACAATGATCCTAGCAGAGCCTTCTTTTTTAAAGTAACACATTCGACAATTTCCCCTAATTTTAATTGCTTGACCTTGAAACGGTTTACATAGATAATGATATTATGTAATTTTCTAAATATTTAATAAACTAAACAAATTATCAAAGGGGGAATTTGATGACAGTACTTGTCTTTCTCATCATTTCAGCAATTTGTCTCTTTTTCGCATTACGTAGGAAAAAGACGATCTTCTTAGTAATCCCATTCCTAACTATCTTTCTGTACTTTATCGTCCAAATTGCCCTTGTACCACTACCCTTCCTAGACACAATCAAATTCATTTTCAGCCTGAACAATTGATAATTCGTTTGAAAGCGCTTAAACAAGCCTTTCGAAAGAATTATAGATATCCAATCAATGAGAGGAGGTACGTTTAAAGGGGACGCCACAACTATGTCTACTTTCTAAAGCCGCAAGGGGTAAATTTTTTTGGAGGTGAAAGCATGAAGAAAATTGAAAAGGAAGTAGCAGACCGTTATTTCCGCGAGAAAACCCGCAATATTGTGATCTATTTTATCATTTGGTTTATTGTGTCTTATGGTGTTGTTCTATTTGCTGAGCCGTTAAGCAATGCGACATTCATTGGCTTCCCACTGCACTATTACATGGGAGCTCAGGGAGCGGTATTAACCTTTATTATCCTGCTCTTTGTGAATGCAAAGCTTGGAGACAAGTTGGATCAAAAATACGGCATCGATGAAAGCAAAAATGAGCAAATTAGTGCAGGCTCTACTTTGAATCACTAAATTTATAAGAGAAACGTTTAAAACAAGGGGGTATCACATTTGGACGGACAATTCTTGGTCTCATTAGCCATTATTCTTGCAACCTTTGCCTTGTACATTGGGATTGCCATTTATAATACGGCAAAGGCTACCTCAGATTTTTATGTAGCAGGACGGGGAGTTCCACCGATTTTTAACGGAATGGCCATCGGTGCAGACTGGATGAGTGCAGCTTCCTTTATCGGGATGGCTGGTACGGTTATGGTACTTGGTTATGATGGGCTTGCCTACATTATGGGCTGGACTGGCGGGTACTTATTCCTGACATTTTTATTAGCACCGCAATTGCGAAAATATGGTCGATACACTGTTCCGGAGTTCATAGGGGACCGTTATAATAGTCACACCGCTCGCGTAATAGCAGCGATTTGTACGATTATCATTAGCTTCACCTATTCGATTGGTCAGCTATCTGGTTCTGGTGTGGTTATCGGACGTCTTTTCGAGATTGATGCAAAAATCGGTACGATGATCGGTGTTGTTCTTATCGCATTCTACGCGGCATTCGGGGGAATGAAGGGAATTACATGGACGCAGGTCGCACAGTACTTAATTCTAATCATCGCATATTTAATTCCGGTTATCTTCATGTCTCTGCAAATCACTGGCAACCCAGTGCCGTGGATTTCATACGGAGAAGTTGTAAGCAAACTAGGTGAGCTGGATCGAGAATTAGGGATTTCAGAGTATTTCGCGCCGTTTACAAACGGTACGAAGTGGCAATTCTTAGCCCTTATGTTCACGTTAATGGCTGGTACTGCCGGATTGCCGCACGTTATTGTTCGATTCTATACCGTATCAACGATGAAAGCAGCTCGTTGGTCAGGAGCTTGGGCATTGCTCTTTATTGGCCTACTTTATTTCTCCGCTCCGGCTTATGCTGCATTCTCTCGTTTCATCCTCATGACACAAGTTGCAGGTAGCCAAATTTCCCAACTACCGGCTTGGACGACAAATTGGGTCAATACAGGCTTGCTAAAAGTAGCTGATGGCAACGGAGATGGTATTTTGCAATGGAGTGAGCTTGTCATTGCCAATGATATCGTCGTAATGGCAACTCCGGAAATTGCTAATCTCGGGGTATTTGTTATCGGACTTGTCGCAGCTGGAGCAATGGCAGCAGCCCTTTCTACTGCAGGGGGATTAATGATTTCCCTATCGTCTTCTTTCGCGCACGATATTTACTATCGCGTTTGGAAGCCGCAAGCAACAGAGAAAAATCGTCTACTAGTTGCTCGTTGGTCGATTGTTGTTGCGACATTAGTAGCGGGGTTAATTGCCCTTAATCCACCTGGAGTTATTACACAGATCGTCGCCTGGGCGTTCGCGATTGCGTCTGGTACGTTCTTCCCGGCGCTAGTGCTCGGGGTATGGTGGAAGCGTTCCAATACAAAGGGTGTTATCTCAGGGCTCTTAATCGGGTTAGCGGTCACACTGACATATATCTTCGCAGCAAAATACGGTGGCTTTACGATTCTCGGTATCATTGATACAGGAGCAGGTATTTTCGGAGCAATTGCTGGTTTCTTAGCTAATATCATTGTTTCCTTATCAACAGCCGCACCTTCACAAAAGCTTCAAGACGAAGTCATCAACTTGCGTTACCCAGAACAAATGGTTTATAAAGATGGCGAGGTTTGGATGCACGATGGAGAATCCGAAACAGTTTAATAAAAAATGGTTGGAGGCTGTGCAATCCCATCCCTTATTTTTAGGGATGGAGGTTGGCACGGCCCTTTCTCTGCAATCCCAAACATTTGAAAAACATGAAATCATCCTGCACAAGCACAAGCATCGGGAAGGCTTGTTTCTTATATTAGAAGGAATGGCAGAGGTTTATGTGAAAAATGAGTTATCTGGCCAAATTGAGGTGCTAGAAGTCGTTCAGAAAGATGAGTTAATCGGGTTTTCAAGCTTCGCTCAGTTTCTAGGAGACTCAGAAATAGAAGACAGTGTGGTCGAAGTCCGAGCGGTTCAACCCGTTGAAGCTCTCCTGATCCCTTTTTCACTGATTCGAAAAAGATGGGAGGAACCAAGTGTTCGTGATTACTTGTTTAGGCAAGTTTCACGGCGGCTTCGAGATGTGTATGATTCCTTAGCAGAGCAAATCCAGTTAGCTAGTGATTTTGGTGAAAACGAACCAATAATGCTACGAGTTCAGGATATTATGTCTGGAAAAATAGTTCAGGTGGATTCCAACACTAGCATTATGAACGCTGCAAATATCATGCATATGGAAAAAGTAAGCTCAGTTCTGGTGATTGATAGCGATGTATTACAAGGGATTATTACAGAAAGAGATATGGTCTCCCGTGTCGTTTCTACAGGTCTCCCGACTTCTCAACCTGTTAGAACCATCATGACGAACAATCCAATCACTATTTCAGCAGTATCCTATTATTATGACGCGCTCTCTACTATGCTTTTAAAAGGCATTAAACATTTGCCTGTATTTCAACATGATAAAGTTGTAGGAATTGTGACTCTTTCTGATCTAATGAGGAAAAAGAATGAAAATGTTATGAAGATGATTAAGCAAATTGAAGAAGTCGATGTTGCTAATTTAGCGAATGTGAAAAAGGCGATTTACTCAGTCTTTGACACACTCCTTCGTGAAAATGTCCCAATTTTAAAGGCACTTGAGATGATTACAAAACTATATGATCGGCTGGTAGTTCGAATTGTCGGACTATCGATTAAGCGTCTTGAAGATCAGGGTCTCACACAACCAGCGGACTTTGCTTTTAATCAAATGGGCAGTAGCGGTCGAGGGGAACAATTTATGCTAACTGACCAGGACCATTTTCTTGTCTACGAAAAGGATGATGCCTATTTTCAAAGGCTTGGACAGGAAATTACTTCACTCATGGAGGCTGCTGGCTATGAACGGTGTAAGGGGCTAATGATGTGCAGTGAAAAGCAGTGGCGAGGAAAGATTTCCGATTGGGAAGACCGGATTCGGTCATGGTCACTTCAATCGACAAATGCCAATCTACTCTTGGCACAAAACTTTTTTTCCTATCGGTTTATTACCGGAAGCAGTTCGTTAAACAAGCAGTTTCAGAATACAATTAAGACACTACTGGATAGCTCGAAAATCTTTTTATACAGAATGGCAAAGGTGGAGCGGGAGCACCCAGTTCAAACCTTTGACCAACGACTTCTTTCCTTGTTTCGTCTTGAACGAAAAGCGCTTGATATGAAAAAATCGGTGTTATTTCCCTACCATCACAGCTTACAAATTCTTTCTCTCCTACACGGCACTGCTTCAGGAACTTCCATCGAAAGGATCAACTCACTTGCTGAAAAAGGAGTCCTATCTCAAGAATTCGCCCACGATTTAAAGGAAGCAGTGAGTCATCTGTTAACCTTATACGTCAACCAACGATGGAAACAAGGAGAAAAGGGAGATTCAATTGTCAATTTGTCGAAACTATCATCCCGAGAAAAGGATGAACTGGTTTTGAGTTTAAAAACCATTAAGGAACTGCAAAGTCTAGTATTTGGTCATTTTTCGATCTGAGCTATAAGTTTGAATCTTTACTTTGAGAATTGTCTAGCTTCAGCGCCTATCGCCTAGCAAACTTCAGGTCCCCTCCCTACGATAAGTCAATTGTAAATTGCTCTGCAATTCAAATTTTCTATATCTCATTCGAGGCCCTTCCAGTTTGTACGGCGATGTTCAAGGAGCTTACGCATTTCGATCTAGGGAGGTCATATGTTCTTTCAACGTAAAGCTATTTCCTGTCCGTTAACATATGCAGAGATTCCTTTAGCAACAAAGCTCGAGAATTTACGCTTTGTTGTCTTCGATACAGAAACGACTGGCTTTCACGTGTCTTCAATTGATCGCTTAATTGAAATAGGTGCAGTTCCTGTCGAAGGCTTTCAGGTACAGGATAAAGAGTATTTCCAAACCTATGTGAACCCAATGCGACAAATTTCTCGGGAAATATCGGAGTTAACGTCGATTACGGACGAAAAAGTGGAAAATGCGCCGGAGTCATATGAAGCGATCCAGCAGTTTTTCGACTTTGTCGAAGCATGGGAAACGGTCTGTCTTGTTGGCCATTATGTCAGCTTTGATGCCCTCGTAATCAAAAGTGAGCTGAAGCGTGCGAAGGCTACGGTAAAAAATATTTACACGATCGATACGCTCGATTTAATCGGCGTGATTTCCCCGTCATACGATATGCGGGACCTGGAGCGGTACGCGAAAATTTTTGGCACGAGAATCTATGAACGTCATAGTGCATTAGGTGACGCGTTAACAACAGCTTACCTGTTTGTCGAGTTACTTTGGCATTTCAAGCAAAGGGGTTATCAGACATGGGGAGAGTTGATGGAGAGGTCCAATTCGGTGTGAATTGGACCTCTTTTCATTAAATTCGTCTTATTTTTCAAAAAATTTACCGTATACCTTGTCCCTATTGAGCTTTTCGTGCATATTCCGTTATCCAAGCTAATAAACTGTTACAAACCTTACAAAGAGAGTGTTTGAGGTGAGGAATCGTTTGATGACGAGAATGTATATTCAATAGGAGACGTGATTATGACTTGAAATCCCTGCACAATTCATCGTGCGGAACAGCACTATTTGATGAAGCGAAAGAGCGAGTCTCATTTCACACTTCTCACATCCAATTTAGGGAGGGCGAGTGGTGTGCACGATTACATCAAAGAGAGAACTATCAAGATTGGAAAGTATATCGTGGAGACGAGAAAAACAGTTCGCGTAATTGCGAAGGAGTTTGGCGTATCCAAAAGTACAGTCCATAAAGATTTAACAGAGAGGCTTCCTGAAATAAACCCAGAACTTGCAAATGAAGTAAAGGAAATCTTAGATTATCATAAATCAATTCGCCACCTGCGAGGTGGAGAAGCAACAAAGATGAAGTATAAGAAGGAAGAACTAGAAGGCGAACCGATTCAATAAGGAAATTGTGAAAATGGAAATAAATCGAAATCCCTAGCGAGAGTTCTAACCAATCTGACAAATTTTACGAAAAAATACCACAATTTTTGACAAATTGCTACGTTCTTGATAAGAAATGTGATAGAATAATCAATTAGGATAGAGTATGCATTTGCATGCATAACAAATACAATAACTTCTAAAATTCGACATCAAGTAACGAACAATGAAAGAGTACGAATTTCGTGCTTTTAGATTAGATTGGGACCATTTTCAAGGAGGATTTATTAAAATGCTTGCTAGGGATATTGGAATTGATTTAGGAACAGCTAACGTACTGATCCACGTTAAAGGAAAAGGAATCGTATTAAACGAGCCATCTGTCGTGGCGATCGATAAGAACACAAATAAAGTTCTTGCAGTTGGTGAGGAAGCAAGACGCATGGTAGGACGTACACCTGGAAACATCGTGGCGATTCGTCCATTAAAAGACGGCGTTATCGCTGACTTTGATGTAACAGAAGCAATGTTAAAGCATTTCATTAACAAATTAAATGTAAAAGGTTTTCTATCAAAGCCTCGCATCTTAATTTGCTGTCCAACAAACATTACAAGTGTTGAGCAAAAAGCAATCAAAGAAGCTGCTGAAAAAAGCGGCGGTAAGAAAGTGTATCTAGAAGAAGAGCCAAAGGTAGCGGCAATTGGCGCAGGTATGGATATTTTCCAACCAAGCGGAAATATGGTTGTTGATATCGGTGGTGGAACAACGGATATCGCTGTATTATCAATGGGGGATATCGTAACTTCCGCTTCGATTAAAATGGCTGGAGATAAGTTTGATAGCGAAATTCTTCAATACATTAAGCGCGAATACAAGCTGTTAATCGGTGAACGTACAGCTGAAAATATTAAAATCCAAATCGGAACAGTTTTCCCTGGCTCTCGCAATGAGACAATGGAAATCCGTGGCCGTGATATGGTATCAGGATTACCAAGAACGATTACAGTTAGCTCTGAAGAAATTGAGCAGGCATTACGTGAATCAGTTTCTGTTATCGTTCAAGCTGCAAAAAGCGTCCTAGAACGCACACCGCCTGAATTATCAGCGGATATTATTGACCGTGGTGTCATCATCACAGGTGGGGGAGCCCTTTTACACGGATTTGACCTTCTTTTAGCAGAAGAGTTAAAAGTTCCAGTACTTGTGGCAGAAAACCCAATGGATTGCGTAGCAATCGGAACAGGCATTATGCTTGATAACATCGATAAAATCAAAGGCTATAAATTTGCCTAAATAGTGTGGGGAAATGGTGAACGGAACCGGTGGTAATACTGGTATCTTTCACCATTTCTATGTTTTTTGCCCTATTTCTACAAAAATATAATGTTTATTCGTCAATTTTTTCTTATAATAGAAGATAAGTATGATTTTGGATATGTAAACAGTTGATATAGATGACGATATATAGAAGAGAGTAGTTTAAAAAGGGGTGAGCCTATGTTTAAAGGGTTTTACACGGTAGCATCAGGGATGCTTGCTCAGCAACGCAAAACTGAAATGTTAACGAATAATATGGCCAATGCCAATACACCAGGTTTTAAAGCAGAGCAATCTTCCATGAGAGCTTTCCCAGAAATGCTCTTAAAAAGCTATGAAACAAAACAAATTCCAACGGAAAAAGGCATGAGTTTAACATCAGGTCAAATCGTTGGTTCTATAAATACAGGTGTCTACATGCAAGAAGCGATGCCGAATTTTATCCAAGGAGCCCTTCAGGATACGGGTCAAAAAACGGATCTGGCTTTAATTGATTCGTTAATGCCTACAAATGAAGATGGGATCAAAGGAACAGTCTTTTTCACCGTGCAAAATGCTGCAGGGGATACTCGCTATACACGTAATGGTGATTTCACTTTAGATGGACAAGGTTATCTAACAACTGGAAGTGGTTATTATGTCCTTGACCGAGAAGGAGATCGAATTCAGCTTTCAAGCGATCAGTTTGCGGTTGATGGGAATGGATATCTGCAAGGCGCTGCTGGAGAGAATGCGAATCTTGGGATTGCATTTTCTGCGAACCCTTATCAAATGGTTAAAGAAGGCAATGGCCTTTACCGTACAGCAGATGGTGTTGAGCTTGGAGATGCAAGAGCGGCAGCAGGTGTTGATTTTAACCTACAGCAAGGATTTTTAGAAGGTTCGAATGTGGATACAGGTCGAACAATGACGGACATGCTTACGGCATACCGTGCATTTGAAGCAAACCAAAAAGTCTTACAGGCTTACGATAAAAGTATGGAAAAAGCGGCCAACGAGGTTGGACGTATCGGATAATTTAAAAGGGAAGGAGGTTAACAGATGAACCGCACAATGATTACGGCAACGAACACATTGGCCCAGCTGCAAAAGCAAATGGACATGATCGCCAACAATATGGCGAACATTGATACGAATGGGTATAAAAAAAGAGACGCAACCTTCACTGAGTTGATGTATCAACAATTTGATAATCAACGTCGAGATGGTGCTGAGGTGGGTCGCCTGACACCAAATGGTGTTCGCCAAGGAACTGGGGCTCGAATCGGACAAACCCAACTTGATATGACACAAGGAAACGTGAAACAAGCGGACCGCCCATTGGATACGGCTTTCACAAAAGAAGGTCAGTTATACAAGGTTCTTGTTCAAACGGGTGTAGGCAACGAAATTCAATATACGCGTAACGGGGCGATGTATTTATCTCCAGTTGGAGAAAATGAGGTAGCGCTTGTGAATGCGGATGGTCATTCGATTGTTGATGCGAATAATAATCCGATTTACATTACCGGTGAAGCGAAGGAATACAACATTGATAGTTCAGGACAATTGTCTGTGACGATGACCAATGGAACGCTTCAGACCTTCGAATTAGGTGTTGTTCAAGTGAACAAGCCGCAATTTTTAGTGTCAAAAGGGAACAATCTGTTTGGACTTCCTGAGAACTTTGCTGAGTTGAATGTAGGTGTAGATGAGATTCTTACGGATATGGTGGGACCACTACGCGGGGAAATCGGTATTCAAAGTCATGCACTTGAGTCGTCCAATGTTGATATGGCAAAAGAAATGACCTCACTTATGAACGCACAGCGCGCTTATCAATTCCAATCTAGAGCCGTTTCGATGGCAGATCAAATGATGGGACTTGTGAACGGAATTCGTTAAAAGGGGATAAAACATGTCGTTAGATAACAGTAACCAAAAAGTAGCAGAAACACGCGAACAGGTGAAACAGGCAAAAAATGAAATGAAGGCCGAGAGAGAAAGTGGCGAGAAGCGAAAGAGAATTCGCATTCGTCTTATTCCCCTATGGCTTCGACTTCTTATTATTGCGGTATTAATCGTGTTGTGCGTCATTCTGGGTGCAATGTTTGGTTATAGTGTCATGGGGAATGGCAAGGCTACAGATGTCTTTGAAAAATCCACGTGGACACATATCACAGATTTAATAAAAAAAGAGTAGAATTTTTCGCGGAATCGGTTCTAAGTACCGATTCTGTTTTTTTACATATTAAATAGACATAATATTCAAGTATTTGTACGAAGTTACTTTGAAATACATATAAATAAGTAAGAGGAAATGGCCGATATAAGCTTAAACCTGTTCTTTTCTCATTGGATTTAGGCTTTCAATCTTTGAATTCATGGTTTATCACTATATTGAAGTTCTTAAAGAGAAGAACTTTAGCTATAAAAACACTTTTTAGGGGATGCAGACATATGCAAAAGTTTTTACAAGAGAAAAAAGGGGAAATGTTAGAGCTTCTTGAGCAGCTCGTCAACATCGATAGTGGTTCGTATGTGAAGGAAGGTGTCGATCGTGTAGGGACCATTTTAAAAGAAAAATATGAGGAACTCGGGTTCGTTGTCGAAGTCAAAAAGGAAGAGGAATACGGGAATAACTTGGTGATTCAGCACCGAGATGCAAAGGATCCGAAAATCATTCTCGTTGCTCATATGGATACGGTTTTTCCAGAGGGGACGGTTGCGGAACGACCATTTCGTATTGAGGGAACGCGAGCTTATGGACCAGGTGTGGTGGATATGAAAGCGAGCCAAGTGGAGCTTCTGTACGCCATGAAGACGCTTGTGGAATTTGGACTAACGGGATACGAAAATGTCCAAATCGTGCTAAACAGTGATGAGGAAATTGGATCGATCACGTCCCGACCTTTGATTGAGAAGCATGCGAAAGGAAAACGGTATGCGTTAGTCGTTGAGCCTGCTCGAAAGGATGGCTCTCTTGTGACGGCAAGACGTGGTGGTGGAACGTATACGCTTATCGTCAAAGGGAAATCGGCGCATTCAGGGATAGAGCCAGAAAATGGACGGAGTGCGATCGAAGAATTAGCTTATAAAATTATTCAGTTGCACCATTTGAGCGACCATGAAAGAGGCATTAGCGTCAATGTTGGGCTAATTGAAGGGGGAACGGCGGTTAATATCGTCTCACCAAATGCTGTGGCTCATATTGATATTCGTATATCCGAATTAGAACAAATGGAATACTTGGAACAACGCATCAAAGAAATTTGCGCCACAACAGAGGTACCAGGTACTGAAATCGAATTAGAAGGGGACATTAGTCGACCGCCAATGGTGAATAATGAAAAGACACAAGCGTTGCTCAGTGTCGTTCGCGAGGTTGGAAAGGAAATTGGCATCGAGGTTCATGATACGTCAACCGGTGGTGGGGGCGATGCATCTTTTACCTCAGCTAGGGGAGTTCCGACGATCGATGGCTTAGGGCCTGTTGGCGGCAATGTGCATAGTGAAGAAGAATATTTGGAAATCGATACATTGCCAGAACGGACACTACTGCTGGTGAAGACAATTGAGCGATTGTCAAAGCGGACAAGATAAAATAGGCAAGACTAACTTGCAACCCTCCTACTATATCCGCTACAATAGGGGTATATGTATGAAACCTAGTATTAGTAGGAGGTACTAATTATTATGTTAGATATTAATGAAATTAAGAAAATTATTCCCCATCGTTATCCATTTTTACTCGTAGATAAAATTGTGGAAATTGAAGAAGGAAAAAGAGCTGTCGGCATTAAGAATGTGACAGCAAATGAAGAGTTCTTCAATGGCCATTTTCCTGATTATCCGGTAATGCCTGGTGTGTTAATTGTCGAGGCACTTGCTCAAGTTGGAGCAGTAGCTGTGTTAAAAAAGGAAGAAAATAAAGGTCGTCTAGCCTTTTTTACAGGGATCGATAACTGTCGCATTAAACGTCAGGTAAAGCCAGGGGACCAGCTTCGTTTAGAGGTTGAAATGACGCGTGTGCGTGGTTCTTTTGGAAAAGGAAAAGCAATTGCAACTGTGGACGGAGAGCTTGCGGTTGAAGCAGAAATCAGCTTTGCTCTTGGGGAAAAACAGGAATAGATTGAAGGAAATGTTCTACTTTGGTAGGGCATTTTTTTTGTGGGAATTTTTTCCGAAGAAAGATGCAAGTAATTTAACTTTTTGGGCATCCTAACATCAGACCGAAGTAAGAGGTCAAATTTGAATACATGTGAAAGGAGCTTTTACTATGCAGAAAAAGCTTTTAGCTTTACTTGGTTGTTCTCTGTTATCGGTAATGGTGTTTGCAGGATGTGCGAATAATGATGATCAGGACCCGCCTCCAGAGGACGATGTGAATGTAGAGGACCCAGTGTTAGATAATGAAGATAATAACAATGGGGATTTAAACGGTGATAATAACGGAACTACGAACAACAATGGCAATAACGGTGTAAACAATGATAATAATAATAATGGTGATGTCAATACCGATAACGACGGGGATGCAATGACGGACAATAATGATCCAGGTGAAGACATTATTGAAGACAATAATGATATGAATGATAAAGACAATAAAGACCAGTAGATATGCGAAAAACTCCCTTTATTAGGGAGTTTTTGCTATTTGTGTGCCGGGCATGTTCACTAGCTAGGCGGTGCAAGTCCGCTATGGGCGTTGGGATATGCGAACCATTAGCCGAAGGCAAGGGTGTCCGTGGTGACGCGGAATCTGAAGGAAGCCCTAGGCAAATCCTCGGTCTGAGGTATACGAATCACATTTGAGGTTCTCATTTCAGGACGAGTTTGCAAAACAAAACGAAGTCCAAAATATCCCCGGATGAAGTGAGGATAAATGTGGCAGATATATGAGGAGAAAGCGAGTGAACTTACCCCGGGAGATCTCTTGAAAACCCCTATGGGAACCTATTTAGTGATAAATAGCTGAATCAAGAGAAGTCAGCAGAAGTCATAGTATCAGACCTACGGTCTGAGAAGGACAGAACGAAAGGAGCGACCGTGCTAGAGTCATTGATAAGGAAACGAAGACACAGCCAACATAACGGCTATTTAGGAGCGAAAGGCTCGGAAAGCTGGGGACTTCTAAATAGAGTGGAGTTATTCTTATGCAACCTCAACAGTACGGGAACAGTATGGAATCTAATTTAAGTTTAATCGAAAAGATTGTAGAGTCCGATAATTTGAACAAAGCTTTCAAGAGGGTTAAAAGCAACAAAGGAGCAGCGGGTGTCGATGCGAAAGATATAGAAGCTACTCGCCTTTACTTGAAGGAAGAAGGTCAAATGATTATCGAGCTTATTAAAGAAGGAAAATATAAACCTCAACCAGTAAGAAGAGTAGAAATTCCTAAGCCGACTGGTGGGAAAAGAAAACTTGGAATCCCTACCGTAACGGACAGAGTTATCCAGCAAGCCATCGTACAGAAACTTACACCCATTTTCGAAAGACAGTTTAGCCCTTTTAGCTACGGATTTAGACCAAACAGAAGTGCACATCAAGCGATTGAACAAGCAAGACAATACATCGAAGATGGATACAAATTTGTTGTAGATATAGATTTAGAGAAATTCTTTGACCGAGTCAATCACGACAAACTCATGTCTCTTATAGCTAAAACGGTAACAGATAAACCAACTCTTAAACTAATCAGAAGATATCTTCAAGCAGGAGTTTTGGAAGAAGGTCTAGTCAAACCGAATAAAGAAGGTACTCCTCAAGGTGGACCACTAAGTCCTTTACTAAGCAACATTGTGCTCAACGAGTTAGATAAAGAATTAGAGAAGCGTGGTCATAAATTTGTGAGATACGCAGACGACTGTAACATCTTCGTTAAAACATTAAAGGCAGGAGTACGTGTTAAGGAAGGAATTACTCAGTTCATAGAAAGAAAATTGAAACTGAAAGTAAATCAGGAGAAAAGTGCCGTGGGAAAGCCGAAGGCACGGATATTCTTAGGAATAAGTTTCTACCAAAATAGAGGTAAAACTAGAGTGTTCGTGCCGAAGGAGAGAAAGAAAAGGTTTGAAGAGAAATTAAAGAAATTGACCAATCGAAACTGGGGAGTAAGTATGGAATACCGTATCTTGAAAATAAACCAGTTAATACAAGGCTGGGGGAACTATTTTAAGATTGCGGATATAAAGAAGTATGCCCGTGAACTTGATAGCCACATTAGGCGAAGGCTAAGGGCGTGCAGATGGAAAGAATGGAAAAAGGTTAAAACCAGACGTAGAAACCTTATAAAACTAGGAATTTCGGAAGAGGAAGCAAAAAGGAACGCCAATTCCCGGAAAGGATATTGGCGTCTATCAAATAATCCTATCTTACATCTTGCCTTAAGTAATCAATACTGGCAAGAACAAGGTTTAAAATCCTTAACTAATGTGATTTCATAAAACTTTCGAACCGCCGTATACCGAACGGTACGTACGGTGGTGTGAGAGGTCGGCACGGTAACGTGCCTCCTACTCGATTTCCTTGGTTGTAAGCTTCGGTCTAGTGATCATCTTTGATTTGAACTCATCTAGCAGTTCATCCCCAGTAAGTCCTTTTTCAAGTAAGTCTCCTAAGAGTAACTCTGCATAATGATTTTTTGCTCTCTTTAATGTACCCTCAAGTAGCACGCTGATGTGATTTTCAAAAGTTTGTAGGGAACGAGCCTTCACTTTGAATGGTGCCGGATCATTTTCCTTCTTCGTGATAACCACTTGCACGAGTAATTCCTTTTCTTGGTCAATGCATTCATAAAATAAATCATAAAAGGATTTATCCGTGTAGCATTCCATCAACCACGTATTGTTTTCATCCTCTTTGTTAATGATTAGTCCGTCCTCTAACGGAATGTCGAGCCATTCGTCCTGTTTGACAATTTGCAGGGAGATTAACTTAAATGTTTTCATTAGTACCTCCTTCAAAATTCCGATTTGATGAAATTATAACATACATATGCTCAAAGGCTGAACCTCAACAGGTTATGTCGGAATATGTCGAACGAAATCTGTCGAATAAAGGAAAAAAGTTATTTGCTCCGAATTTGCAGGCGGAAATAGATAATATCAGACTGGAAATTCTCATTTTGCCCCGAATTTGACGGTGGAAATGGAAATTTGAACGTTTTACTAGAAGGAATAAATTGGTTATGATGGCGGCATCAAGATGAAAGGAGATGAACAGATGATAAATCAAGTAACGTTGGTTGGTCGGTTGACGAAGGACCCCGAGTTGAAAGTCACAACAGAAGGAAACTCGGTGGTGAACGTAACGCTGGCAGTGAACAGAAATTTTAAGAATCAGAAAGGAGAAATTGAGGCTGATTTTGTGCAGCTAACGGTTTGGCGAAAAAATGCGGAAAATTTATCCCTCTATTGTAAAAAGGGGGCTCTCATCGGCGTAACCGGTCGAATTCAAACGAGAACCTACGATGATCAAGATGGAAAAAGAAAATATGTGACAGAGGTCATTGCAGAATCTGTCCGGTTTTTGGACACCAGAAGGGATCATGTGGCCAACATTGAAAAAGAGGTGTCGATGACGTGAAAGAAATAAGCAAGGACAAAAGCTTAGAGATTTTACTTGAGCGGCTTATCATGATGGTTGGCAAGTCCAACGAGCGGGCAGAACATTTACACGAACGCGTCCTCCAACTCGAAAGAATTCTCTTAGAAGAGTCCTCAAAACCAGCTCCCGAGAAGAAGACCTTCATCATATGATTCCCAATTCAAACACTTTCCCCACATTTCTCCGTAAAGTCTACAATAGAAAAAATCAATCAAATCCACAAACCCCACACGTATACGGCGGTAGCTCCCGCCGTATTTTTTCATGTGTTAATTTGAGAATTATGTCATTTGAAAGGATTCTGTTCGACGTGAAAATTCTAAAAAAACTCCACATCTCACCCTAAATGGATGAGTTCGCGGAGTTCATCTGTAGAAAGCTCTGTAATCCAACTATCACTTTGAATGATTTGATCATTTAATGATTGCTTCTTCTCAAGCATCGCATCAATTTTTTCCTCAAGTGTTCCTGTGCTAATGAATTTATGGACATGCACAAAACGTTTTTGTCCAATTCGGTAAGCTCGGTCGGTTGCTTGGTTTTCAACGGCAGGATTCCACCAGCGATCATAGTGAATCACGTGGTTGGCAGCAGTTAAATTCAGTCCTGTTCCACCAGCTTTCAATGACAAGATAAACACTGGGAATTCTCGTTCCTGAAAACGAGCAATCATCTCATCCCGTTTTCCTTTTGCTACACTTCCGTTTAAAAACGGAGCTTCAACGCCAAATTTCTTCTTCAACATAGAACGAATCATTTCACCCATTTCGATATACTGGGTAAAAATGAGACAGCTTTCCTTCTGTTCAAGCACAGCTTCAACCAGTTCGCTCAGCTTTTCCATTTTCACGGAACGGCCCAACACATCATGAGGCTTCTCTTCCTTTAAATAAAGGGCAGGGTGATTGCAAAGCTGTTTCAAGCGACCTAACAGCTGCAAGATCAAACCTTTTCGTTCAAATCCGGTTAACGTTTCAAGCTGCTCGAACGTATCGCGAACCAACTGTTCATAAAGGGAAGCTTGTTCAGCAGTAAGAGGACAATATTCTTTCTGCTCCTGTTTATCAGGCAAGTTCAATGCGACTTCTTCATCCTTCTTCGTTCTACGCAATAAAAACGGACGAATCAACGACTGCAACTCTTGAACCTTTTCCTTTTGGTCCTCTTTTTCAATCGGTAAGACGTAATTTTTCTGGAATTGTCCGAGGCTTCCTAAAAAGCCATGGTTCGTAAAATCAAAGATCGACCATAACTCAGACAAGCGATTTTCCATCGGCGTACCCGTCAAAGCAATATGATGCTTTCCTCTTAGCTTACGTATTGCACGAGACTGCTTTGTGTTGGCGTTCTTAATATTTTGCGCTTCATCGATGGCGATTGTACTCCATTCAACACGTTCGAACTCAGGTAAATCTAAATGGGACAGCCCGTAGGATGTGAGTACAACGTCTACATCCGCCACCGCCGAAGCAAACGCATCCTCTTTCAAACGATTCCCGCCGTAGTGCAAATAGACATTCATCGAAGGGGCAAAGCGCTCAATTTCCTTTTGCCAGTTCCCTAATACGGACGTTGGACAAATGATCAACGCCGGACCACCGGATTCACTAGACTTCACTGACAACAAATAAGAAATCAGCTGAATTGTTTTTCCAAGACCCATGTCATCAGCAAGACAAGCGCCAAATCCATATTTTCGTAAAAATAACAGCCAGCTCATCCCTAGTACCTGATACGGTCGCAGTTCACCCTGAAAGCTCCCTGGAACAGGTTCGAGTGGAATCGACTTAATATCTTGCAAATGCTTAATCATTTGCTTCCATTGACGATTCAATTCGATTTGCACGCGAGCAATTGCATGAGTATCTTCATCCGCATTCTCATCAGAATCGCTACCAAGTAGTTCCTGTTCAATTAAGTCACGAACATGAATACCTTCTTTTTCTGCCCGTTTCATTAAATCCTGGATTTGATGAATAAAGCCTGGGTCAAGTTTAATCCAACGCCCACGAATATAGACAAGACGTCTTTTTTCCTCGACAAGCTGGTTAAATTCGTCCTCGGAAAGCTCGACACCATTCATAGAAAAACGCCAATTGTAGTCAAGCATCGCGTCTAATCCAACAAAGGATGGACGATGGTTAGCTGTCGACCCTTTTAGTTTCGCCTTCACCTTCAGGTTAGCATTTTTCATCGCTTGCCACCAAGATGGCAACAGAATTTCAACGCCCAGTGCAAGCAAGGTTTCACTCGCCTCGGTTAAAAACATCCAAGCTTCGTCTTCAGTCAACTGACTCGAAATTCCATTACGACCTTCTAACCATGGAAAAAGCTTTACCCAACGCTCTTCTTCACGCTTCACGCCTTCAAGATGTCCCGACCAGCCGCTAGGCATATTCGTTTCATCCCCAACGTCGACAATCAAATCTGGATTTGCCTTTCCTCGTAAAAAGACCTCTAAATCCCAGGTTCCATTGATGTCTGCCGGTTCCTCCAAACGAAGACCAATCGCAAACGGCAGACTATTTTCCTTTAGACCAATCCATTCGCTCCACGTTTCTTCGTCAAAATAGGCCGCTAATGCCTGCGGAGAAACTGATTGATTCTGCAACGCCTCAAGCTTTGTCCCAACCTTTTCCTTCCACTCTCTATTTTTTTCGAAAAATGTATGTAAGGAGGCACTGAACCAATTTTCGACAAATTCTCGAACAGGCTGGTCATCAAAAATAGTCTGCTCCCAAAAACCAGGTCCAAACTCATCTCTAACCTTTTTTGGTAGCTTCCATCTGAATTCGTTGTGCTCAAGAGCAGAGAAATCTGGAATCCAGTCTTTCTCCTGAATCGAATCATAAATCGGTTGTGCAGCAGCGAGACAGATCTCTCCTGTCTCATCCCAATCCCACTCAATCAAATGATTGAATTGCTCTTTCGCAAGAAGCGTGACCAATTGCCAACTATCGGTGATAACCCCATCAACTTGCTCCTTAATCAGCATGCCATAATAGCTCTCCTCATGCCGGTTAAATAGGAGATTTTTCCACTCAGAAGGTGGCAAGTATAGATCGTCACTTTTGACGGTGATAAAAAAATGATCTTTTTCAAACGGCTTGATCAAAATTATTAATGTGTTCAACTCAAGCATGGGTTAGCTTACCCCTTTCGCACTCCTGGTGAAATGCCCGGAGCCGTTTCGTACGCTCTAATAGGATATCTAAAAATTGTTGGAAATCATCAGAACGCTTCAACTTTTTATATAGTGTCCGCAACTTCTTTAACTGCTTAACCGCCTCACGATAATTTCCGCGATTTTTCATCTCAATATGCTGTTGAATCGAATGGTGATAAAGTGGCAGCAAAATATCTGGACGTTCTTTTTGTAAAATTGTCAGCTTATCCTTCGGAACATAGCTAATATCATAGCCGATATAGGCTTGCAGATCGCTCCATTTTTCATACCAGCCCAGATCAAAAAGAAACTCATCATAGCTACGATAGCTATACGGAAGAGTTTGAATTAAGATTTTTTCATAAAGATCAAACTTTTTATTATCTAACGCATATTTGCTCACCGTCCGAATGGCGGTACGGGCAAAGTCAATTTTGGCATAATGATCGGAAAGGGTGCGGATATATTTTTTCGCCATCGAAGTAAATGTATCGACATAAGGTCCCATTCGGCGCCACTCTTTACCTGCAGTCATTTTTTCGAGCCAAAACAGCATAAATGGCGTGGCGTGTTCGTCTAATATATGTAAAATGCGGAGCGCTTTTTCATCCTCTTTTAACATGACATGCTGATGGGTCGTCGCAATGATCATCGGAAGTGTCTGTTGCTCTGTTTGCAGGATCCGCGTTAATTCCTCTTCATGCCACACTCGCTTTTTGAAAAGCTTTGTCCAAAGAATCATATACAAATAGGTCGGCTCGAAATCGAGGATATATTCCTCTGAAATGAGTCTAGTTGAGTCATCTTTCAGCTTCTTGATAAATTCATCAAAAGCGAAAGGGAGGGCATGAACATTTAGTTTCTCGACAAGATTTTCGACGTCGTCCATCGCATCATAAAAAAGATCTCGATAATAACGAGAAATCTCTTCTTCTTTAAAGCCCTGATCTGTACTGAGCTTAAGTAAATTGTGAAAAGAATGAACGGTCGCAATCAGGTAATAGAGTTGTCTCCATTCCTGTTCGACGGGAGCACTCGCCTTTATTTTTCGTGAATATACTTGAAATAGTTCTGAAAGAAGGTAGGGCTTCAAATTTTTATGGCTGCGAATCATCGAATCGAAGCTTACCTGAAAGCTTTCTACCCATGCATCGTAATCTGGCTTCATTACGCCTGACGCCTTGAGCAAATCCTTAGCGCGCTGCAAACCGAAGTCCTTGGCATTTTTTCGATCGTGAATCGGCTGGCGCCAGTTCTCAACCCACTCCATCACACTGGCAATTTTTCCGTAGGCATAGAAAAAGGCAGCCAATTGATGCCGACAAATTCCTTCAGATGGACAGGTACAAGTACTTGTTTGGAAAAAGTTTAGGTTTAACTCGACTTGTACTGGGGTAACATCCTGTACAGTGGCCGTGACTTGGTCCTCTTCTAATCGGACCTTGTTTACAAGACCCTGTCGGTAGAGCATGAGCCCTTTTTGGACGAGCTTGGCGTCCTCTTCTTGCTCGGACCATAGCAGTGTTCGTAATTCTTCTGCTGCACCTTGCAGCAGATCTCTATATTTATCTGGAATCGATGACATGTTCGACACCCCGAATCGTAAAATAACGTATTTCTCTATTATAACAAATTTTGTATGGGATGAGGGAGAGGGGAAGCTTCCTTTTGAAATTTTGCATTTTGTAACTGGTGAAATAGACTTACATAACTTTGGTATAATAGACAATTAATGGAACTTATTTCGGTGAAAATATTCCTATATTTATATTCTGAAACAAGAATGTGTGAAAAACGGAGAATTATATGGAAAAGGTAGAGAAAATGGCTGATTTCGGCGAAATCATGTATCGGAAATATATGATTTAATAGTACTAACGAAACGCATTCGAATATCTCTATATTTGGATTGCGCCCATTGTTCAATTTCTTCAAATGAACAAAACCAATCTCCATTTCTACACCCCGGGATTTTATCCCGGGGTGCTTTTTTTACAAAAAAGAAGGATTTTTGATAAAAAATTTAGAATATTAGAATAATGCGAATGGAGGTGGATAAGGAAAAAGACAATTGGCGTTGTGCCAACAATTGAATAAGGCGCATGGAAATGCACAACAAAACGTTTTTTACTTAGCCTAACTCCATCTTTATATAGAATGAAAGATGAACCTAAGGGGGAAAACAGATGGAGGCTTTAAAATGGTTTAAGGCTGAGATGGCAAAGCTTACGAAAAACAAAGGGGTGCTCATTTCAATCATCGCAGTGTTACTAATTCCAATTGTGTACGCAGCTGTGCTGTTATCAGCAACATGGAGCCCTTATGACAACCTATCCAACCTACCGGTAGCTGTTGTCAACCAGGATGTAGGAGCCATGTCGGGAGATGAAGAAATCAATGTGGGAAGGGACTTAATTGAGGACTTCAAAAAAGGTAGGGATTTAGGCTGGAAATTTGTCAGTGAGGAAGAAGCAGAAAAAGGACTCGAAGATCTAGACTACTATATGGTTATCGAGATTCCAGAAGATTTTTCAAAAAATGTCACGACGGTGTTAGAATCTGAACCACAGCAGCTGGAGCTTCGCTATATTCAAAATGAGGGGCTTAACTTCATGGCTGCTCAGGTAACAAATAGTGCTACTGAAAGAATACGCGAGCAATTGGGTAACAAAATCACGGAAACGTACGTGAGGAATTTATTCACTCAACTTGGTGGACTGTCTGATGGAGTTCAATCAGCCGCGGATGGATCAGAACAAATTTATACGGGTTCTTCTGAGCTCAAGGATGGAACAGGTCAATTGTTAACCGCCTTAACAGAAAAGTCTGGAGACATTGACAAGCTAGCCGACGGTGCAAAGCAATTAGAGGCTGGAACGCTCGAATTAATGAGAACGCTTACATCTGAGCAGGGCGATATTTCGAAGCTTGCTGGTGGAGCGAAGGATTTGAATGGAGGAACAGGATTACTTTTGCAGACGCTGAAGGAAAAGGCTCCAGGTGTAAATGGTTTAGAAGTGGGTGCAAAAAAACTGGATGCTGGTGTGACAAGTTTTCAATCAGAGGCTATGGGTCCATTGGTCGCAGGTCTTGAAGGGACACAGAAGATATTAGGGGAGAAACTGACGGATTTTAAACCGAAGTTGGAGAAATTAGTTACTAATACAGTTGGCTTGAATACAAAAACTGCCTCAACAAATGCTACCGAATTGAACAAGCAACTAATAGCCGATCTAGGAGATGGAATAGTAGATAGCGACGAGGCGAAAAACCTTCTCTCTTTAAGTCAGACGGTGGTTGATGAACATGCAGAAATTAAAAATTCTGCAGGTGAAGTCTTGACGGAAGTCAAGTCTGTGGTTGGAGACTTTTCAGGCCTCTCATCAGGAGATGATTCCCTTGTTGCGGGTATCGGTCAATTGGTCGATGGAGCAAAACTCGCTAATAGTAAAGTAACAGAAATAAAAGCAGGTACAACAGGGTTAGCAGCAGGAGCAGATGAAATTAATACAGGTTGGAATTCACTCATCACAAATGTATCCAAATTAAATCAAGGGGCTACTCAAATATCTGCTGGAAATCAGACAGTTAATCAAGGCTGGAGACAACTATCAGCTGGGGCCACACAACTTAACTCAGGTATGAAGCAGGTAAGTGATGGAACTTCTACCGTACAAACAGGTTGGGGCTCATTAACAGATGGAGTTACACAAGTAGATGAAGGACTGGTCCAATTGAATGCGGGTAGCGAGGAGCTCGCAACAGGTCTGAAGAGCGGTGCTGAGGAAGCAAGTGCGCTTGACGTGACCGATAAAAACATTTCCATGTTCTCATCACCTGTAGAACTTGCACCAGAAAAAGTGAATGGATACCAATACTACCGTGATTCAACAGCACCATATATTTTATCTTTAGGGTTATTTGTTGGAATCTTACTTATGTCCTTCGTGGTCGATTTCCGTAAACCATCAGAAGTGACTTCCGGAATTTCATGGTTTATTGGAAAGTTCCTAAACCTAGCAGTATTAGCAATTATTCAGGCAGTTGTTGTATCACTTTTTGTATTATTGGTCTTAAATCTTGAAGTTGGAAATAGCTTCGCATTCATATTGTTTGCGTGTTTTGTCAGCTTAACCTTCTTAACAATTATTTTCTTCTTAGTAGCGGCTGCAGGAAATATTGGTCGTTTCATAGCGTTTATCTTCATCGTTCTTCAGTTGTCAACAACAGGTTCCAACTTACCAATCGAAATGCTACCAGAAGGTTTACGTTCACTAAGTAATTTCCTACCATTGACGTATACCAATGCTGGATTCAAAGCAATTATCTCACTAGATAACGCAGGTTCGGCATGGGGGAACACAGGTATTTTGTTCGGTGTACTTCTAGCTTTCCTCATATTGGCGTTTGTAGTTGTTTCTTTCAAAAAGGGTCGTCAAACTACAGTTGACGTAGCAAAGTAAATATAAGAGAAAATGAATGGTTGCTCATTCATTTTGAGCCGTCTAGAGATTATCTAGGCGGTTTTTCTGATTTTCCCGCCTATTTGGAGGAAAATTGTGAGAAGAACGGAATGAACTAGGATTTTGGATAGTGTATTGCGGACTGAACTCATGAAGATGGCCTATTCATTGAAGCCATCTTTTATTGAAACTCAACAAAAGTAGTCCGCATGAAAGGCTCATGAAACCATCTTTTGCTGAACCCCAACAAAAGTAGTCCACATGAAAGGCTCATGAATCCATCCTTTAGAGAACCCCAACAAAAGTAGTCCCCATGAAGGCCTTCTAGAAGTAATCGCACATCATTACAAGGTGAACGCTCATATCCCGAGAATCAATGTGCATATCACAAAGCCCCCTCACCCTTCCTCTCGTCCCTCATCACCTAGTACCATTTCACCACTTTCAACAATATTCTGACTAATACGTGCCTACTTCCAAAAATTGTTGTAAAATGAAAATAACAGATTATGACAAATCGTTGGAGGTTTCTACATGTTCTTTCAGATTCGACTATGGAAAGGCCTCACCACTCCTTATGTAACCGCACATCAACTACGCAAAGCAGAAAGCTATAATGGCATTTGGAAACGAACCACCATCCTGCTTGTCATTGCCCTCATACTCTCAAGTATCTCGGCTTATTTTGGTATCGGCAATGAACAAATGTCCAAGCTAATCTATCAATCTAGCACATCAGAATTCGAATCACTCAAAGGATTATTCGCGTTAGGGCAGGTACTCCAATACGTGCTCGTCACCGCCATCCTGATTTTTTTACCAGCGCTTATTTTTTGGATTTTCACAGATGTCGAATATCGAAAATTAGTCGTAATTCAGTTGTATGTCGTCACCATCTTTCTTTTTGAAAAAATAATTGCGATACCCATGCAGTTATTCCTTGGATTGGACTACGCTTCCTCTCCATTTTCTCTAGGGGTAATCGGCCAACATCTATCCGAACACGAGCTAATACAAAATTTATTTGGGGAAATCTCTCTGTTTTCGATTTTGGCGATCCTCATCCAATTCACTTATTTAAAAGTTGTCACAGAAAAAAGTAAAAGAATTTTACTATTACTAATCCTATCTATCAATCTACTCATTTGGATTTTTACAGCACTATTTTCATTCATTAAATTTGAGGTTCTTTTCTAAAGGGGGCAGCAAGTGTGAACTGGAAAAAATGGACGGTTGTTACAGTAATTGTACTCTTTGTTGCTGTGAATTTTTATCTCATTTCTAAAAAGGACAGTGAAATCGCGCGGGCAGCATACATAGATGAGTGGCGCAAGATCAAAGAGCAGAATCTCATTTTATCAAAGGAGAAGCCTGGCGTTGTCGCCCCAATTGAGGAAGAGTTCGTCTATTTTCAAAATGGAGCAGGAGATTTCGAGCAATTCCTCGTGAAGGAAGGGGACGAAGTACAAATTGGTACAGCCCTTTTCGAATATTCACCAAAAAATTTGGAAGAAACGATCGACCAATTAGAAGCGGAAATCACGAGGCTGGAAAGCGAGGAAGATGCCCTCGAAGATAACATTGATAATTTGGAGGACATTGTCCTTGACTTAGCGACAAGCGAGGATGAAGAAAGCCCTTCAAATGAGGCTATGATCGCTTCGATTGATGCAGAAATCTACGAAAAAGAGCTGCAATTAAGTCGAATAGAAGCGGAAATCGACAAATATGAGGATTTGGTTTCAATTTCAGATGACGGTCTAAGTAGCCTAACGGTAGATAGCCCAATTGCAGGTGTTGTAAAAAGTATTTCTCATGATCTACAAAACCCAGTTGTCACGATAACGTCCAATGACCAGCAAGTAGTTGGTTTACTTGATGAAGATGACATGCTGGAAATTAAAGAAGGCATGTCGGCAGTCGTTTATGGTTCATTTGGAAAAATGGAAGGAACGATTGCAAAAATTGGGGTCAATCCGGAGCAAGAACCGCAGGTTGGTACGAAAAGTGAGTATCAATTTGTGGTGGAAATGGGGGAAGAGGAAGTTGAATCAGGAGAGGTAGATTCAGATGAGCAGTCTGAAGTAGCCGAAGAAACCCCGATTCTCTCCGGCACCCATGTGAATCTCAAAATTACTACATTAGAAGTTGAGGATGCACTTACTTTACCTGATGAGACGATCCATGTCGGTAATATCTATGTTCTAAAAGATGACGGAACCATTGAAAAGCGCAAAGCCAAAACCGGCATCGAAATTAATGGAATCCACGAAATCACAAGCAAAGCTGAACTAGATGAGCTAGTTGTCTATGAACCAGGTAATCTTAAAAACAAAACAGCGTTCTTTACACCGATCGATATTGCGAAAATGAAGAAAAAGGACTTTAAAGATATGGGCAAAAAAGAAATCTTCCGCTATTTAGGAAGAGGTTTCCTAACGAGATGATAACCGTGTCGCTTAAATGACACGGTTTACTTTTGAAATTTCATTTCCATTTTTCTACAATTTTCTACTGATATACTCTGTTACAATGTTGGTGTTCAAAGGGGGATACAAGATGGGTTGGAAGAAGTGGTTACTGATTATACCGGGGATACTCATTCTCTTTGGTGGTAGCGTGTTGCTAGGTTGGAGCATCCTTCAAATTTCAAATCAAACAGACGCAGTTGCAGCGAATACAGGCTCTTCTGCAACACAACAGAAAGAAGAATTTTCAAAAGAGGTTATCAACACGCCTGTTTCTGAAGAGATCCTTGTATTAGACAATGGAGAAAAAGGACATGATTTCATAAGTGAAGTTCACTCTTTCTATGATGAAACATTAACATGGGGCAGAATCGACACAGCAGATTACGAAGAACAAAAAAAGAAGGCTGAGTCTATTATCGAAACTATTACTCATATTAAAGAAGTAAAAAATGAGGAACTGAAGGCTGATTTTACAACCATTCAAGGTTTAGCGGAAACGGTCGTGAAGTCCGATGACCGGGAAGCAATGAGAAAGCTACATCGTTATTTTCATGATTTAGATATTATTTTACACGGTTATGATTATGATGAGACCTTCCAAATTACTAAGTTTAGAGGGGAAAAGCAAATAGAATGAAAGAAAGAGCCGATGTAAATAGAGTCGTCTTTTATTAACCTCGAAATTGAAAACGGATGAATACATCCATTTCGCATCGAATTCAAATGGAATCTTGAACTTGGTTAATTTGGAAAATAATGGGCGTGTCCCCCTGTCGGAATAAAAGAAACGGAAGTTTGATGCTCAACGTCGTGACATTTACAGAAGGGTTGGCAAGTGCATACAGATGGAAAGATATTTAAATGAAAGTCAGTGCTGGTATCAAATCAATAGGGTTAACTAATACTGCTTTAATAAGTGCACCTATCTCCCGTAGGGTGCTTTTTAGTATTCTACTAATATTAATTTCTTTTTTTAGAAAAATATTCATGCTAAACTAATCCATAGGGAGGTTGGAAAATATATGAAAAAAGTTTTAATAGCAGCTTTGGTTCTTTTTCTTTCGATCGTCATTGCTGGATGTAATAAGGAGTCGAAACCGGAGGAGCGATTTTCAGAGTATATAAAGCTTTGGAATGAACAACATTTCGACAAAATGTATGCGCTTTTATCAGCGGAAACGAAAGAGAAGATTTCAAAAGAGGATTTCAATGAACGCTATTCTAAGATATATGGAGATTTGGAGATTGCTAATTTGCAAGTTCAATTTACACCACCTGAAGAAGAAACGGATACAAAAGAAGAAAAAATTAGCTTTCCGTTCAAAGTAGAGTTGGATAGTCTAGCTGGGAAAATTTCATTCGAGAATAAAGCAACTCTTACAAAGGAAGTACGTGATGATGATACGAACTGGTACGTGAACTGGGACACAACCTTTATTTTTTCGCAGTTACAGGACGGAGACAAAATCGGCATAAAAACTGAGTCTGCAAAAAGGGGAGACATCCTCGATCGAAATGGTGGGACCCTGGCAACAACAGGAACAGTCTTTGAAATAGGAATTGTACCTAAAAATATGGAAGGTCAGGAAGCAGAAGTTATCGGACAGGTATCTGAGCTGTTAGGAATAAGCCAAGAACAAATTGAGAATGCCCTTAATGCTTCTTGGGTGAAACCAGATTATTTTGTTCCAATTAAAAAGGTTTCGCCAGATGAAACGGAGCTTTTGGAAAAGCTTTTTGCTATTCCGTCCGTATTGAAGCAAAATGCTGAAGCAAGAGTGTATCCGTTTGGAGAATCAACGGGGCACTTAATTGGCTATGTGGGTCCGATAACAGCGGAGGAGTTAGAAAAGAATCCAGGATATAGCAGTACAGATGTTATTGGAAAAAGGGGATTAGAGCAGATATTAGAAAAACGCTTAAAGGGGGAAAATGGTGTCACTATCTACATAAAGAAAGAAGATGGATCTGAAGAGATTCTTGCGACAAAAGAGGTCAAGGACGGAGAAAATGTTCAGATAACCATTGATGGAACATTACAAGCTACAACCTATGCTGAATTTAAAGGGGAACCGGGAATGGCTGCGGCACTCCATCCTCTTACAGGTGAGACATTAGCACTTGTTAGCAGCCCTAGTTTCAATCCGAATATTTTGGTATTAGGTGCGACTGATGCTCAGTGGAAGCAGTTAGAAGAAGACGAAAGAAATCCGCTGCTTAATCGATTTAAATCGACTTATGCACCAGGTTCTGTTATGAAGCCAATCACAGCATCGATAGGCTTAGAAAGTGGTGCAATTGACTGGGATGAAACGATGACAGTAGAGGGATTAAAGTGGCAAAAGGATTCATCTTGGGGGAGTTATCAGGTAACTCGGGTCAAAGATCCAATAGGTCCAGTTAATTTAGAGAACGCACTTTTATATTCGGATAACATCTACTTTGCACAAGCTGCATTAAAAATCGGCAAAGAGAATTTCATCGAAGGGTTAAAGAAGTTTGGCTTCGATGAGGAATTTCCATATTCGTACCCAATTGAAACTTCGAATGCGGGTAGAATGGACAAAGAAGTCACGCTCGCTGACTCAGGGTATGGTCAAGGACAGGTAGAGATGAGCGTGATTCATCTGGCAAGTGCTTATACCCCACTAATAAATCAAGGGAATTTGATTAAACCAGTGCTGTTTGAAGAAGAAAAGAAGGGTCAGATTTGGAAAGAGAATATCGTAGCGGTAGAACAGATTGAAAAATTAAATGCCGCCCTGACAAAGGTTGTGCAAGATCCAGAAGGAACTGCCTATTCTGGAAGAATCGAAGGATATCCGATGGCAGGAAAAACTGGTACAGCAGAGTTAAAGGAGTCTCAAGGAGAAAAAGGGAAAGAAAATGGTTGGTTTGTGGCTTACAATACTGAAAATCCTGAACTGTTAATAGCTTTAATGGTAGAGGGTGTTGAAAACAGCGGTGGATCGAAAGAGGCTGTACAGAAGGTAAAGGCGATTTTAGAAAATTAATGAAGGTAAGGCGAGTTCTCTGATGTCTGGAGGACTCGTTTTTTATAAAAGAAAAAAGGCACCAACTGGCGCCTCTTAATAAAATCTCTTAAACCCATCAAATCTTTCCTTATAATAAGCCTCATTTAAGCTAGAAATTGTAACACCTTTTGAAGAACTAGCATGCATAAATTGATTGTTTCCTAGATAGATTCCCATATGAGAGATTCCTTGTCTATAAGTATTTTCAAAAAATACGAGGTCTCCGACTTGTGGATCATCTACATAATAAGAGCGGCTATAATAGCCATCTGTCGAAAGGCGGCTGATTTTTGTACCAACTTGATTGTAGACATAATAAATAAATCCACTACAGTCAAAGCCTTTTACAGTGCTACCCGCCCATAAGTAAGGAATGCCTAATAGCTTTTTAGATGCGTCTACCAAACTCTGATTTATGACTGATGTAGGCGTAGTATTCGTTACTTCCTCTTTTGGCACTACTTTTGTTTCCTCTTTGATAGTAGTGTTCGTAGTAGTAGCCTTTAAAGATTGTCCAATAAAAATCAAATCAGAACTCAGATTATTTAGTTCCTTTAATTGCTTAACGCTTGTACCGTATCTCTTACTAATATGGCTAAGTGTGTCTCCTTTTTGTACTACGTAGATCAAAGTAGATGTTTGTGAGACATTTTCCGTTTGTTTGTTTTTTTCAGGCTTTGTTACAGGTTGTGTAGGTGTAGGAGATTGAATATTTGAAACGTTAAGATTTTGACCTGGATAAATAATATGGTGATCGAGATTATTCCACTCCATTAAATTTTTCAAAGAGATATTATGTTGCTTGGCAATTTTACTAAGAGTGTCACCTTTTACCACCGTATAGCTTGAGACATTAACTACAGGATTATTTACTGGAGTTGTCTGAGGTGATGTTTTTACAAGGTCTGTATCATTGAAAACTTTTAATACTTGATTCACAAAAATCAAGTCCGAACTTAGGTCATTCAAATTTTTAAGTTCTGTAACGCTAGTTTGATACTTTTTTGCAATATGTAATAAAGTATCTCCCTTTTCGACTTTATATGTACTGGCAAATGCTGAAGTAGCGAATGAAGTAGAAAGTAATGCAACTGTTGAAAGAATAGCGACCTTTTTCTTCATAATTTGACCTCCTCTACTAAATATTTCTAGTATTCTTCAATTATTTTATCACAGAAATCTGTATTCCGATTTATTAGTGTTGAAAAATAGTAGAAAAGGTCTAGGTGCATTTTAATAGAGGATTCCTATCCCTTTTTGTAAGAGTGTATAACTTCTTGAAAAATCCAAACTCTTAAATTAAAGTCTGGAGCTTGTATTATTCCTCTTTTTCAAAAAAATTTGCTAGAAAAGAAACAATTTTTACAATGAAATGTTTCTTTTCGGTGTTTGTTTGTACTACCCTCCTGAGACTCAGAATCAGAGGGCTAAGTAATAAATATCTCAGCTTGCTTCTCCTCAACACCCTTTTTGAAGTCATTACAAAATAATCATATCCCATTAGAACATCGGTTTTGTTGAAAGGTATAATACCGATTTTTACTCTATTCTTAAGAATATCAGTTGTTGTATTTTGCAGGACAGTAATTCCAACCTTTCACACGATAAGTTTAATGTAAAAATTACAAAATTATTAGAGGAATTTTACAACTAAATTAGATAATTTTCTTTGTACAGGTCATAACTTAGGAGGAAATTATGGCTAAAAGCCTTGCTATTTTTGTTAGTTTGATTTTTCTTTTGGCACTTATTTTGTATCTTGCTGCTATTTCACTTAAAGAAACACTGCAGATAATACTCATGTTTACTTAATAAAGATGAGGCTGTTTCAAAATGCCAGTTATGAACGATTTTTTAATATCAGCTTTTTCATTTGCGCTAGTTTTTGGGTATTTTGGTTATTTTTTAATGGATAAAAAAGGAGGATTCTCTCTCTCTTACTTTATACTTCTTGCTATTTTTGTTGAGGTTTCCCACTTTTTCAATTTAAGGGCAACGAAGGATAAATGGTATGATACAGGAATAAGTAACGGCTATCTATCAAGGAGATTTGAGGAAGAAACCTATTATAAAGAAGCAAATAAGAAGAATATATAGAAAAAGTAGAGTAAAGTATACGAGAAACTCTAAAAGTACTGGCAGCCACTTATGGTAGATTTGATTACAAATACGGAAAAGATTACATTATTAATATATTCGAAGCTATTAAAAATGAAGGTGAAACGAGACATACTTACCATTTGGAGGGTATGACCTGATGAATGAAATGGACAACATCAGAATAGTTTGTTGGATTATAGTCTAAGAAAAAAGCTAGTGAAATTTTAAACTCCAATAGCTCATTTTATCTCTAAATGTTCTTTTAATTCTGATACAATAGGTTGTTTTTCTTCATCAAAGACGATTTGATAGTAAATACCGTTGATTAGCTCGCCTTTACCTTTAAGCTGAAGTTGTTCAATATTGTGACGAGCATCTTTATAATTTTTTTGAATATCCATCATCTCATCAAAGGACATATTGGTTCGGACATTCTTCCCTAATGCACCAAAAATATCGTCAAATCGAGTTAAAGAGCTAAAATTTGCTCCCTTGTTAATAACCCCTTGAATTACTTGGCGTTGTCTGTCCTGGCGTCCGAAATCACCATTTGGATCCTCTTTGCGCATCCTTACATAAGATAGAGCTTCTTGTCCATTAAGACTAAGTTGACCCTCATTAAATTGGTGACCACCCTGTACGAAACTCCTAGAATTATTCACAGTAATACCGCCAACGGCATTAACTATATCCTGGAAACTTTCCATGTTCACTTTAATGAAATAGTCTATCGGAATATCCAAAAAATTTTCGACAGTAGCCATTGCCATTTCTTCATTTCCAAATGCGTAAGCGTGATTAATTTTATCTTGGGTTCCACGACCGACAATCTCTGTTCTAGTATCACGAGGAATACTTAACATTTTTACTGACTTTAGATCCGGATTTACTGTTAGAACAATAATCGTATCAGAGCGGCCCTTATCACCTTCTCTTTCGTCCACTCCTAATAAAAGAACTGAGAAAGGAACTTGTTTTTCAAAGTTTACTTTATCTGTCCGTTTTTCTGAGATTTCTCGTGAAATAGGTTGGTGCATGGTGTCAACGGCGTTGGTTAGTGATTTATAAATAGAAAACAAATATACTACGACCCCGATTAGGAGTACTAAAGCAATTATCCCAGTAATACGGAGCCACTTTCTGCTAGTTTTAATTTTCTTATCTGATCTCATCAATACTAACCTCCAAAAAATCAAATGATCAATACTCCTAATTATTAGAATACCAAATAAAATTGAAGTTTAATACAAGAAATCTCAGGTATAGTTTATTTTTGTCATATAGCTAGCAAAATATGATATTTGGTGTCGAATGACTCCTAACAACTTGATATATTTTAAAGGGGGATAATGTCGATAGTTTGAAAGTTATTAATCAAGGTCAACAGGATCTACTAGTGAAGAAATCCTTCTTTTTGCAGTGAGTGATTTAATAGAATCAACTCAAGCATTAGAAATTAGTGAGCAAATAGAATTTTTTAAACTGACCATGGAAAAGGTTTTCGAGTTAGTTGTCAAAGGTGAGTTTCAACATTGCGGCGGAACGGGAGATTAAGTATTAGGATGTATAGAAAAATGGCACAGGATGGTTCGAGGCAGTCAATACGGAGCATCCACCTCTCTTAATGGCTATGGATGTAAAGAACGGGAGTCATGATGTGGTAACTAGGGTAAAAGCAGTATTCGAAAAGATAATGAAATAACGCGACAAAAGCTGGTATAAGTAATATTTTACCAGTTTTCTTTTTTGCAACATCAACAATTTCCGAGGATATATTACATAAATTTCATAAAAAAGCTAAAAAAATACTATTTTATATTGTATAATTTAGTAAATTAGTCGTATTTTGTTTTGGGCTATATAATGAAAAACTATTTGTAATGGCAGTGATATTACTTTCCAATGGTGCTGTTGTAATAGATAAGTTTCATTTGAACAACAAACTTTAGGCAACCGCCAATATTCCAAAAGCCGAATAGACAGATAAAGTCAAAATAAGAACAACAGTGAAAGAGAATCAAAAAGATAAAAAGAAAGTAGAGGCATATTTAAAATATTGCCAAAGGAAATACAATCAAAGCTTGTATCAGCCGTTCAAGATGGGGAGCCTGTTAATTTTGTGATAACTGGCCCAAGTTCCAAACCAGAAGATCCAACCACTGGGATAACGTTCCTAAAGATCATTGGGAGGCATGGTCAGACCTTCAAATCGAAAAAGGCCATGAGGTTTGGGCAGGGTATTTGACAAAGTATTTTATCGTAACAGAGTAATTCATAGTATCTCACATAGTAGATTACTATTATATAATAAAAATCTGACATCTAGAAAGGATAGAAGAAATGAGCTTGAAGAGAAATATTTTAACAGTATTATTAGTGTTGGCTTTTGTTATGGTAAACAGTGTAGTCCAACATTCGGTATCTGCGCAAAAAAATGAGAGGACATTTGGTTATTTGGATAGTCCAATCTCTGATGCAAATCTAAAAGGTACACAAACTATTACAGGATGGTTTTTAAATGAAAGTGGAGTAGCAAGTATTGATGTGTTGGTAAACGGGAATGTTGTGGGACAGGCAACATATGGTGATGCAAGATCTGATGTTCAAAATACATATCCGGAATTTAATAATGGGAATGCAGGATTTCATTTTGTGTTAGACACTACCCGATTTAATGACGGTCAGTATACTATCGCTTTCAAGGTTAAAGGGAATAACGGCCAAGTGACCACGTTTTCTCCTATTACAGTCAGGGTAATAAATGATACTACTAGAAGCTATGTTGATAACCCAGTATCAGGAGCAGTTATAAAAGGAACTCAAAATTTGAGTGGATGGTTTTTAGATAAAAATGGAGTAGATAAAATAGAGGTGTTAGTGGACGGGAATGTTGTGGGACAGGCAACATATGGAAATACAAGACTTGATGTACATAATGCATACCCAGAATTCAATAATAGAAACGGGGGGTTACATTACAAACTTGATACAACTAAATTTAGCAATGGTCAACATTCTATTACAATCAGGGAAACTGCAGTAAACGGACGTGTTATGATATTGCCTCCTTTTACTGTCACAATTGCAAATGAAGAACCTAGAGGCTATATTGACAGTCTTACTTCTGGAACAGTGATTAACGGTATGAAAAACGTGAGTGGATGGTTCCTTAATAGAAGTGGTACTGAAAAAATAGAGGTGTTAGTAGATGGTAGGCTAGTTGGAGATGCAACATATGGAATCGATAGATTGGATGTCCAAAGAGCTTATCCTGAGTTTGATAATGCAAAGTCTGGATATACCTATTTGCTTGATACAACAATATTTAGAAATGGTGAACATTCTCTTCAAATCAGGGAAACTTCGGCAAATGGTCTATTTACGACACTACCTGTTTTGAAAGTCATTATTGCTAATGAGAATCCTAGAGGATATGTTGACTATCCCAATGAAGGTGTTGTACTAACAGGAACTAAAAATGTGAGTGGATGGTTTTTAGATAGAAGTGGGACAGACAAAATTGAAGTTTTAGTAGATGGTAAGCTGGCCGGACAAGCAATCCTTGGTCATGATAGGCCGGATGTCCAAAAGGCTTATCCAGAATTCAAAAATGCAAAGTCTGGCTATCATTTTAGTCTTGATACGACTAAATATGGGGATGGTGAACATAAGATAACAATAAGGGGAATAGGTAAAAATGGTCAAGTAACAACATTAGGTGATGGTAATGTAAAGTTTGAGAATGTTAAAGGCTATGTTGATTATCCTACTTCTAATGCAATTTTAACCGGCCAAAAGAGTGTATCAGGTTGGTATTTGAACACAACTGGTGTAGAAAAAATAGAGGTATCTGTGGACGGAAATGTAGTAGGTGATGCAACCTATGGAGATGAAAGATTGGATGTGGGGAGAAACTTCCCTGATTTTAATAATGTTAATTCTGGTTATCACTACCTTTTAGATACAGCTCAATTTAGCAATGGTCAACATCGAGTTACAATTAGGGGAATAGGTAAAAATGGTCAAGTAACAACATTAGGCGATGGGAATGTGATGTTTGAAAATGTTAAAGGATATGTAGATAATCCAAGCTCTAATGTAGTATTAGCTGGTATCAAAAATGTATCAGGTTGGTTTTTGGATATAAATGGTGTAGAGAAAATAGAAGTGTTAGTGGACGGAAATGTAGTAGGAGATGCAATCTACGGAGATACTAGGCAAGATGTGGAAAAAATGTTTCCAGATTTCAATAACGATAAAGCTGGCTTTCACTACTTTTTAGATACAACTAAATTGAGTGATGGTCAACATACGATTGCCATTAAAGAAACTGGAAAGAATGGACAGGTTACAACACTGTCACCAAAAACTGTGACTGTTGAAAATGTAAAAGGATTTATTGATAATCTGTATCCTGGAAATGTCCTAAAAGGAAATTATCAAATATCAGGTTGGTTTTTAGATATATATGGAGTAGATAAGATAGAAGTTTTAGTCGATGGTATGGTAGTTGGGCAAGCGGTTTATGGGTCAAATAGACTAGATGTCCTCAAGGCTTATCCGGATTTTAACATTGGAAATTCTGGTTATCAATATACTCTTGACACATCACGATTTAGCAATGGCCCTCACACAATAGCCATTAGGGGCATAGCAAAAAATGGCCGTGTTACAACGTTGCCTGGAATAAATGTAACATTTAGGCAGTCTAGAACAGTATTTTTAGATCCTGGGCATGGTGGATCTGATTCTGGTGCTATTTATGGGTCTGTTCGTGAAGCAGATTTAAATTTAGCTGTCGCTAAGAAGGTGGAATCACTATTAATAAGTCGTGGTTACGAAGTAATGATGTCACGAACCAATAATACTTACGTTACATTATTAGATCGTTCAGTTATGGCGAATGCTTTAGGTCCGGAAATATTTGTAAGTATCCACCATAACAATGCTACATCGACGAGTGCGAATGGTATTGAATCGTATTATTATGAATATAATCCGGGGTACCCTTCAAAGATTAATCAAAGTTTGCATAATAATATTGACAGAATTACAAAGAGTGTTACACTGACAAACTTAATTCAGAACAATATGGTAAGTTATACTGGGGCAAATAATCGTGGAACAGATGGCGCAGCTTTTTCGGTTATTCGTGAAGTGACTATGCCCGCTACCTTATTAGAGCTCGGATTTTTAAGTAATAACAATGAACGTCAAAATTTGCTGAATGGTTCTTACCAAGATAAATTAGCTAGAGCAATTGCAGATGGGATAGATGAATATTTCAAAAGACTATAGATTCTATTTTTGAAAATGTGACTTAACAAAAGTGAGACAATGAAATTCCTGCCCTTTTTCTGTGAAAATAAATCAATCTCAAGTAGAACGGTGTATGAATTTCATATATGGTAAAGGTATTGATTACTTAAAAAGTCAATAGAAAAGCGGAGTTACCTGAGGGAGGGTAACTTTGAATAAAGCTAATGGGTTCTGGTAATACTTATTGTGCCAGTAATTGTATTAAGAGATACAACTGAAAGTTCAGAAGGAATTCAAGTTGAACGTTGGTATTGGCGGAACTGAGGAAGAAAGTAATTATCAAATAACAAATAGAGTAATTATAAATGTCGAAGGCAACTAACCCATACTGTGATGGTAATGCCTCAAAGAGAATTGAAAAAAACTATTTTTTATCACTTTGGCATAGAAGCTGAAGTAACGGAACAATTTAAATATTATTAGTGGAAAAATCACACTCTAGCTTTGAGTGTGATTTTTTGTTGTTGGTTCCTTTGAAAATGCTTGTAGTACTTGCTAGACTTTCTTGAATTACTTTTCTGTGGTATAGTGGTGCTAATTTTATTAGAAAGGATCCGTAATATGGCGCAAAAAAGAACTGGATTATTTGTAACTTATATAGGTGCATTTATACAAGCAGTAATAACTGTCCTAATAATTGAATACCTCTATAGAGGAGGTTTTAATGAATTGATATATTATATTAATGAGTTAACTAGACCCTTTGCCTATAACTGTCTCCTTCTCTTTTTATTATTTAGTGGAATAAGGGCTTTCAAAAATAGGATGGTACTATTACTATCTGCAATAACCACTATTCCTTTGTTAGTTCTTGCATATGGAAGTAAGGTAAAACAAGAAATCAGAGGAGAACCAATAATGCCAAGTGATTTGTTCTTAGCTTCTGAGGCAAAAAATATGATTGGTTTCTTTTCAAGTGCTACATTGATCTGGCTGGTAATAATATTAATCTTACTTGTATTACTAATTTCATTTTCTGTGTATGTAATTCCGAATCAAAAAAAATTATCAAAAATACAAATTTCTATTTCATCTGTTTCTCTCTTATTATGCTTTACTCTATTTTTTGTAGAAAGCAGAAATATTGATTCATTTTTAAAAAAGGAGTTAAGGATAGTAAATGTAGCGTGGGATCAAAAGGCGACATATGGACAAGATGGGGTACTTGCTGGATTTGTTTTGAATTTGAATTGGCTAATAATTGAAGAACCTAATGTTTATTCAAAAGAAAAAATAAATGAAATTATTAAAAATAACCAACCTCAAAAATATATAAGTTCAACTAAGCCTGACATAATCATGATAATGTCTGAAGCTTTCTGGGACCCTACACTTTTTAGAAATGTCAATTTTAGTCAAGATCCTCTGCCTTTTTTTCATGAGATAGCAAAAGAACATACATCAGGGTATGTCAGTGTGCCTGTATTTGGAGGTTCTACAGTTAATACTGAGTTTGAAGCCTTAACAGGGATGTCGACACAATTCTTACCCCCGGGGGTTATTCCCTATCTTACTTATGTTAAAAAACCATTACCAGCATTACCGAATATTTTAAGAAGTTATGGGTATGAAACAACAGCTATTCATTCCTATCATAATTGGTTTTACCAAAGAACGAACGTATTGAAATATTTAGGTTTTGACCAATTTATTCCTTTAGAATTTATGGGGAATCCCACCTATGGACCGATATTTATGAAGGATAAAACGATAGTGGATGAAATTTTACAGAAACTAGATTCGGAAAGTGATTCAAATTTTATTTTTGCTATAACTACTCAAAACCATGGACCATATAATTCAGAAGAGAAACCAGAAAATTCATCAATAGAAGTTGATTTAAATGGTGAGCAGGATTTTACAATCGAATCCGAAAACTTACTTGTGAATTATTCAAATAACTTGCTTGAAATTGATAGTGAGTTAAATAGATTAATTAGGGAACTTGAAACAAGAAAAAAGGATACCATATTAGTGTATTTCGGTGATCATCTCCCATTATTGGGCGACGATTATCAGGTGTTTCGAGAAGCAGATTATTACGGTGGAGATAGAACATATGAAGAATATAAAAAGATGTATTCTACACCTTTTATAATCTGGGATAATTTCACTGAAAATATTGAGGAGCTAAATATTAGTTCCTCCATGTTAGCGCCATTAGTGTTAGATCGAGCAAACTTAAACGGTAATGCACTTACAGACTATCTCATAAATCAATATAAAAAAAATGCGTTAACTAATATACCAAGGCAGGATTTTTGGGAGGAAGAACATATTAAACAAAATACTCTAAATGATATGAAATTATTGCAATATGATATCCTTTTTGGAAAGATGCATTTAATTAAAGATAAAAACAGTATTAATGTAAGTAAGAATTATCGGTTAGGTTATAAAGATCCTAAAGTAACGAATGTCATTAAAGAAAAGAGAGAAGGTACAAGTTTATTGATAATAAAAGGGGAAAATTTTACTCCATACAGTAATGTTTTCGTTAACGGTAAAAAAATTGATAGACAGTATGGGAATGAAGAAGAGATTGTAGTTGTTGATCCTGGAGAAAATGGTGTTGTAGAAATTGTTGTTAAAGTTACGGACGTAAACGATGACATATTAGCTGAAAGTAATCTTTATACAATTGAATAATTCAAATTTATTTTTATGTATAAATTACTCTATTACCTTAGTTGTGGCAGTGGAATTTCTTAAATTCACTGCCTGCCGTTAACGCGAGGTCCATTTCGTTTTCTGCCTTCGATTTTTTTTTCGTACAGAGAATCGAATGAAACAAAAATTAGCCTTCGAGAATTCAAAAGCTAGTTCCACATCGATTTTGAGTTTTCTATAGATGGCACTTATGCTCTCATCGGAAAGCTTCTTTTTCTTTATACTGTTCCCATTTTTTCATTCACTATTAGTTTTCGGTTGTTGCCTTCTTTTGCTTTTGTAAATTGTAACCGGCTTTCAATTGTTCGTTTTTCATATAATCATCTTTCATTCGCATAAATGTCGCATCATTCCGTTTTAGAATACCTATTTCGAGTGCCAAAGATTTCAAAGTCTTTTTCTTATTTCTCTTTTCGTAATGAAAAGTCAATCAACTGTTTGCGGACTTGTTTCGGGTATTTGTATTCACTTCTTAAGACTTTTCGTTCTTCGTCTGAAGATGCTTCAATTTGTTTAACGTACTCAGTTGCTACCTCGTCTATTTATTGAACCAATTGAGTGATCTCTTTCAATGTTAGTTGTTCATTGTTTTCAAGTTCAATTTTAGGCATGATTTCATTCTAAAGTAGCTCGTTGTATAGCTCGTTTGACTTTTCAATTAAACTCTTATGATATTTATGAATTGATTTCTTCTAGACAAACGTATACTCGCTTCAATCTTTGTATCATCGATAAATATCGCTTCTTGATCGAACAGTTTTATCAGATGGTGCCCTTTTATTGATAAAAATAATCAAAGTTGGTGAAATTTTACTTGTTGTAAAATTTCATCAGCTTTTTGTTTTAGAGGAGGTTTGATTCTGGTTGTTTTTGTTAAAAAATGGATATTATAGAAAAATTATAACCAATTGGGCAAAAGATGGTGAAGAAAATGTCGGATTTTATGTTATTATGGTTACTGGATAGTAGATTAATATCCTTCTAGAATACTATTTTATAAATGGAATGGGGTTGATTGGGAAGTTGTACCAAAACTTAATAAGGAGTATAGGATGTACAGTGTTGATAGGTCTATTAAGTAGTGGGGTCGCATCAGCAAATGAATCTTATCCTGTATTTACTCCAACTCATGGTAGTAATGTCCATTATAACTGGGGAGCTGGAAGCCCAGAAAAGGGTATTCCAAATGATAATTTTGGAGCAATATTTAATCAATCAGGATTTTACTCTAAGGGAGATTACTTTATTCAAACATTTGCAGATGATAAAGTTAAAGTGTCGATTAACGGTAACAAGATCATAGACCGATGGAATGAAAATTATTGGGGAACGAAAGCAAGGGCCATATGGCTAAATGATAAAGAGGGTCAGCATACAATTGAAACTGAGTATTATGAAAAAGTTGGAGATGCTGCAATTTTTTCAGATATTGTACCTTTTGATTCCTGGCTAGCTTATTATTATGAAAATAATAATTTAGCTGGTTACCCAACAGCTGCAAAAGTAATCTCACCGGACGGTACTCAGAAGAATTTACAAGAGGACTTTGGAGCCAACGGACCAGTACCAGGCTATAAGAAGGATAATTTTTCTGCGCGATATACAACAGCAACACGAATTCCAGCAGGTGAGTATATTCTACGAACAAAGGCGGATGACGGAGTAAGAGTATACTTAGACGGAAAGCTAGTGCTTGACCGATGGACAAATAGTCCTTTACGAGAGGATGCTACCAAAATTCAAATAGGAGACCGAAGTGGGGTGAATGCAGTTGAAAAGGATATTCACTGGATAGACGTAGAATATTATGATGCTGCAGAGCTTGGAAAGATTGACTTTTCTATTCTCCCTTTTGAAGGAGAGGTTGAAAATTCATGGGTTGGGGAATATTACCCAAACATATCGTTAAGTGGTAATCCATTTATTGTTGGAGGGGAAAATTCTACTACTAAATTTTCAAATTTAAACCTAGACTGGAAAAGTGGATCTCCTCATTCTTCTATTCCATCTGATCAATTCTCAGCAAGGTTTACTAAAAAAGAAAACCTTGAAGCCGGGCTTTATATATTTGAGGTAAATTCAGATGACGGAATTCGCGTATGGGTAGATGACGAGCTTGTAATCGATTCTTGGGTAGGATCAAACGGTCTACCTAAGAGTGGAAAAGTTTCTTTAGAGGGCGGACAACACACAATTAAGGTTGAATACTTTGAGGGTATAGGTGATGCTCACATAAAACTCAATTACCGAAAAATTCCTTCGATAACTAAGGCCGATCAAGATGTCCATTATAATTGGGGATATGGTAGTCCAGTTGGATTTCCCAATGATTACTTTATGGGTGTTTTTGACCAGTCAAGACATTTTGCTCGTGGAGACTATTTTGTCC